>CAJJXG010000008.1 GCA_905197045.1 uncultured Caryophanales bacterium
TATGATATAATCCAGTTAACAAACATTTAATGTCTAGGAAACTGGGTACCTCTCAAAATCTCACTTATTTTATTTGTTTTGCTTTTCTTATTCTATTATTTTTTCGGCATATTAATCAAAGTTATTTTTGTAATTTGTGGTATTTCATTTTTGTAATTTGTGGTATTTCATTTATGTGATTTGTGGTAATTTATTGTTTGTTTTTGAGATATTTGATGCCTTTTTCAATTTTATTTATAGTTGCTTTTGATTTATATCCTAAAGACTTTGCCATTTCTTCTTGAGTCAAGTAATTTTCAGATCTAATTTTCTTAAAAAGTTTACCAAGTTTTTCCATAAATTAAAATAAAAGCAAATTGTTAATCAAAGTTATCATAATATTCATTTCTTCTGGCTTAGATTCAGCAACCAAAATAGTAACAGAAACTAGTGCATCATTTGATATCACTGGTTTATTATTAACAAATAGGCATTGATTCTTATATAAATATTCTAAAAACAATGTAGCCGCTATTCTTTTACATCCATCAACAAAAGGATGGTCTTTTACTAAAAAATATAATAAGTGAGAAGCTTTATCCTGAACACTTTCATATAAATCTTTCCCGAAAGCTGTTTGCTCAATCGCTTCTAAGATTCCGTTTAATTTGCCTACTTCTTTTTCTTTTCCAAAAACGTCTGAATTAAACGAAGATGACAACTTTTTAATAATTTTAATAGCTTCTTCATAAGATAATTTATAAATTGGTTTATTACCAATACTCTTTTTAAGATTTGAATGATCATAATTATCTAAGGTATCTAAGGCTTTAGTATAATGTTTAAGTACATTTAACAATTCATCTTCATCTATATTTAATGAACTAGACAACATTTTAGTAGTTATTTTAAAAGTTTTATTTAAGGCATCTAACCTTTCTTTATTTAAAGCATATCCATCTAACAAGTATTTTTTTAAAATATGTGATGCCCACCTTCTGAAAAGAATACCATTTTTAGACTTTACTCTATAACCAACAGATATAATCATATCGAGATTATAATAATAAAGCTTACGTTTAATGTATCTTTTCCCTTCAAGACGAACTTCCGAGGATTCCTCGATAGTTGAATTGTCAAGTTCATTATCTTTTAAAATGTTCTTAATATGTAAACTAATATTATCAACAGAAACATTAAACAATTCGGCCATTTGTTTTTGTGTTAGCCAAACCGTATTATCAGCAATATCAACTTTTACATCTATTATAAAATCATCGTTTTGAAATTTAGCTATTTTAAAATCTTTCACGTGGTAATTTTATAAAGAAATAGATTTTAAATCAACACAAACTGAATATAATGTTTTGATACAAACTTTTCAAAGGACCTAAGGGTATCATTTCTCTAGTATAGTATCGTTTATCTAATAAGGTTTCATTTTTTTAGTAGAACCAAAATTCTAAAATCCGTAGATTCAAATCATTTTTTATCAATCATCACTTAAATTCATACTGAACACTCCCTAATAAAGAAGCCATTCTCTTTATTGAATAAACTAAGCCTTATAAAAGTGCCACTTTTACCGAATTTTTAAATATTCTAGCTTTAATTATCATACTTTTATATAAAAAGTGAAGATTCTAATTTTTACTTACTTCTTTTTTAAAAGGCAATCGGAAAGTCTTTTGTCATTTGTATAATTTCATTACCCTCAGCTGGTATTTTACTTCTTCCTAATCTAATATATGCCCGATTGGTTTAAAGCCTTTTTCGTTTATAATGAGTTACATTAGATATTGTTATTATTATTATTATTATTATTTTATCCGTTATCTTTTTTAACAAGTACTTTGATAGTTCTCTATTAAATTTTCCTCATTTAAAAGAGTCCATCATTTTAATAAATATATTGTTTATTAAATTTTCATCGCTTATCTTTGCATATGTTATTTTAAAACCGTCAAGAAGCGTGTTCATCTGTTTTAAAACATCAGAATTTTGTAATTCCTTAAATACATAATCTCGGACAGAATCATTCTTAAAACCTGATAGCACATGAATTGCCGAAGATAACATGTAATCGCCGTCCGAAATCACAATTTGATCCTTTTTTGGGCATAAACTCGATACAAGAATATCTCCCTTTTTGCACATTCTGGTAGAAGACTTTTTCTTGGAGCAATTATCTAAGTTTTTTAAATCGCTAATTTCAACATACTTTGTTGGTTTTTCATCAAACTCATCCTCGCGTCTTGCGTTAATCTGACAAAATGTTTTTAATGCAACTCCAGCTTTCTTTTCATATTTTGGATAAATATCGCCAACGTAATTTTCTTTAACATTTAAAAGAATTTCGTCTAGATATTTAATTTGAACATTTGATGTTAACTTCGTAGGAATATCAGCATTGCCGTGAGTAATAAATTTATTTAACAAAGGCGAGATTTCTTTTAAAATTGAAGTTTCTTTTAAATTTATTCCAGACTTAGTTCTATTAGAACTAAACTCATATCCAAGAAATGCAACTTCTTTCTCCTTCATTTTTGCCGATGTAGGATTCATATATTTAGGAGATCCTATGAGAAAAACGCGATAATGCTGATCTAATCTTTTTTCTTTTTTCATGAACAATACAACAGGACTTGTTGTGGTCCCAGAAAAAGTAATATCTGAAGTCATCAGTAATGCCTTTATTACAAAATTAGAAAATATAAATTTTCTCATATTCTCGTATTTGCTACTTGATAGTATTGATTGTGGCAAAATAATTGCTGCATAACCATCTTTTTTTAGCAATTGTTCAGCACGCTCAACAAAAAACGTTTCGATTGCAGAGTCGTTATAATTTAGCTTTCTCAATAAAGAAAAATCATTGCTGCCAGGAGTTATTCCGTTTTTATTAAAATTACGCATAAACCCATCTATTGAATAAGGGGGGTTTGAAATTAAAAAATCAAACTTTTCAATTTTCTTGCTTTGCGAATAAAGAGTAGTATTTTCATAATCCTTTGAGTTAAATTTATTAATTCCGTCCCCGCTTATGATTTCAGCATCCCCATCCCCATTTAAAAAGGTCGCAATCTTAGTAGTTTTTGCAAGACGATAATCTTTTTCTATACCAACACAATTATCTTTGCTAACCCATGAATATGGATCGGCTTTAAAAGTCGAAATTTTAGTTCGTTGGTTTTTATTGTATAGATCGCCATTTAAGTTATTAATAATTTCCTGTGTTTTCGCCATGGAACTTATCAAAAAATGACCAGCACCACAAGCGTAATCTATTACAGATGGTACAAACTGTACCTTTCCACTAGATAAAAAATCATTAATACATTTTTCGTATGGCAACGAATCAATCATAAAATCCACTATAGGATAGGGTGTGAAAAATTGACCAGCTTCTTGCTTTAAACTTGTATTTAATAATTCTTCAAAAAAATCTCCTAAAAATTGATGCTTAGTTTCGTATTTAAACTTATAATTCTCTAATAATTCCACAACACTTTTAACAACTTCATAATTTGAGTAAAAAGTTTCATCATCATAAACATCAATAAACGCAAAATTATTATTCTTCTTAAGTCTTAAATTATCAAAAATTTCAATTAATTTAGTTTCATCTTCCCCTTTAATATATTGCTCAATCTCTTCATCGTCATAGTCGATAACTTCTTTATTTAAATACTCGTGCATTCCTTCTTTGTAAAGTTCATTTAACCTTTTCATAAATGATTCAGGTGTATCCACTCCATATATAAATTGAAATTTCATCCCATTAAAAGAATGAACGTTACCATTTTTGTCTTTTACTTTATATTCTTTATTGGTAGTAACTTCATCGCCGATTTTCGCCAAAAATAAATTTATCATTTTCATAAAAGCGTTAGGTTTATCAGAAATTGAATGAAGGCGTAAAATCGTAGCAAATTGGTTAAACAGTGTTTGCGTATCGTTGTTCGTTATATTTTCTAAATCTTCGTATTTCTTAACAGACTGGGTGACATTAAATATACTATTCCTTTTAATGTAATCCGATTTATCGAATACCTTGTTCCGACGTTCATAAAAATCATCAATATTTTGTGAGTCCTTAAGAATATTTTCCGTATAAACATTGTAAAACATGTCAATTTTATTAGCGAAGTCAAAAGCATAAAACGAAATAATTTTAGTATTTTTTTCTTGAATAGCATAAGAAAAAACTTGTTTTAATTTTTTCTCGTTTTTCAAATTAACGTATCCTTTAATTTCGTTAGAAGATTTTACTTCCAACATATAAATATCCTTGTTTCCAGGATTTTTAATCATAACATCCAGCGAACCGCTATTTTCATGGCCCAATTGCCACTGTTTTTCTAAATATATAACATCCTTTGAGTAACCTTTTTCAAACAATTTAATTAAAAGCATTACTACGCAGTGGTTTTCAGGTTTTGTTAAGTCAGTAATACGTTCATGCCCAGGGTTTATACCATCAACAGAAAATCTGTTATTAGAAGTATCAAATCTTATTTTATTGCCATTCACATCTAAATATGGTCTACACGTATCCATATTTTTAATTTCATAAGAATTTTCAATTAGAAAATTAATCAAGTCGATCGCTTTCATAATTAACTCCTCGCAACATTCACATACCATTTTATTTATAAAAATTTACAAAGTTATCATGCCTATAATTATCTAATTCCATATTAATCCTGTTCAAGAGAGTGACGACAATTTTATTCATGATATACATAGTTGCTTCATATCTATCTCTTTCCTACTGACAGACAAATACACAACTAACGTTTAATATTTTTGTAGGAATTCATACTACGTTAAGCATTTTCTTTCATGGTATTCTTTAGTTTTTTTAACATAATCGATCATCTATCCGCCCCAAATTGCTACCAGTATTTTAACATAAACTGATGACGATTTATCTATTTTAATGATATTTTTACGAGATTTTTCTTAAAAATAACATTTAACATTAGGAGTCTCGTTTCGGACTATCCATTATTTAACAGAAATAAATTTCACCGTTTCGGCAAATTTTCTTTTACTAAAAACCCAATAAATTAAGAATTAGTTTTTTAGTAAAAAGCCCAAAAAATTGAAAAATTTAAGCTAAATAATTCCTAATTTTGAAAAAAGGTTTGATAGTCTAATTTAGCCCATCAAACCTGAAGTTATAAGCTGGTGCAGATAAGGAGAATCGAACTCCTACGCCGTGAAGCACAAGATTCTAAGTCTTGCGTGTCTACCAGTTCCACCATATCTGCAAAGCAAAAGTATTATAAAGTAAAACAATTAATTTGTCTAACTTTATCTCTCCTATTTATTCTTAAAAAATATAAAATATTGAATTTTTGCAAGCTTTTTAAGTAATTATTGACCTTTTCTAATTAAATCGATTGGTGAAACTATACCTAAAAGTTGGCTACTTTCCTTACCATTAATACTTACAAAAATAATAGGAAGCCTCTTTTTATATTGCTCTTTTGAAAAAGCGAAATAATCATTTAAGACATCAATTTCATAATCACTTGTTACGAAAATAAATCTTAAGTTAAGTTGGTTATTTAATTTAACAAAATCCATTACATCTTTTATTTTTGTATCTTTATTAACTTTTACGTTATCTAAAGATAGAGACAATAAAACATCACTATTAAAGACGCCAATTACTTCTTTTGCTTCATTTAAAATAGGAATATTTGATATTCCATCTTTAACAATCTTTTCAATTAAATAATATAAAGCATCTTCTTTTGTTCCATATATTAATTTTGAAAGAGGAGTCATTACATCTTTTGCTCTGACTGGATTGCGTAAATAATCAATTAATTCATCAAGAAAAGAAATAACATCACTAGAAACATTAAATAGTTCATCAATGATTCCAGATTCATGAACCATTAAATTTCTAATTTTTCTAATTGAATCAAGTTTAGTTGAATAGATTCTTTCTTTTTCAATGCGGCTACGTCGATACTTATTAATTAAAAAATAAATTGATGAATCGTCCCCTTCTCTATTAAATTTTTCACCTATTAAAGAATCTAATTCGTTATACTTTTTAATAAATTCCGAATTGTTATTCATAATCCTTATAATCTTTCCATAATCCACCATGGAGTCTATGAAGTTCTTCAGTTACGAGTAACCATTTAATAACAGATTTTCTTTTAGGATAAAACTCAATAAATTCGCCTTTTAAGAAAGTATAAAAGCGACTTGCATCAGTACACATTCCATAAGTTGGTGTTTCTTTTAAGGTTAAAGTAAAGTTTAAAAGGTTGATTGTTTCTCGTTCCTTCAAAAAAGATTCCTTTATGATTGATTTTTAAAATTCCTTTACCTTCAATTTGGCTAGTTTTTTGATGCTTTAAATATTTATATTTAGGTAAAAATCCGATTTCAACTTCTTCTTTTAATTCAAAAGCAGGATCTTTGATTTCTTCTTTTACGCACTCCCTTTGATAATCAAACCATTCTTTAGGAGTTAAAAAAGATTTTGAATCTTTAATTGGAACAAGTTTATAAGTGTTATCTATCATAACCTTATTATGGCAATACGAGCACTCTATAGAATCAGATGTTGAAAAATTTTCAAATTCATGACCGCATTTAGGACATTTATATAGAAGTTGTTCAATATTTTCAGCAACATTATCGCTTTTATATATATTTTTCTTTTTTAAATTATAAGCGTAATCATCAGTTCTAATTTCTCTATTTAAAATTTTTGTTATCTCTTCTTCAGATAAGGCATTAATTTCTTCAACACTAAAAAGTCTTTTAAAGCTTACCTCAACCGGTCCTTTTCTTTCTACTAAATTATATTTTGGTGAAGTAAGATATCCGCCTTTAATATTAGATAAATAAACTGGAACTTTTAAAAATTTTAAAAGTTTAGCACTACCTAAAGCAACTGGTTGACTTCCTCCACTAATTGAAGACATACCTTCTGGAAAAAGTGTAAGTCTACCTCCATGATTAATTACTCTTTTCATTTCCATAACAGCATATAAATCAGGAGTAAAATTTTTCTTTGGTATTTCATGCATTAAAGAAAAAATCCCATGAAGATGACTTCTAAAAAATTCATTATAACCAACAACAAAATTGAAAGTGTGAGGCAAAAGAGGAATTGCAGTAAAAATATAATCCATTCTACTAGCATGGTTACTTAATAAAATATAAGAACCTTTTTCCTTACGAGGATCATCAATATATGTTGTTTTTAAATGATATTTTCTAGCAACTGTACATTGCCATAAACGACCTAAAAAATTATAAAGAAACCAATTAGGTTTTTTAATGACTTTATTATGTAGTTTTTGTTCTAAAGTTTTCATAACTGAATTATATAAATTATCTTTTCTTTATTGCAAGGTCAAATAAGCAAGATATTTAACTAATTTAAAAAACTGTTCGTTATTTTAAGAAATTTTAAATATGAATTAATAAAAAAAGAAGCACCAAGTAAGGTACTTCTTTGAATGAACAACAATTGAAAACGATTAACGTTTTGAGAATTGTGGAGCTCTTCTTGCTTTTTTAAGACCGTATTTCTTTCTTTCTTTTGCTCTTGGGTTACGGGTTAATAAACCAGCAACTTTTAATGCTTTTCTATCTTCGCCAGCTTCAAGTAAAGCACGAGCAATTCCAAGTCTTACAGCTCCGGATTGTCCAGTGTAACCACCGCCATAAACTTCAGCAGTTACATCGTATTTTCCTTCAACGCCTAAAACAGTAAGAGGTTGTTTTAAATCGATAACTAATGTGTCGTGTGGGAAATAAGCTTTAACATCAAGACCATTAATAGTGATAGCACCTTTTCCTGGTTTGACATAAACTCTAGCAATACTGGATTTTCTTCTTCCAGTACCATAGAATGATTTAACTTTAGCTGTCATTACTTATTACCTCCTAAACTTTTGAAAGTTAAGACTTCTGGGTTTTGAGCAGCGTGTTTGTGTTCAGCACCTTTGTAAACAAATAATTTCTTATACATTTGTCTTCCAAGTCTTCCTTTTGGGAGCATACCCCAAACAACTCTTTCAAATAATTCTTCAGGATATCTTTCAAGCATATCCTTAAGAGTTCTAACACGTAAACCACCATTATAACCACTTGCGTTATAATATTTTTTATTTAATGGTTTATGAGTGCCATTGATCTTAACCTTTTCGCAATTGACAACGATAATGTAATCGCCACAATCTTGATTTGGTGTCCAAGATGGTTTTTCTTTACCCATTAAATAAACGGCAATTTCACTTGCTAAACGACCTAATGGTTTGTCTGTTGCATCGACGACATACCACTTGCGAACAATCTCTTCTTTTTTTAAACTTGTAGTTTCTCTGTTCATCTCACTATCCTCCATAAAACTTAAAATCTTACCGGGACTTTAATTTTTTAGATTAGTGTCTTGACAATTATAATGTTTTCACATATGCAAGTCAATGTTTTTTACCTTTTAAAAGTCAATCCAAGAATATCGAAATCAAGCCATTCCTTAAAATGAAATAATTTATTAAAAAAGCGATTAAATAGGTATTTTTATGTCTTTCTTAATTTGAGAATATATTATTTTTTATAGTCTTAATGCTTGCTATTTATTTTGAAAATAGACAATAAATTCTGTGCCTTCTAAAACTTTCGATTTAACTTCAACTTTAAAACCATAATTTAGACAAATATGTTTAACAATCGCAAGCCCAAGACCTGTTCCGCCTTGCTCACGACTTCTGCCTTTATCTACTCTAAAAAATCTTTCAAAAATTCGGCTTAAATTTTTAGCTTCAATCCCAATTCCACTATCCTTTACGCTTATATAATTTTTGTTAAGGTTAACGTAAATTTTCCCTTTTTCCTTATTATATTTAATAGCATTACTTATTAAATTTCTAACTAAGCGATCAAAGTCTTTTGGAACCATTTTTAAAGAAACACTACTAAGTTTTAATGAACAAGTTATTTCTTTTTCATTAAGTAAATATTCAAAAGAATAGACGATATCTTTAACCATTTCTTTTGCATCAACATCAACTTTTTTCTCCTTAGACATGTTATATTCTAAAGATGAAAGAGCAAGCATATCTTCAATCACGCTTTCCATTCTTTTACTCTCTTTAATTACAGCTTCTCTTGCTCTGGCCATTTCTTTTTCATCATCAATTAAGCCATTTTCAATCATCTCTTCATATCCAATAATTGTTGTAAGTGGCGTCTTTAATTCATGAGAGGCATTTTGAAAAAATTCTCTTCTAATTTTTTCATTTAACCTATCTTCTGTTACATTAAAAAAGATTATTCCAATTCCGCTTTTTCCACTTTTATCAAGCCATCTTAAATCAATTTTTGTGAGTAAAAATTGATAAATTCGACCTTCAATTTGCTTATCAAAAGTGCTTGAATTATAGCGAAAAGCCTGCAAAACTGCATTATTTAATTCATCACCTAGGGCTAAAGCGCGGAAAGACTTCTTTAAGGTAAATTCTTTTTTTAAGCCTAATTTTTCAAGCGCAAATTTATTAATTAAAACGCAATTATTGTCTCCATCTAAAACAATAAATCCTTCTTCGATTGAATCTAAAATGTAATCTGTTTTGTCTTTTTCGGATTTAAGTTTTTCAATTTGATCTTTAATTACTTCACTTGTTTGAGTAAGAGTTTTATCAATTATTTTATACCCATCATCAGTTGATAAGTCATAATTTAAATCAGCTATTTTCTCTAACTCTAATACATTTTCTTTAAGGCGCGATAAGGCTTTTTTATATGCTCGATATTTAATAAATCCATAAGTTAAGTCAATTACTAAAATTACAGCACTACCAATAATTAAAATATAAAAAGAGGTGCTTTCTATATTTGAGCGAGGTAAACCTACTCTTATAAAACCTACATCACTTTTTAAGACATAATAAAGTACGCTATATCCTAAAGTTAAGGAATCTTTGTAGTAATAATTATTGCTGTTATTTTCTAATTCAACTAAACGATCTTCTTTAGCTGCAATTAAATCATCATTATTAATTTCAAGAAGAACTTCAGCCTCTTCATCAAAAATTGTAACTCTTAAATCGATAACGCTTGAATATATCTTTGTTATATCTTCATAACTTTCACCATTATCAATAGCTAAACTTACATTATCAGCATATGTTTTTAAGCGAGTTCTGGCTTCTGAATTTGAAAGAATAAAAGATGTAGAAAAAGAACTTACTAAAATAATAAGTGTTAAAAAGAAAACAAAAAGAAAATCAATAATGACACTTTTTTTATTCATTCTTCATTTTATAGCCAACGCCATAAATCGTTTGAATTAAATCGGCGTTATCTTTTCCAATCTTTTTTCTTATTTCTTTTATATGCATATCAAGAATTCTTGTTTCATAACTTTTTTCACTACCCCAAAGCATTGAAAAGAATTCATCACGGGTAACAGGTTCCCCTTTTCTTTTAAATAAAAGATGGAATATTTTAAATTCACTATTTGTAAAATGGATTACTTCATTATTCAATAAAAAATTATTATTGGTTGCATCAAAACTAATATTTCTAATATTATAATTTTCTTTTTTGATTTGTCTTCTAGCTCGAGCATTAACGCGACTTATTAACTCTAATATATCAAAAGGTTTAGCAATATAATCATCAGCACCTAAATCTAGACCATCAATTTTATTAATAGTAAGATTTTTTGCACTAATTATGATGATTTGAATTGCATCATTACTTTCATCGCTTCTGATTTGTTTTAATATTTCTTCTCCTGTTGCATCAGGTAACATTAAATCAAGAAGAATCATGTTAGGTTTTCTTTCTTTAAAGTGAGTAATAAAATCAGCAAAGTTATAAAAACTTTGAATCTCATACCCTTGTTTAGACAAAGCAAGAGAAATTATATGGGAAATATTTCTGTCGTCTTCTAATGAATAAATTAGATAAGATTTGTTCATATTGATTATATTATCACTTTATCTTTGTAATAACCATTTTGAATGTAAATGGCCCATTCAGCAATATTACTTGCATGATCAGCAATTCTTTCAACATATTTAACTAAAAGAGTTGTATAGATTACATAAGCATCATTTAATGCATATTTTTCTTTTGAAACAGGAATTTCACTTAAAAGTTCAAGATAAAGTGCATCGACAATATCATCTCTTTTAATTACATCTTTTGCTAAATCTGGATTAGCGCTGGCTAAAGATTTATATGCATCGTTAACCATTGATAAAGCAACTTCAATTATACGAGCGATTTTTTGAGAGCGATAAGCCTCTTTTGCTTTATATAAATTTTTGCTAACCCAGGCAATATCTTCAGCATGATCTCCAAGTCGCTCAATATCTTCAACAAGTTTAAAAATACCCGTTACTTTACGTAAATCGCTTGCAAAAGGTCTTTCTTTTAAAATAACAAGTAGACAATCTTCTTCAACTTGTCTTTCAAGTTTATCAACTAAATCATCATTTATTTTTTCTTCATCAGTGTTTTTTTCATCTTTATAATATGAAAAAGCATTATTTAAATATGAAATAGTTAATTCAAACATCTTTAAAAGATTGTTATTAATTAAATCAATTTTCCCCTTTAATTCCATTATCCAAATCTCCCTGTAATATAATCTTCGCTACGTTTATCGCGTGGATGAGCAAAAAATTCTTCGGTTTTATTAAATTCAACAAGTTCACCTAACATAAAAAAGGCAGTATAATCGCTAATTCTAGCGGCTTGTTGCATGTTATGAGTAACAATTATAATTGTATACTTTTTCTTTAATTCTTTTATCAATTCTTCAATTTTTAATGTTGCAATTGGATCAAGAGCACTAGTTGGTTCATCCATTAAAATAACATCTGGAGACATTGCAATTGTTCTTGCAATACAAAGTCTTTGTTGTTGTCCACCACTTAAAGAAAGACCGCTTGCATCAAGTCGATCACTAACTTCATCAAAAAGAGCACTGTCTTTTAAAGATTGTTCAACAATTGAATTAAGTTTTTCCTTGTTTTTTACGCCTTGGCAGCGTGGACCATAACAAATGTTATTTCTTATGGACATTGGAAAAGGATTAGGTTGTTGAAAAACCATTCCAACCTTAGTTCTTAAAAGAATTGTATTGATATCATCTATATCCTGGCCATTATATTTAATTTCTCCAGTTATTTTACATCCATCAATTAAATCATTCATACGATCAAAACAGCGTAAAAGAGTTGATTTTCCACATCCTGATGGTCCAATAAAAGCTGTAACCTTATTTTTTAAGATATCTATATTTATATTTTTTAATGAATGTTTTTCACCATTATCATAAAAAAGGTCAACATTACGACATGAAAAAACGATATTATCTGGATTTTTAAATTCTTCATCCTCAAGTAAGGTGTTATTTAAGTTGTTATCTTTAGTTATAGCAACTTCTTCTTTATTTACATTTTCTAATTCAATCATTGATTATTTTGCTCCTTTAAATCTATTTAAACGAAGTGAAATAAGTTTTACGAGTAAAGATAAAACTAAAACTACAATAAGTATAATAATTGCAATTGCGCAGGCTGCTTGATATCGAGGAGCTTCTCCTCCAAGAATTACATAAATATGAACAGCAAGCGAAGCATAACCGTTTGTAAATGATGCAGTGTTTCCAATAGTTGAACCCATTGCAAAAACAAGTGCTGCTGATTCTCCAATTATTCTTCCAATTGAAAGAAGGGTTGAAGTTAATATACCAGGTAAAGCATTTGGTAAAACTATTTTAAATGTTGTTTGAGTTCTACTTGCTCCTAAAGCTAAAGAAGCTTGTGTCAAACTTTTTGGAATAACATTAATTGACTCTTCTGTAGTTTTAACAATTGTTGGAAGAAGCATTATCGCCATCGTTAATGAACCTGAGAATATGTTTCCTCCGCTTGTCCCGCTAACTGCATTAACAAAAGGAATAAAGATAATTGCTCCTGCTAAACCAAAAATAATTGAAGGAATACCACTTGTAACATCAATTAATGTTCTAATTCCTTTTGTGATTGGGCCATTTTTAGCGTAAACTCCTAAGTAAATTGCTGCTCCTATTCCTAAAGGAAGTGAGAATAATAATGAAAAAGCGATTAAAAGAAGAGTTGTAAGCAAAGATCCTCTTATACCTTCGCCTCTAGTTTGATAATTGCTTCCAAAAACATATTCCGCTTTATCTAATTCTTCAGCCATTTCTTGAGCAGATAAATCTGAGCCATTTAATTGTTCAAAATCCATTCCATCAGTACTTATTGAAATGTAGTTACAATAATAATCTGAGGTAATAGTAACTTTTTCTCCTTTTGGATTTACGAAATCATTAAAAGGTGAATTTTCTTCAATATGAACAACATAGACAACATTATTTTGTAAATTGTCCTTACCATCTTCAAAAGCTACACCCCATTTTGAAGAAAAATATTCGGCATTTGTGGAGTTTTCAAATGTTAAATCACCTGGTGCTTCAATCATTCCTTCTTCTGGAGCTAATGTTAAAGACTCAGCTGTATAATCGCTACTTATAAAATCCCAGGTTAAAGTACTAGCACCAGTTGTAAAAATATAAACAACCATCCAGATTAAAATTGCTACTGTAAATAAACCAAAAAGAATGGTGCTTCCATTTATTCCAGCATCTTTAATCTTTCTTTTTATAAATACTTTTTTGGTCTCTTTAGGTAAGTCTTTAAAGGACTTATCAACCTTAAATTTATTTTTTATTCTTTCTAAATTTATCATTTATATAAGTCCTCATTAATGCAATATCACTACTAAAGAAATCAGCAACTTTTTTATAAAATGGGGTGCTATTTTTAGTTTTGATAGTATCCATCTTGTTTTTAATTAAATTTAAAATTGATGTAA
Source organism: uncultured Caryophanales bacterium (assembly GCA_905197045.1). Classification (GTDB taxonomy): domain Bacteria; phylum Bacillota_I; class Bacilli_A; order RFN20; family CAG-826; genus Onthovivens. The sequence goes on from CAJJXG010000008.1 coordinate 13,879, forward strand.
TCACTAAAATTACAAGAATTAAAACAATACCAAGAGAAAAACGAACATCATATCCAATACCTGTAGCTTCTCCAATTCCACTAAGCATTGCACTAGTTAAAGTCATTCCAGGATTAAGTGGATTATAAAATCCAGTACCCAAAGCGTTATTTCCAATAACCATTTGGACCGCAGTTGCTTCTCCTAAAGCACGCCCTATTCCAAGAATAATCCCTGCAAAAATGCCACTTTTTGCTGAAGAAATAACAATTTTAAGATTTGTTTGAGCCTTGCTTGCTCCTAAAGCAATTGAAGCATCTATCAGTCTTTTATCAACTGCTTCAAGGGCATTTGTTGAAACCATTGTCATTGTTGGAATTGACATTAAGGCTAAAACAAGTGAAGCTGATAAAATTGAATTACCTGCAAAAGTTTGAATAGGTAAACTAGCAATAATTGGACAAATTACACCCATTCCAAAAATACCAAAAATAACAGAAGGAATAGATGATAATAATTCAACACAAGTTTTAATAATTCCTTTAGTGCGTTTTGGTGCCATTCTCACAATAAAAAGAGCGGTAAAAATTGAAACCGGAACGCTAATTAATAAAGAAATTAAAGTTGAATATAAAGTTGTAAGAAGAAGAAAACCCATTCCACCTTCGCCATTATATAGCCAACGTGGATTAGTAAAAAATAAACCTAAATTTTGGTTTACTGTTTCTCCTTCAACAAGTGAATAATTTCTAAAGAAAGGTTCAATACCTTTTTCTAAGATAAATATCACAATGAAGACAACAAAACTTGCACACAATATAGCAATAAAGAGGAAGATTAACCTCACTATTCGATCGGTCAAATCCTTCCTCTTAAATTTTTGATCTTCGGTTGTTATATTTTCTTGTTTGCTCTTATCTAGCATAACCTCTTTTTCTTTTAATTAGGCAGCAAGAGCATCAATGAAAGCTTGCCAGGTTTTAACTTCACCTTTATAAGATTTAACTAAAACTGCAGCTGTTACGTTAGTGACTTTTGTATTTTTAGCATTAACAATTGGGACAACAGCATCTCTACAAATTGCACCGTGGAAGTTTTTTTCTTCATTAAGTTGTTTTAATTCGCTATCTTTAATTTCTCTTGATAAGAAACCGATTTCATATTGTTTGTTGTCCTCGTTTTGTCCTAAAACACCATTAACAGCATCGCCAGATCCTTTTTGATTTGGAGTAACTATACAACCAGTTTGTTCTTTAAATGCACTAGCTAATCCGTTTAAAACATTTAAAACAGATGTTGAACCACAAGCATTGATTGTAACTCCTTTTATATCAAGATTTGGGTAATCTTTTTCTTGAATTGTTTTCCAACTTTGAGCTTTTGCAACACTAGTTGTTAAAATTCCGCCTTTAGCAGCAATTGCAGATAATCCTTCTTTTGATTTAGTCATAAATGCAACAAAAGCATTTTTAGCAAGAGCATTTTTTGCACTTAAAACATCATCACTTGCAACAACAAAGTTGAAGTTTCTTTGTAATTTATAAGATCCATCAACAACTGTATCTTGAGTTGCTTCAACTCCTTCATAAGTTAAACCTTTAATTGTGCTAACTGTATCAATTGAATCAAGTGAACAATATCCAAGACCATATTCGTTGCTTCCAACGACTTGCATAATGGCAGCATTGCTAGATTGAGATGAAACTACAACATCATCATTCCACACATCTTCTTTTGCAACATCGCCATATCCGATTCCTTCAAAGAAGCATTCTCTTGTTCCGCTTCCTTTTTCTCTTGAATAAAGGATAATATTTTTTGATGCATCAAATGTGTCACCAGTATTTGTATTATCGTTATTGTTGTCATTTCCTGTATCATCAGTTGTTGGTTCTCCACCACACGAGACGATTGTTGCTCCTAATACACCTGTAAGAGCTAAACTGCAAAGTAATAAAATCTTTTTCATTTTTTTCTCCTCTTCACGACAATAACTATATAGAGAAGAAAACTTAAGAAAAATCATACAAATGTAAAAAATTGTAAAGAAAATGTAAATTTTACACTCTTTACAATTTTTACTTATTAAGGATTAAAAATATATTTAAATGTATAGAAATTATTTAATATTTAAAGATTTAATATGCTCTTTTAATCCTTCTTTAAATTCATCACGAGCTAAAGCTACATCAATAATTGCTTCTAAATAGCCTAATTTATCACCACAATCATAACGTTTGCCGATAAAATCATAATAATAAACAGCTTCTTTTTTCATAATTTGAGCAATTGCATCAGTTAATTGAATTTCTCCACCAGCTCCTTTTGGTGTATGTTCAAGTTCATCAAAGATTTTAGCGTTAAAAACCCATTTACCTAAGCTAGCAAGATCACTAGGAGCTTCTTCAATTTTTGGTTTTTCAACAATTCCAGAAAGTTCATAAAGTCTCTCATCAAGTTGCCCTTTAACTTTCATGGCTCCATATTTAACAATGTTTTCATGTTTTACTTTTTGACCACCAACAATTGTTTTACCATCAACTTTAATAAAAGCATCCACTAATTGTTTAACAGGAGAATCTCCATTATAGGTACAAATATCATCTCCACAGCAGACAACAAAATTATCATCTTTAACAACACTTTTCGCTTGTAATACAGCGTGTCCTAAACCAAGTTGTTCATGTTGAATAACATAATGAAATTTTGCCTTTGTTGCAATTTTGTGAATTAAAGATGCATATTCATCTTTATTATGTTCTTTTAAATCTTTTTCATAAGCTTCATCTAAAGAGTAATACTTTTTAATATCCTCTTTGCCTTCTGAAATAACAAAGACAATATCACTAATTCCAGCTTCTAAACATTCTTCAACAATATAATCTAGAGTTGGTCGATCAACAATTGGACACATCTCTTTAGCAACGCCTTTTGTGATAGGCAAAAACCTTGTTCCCTTGCCAGCGCAAGGAATAACAGCATACTTAACTTTCATATAATTAAATTCCTTTAATGAATTTATTATAAACAACTTAATCAATAAATAGTAGGTTTTCACTACAATTAGTATGTGTCTAGATACTTATTTTTTCGTTTTTCTAACTTAAAAACCTCGCAAATATCAACTATTTCTTAAAAAGGTTTATGTTTTAAACAAATTTAGACAAAATAAAAACTGCAGGTAACCCTGCAGTCAATTTTGTCTTTTTATTAAAGATTAATAATTTGTTGCGTTAACTTCGAAGAAGCTTTGTGGGTGTGCACAGCATGGGCAAACTTTTGGTGCTGCTTTTCCAACAAATATATAACCACAATTTCTACATTTCCAGATTGTGATACCAGTATCTTTTTTGAAGACTTCACAAAGTTCAACATTCTTTAAAAGTTTGTTATATCTTTCTTCGTGTTTTGCTTCAACTTCAGCAACTAATCTAAATTTGATAGCAAGATCTTTAAAGCCTTCTTTTTCAGCTGTTTCAGCAAATTCTTTATACATGGTTGTCCATTCATAATTTTCGCCTTCAGCAGCAGCTTTTAAATTAGCAGCAGTATCGCCAATTCCTTCTAATTCTTTAAACCATAATTTGGCGTGTTCTTTTTCATTATCTGCTGTTTCTAAAAAGATAGCAGCGATTTGTTCATAACCTTCTTTTTTTGCAACACTTGCAAAATAGGTGTACTTATTTCTTGCTTGTGATTCACCAGCAAAAGCTGTTTGTAAATTCTTTTCGGTTTGTGTACCTGCGTATTTATTTGCCATATTCCTTATTCTCCTTTTTAATTATTTTTCTTCTTTAACTTCTTGTAAATCGTCGCCACTTGCACCGCAAACTGGGCAAACTGGATTTGCATCGTCGCTTTCAAATTCAACGCCACAAACTAAGCATAAATATTTTTTCATATAGCCTCCTTGTATAATCAATGCAAAGCATTTAATTATCTTTTTCTACACACTCCCTGCATTCTCCATAATAAGTAGTAACTACTTCTTGAACGTAATTACCTTCTTTAGATAATGGAGTCATTTTTGTTCGTCTTTTAGGAATATCATAAATTTTCCCGCATCTAAGACAAATAAAATGGTCATGTTTAGCTTGATCATAAGATTCATAGAAGTCTGGTCCATATTTTGCTGGAACCCTTCTTATAACCCTCTCTTTTTCAAGCGTTTCTAAAGAGCGATAAACAGTTGAAAGAGCAGCATGTGGACAATCTTTTCTTAAAGTCGAAGCAATCTCGCTTAAAGTAGAGTGTCCTAATCTCTTTACTATTTCTAAGATGTTTTTTCTTTGTGTTGTTATTCTTTGCACTATTCATCAACCCCACTAGTACTATAACAAATTAAATTAGTTAGTGTTATCTAATTTAATAAATTTATTGCAAATATTTTGCGATAATCTATTTTGCTTGTTTAATTGATAGGCCAATACGCTTACTTAATGGATCAACCGAGATGACTTTAACTTTAACAATGTCATTTATTGCTAAAGCTTCACTTGGGTGGCGGATGAACTTATTTGAAATTTCGCTAATATGCACAAGGCCATCTTGATGAACATTAATATCAACAAAAGCGCCAAAATCAGCAATATTTCTTACTGTTCCTGTTAAAATCATACCAACCTTTAAATCTTCAATTGATTTAACATTATTATCAAGTTCAACAATTTTTACATCATCTCTTATGTCTCTGCCTGGTTTTTCAAGTTCCGAGATAATATCTTTTAAAGTTAATGCACCAAGTTCATTCTTGTAAACAAACTTGTCTTCATTAAATAAAGATAACTTTAATTTTAAAGTTTCTTCATCATCGTTTTTTAAATCAATCTTAGTCTCTTTGATGATTTCTTTAGCAAACTTATAACTCTCTGGGTGAACGCCAGTATTATCAAGAGGTTCTTCACCATCAACAATACGTAAAAAACCAGCGCATTGCTCAAAAGCTTTTTCACCTAGCTTAGGCACCTTTTTAAGTTCTTGTCTATTCTTAAATTCGCCATTTTTCTCGCGATAATCATAAATATTTTGAGCTATTGTTTTATTAATTCCTGAAACATATTTAAGTAAAGAGACGCTAGCTGTATTTAAGTTAACCCCAACATTATTAACACAATCTTCAACAACTCCTTCAAGCACTTCTCCAAGACGTTTTTGATCTAAATCGTGTTGATATTGACCAACTCCAATGGCTTTAGGATCAATTTTTACAAGTTCACTTAAAGGATCCATTAATCTTCTTGCAAGAGAAATAGCACTTCTTTTTTCAACTGGTAAATCAGGGAATTCTTCTTCCCCAAGTTTAGAAGCACTATAAACACTAGCTCCACTTTCGTTAACGATATAAATCTTAATAGGTAGATTATTTTCTTTGATTAAACTCGATAAAATTGCTTCGCTTTCTCTACTTGCAGTGCCATTTCCTAATGCAATGTAGTCAATATGATTACTTTTTAAAACTTGTAAAAGGCGAAGTTTAGCTTCTTCAACTTCTTCTTTTGAATTACTTGTTATATGACTAACGCCAATAACTTTTTTATTTGGATTACCTAATTTATCAATTAAGGCATATTTACACCCAGTTCTAAAACCAGGGTCAAAACCTAAAATATCTTTATCTTTTAAAGGTGGATACATAAGTAAACTCTTTAAGTTTTTCTTAAACACTTCAAAAGATTTTTCGCTCGCCTTATCAAATAAATCGTTGCGTATTTCATTTTCTACACTAGGTTTAATTAAACGTTTTAAACTATCAGCAATAATTTCTGAATAAATATCAAAATATTCTTTTTTCTTGTTATATCTTTTTCTTATATAAGTAATAATTTCTTCATCATCATAAACAAGACTAACTTTTAAACATTTTTCATTTTCACCACGATTAATAGCTAAATATCGATGTGGTTTAATTGAAGAAACGCTTTCTGAATAATCAGCATAGATTTTATAGGTATCTTTTTCATCTTTTTTAATTTCTTTAGATGAAACCGCACCTTTCTTTTCAATTAATTCTTTAATGAATTTTCTAATTAAAGGATCATCACTAATTACTTCAGAAACAATATCTTTAGCTCCATTAATTGCATCTTCAACGCTTAAAACTTTCTTTTCTTCGTTAATAAACTTTTTAGCTTCTTCATAAATATTAACGCTAGTATCTTCCTCAAGAATATATTTTGCAAGTGGTTCTAAACCTTTTTCTTTTGCAATCGAGCCTCTTGTTTTTTTCTTTGGCTTATAAGGACGATATAAATCCTCAAGTTCAGCTAAAGTTTTAACATTTTCTATTTGAGTTTTTAATTCATCAGTTAACTTCCCTTGCTCTTCGATAGATTTTAAAACTGTATCAATACGCTCATTTAAATTTCTTAAATATGTTAAGCGATCAAAAAGTTTTCTAAGTTCAGCATCATCTAAATTACCTGTTACTTCTTTTCTATAACGAGCGATAAAAGGAATTGTGTTACCTTCATCAATAAGTTTAACGGCTGCTTCAATTTTTCTTTTTTCTAAACCTAATTCTTCAACAAGTCTTAAAGTAATATCCATAATTAGTCCCTTCTATTTAACTATTATATATTAATTCATCGATTATTTCCAAAAATAATAGAGTTTTGCAATGTTTTTACTTAAATTTAAGCTTTAAATAAATTCTTCATAGTTTTCTTGAGTTATTTTAATTCCGTCAGTGCGATAGAAATTTTCTGACTCTGTTGTATAAGGAAATGAGGACATATCATAATCATTTAATAGATATTCAATTAATTTATCGATTATTTCAACTTGAGTTTCATAGTCATTTCGCACTGTTCCATACATCTCTTTATTAACGATTGCGTCTAACCCTACTTCAGTTGCATCGACACCAACAATTAAAGGGAATTGATCATAAAGAGCAAGTTCAGGATCATGTTCAGGTAGCGTTTTTAAATAATCAATTGCCCCTAAAGCCATATCATCATTATTAGAGATGATAACATCTATATCATCCTTATAATCTTCATAAACTTCTGCTAAAAATTCAGTTGCGCTTGTTCTAATCCAATCGCAAAATCTTGAATCAATGATATTTGTATCATAACCAAGTGATTTTAATCTGTTAATTGAATACTGACTACGATTTTCGGTATCTTGATGACCTTGTTCACCTTTGATAAGTAAAATATCGAGCTTTCCATTTGAGTTTCGATCATAATTAACTAAAAAATTTGTAGAGCTTTCAAAGAATTCGTTAATAATATTTCCTTGTATTTCACCATCACTTTCTGGACGTGCACCAACATAATATGCTAATTCGCTTCCACGTAAATCTTTTTCTAGAGGTTCACGGTTTAAAAAGACAATTGGCTTACTCTCAGTCGAGGCTTTTTCAATTATAGTTTTTGAAGCAAGTCGATCAACAAGATTAATTAATAAAAACTTCGATTCTGGATTATTTATCTCGCTAACAATTTGATCGTTTTGATAAGTTTGACTACTTTCTCCATCAAAGGTTATAACATTATATTTATCTTTTAAAGTATCCTGAATTTGTTTGGCATAACCTTGCATAAAAGTATCTAAACTTGTGTAAACAAACAAAGAAATGTGAGAATTATTTTCTCCGCAGCTCATTAAAGAAATTGATATTAAACCAATCGATAAAGTTAAAAGCCTTGCAAATCTACTATTTTTCTTCATTTTTTAATGCCTTCTTTTTTGGAATATATATTGAAATAGTTGTTCCTTCATCTTCAAAAGATTCGATTTTTAAATCAGCTTCATCTCCATAATAAATCTTAATTCTTTGATAAACATTTTTAAGTCCAACGCCTTGATGAATTGAATCATGATGGAAACTTTCATAAATTGATTGTAATTTTTCTTCACTTATTCCATAGCCGTTATCTTTTATTCTTAAAATAATATAATTATCATTTTCTTCACCAATTATCTCAATCTTTCCACCGCTTTCATTATCGTTTAAGCCATGTTCAATTGCGTTTTCAACTAGAGGCTGAAGAATAAGTTTAATGCAATTATATTGATACAAATTAGGATTAACATTTATTGAATAAGTAAATTGATCACCGAATCTAATTTTTTGTATAAGAAGATAATTTCGGACGTGTTCAACTTCATCTTTTAAAGGAATAATTGTCTTCCCTCGAGAAATTGAAATTCTAAAGAATTTTGAAAGAGCAACAATCATTTCTTCTGCCTTTTGATTCTCTCCTTTATCAATCATGTAGATAATTGAGTCAAGTGTGTTATATAAAAAATGAGGGTTTATTTGATTTTGTAAAGCTTTAAGTTCGCTCTTTCTTTGATTAACTTGTTCTTGAAGAAGCTTATCAGCAAGATAACGAATTCTTTTCATCATTTCATTAAAGGTTGCATCAAGTTGAATAATTTCTTTACTTCCTTTAGTTAATTTTGAACGATTAACTTCATAGTTTAAGTCTTTAACTTTGTTCATTTCAGCTTGTAAACGATAAATTGGATAAGTAACTTGTTTAACGATTACATAAACTATAAAGATATAAACTAAAGAAAGAATTAATGTGGTGATAATAACTATAATAATGAAGTTATATAAAGAGGAATAAATCTGAGAGTTATTTGTAAATACCGAAACTTTCCATCCAGTGTTTGTAACTGTTGAAATAAATAAATTAAAGGATTGTCGATTAATCGTTACGCCTGTAGAGCCTAAAACTAATTTTTTAGTTTCTGATAAGTCTTCGTTTATAAATTCAGGTTTTGAAGAATAAACTACATTATAATCACGGTCAAAAATAGCAATATGACCATTTTCACCCAAATCACTTTGATAAATTAATCGGACAATTTTTGTAAAATCAAATTCAATCAATGCAACTCCATGATCACTACCTTTATTAAAAGACATGTAACGAGAAAGAGTAAAAGCATATCTTTCGTTTTCATATCCGACTGCACTAAAAATATTGATCATTGGTTCGTTAAGAGCATTAGTAAATGATTCTGTATCATATACGCTTTCTGCACTAGTCGTATCAAAAGAAGAATCAGCAACGATTAAATTGCCTTCTGTATCATATAAAGCAATAGAGAGAATTTCGCCTTTTATAGTCTTAACATCATCAAAATAGTTGCGAATTGCAGACTTTTCATCTAAAACTGAACGATTATCAATCTTTGTTTGAATAGAATTTGATACTTCTATTGCACTATCAAAATAATTCTCATAATTAGAAACAACTTGCTTTGATGTATTAATAATTTGCTCGTCTAGAATCTGAGCGATTGATGTGTAATATAAACCTGCTGCAATAACACTAATTGCGCATAGAAAAAGAAAGAAACATGTAATTGTATAAGAAGTTAATTTAAAACGAATGGAAAAATTTCTTTTAATCATTTCTTTCGATATTCAACAGGTGATAAACCTGTATTCTTTTTAAAACAATGAGAAAAATAATAAGGATCATCATATCCAACTTCATTAGCAATAGTTAAAAGTTTGTTTTCAGGATTTCTTAAAAGCATCTTAGCTTTTTCCATCCTCACATCAGTTAAAAATTTAATGAATGAAGTATTATTTTTCTTTAATATAGCGCTAACATAACTTACTGAATAACCAAGTTCATTAGCCACATCTTCTAAAGAAAGGGTTGATTTATTGTAGTTATTACGTATAAAAACAAGAATTTGATTAAAGGAAGTTTCAACCCCACTTTGTCTACTTTTCTTATTTAAAGCATCAATGTTATCAACAAGTTTATTTATAAAATCAAATAACTGTTCATTGCTTTTAATTGAGTGAACTTTTGTAATAATCTCATCATAATTCATATATGTTTGGAAAAGTAATTGAAGAGAGACACAAGCTTTTAAAAGTGCATCAATTAAGTTATTTAAGATGAATAAGTAGGTTTCTTTAAAGTTATCTGTAGTAATTGTATTTAATAAACGGGTAATTCGATCTTTGGCATTTGATAATTCACCATATAAAACTTCATAAGTAATATTTTTAAACTCGTTTTCATCTACTTTTCCACTAGTAGTTTTATTTTTATTAATATCATCAAAGAAAATGACAATATTACTTCCAATAACAGTTCGATATTCAAGGGTTCTTAAAGCGTGACGATATAATTCGCGATAACTTTTATGAGGTCCGCCTTCTACTTTTGTTTCACTTAAGCCAATCGACATCTCGGTTGAACAGCCTCTTTTAATTTTGGCAAGAATTCTCACTAATTTTTCTTGTAAAACTTCTTTTGAAAAAGGATTATTAGATAATATAAATAGACCAAACTCAGAAGAGTTATCAAAAAGAACAAAACTGATGTTGCTCTTGTCAAACTCCTCTTTTATATATTTTTCAAGATATAAACTAACAAGTTCCATCTTTTCATAAGAGATTTGAACAATTTCATCATCAAAATCAATAGCAGCTAAAATAGTATATTTATAGTCTAAATTAACTTTATCTGCTAAAAGTTTTTCTTTAAAATTTTCTGGAATATCTTTTAAAGTGATGAGTTTGGATAAATCATTATTTTGCATGAGCTTAAGTCCACTATCAGCTCTTTTTTTAAGTTCTTCAATATCATCATCTATTGCGATTCTTTTATCGAGTTCATTTTTAGCTTTAGCTATTGTTTCACTAAGTTCACCAAGTGTAATAGGTTTAGAAATATAGCCAATTACACCTAAAGAAATTGCTTGTTTAGCATAGTCAAAACTATCAAAACCACTAATGATAATTGTTTGAAGTAAAGGTAATTCTTGTTTCATTCTTTTAATCAGTTCAATGCCATCAATATAAGGCATTTTAATATCTGTAATTAAAAGATCTGGACAAAGTTGACTACCACTAATTAATGCATCATAGCCATTATCGTATTGTCCAACAATTTCAAAATCATCTTTAAAAGTTAATAATTGATTATAGAGCCTTTCTCTAACTGCACTTTCGTCGTCAACAATGATTACTTTATACATATCTAGTAATAATTTTATCAAAAATGAGCCTCTATTTATATGTATTTTGAACTTAAAAATTCATTATTCTCTATGATTTTAGTATCATTAATTTATGAATAAAGAAGAAATTATCAATAGATTTAATCTTGTTCCTCATGTTGAAGGAGGATACTTTAAAGAAACGTTTCATTCATCAATTTCATATAATAAAAAGCAAGTTCTATATTCATCAATTCTCTTTTTACTTGGTGAAAATGATATTTCTCATCTCCATGTTTTAGAGGAAGATGAACTTTGGTATTATCAAGGCGGTGATGATTGCACAATTGTTGAACTTGATGAAAATCTTAACTATAAAGAAATTAAATTAGGTATAAAATCTCAAGATGCTTTTCCACAATATCTAGTTAAGAAAGGTCACATTTTCGGATCAAAGTATAAAGGTAAAAGTTATACTCTTGTTGGATGTATGGTCTCTCCTTCTTTTACTTACGAGCATTTTAAACTTATTAAAAAAGAAGATTTAAAAGACAAAGTAAGTGATGAAATTTTAAATAAACTTGAAGAGATGTTTGCGGAGTAATTTAATAAAATCTACAGACTTTCATTTAATACAAATTTTAAATTGCTTTCAAAATAGTCTGTAAACTTATATAAGTAAACAGTTCTAATACATGATAAAATTATTAAAGCGAGGCAAGTTATGAAAATATATTTAGACATGAACGATTTTGCTTCTTCTGGCACAGTATTATCGACATTAAGAAGTTATGATGCAATCAATGGAAATATTGAAATTTTTGTAAAAGCAGATGGAAAAGTTTTTACAGAACTTGATGATTTTAAAAAAATAAGACGTAGAAATAAATTTGATGACGACGATTTAAAATACGTTAACTTCTTTATCAAAACTTTAGACGATCAAGATTTTAGAAGTCTAAAATCGAATAACCTTCTTTTCAGAATTCATGATGATACAATCCTTGGCTGCAAAAAAGTCTATATTTTCTATAATCAAAATATTGATAAAGATCTTTTAAAAAACGAAATTGATCAAGCAATTTCTTTCTATTCTCAATACATCGATTCAAAAATTGATAAAAAGAATATATCAGTAGGTATTGTCGAAAAGTTTAATTATGATAAAGACGACATTTATAGTTTTGTAAGAACAAATATACCTAACTTTAAAGAAGTAATTCCATTAAAGAGTTGCATTGAAAGCAAATGCAACATTGTCCTTTTAGATGACGAGGTTTCTTTTTATATCTTTACTTTGCTCTCTAATTACTCCAAATTTAAGAAAAAAGAGAAGAGTGTTAAATCCTACTTCTCTACTTTTAAACCTTTTTCTTATCACAAAATTATCGAAAATGAAGTCAATTTAGAAAGTCTTTTTACCTATTCAACTTTTGAAATCGAAAATAATGGAAAGATTAACCTTTATTTAGATAAAGATATACCTGCATCAAATTTATTTTCAGTCTTAACTTTCTTACAAAAATTAAATCAAGTTAATTTAGAATAGTTTTAGTTGTAATTTCCAATTGTTAAAAGCCCGAAACAACCAAGTAAAACAACAGCTGCAATTTGAATTATAAGAATAATAATTTCACTGATTAAAAGTCTTCTATTTTTGCTTGCATCTTCAATTCTAATTTCAGGAAAAATACAATACATAAATAAAATAATTGGTGTCCCCCAAATAATCGAGGTTAAAATCAACGTTATATCGGTGTACTTTGTTTGGGTTTCTCCCCTTAAAAACCTTAAATATTTTAGAGCCAATATGTAATTAGAAACAAAACCTATAATAAAAGATAAAAAGAAAATTTCTAAGCCACCCATATTTTTTCCTTTCATTTATGAAATATGCATCTCTTTCGAGATGCATATATTTTACTTTGTGTTTTTTTATATTTGTATTATTTTTTCTTCAAATACTTCAAACAGTCAAGTGCAACTGCTGCGATAATAACAATACCTCTTAAAAGATATTGATAATATGGGTTGATTCCTAAGAATGTTAAAGCATAAGTCATAGCTGTAAAGACGATAGCACCAAAGACTGCTCCGCTAATTTTACCAATACCACCAGAGAATGAAATACCACCAACAACACAAGCTGCGATAGCATCAGTTTCATAACCTGTACCAGTATCAAATTTACCTGTACCAATTCTAGCTGCTTCGAAGAAGCCACCAAAACCATAAAGGATACCAGCCATAATGAATACGCCCATTGTTACCCAGAAAACTGAAATACCAGAAACGGATGCAGCTTCAGCATTTCCACCTACAGCGTACATATTCTTACCGAATTTTGTTTTATTCCAAATGAAGGAAACAATTAAAATACATAAGACTGCATATATTAATAAAAGTGGGAATGTATTATCGATTTTTCCTGCAATAGCATCTTTTAAATCCATATCAATAACACCAGTGTTAATAGATTCAGTTGCAACTGCTGTTAAACCGAAAATAATAAGTTGTGTACCCATTGTTGAAATAAATGGATGCATTTTGAATTTTGCTGAGAAGAAACCTGCAATCGTTGAGAATATAGTTGTAGCAAGTATGGTGAAGAATAAAGCAAGTAATATTCTAACGGCGCCAGGTATAGCAGTAAAATCAAAGTTGTTCCCGAAAACTGGTATAACGTTAACGCCTGGATACAAGAACATACACGTAATACATGTAGATAAGCCAACCATTCTACCAATAGAAAGGTCAGTACCAGCAAGGAGAATTAAACCTGCAACACCTAAAGCAAGGAATATACGAGGTGAAGCTTGATTAAGAATTTCAAAGATGTTCCTAAATCTAGCATCAAACAATGCACCTTTACCCATAGGTTCAGAAATTATTCCACAAACAATGAAGAATAAAATCATAACAATATAAAGACCATTTTTGAGTAAGAAGTCTTTTATATTGAAACGGAATACATATTTTTCCCAACTTGCTTGAACTTTTTCAAGTGGTAAGAGCTTATCATCGTTAAAACTTGTTAAGTATCTAACTTTATCTAAGTAGATTTCATGAACTTCAGTCTTAATATCTGATAATTTTTTCTTATGATTAAGCTTAAGCTCATATAATCTAGCTGCTTTTGTTCTTTTTAAGATAGCAACTCTAGCTGCAGTTTGATCTTTTGTTTCACCTTCTAAAGGCTCTTTTTCTTTTAAAAGTTTTTCATCAAATTCTGCTTTTAAAGCGTTGAGTTCTTCAGCATATTTAGCCATTTCGGCTTTTTTAAGTTCTACCGCTTCTTTTTTCTTAGCGTAATAATATATATCAAAGTTTTCTTTTAAATATTTCTTGGCTTCTCCAACTATTTGTTTTTCTTCTTCCTTATAGCCGGCCTTAACTGCTTTTGCTTTTGTAATTTCTTCTTTGTAAGCAGCGATTTTTTCTTTTTTCTCTTCAGAAGGAACTTGTTTATCGTCTTTTAAGATACCAATTTCTTCTTCCAAGGATAATAACTTAGTAGAACCATCTTTTCTTAAATCAGCTAATTTCTTTTGAAAAATATGAATTTCATGTTTAACTGCTTTAAGATCATAGGTTTCTAATGAAATAGTTTCTCTATCCATAAAAATCTCCTATAAATACATTGCACTTAATCTAAGTAATTCTTCTTGATTGGTTTCTTTAGTATTAACTATTCCAGCCAAACGATAATTACTCATAACTGCAATTCTATTAGTAATACCTAAAATTTCTGGCATTTCGCTAGAAACAACAATAATAACTTTTCCTTCTTTAGCAATTCGATTAATCAATTGATAAATTTCATACTTTGCACCAATATCGATACCTCTAGTTGGTTCATCAAGTAATAAAACATCTGGTGATCTTTCTAGCCATTTCCCAATAATAACCTTTTGTTGGTTACCACCTGATAAAGAAGTAATTAAATCTGTTTCATCACTATATTTAGTGTTCATCAAATTTAACTCTTTTATTGTAGCTTCACGCATTTTCTTGTTAGATAAAGCATAGAATTTTTTGTATCTATCCAAATTACAAATGCAAGTGTTATAAATCAATGAACCCTTTGCAAACATACCATTTACTTTTCTTTCTTCGGTAACAAAAGCAAAATGAGCATTCATAGCATCTTTGGTATTTCTAAAGTTCATTTTTTTATTCTTATAAATAATGTCGCCAGTAGCAACACTTCTCGCACCAAAAAGTGCTTCTAAAAGTTCGCTACGCCCAGCGCCAACTAATCCATAAATACCAAAAACTTCACCTTTTCTAACCGAAAAAGAAACATCCTTTAAAGCTGGTGCATATTTAGTTGATAAATTATTAACCTCAAGTATTGTTTCTCCAGGAACGTTATCAACAGGAGGGAATCTTTGCTCTAAAGATCTTCCAACCATTGCAGCAACTAGTTCATTCATATTTGTGTCCTTGACAGGTTTTGTCATAATCATATGACCGTCTCTCAAAACACTAACTTCATCACAAATTTCAAAAATTTCATCCATCTTATGAGAAATATAAACGAATGAAACACCTTGAGCTCTTAAATCAGAAACTATTTTAAATAGTTTTCTAACTTCTCTTTCTGTTAAAGAAGATGTAGGCTCATCAAGGACAATTACCTTAGCATCATAAGAAACTGCTTTTGCGATTTCACACATTTGTCTTTGTGAGACAGACATCGTTCTCATAGGAACGTCTAAATCGACAAAAATACCAAGCCTTTTAAATAATTGGTTAGCTTTTTCTCTCATGACCTTTTCGTTAATTACACCAAACTTAGTTCTATATTTGCCTAAGAACAAATTATCAACAACGTTTCTATCAAGACATTGGTTTAACTCTTGATGAACCATAGCTACACCATTTTCAAGTGCATCTTTAGGATTAGAAAATTCAACTTCTTTTCCATCAAAAAAAATTCTTCCGTCGTCTTTTGAGTAAATACCAAAAAGTATTTTCATCATCGTTGACTTGCCAGCACCGTTTTCACCCATAAGACCTAAAACAGTGCCTTTTTTAAGTTCAAGATTAATATTTGTGAGGACTCTATTTCTGCCGAATGCTTTTGATATATTTTTAAGTTCCAAAATATTTTCGCTCATAATAGTCTCCATAAATTAATAAAATAGGCCACTAACACCTTTTTAAAGAGGTTCAGTGGCCTTAAAATCATAAGTTAAACAAAATTAAGAAGCTTGATCAAGTAAGTTTTGATACAAACTACCACTGGTAGTCTCAACCATGTTAACTACATAAGCATCATAGTTTTCAAGGTTTGTGAATGAGTTGGTAATACTTGTTTCAGCTGTACCATCGCCATAAACCCATTGAACTTCGAAATTATAATAGTCAAGATATCTCTTAGCTGTTGGAACATATGATTGATTAAGGAAGTTATCTGTTGCAGAATAAACTGTCCATAAGATCTTATGTTTTACAGTATCAGAGGTCTTATTCTTAATACCTGGATCAAGGGTATCATCTTTAACACTTTGTGCATTTTCAGCTGTAACTATACCGTTTTCAGCAAGTAATGCTTTTGTAGAACTTGTATAGCTAACATCAGCGGATAAAATTTGATTGCCAGCTTTATCAGCTTTAGAGAATCCTGCTGTATAAAGTTCAGAACCAGTTAAGCCATCAAAATAATTTCTTAAAAGTTGTAAGATTGTCAAAACTTGAGCATGGTGATTTTGAGAAATTGTACCTTTCATTGAACCGCCTTTAAGTATAAGATCAAGTGTTGAAGCGTTTGCATCATAACCAAATGTTGGGATAACTCTTCCAGCATATTGACCAATCATACCTTCAGCCATACCATCGTTGTTAGAAACTACTAAGTTAATTTTATCGCCATATTGTTGAAGCCAAGTAGCCATTGTAGATGCTGCAACTGTTTGGCTCCATGGACCTGCATTGTCTCTCATTTCTTGGCAAGCTAATTCTTTAATTGTATATTCTTTTCCGTCATTAGCTTTAACTTTTCCAGTTCCTGTAGCGACTTTATCATCAGCAGTTTCTCCAGTACCTAAAGCTTTTCTAACACCAATTGTACGAGCAGATGAATCGTTGTGTGAATTTTGTCCAATAGCTAAAACGTAACCAATTTGACCATCTCCATCAACATCCATTTCAGCAGCGTTTGCTTTAATATAATCTAAAACCATTTGACCTTGTGTATCGCCGCCAGCAACTGCGTCAAATCCACCATAGAAAGTAAGATCGCTCCAGTTCATAACAGAACTATCGACTTCAGTGGTTCCAGCTTTAACTGGTTGTCTGTTATAGAAAACGAGTGGACGTTCATTTACAGGTGTACCTTCTGAACCACCACATGATGTAGCAACAACGCCTAATAAAGCTACTGCTACAAATGGAATTAATTTTTTCATATTATAAATTTATCCTCCTATTTAATTCCGTTAAATAAGATACTCTCGCACGAGTTACCCTACTTGACATTTATTTTAATGAAAGCGCTTTCAAGAAATAATAGAAAAAATTATACCGAAAATGTAAAATTCTCTATATATTTTGGATTTTTAGATATTTTTCAATTAAAAATCACAAATTATCAAAAGACAAAGCACTCTTATATTATCTTTATTATATAAAGGAGACATTAAGGTAAAAGTGCTTTTCATTATTCTAATTCCTTATTAAATAACAAATGTATTTATTACGATTTTTACGAAAAACCATGCAAATCTAAGCTTAAAATTTAATTCAGTTAATTTTAAACCATAATATGAAACTGAAAGAAAATAACTTCAAGTGCTATGTTAAATATACCTAATCACACTACCATTAATGATTACAAAACCTATTGATGTAGCAAACACCAGTTTGCTACATCAACTGATATTAAATTAAAACAAAATTAATTTTTCGCTTTTTTCATGATTTTTCTTGAACGAAAAAAACTAAATCTCTATTATCTTTATATATTTATAGGGGAAACGTATGACACAAGAAATTGTATTAACCAGAGAAGAGATTGATGAAATTATTACTAAGTGTGCAAATGAATTAAATTCAATGTATGAAAATAGTGATAAAATACCTGTTTTAATTGGTGTATTAAAAGGCGCTTTACCTTTCATGATGGATTTAATTAAAAAGTTAAAATTTGATTTTATTATGGATTTTATCCAAGTTACTAGTTATAGCGGCACTTCTTCAACTGGTGTAATTCACTTAAAAAAAGACATCACTACCGATATTAGAGGAAAAGATGTTGTTATTGTTGAAGACATCATTGATACAGGTTTAACTTTAAATTACTTAAAACAATATATTCAACTTAATTACAATCCTCGCGATATCAAAATTTGCTGTTTTGTTGATAAAAAGCCTTTAAGAAAAGTTGATCTTACTGCTGATGTTGTTGGCATCACCATGAATCAAGCAAAATTCTTAGTAGGTTATGGCTTTGATTATAATGAAATTGGTAGAAACATCGATCATGTTTTTGTTCCTACTAAAAAACAACTTGAAGATTGGGATAGAAAGCTTAAAAACAACTAAAAAGTGTGCAAAACTCAACTTATTTTAACACAAAGACTCGTACTTTGTGTTTTTTTTATATTTACTTTACCTCTTATACCTTAGGTTTCTAAAACATGAATGCTTGTATTTAATTCTTCTTTCTTCTCGTTTCTAAAAAGAAGAAAAAAAGCCAAAATACATAAATGCAAAACTAAGAAAACAATAAAATATATCTGTTTGTTATTTTGATCTACCGAATTAAATAAATATGTACCAACAAGTAAAACAAAGGCACTTATTCCTAAGCTCGTAGCCTCATATTTATAAAAACATTTTCTTAAATAATCTAATGTTAACGGCATTAAAATATTTATAGAAAAAGTAAAAATCAGTAAACCATAAATTGTATTAATGATAAAAGCAGAAACAATAGAAAAAACAAAAGAGATAATTAAGCATATTTTCTTTGTAAATAATCCACCAATAAATTTTCCAACAAAAGAAACAATACTAACGTATAAAAACAGATAAGCAACATCTAGTGTAGGTGTCAGTTTTCCTAAACTTCCTCTAAAAAATATACTTAAAACACTTAAGCAAATGAATATTACGTATAAAATAGGTGTTAAATTAAGTGGTTTATAATTTCTTTTTGATAAATCTTCTTCACTTTTTGCATGGGTGTAATCTTCTTTAAACCTTATATAAAGAAATAAGCCTATAAAACCAGCAAAAGTAAATGCGAGCCTTAAAATATCATTTAAAAAAGTAAACCCAATTCCTAAGCCAAGCACACCAGGAGCAATAAAGACGCCAAGAGGAAAACTACTTTTTGCTTTTTTCACTACGTCTTTTGCAAAAGCTACGTGGAAGATAGCATTGCCTAAACCTAATACAATGGCACTTATGTAAAAATTAAAGGTTAATAATGCACCAATTAATAAAAGCATTATGGAAGACACACAAAAACTCTTTTCTCTTTTTTCGTAATGATCTATTAAAAGGCCAATAAATGGCTGTAAGCCAAAAGCTAATAGATTGTAAGTCACAACAAGAAATAAGAAATCATCTGCACTTGAAGCGTGTAAATATAGTGTGGAGACAGGTAAAAAGTCAGCTAAAAAATGAAAAAAGCCCGCAAAACTCAAGTTTATTGTGAATTTACTATTCTTTTTCTGGTTTAATGTTAATTCTCCAGTTCTCATAAACCTTCCTTATAAAATAGGTTAATACTATAAAAACAATAGTTAAAATTAGTGGCAAAATAATAAGCAAAACTATATTATCCATCATTGCATTTACCACAAAAGTTAAAGATAAAGTAAACGCATTTCCAACTAACGAGAATGTAGCTATCTTCCAATCTTTGAAATACAAAAAGTAAAAAACAAATTCAATAAGAAAAACAAAGAATTCAATTATTGAAAGTGATAAATAATAATTTATTAAGCATAAGTTAACTAAACAGTAGTTTGCTATTTGAGCTAAAATGTTAGTCAACGCATTTATTAATATAAAAATAATGTAACTCTCTTTATTTTTGATAGTCGTTAAAACAGAAAGGAATAAAGCTTCACTTATTATAGTCAACAATAAAGAGTAAATAACAATGAATGTTCCCACTACTTGCCTTCAATGTCTGTATTTTCTTCTCTGGCTTTTTCTGCTACTTCCTCTTTTTCATTCTTTTTATTCTTTTTCTCTAAATCGTCTGGCATAAGTTTTTCAATTTTTTTCTGTTTAATAAACTTATATGAAAAATAAACAATCAAAATAAGAACAATTAATCCTGCAACAGCGCCAAGCCAAATAAATAGTGTAAAGTCTTCAGGAACAGCAGGCTCTGGAATTACATCAAAACTCATAATTACAATCTCTCAAAGTTAACAGCATGATTTGAAATATTTACTTTGAAGTATCTAGATTTTATATATTTCTTTTCTAAGAATTTATCAAATTCATCTGCAAATTCATTTTTAATGAAAGCTAAAACTGTTCCTTTAAATCCACCACCATGAATTCTTATAGCACCATTATCTTTAATAAATTCGCTAACATCATCAATAATATTTTGTGGTGAATCTTTATATTCGCCTTCAACAAATGTATTTTTGATATTTTCTTTACTAGTTTTTTGACTAGCTCTAATCGCATCTAAAAATTCTTCTAGATCATTTTTTTCAATTGCATCTTTAGCTTTTAAAACATTGCCATTTTCAATAAAGAAATGACGAGCCATCTTTTTAACTTCTTCATCGATATTTAAGGCATCAATGCGAGCAAAAATATCCTTATCATTACAATCTCTTAAGAATTTTTTATTATCTAGTAATTGAGCTACCTTATTCATATTAGCAGGGATTGCTGCATAAAGAGGTGTTAAATTAGCATGATCACCAACAGATTTAATAAGATATAAAGTTAATGGGAAGTTAAATGGTAAAGTTGTAATTGTTGGATTTTCGATGTTTTTAAAATCAATATAATTAAATGAATCAAATGAAGTACCAACTTGATCAAGAAGTCCACTTGGCTTACCAAAATAATTGTTTTCACTAAATTGACCAGTTTTAGCAATAACTAAAGGCGAAATTTTACCATCGTTATATAAATAAGAAACAATATAACCAAAAAGTGATTCAATAGCTGCGCTAGAAGAAACTCCACTTCCATCAGGGATATCACTACTTATATAAGCGTCGAATCCACCAATTTTGTAACCTTGTTCTTTTAACTTAAATAAAATACCTTTAGCGAGAAGTAATGTCTTGTTTAACTCTTTTGAATCAAACTCGAGATGATTGATATCAAATTCAAAGAAAGAATAACCTTGTGATTTAATTCTAACTTTCTTCTCGTTTTTATTTACACAAGCTTTAATTCTTAAAGAACAGTTTGCAACAAGACAAAGCCCATGGTTGTGGTCAGTATGATTTCCACAAATTTCAAATCTTCCACCAGTATCAATATAAAATTCTGGTTCCTTATTAAAGACTTTATTAAATCCTTTAATTAGTTCTACTTTTTCCATTATAGATTTATCCCTCCAATAAACTTATCTAATCCTTCGTTTCCTTTTTTATCATCTTTAAAAACAGCTGTATTCATTAAGATATGTTTACAAGTATCTTCAATATATTCTTTAATCTTTTTATCGATAGTTTTCGAGTTATAATCTTTTCTTAAAAGCTCTATCATAGATAAAAAGTCTTTTAAATCTGGATATTTTTTAATAATTTCGTCATTATCTAAATTTAAAGAAAGAACATCTTTAATCTCATTTTCTTGTCTAACAAGACGAGCTGGAAGGATAAATAAACCCATGGCTTCAATAATTCCAATGCCTTCTTTTTTAATGTGATGATATTCTGGATGAGCATGGAAAATTCCTTCTGTATATTTTTCATCACATCTATTATTTCTTAAGATTAAATATAAATAATATTCATCTTTAATCTTTCTAATTGATGGGGTGATAGTGTTATGCTTTCCGTTTGCATCGCTTGATAAAATATCATTTGTTAAATCATCATATGTTTTCCAAGCATTTAATATTTCACTTGCTAAACTAACAAGTTCTTTTCTATCTTTTCCTTTTAAAAGAAGGGTTGAATTATACCAATCAAGTTTATAAAGTTTAGTATTTTGATATTTTTTAAGCTTATATTCTTTTTTAATATCAGCTTCCATAACAGGGAGAATATGTTCTCCTCCTTGGAAATGTTCATGATTTAAAATAGAGCCACCAACTATAGGAAGATCAGCGTTACTTCCAATAAAGAAAGAAGGATATACATCAACAAAATCAACCAATTTTTTAAATGTTGATTCATTAATAACCATTTGAGAGTGTTTCGAAGAAAAACAAATACAATGTTTGTAGTAATATCCATATGGTGAATATTGTAAATACCACACTTCTCCATCTAAAACTACTGGCACAAAACGAATGTTTTCTCTAGCTGGATGATGGTCGTTTCCATAAAAACCAATATTTTCTAAGCATAATAAGCATTTAGGATATTTAATATCGCTTGGTTTAGGTTTTTCTAAAAGTTTAGCAATATCTTTATTACTCTTTTCTGGTTTAGAAAGATTAATACTGACTTCAATGTTTTTGTTTTTATAATCAGTTTTCCAAACAATGTTTTTATCTACCATTGTTTTTTGGAAGTAATAATTTTTAATTCCAAGATTATAAAGATAATCTAAAGCACGAGCACTATCAAATTTTCTAAGTTCTTCAAACTTTTTGACAACTTCTTCTGGAGAAGGGGTTACAACTCCCATAACAAGAACAGCTTTAAGTTCGGCTTTTTTATCTGAATAACCTTTTTCTTCTTTTAAATATTTTTCAATTTGTTCAATAAAATAATCTGGTACTTCCATTTTTTCAATTTCTTCGATTGAAAAAACAGCTTTATCAGAAGGATATTCAAGACCTAACTCACCAAGAACTATATTACGAGCATAAACTCGATCAAGTCCTTCTAGACCTAAATGAATTGAAGCATAATCTATTAAACTATTAACAACTTCTCTAATCACTTTATTTGGTCTCCTTAAACTTGTACTCAATATAATGATTATATTTTTCGCCTTTTCTTAAGGTAATCGATTCACGATCAAATAAGAACATTTGAGGTTCTAAAGCAATACCTCTTCTCTTTTTAAAGTCGTTTCTATTTTTAAACTTAAGAGGAGACATTGTATTATCGACATAAATATTCATTGCAGGATAATCAGTAACAATATTTAATGTAATATCTTCGCCTTTAAGCATGACTTTACCTAACTTATCATCAAAAAGGAATGTATCATCAATTGTTCCTTTAAAATCATGTTTTTCAATCTTATCAAGACGTGGATTAAGTTTAGATGATTTTCTAAAATCGTAAACTTCTGGAACTTCTTTTAATCCAGTAATTAAAAGTGTTTCATCAGTAATTGCGATTCGATCACAATTCATCTTTAAATAGTAATTAGAGATATCAAATGAATCTAAATTGAAATACATATGATTTGATAAACCAACAAAAGTTGCTTCACTTGGAGTGGTTGCTTTTTGTAAAAGTTTAAAAGAATCTTTGGTTTTGCTAAATTCATAAGCGATTGTAATTCTAGCTTTACCTGGGAAACCATTTTCGTTTTTTCTTGTAGTGTAAGTAAAGATGACGCTTAATTTTTTAGCGCTTTCTTTAACGCTTGTTTTCCAATTACGGTAAGACATTGATTCAAGTTTCCCACCATGTAAAGAAAAATCAAATTGTCCATCTGGTAAAAGATGATATTCTTCGCCTTCTAAAATGCCATCCTTTTTAAGACGTCCAGCAACAACACCAAGAGTTTTGCCATAAAAAGCAGATGAATGCATATAATCGCTAAAATCTGCAAGCTCTAAAATAACTGGGCGATCTTTATAACTTAATTCATAAACACCAGCCCCATAACTAGCTAAAGTAGCTTTTAAATTTAACTCATTGTCAACGTGAACAAGCTCAACACCATTATCAAGTTTTTCGATATTATATTTCATATAGGTTGCCCTCCAATAAATCGCTTTAATTATAACATTTATAAATTTATAACACATCATTAAAATTCTTTACTTTTAATGTAAAAATATATAAGTTTTGCAGTGATTTTTTAAAAAAACGTATATATTTATTGTTTATTGTAAAATATAACATTCAATAAAAGAACGCTCTAGAAGTATAACAAATACACTAAATAATTACTAAAACAAGTTAAGCTATAGAGTTTATTTTTGAAAAAGTAATAAATAAACAATTAACAAAAAATCTCGTTAGTTTTGAATCTCTTAGCATTAAAATTCATAGAGCATTTTCATTACTTCTTCTATTACTCTAATTAGAATTTATTATCTTAATTAAGAATCTGGAGACTCTAGTCATAACATTTATTTAGTCATCATTTAAATCATGAAAACTCTTTTTTAGAAGGCTACGAATTAAATCTCATTATTTAATACATCTGCGTTATATTTTTAGCCATTTCAGTCAATACTTTTAAAATTTCACTTTAAACTTAGGGCGATTTACCCGTAAGTTTAAAGTGAAATAATTTTAATAGTAGATACAATCAAGTAAGATGAATATCTTCAAAATCAATAATTTGATTAATCTGAATCATAGTCTCGGTAGGAAGAGCTGAAAAAAAGTCATATATTGTTCAATTTATATTATGATTACTTACTTGAAAGCGGCTTATAGAAAGACCACGTCATTACTATCTCTTTAAAAATCTAGCAAAACCTATTCCCATTCAATAGTTGAAGGAGGTTTAGAAGTTATATCGTAAACCACTTTATTTACATAAGGCACTTCATTAACAATTCTTGAACTTATTCTTTCTAAAACTTCAAAAGGAATTGGATAACTTCTGGCTGTCATGCCATCAATTGAATCAACAGCTCTTAAAGCAACAGTATATAGATAAGTTCGATTATCGCCCATTACTCCAACAGTTCTTGTATTAGTTAAAACTGCAAAATATTGCCATATTTTTTTATCTAAACCGGCTTTTTTAATTTCTTCTTGATAAATCGTATCCGCTTTTTTAACAATTGTTAGTTTCTTTTTTGTTATATTCCCAATAATTCTAATCGCTAGCCCTGGACCTGGGAAAGGTTGACGAGATACAAAAGATTCATCAAGACCTAATTTTCTTCCTAATTCTCTTACTTCATCTTTATATAATTCATTAAGTGGTTCAAGGAGTTTGAAGCCTAACTCTTTAGGTAAACCTCCAACATTATGATGAGATTTAATGACTTTGGAGTTTCCACCTTTTCCACTTTCAACAATATCAGTATATAAAGTACCTTGGGCAAGAATTGAAACATCTTTTAATTTTGAGGCTTCTTCTTTAAATACATCGATAAAGGTTTTCCCAATTATTTTTCTTTTCTTTTCAGGAGAAGTAACTCCTTTTAATAAAGATAAGAATTCTTTAGACGCATCTTTATAATAAACTTTGATATTGAATTTATTTTTAAAGTTATCAAGAACAAGATTTTCTTCATTTTCTCTAAGTAAACCATGATTTATAAATAATGGATATAATTGATCTCCAATTGCTTTATGAATTAATAAAGCACAAACAGAAGAGTCAACTCCTCCACTTATTCCAAGTAGTACTTTTTGATCTTTAACAAATTCTTTAATTTCTTTTACTTTGCCTTCAATCCAATTATCAATGCTCCAATTTTTAAAAACCTTGCAAATCTTAAATAAAAAATTAGAAATAATAGTTTTGCCTTCAATTGTATCTCTTACTTCTGGATGGAATTGAAGAGCATAAATTCTTTTTTCGCTATTTTCCATCGCAGCAAATTTACACATTGAAGAAGATGCGATTCCTTTAAAATCAGGTGGTAAAAGAGAGACGGTATCTGAATGAGACATAAAGACAGAAGTTTCTTTATTTACGTTTTTAAAAAGTAAAGAAGATTCATCAACTTCTAACTTTGTATCGCCATATTCTTTAACAACGTTTTCATCAACCTTGCCATTAAAATAATGAGCAAGGGCTTGCATACCATAACAAATTCCTAAAATCGGAACATTAAAAGAAAAAATGTCAGGATTAATTTTAGGTGAAAGCGGATTATTAATCGAATTAGGACCACCTGAAAGAATAATTCCTTTAATTTCTTCTTTATTAAAACTATTTAAATCTACTTTATTATCAATTAATTGGGCATATACTCCTAAATCACGGACTCTTCTAACAATTAATTCATTATATTGAGAGCCATAATCTATTACTAAAATCTTGTCCATAAAAAGAAATAATTAGTGTCTATATTTTTCAATTTCTTTACTCGTTGCACTTTTACTCATTAAGGTTAAACGAGAAAGTTCATTACCAAAAGCAACTGCTTCTTTTAATTTTTTACCTCTTAAGAAATAATCGATAACTCCGCTAGTTAAAGCATCTCCACAACCAGTTGTATTTTCAAATTCTTTTACTTCATTAACTTTAACAAGGTCAACTCGACGATAATTCTCTCCAAAATAAACATCATGAGCTCCATGAGAAACGACTACATTTTTTACTCCACGAGCTAAAAGCCCACTTACTAAATCTTTTTCCATTAAATCAATGCCCATTAGCATTCTAGCTTCATGAATATTGCACTTAATTAAGAATAATTTATCTAAGTAGTTTTTAAACTTTAAAACTTTAGAAGGAGAAATTGCTTCAACAATAAACTTTTTTGATGGATAAGTATTAAAAAGATAATTGATGGCTTCTTCTGAGATATTAGCATCCATTATCACATATTCATGTGATTCAATAAGTTCATGCTGAGATTTTAAAAATTCAGTATTTAAATCTCTAATAATTCTATTATCGCAAATGGCATCAACCATATCATGATTTGCATCATTAATTGCAACATAACTTCCGCTAGGATATTCCGTTTTTGGAGTAATAACATTAACGCCAAGTTCAATTAACTCTTTTCTCATTTCTTTTCCATTAGCATCTTCACCAATTGCTGTAATAAAATCAATTTTATTACCGAGTCGAGCAAGATTTTCAGCGATGTTTCTCATTACTCCACCAAAAGAAATACTAACTTCTCCAATATTTGAAACTCTTTTTTGAAGTTTATCACGACTTGTTGCAATGTAATCAACATTGCTTCCACCAATTAATAAATATGTTTGATCCATCTTGTCTCCTTAAAGTTAATTCTTACTTTAATTTTACATATTCAGAAGCTATTTGGGCACCAAGTTTCGCATTATTTAAGATTAAATGAATATTTGCTTCTAAACTCTTTCCTTTTGTAAGTTCAACAATTTTAGCAAGTAAATATGGGGTTTCCTCTTTTCCTTTAACTCCATCTTTTTCCATCTCAATTAATGCTTTATCAATTTCAGCATTAATATAAGCTGGATCCATTGAAAATTCTTCAGGAATAGGATTTGTAATTAAAACACCTCCATTAAGTTTATAATCTCTTTTTGATTTAACGATTTTAGCGATATCAAGAGGAGTTTTTGCATTATAATCAACTCTTAAATCACTAGTTCTTGTAAAGAAAGCTGGTAATTTATCAGTATTATAACCAATTACTGGAACTCCTTTTGTTTCAAGATATTCCATTGTTAAATTTAAATCTAAGATTGCTTTAGGACCTGCGCAAATTACAGAAACATTGGTTTTTCCAAGTTCATCTAAATCAGCACTGATATCAAAAGTTTCTTGAGCTTTTCTATGAACTCCACCAATTCCACCGGTTACAAAAAATTCAATGCCAGCAAGTTCAGCAAGAATCATTGTAGCGCTAACTGTTGTTGCGCCCCATTTTTTCTCAGCACAAATTATTGGTAAATCACGACGAGAAACTTTTTCAATACCTTTAGTTTTTCCAAAAAGTTCAATTTCTTCATGGCTCATACCAATAATTGGTTCGCCTTCAATAATTCCAATAGTTGCCGGAACTGCTCCATTTTCTTCAATAACTTTTTCAACTGCTAATGCACACTCAACATTTTTTGGATAAGGCATACCATGAGAGATAATTGTTGTTTCAAGAGCAATTACTGGTTTACCTTCTTTTAATGCTTTCTCAACTCTTTCACTGATTTTCATAACTATTCTTTAAACTCCTCACATTCCATATAAAATTTTAATTCGTTGTCTTTATAACCAGACATATATTTTTTCTCTTCATCATCTTTAATAAACAAAGTTAATTTATCATCTAAGAAACTTTGCCTTATATATTCAATTTGCAGGGTTTTTATTGAAAATTCAGGTTTAAACACATCTAAATAAAAGTCAACATAACGAGTATTATTCATGTGTCCATTATGATCAAGCATAGAATACAAGACTTCTACATCTTTAGCCTTTTTAAGTATATTTTTATCTTTTAAAGCAAGTTTTTTAATTCTTCTTTTAAAGTATCCTAAATCATCTGTATATTCTTTAAAGAAATTAGGTGATTCAATATTAAAATCTTTAGTGTTAATTACCATCCAGGTTGAGCGACTTACTGCAAATAATTCACCATTATGATAAAACTCCGTTTCACGATTAAATTCAACAAAACGAGGTTTTAAAGGATAAGTAACTACTTCAATCTCTTTAAAATTAATTGGTTTTTTTAATATCTCAACATAATTTCTAACAATAACCCAAATAAGATTTTGCTTAATCATAACTTCAAAACCACAGCCTAGTTCATCAGCATGATCTCCAGCAACTTCTTGCGCAATATCAAGAAGAGTTGACATCTTTAAACAATCATGACAATCCATCATGTTTGTCGTAATTTGGTAGATCTTCTTATATTTTGTTCCCATACGAAAGTATTATACCAAACTCAACTTATTCTTTAACGAGAAAAAGAGCGCTAAAATCATAATTTACATTTATCTTTATTCTTTATTAATAAAGAAGACTTTAATGTTTTTGCGCTATTTTTTAGGCAGTTTTATATATACTTTCCCTTTACTTTTTTTCATCATCTAGTAGAGTTTAAATAGTGTTTAAAAATCGAGGCTAATTATATGAGATTAAATTTTAAAAAATATCTAATTTTACCTATTGCATTAACTTTTGTTACTTCTTGTGAGCCAAATGACATTACTCCTCCTACCATTTCTTCTTTTTCAACTGATAAAGAAGTTTATGCTTTAGGAGACATAGTTAATTTTATTTATGAAGTAAGTGATGATAGAAGCGAAAAAGAAAACTTAACAATCTCTTTAAGATTAACTTTTCCTGATGAAAGCGTTGAAACTATTAACGCCACTTCATTTACTCCTGAAGTAGAAGGCCAATATAAAGTTAGCTTAACCACTTCTGATGAAGCATTAAATACTATAACAAGCGAAGATATTACTTTTAAGGTAGTTGATCTTTATAAAAGTTGGTCTAATAACGAAAGAGAATATTACGCCACTATTTTTGGCGAGTCTTTACCTTCTTCTGACCTTTTTAACGATAATTACGATGTTTATCAAATTCAAGACTTTAATGGCCAACCTGCAAGTGGAGTTCGATTTGAATTTTCAAGTTATGAAGAAAGCCTCCTTGAAGGATATTATGAAAACTTAAAAATAGCAGGTTATACAGAAAATACTTATGAAGAGATTTATCAAGAAACAATGACTCCTGAATTAACCTATGTTAAAGTTTACGATAAATCTCTTGGTGATAATCGTCATATTTTAATTATGCCTTATATATATGAAAATAAGCTTCAAATTAACGCTCAACTTTTCGAATATGTTTTAGAATCTACTTGGAACACTGATTTTGTTAATTCGATAATTTCTAAAGAGTTTCAAGACTGTGTTTTACCTTTAAAAATTGATGAAACTAATAAAGAGAGCATTGTCTATACAACTGATTATAACTGGATGTTTAAGGGTGCTAATATGAAAGGGTTTTTATTATCAAAAATATATAACGTTAATATTAACGACCTCACATCTTATTTAGATGAGTTAGTAGCATTTGGCTATGAATATTATGAAACCAGTCTAGACACATTTATAAATGATGGATACGCAACTTTAATATATGCTAATGAAGCAGCTTTAGGTTATAGCATGCTTAACATTGCTAACTATCCTGATGCAGAAATTCCATTCTCTACTATCCAAATTCTTTGCTCATAAAAAAAGAGATTTGCAAGAAAAACCTTGCAAATCTCAATTATTTTTATTTTTAAGCTTTAATTTGATAATTAGCTGGATCTAATTTTTCTCCACTAAAATCTTTTATTTCGCCTTTTTTAAATTCGGTTACACTGGTTTGAAGTTTGAAATTAACGTTTCCGCCCATTCCTTGAAATGATTCAGTTTCGGCTTTTACTACAACACCATTTTCAATAGTTAAAGTGTCATATCGTTGAAGTTGAAAATCTGGTGAATCTTTTTCTCCAACATAGAAATTAGTCATTAACATCAGAATTCCATTATCAATAAAACTATTTTTATTAAAATTAGTTTCTAATATACCTTCAGGATTGCTTTCAATATATGGGGCTAAGGTAGACATAAAATAATTATAGTAATAATAATGACCAAAGCCGACTCCAAAAACATAATCTTTAGCTCTTTCATCATAATGAGCATACATTACCGAATCACTAGTATCATCTTCTTCATAATCAGTTATATTATAAAATACATCCTGATTAGAATAAGTCGAAATACCTCTTTGAACTACTCCATGAAGAGCGTTTTCTGGCATATCATCAAAATATTGGGTGAATTTATCTTCATAAAAGTCATTATATTTAGTGATTGTCCCTTCTTGGACTGAATAAATATCAAGAGCTGAATAGTTATCTTGTTGTTTAATTTGATAAGTTTGCTCATTAATTCCTTCATCATAAGCTAATAAATTAGGAATAATCTCTTCTAAACCCTCCAAAGTTGAAATGTTATCAGTAATAATTGGAGTTTCAACTTTATTTGCTTTAGTAGTGATAACAACATCTTCACTTGGCATTATAAATGTATAAAGATTATCACTTGTTAGGTCTAATTCTGTTGAATTTACTGCTACGCTTTTAAGTTCATAGTTTTCTAGAACTATAACCTTAAAATCAATTTTACTTTTCTCGTTATATAAACCATCCTCATTAGCAGTTGTTAAAATTTCTATATTGCTTCCTAATCCAAAACTTGTAGTAATCTTAAAAGAGTTAACTACATCAGGTACATCATCTTCAATAGGTGGTGTTTTTTCTCCACATCCTGCAAGCAAAAATAGAAAAGAGGCAAGAATTGCAGGGATTTTAAATTTATTCAGCATGTTTTACTCCACAATATAGAAGTTATGAACGGTGTCAACATCATTTACTCTTAATGTAAGTTTTTCACCATCAAATCTAATTTCTCCACCATTATAATCTCCGCTTGCACTTTCATAATCTCCGCCATTTCTCGTAATACTACTGATTGTAAAATCCTCTTCATTAATTGAGAAGCTATAAGTGCTTGTTCCAAGTGAATCAGCTTTGTTTGTAATATCTCCAAAATATTCAAGTGAAAATGTGTTTATGCTTGTGAAAGTTAAAATAGCGCCTGTACCTTTATCGTAGAGGCTTTCCCACTTAAAGGTTGAATGTTCGAGTTTAGCGAAGAGCTCATCAACAGTTAATCTCTTTTTAATGATATAAGTAACTTCATAAAAAATACTTTCATCACCAGTATAAGTAAATTTAATTGTGACTTTCCCACCAGCTTCTCGAGCATTAACTTTTAACTCAAAATCATAATAAGAAACGCTTGTACTTCTATCAGTTAATTCGATCAAATCTTTACCTTCAGTAATTTCATATTTGATATCGCTTTTTAAAGAATCACTAGGAATACCGCCAACTCTAATTCCAGTATAGGTTGTATCAGTATAAATGAAACGTGCATCATTACCGTTTTCATCTTCTCCGTATTCTACGCCACTTGTAGCATCACTATAACTAATGCTTTCAATAGCAATATAGTCAACAACTGTAACATCTTTAACAAGTTGAATACCATTTACAGTTTCAAAAGTAATAGTTGCTCTACCTGGACCAACCGTGAAGACGTTTTCACTATTAATCTCAATAACATTTTCATTTGATGTAGCAATAGGAGTTAATTTAAGATCAATTGCTTTTTCTGGTTTATATGAAGTTGCTTCAAACCAAACATAGCGATTTAAAGGTAATTCTTTAAGATTATCTAAAAGTACTTTTTTACCAAGCGAGTTATTGTAATATCCTCCAACTTCGCTAACTTCGCTTAAATAATAATCGCTTGGATTAAGTAAAGTTGAACTACTACTAGAAGCTTTTCTTGTATCGTATTTAATCTCGTAGTTATTAGTAGTTGTTTCTTTATAGACTTCTTCACCTCTTTCTTGAGTGTAATAAAGGATTGTTTCAGCACTTGTTAAACGCTTTTCACTATCTAAAGTAAAAGAGAATTCATAACCATTTGTAATAGTATCTCCTTCTTCTTCATAGTTATAGCTAAAAATATCAAAAACATATGAAGTGTAATTTGGAGAACTTCCATCTTTAAAAGTGTGTTCTTCAACTTTAATGTCCGGAAGGCTTGCGATTGCTAAATCAGTATTATTAACTAAATTTCCAGCAATAAAATTATAGATATATAAACTTACTTGATAAGTTAATTGACCAGGTGCACTACCTTCTAAAAGATAATCTTCTCCTTCAACTAAATCAGGATCTTCAGTTTCAAGAATTGGCATGCGGTAAGTAGAATCTGACCAGTTTTCTCTTTTTGTTCCATCCTTATAATCGGTAACTCTTTCGATGTATTTTTCGCCGCCTTCTGTTTCTTCAATTCCTAAATAGCGAACATAACTATCTTCATAAGTTGTTCCATCTTCATAGCTTATCTTTTGTGAACCGGTTTCAGAAGTGCGTTCGTCATTATAAATTTCCATCTTCCCTTCGCTAGTTGTAATTGTGGAATCATCACTATTAGTAACTTCTTTAAAACTTACTTCACTAGAATTTAAAACTTCTTTACGATACAAAGAATCAGTTGAATCAGCTAATAAATTTAAAGCATCTTCTAAAGACACTTCTGATTTTGTTACAACTTCATTTTGTTCGTTATTATTGTTATTCTCTCCTCCAGGATTATCATTATTATTTCCAGGATTTGAGCAAGCAGTCATTACAAATGTAAGACTTAAAAGAAATGGGGTTAATATTTTTTTCTTCATAAATAATTCCTCTATTATTTTCTATAAGCATCAAATTCTAAGGTAAAGCCAAAGTAATTTGGATCACTCATTTTAAAAGATATATTTAATGTTTTTCCATCACGATAGAAGTAGGCTTCATTATCATCATATTGTAAACTTTGGTTGCCAACATTAAAGCTTATAGGTGAAAATGAAAATTCCATACGATCTTTTCTTCCGTTATATCCTTCGCCTGTATCTGGATTTGTGTGTTCATAAGTTAATTTGTATGGTTTATTAACTTCTAAGGTAAAAGCAGTATCATCTTTAAGAATCGTTAAAATCGCATTACTTTCATCAACAAATTCAATTTTTACAGCCTCTTTTATAGTAGAACCATTCGATCCTTCTAAATCTCCATACCATTCTCCTAATAGATTAGTTTTCATAGTTTCATCATCTAAAGGATCAATAACTTCAAAAGTAATTGAATTTAATAACTTATCGTCTTTTTTGCGATAAAACTCTAAAGTAGCTGTCCCAGCTTTTAAATAAGTTAAGTCGATACAATCTGTTCCTTCTAAAACTTCAATAATTTCACTAGTTTCAACAATATCTTCATTCTTATTTACAAAATAATACTCGTCAAGGGTATTTTCAGGCTTGTAATCAAGATATAAAGTGTCTTCTTGACCAACAAAATGAAGAGAACTTGTAAATCTAGGAGTAATAGTTTCTAATTCTGGAGCTACAACTGTAACTTCGACTTCTTTTTTAATTCCATATGTTGATTCAACAGTTAAAGTGGTTTTCCCTTCTCCAATCGCTTTATATTGATCTGCAAAAGGTTTGATTACTTCTTGATTCGACGAAGAAATTATTTTAATTTCGCGATCTATTGATTTTTCAGGAAGAACATTACTTGCTTGAACCGTAACATATTCATTATAAGGAAAGGCATTGATATCTTCTGGCTTTGATGTAGACATAATTGTATCAAAGGAGCAGACTGTTACATCAAAAGAAGTCATGAAATAATCAAGTGGATTAATTGAAGTAAAATCATATTCCACTTTATCTTCATAACTAAGTGTTACCTTATCTGAAAGAGAAGCAATTAAAAATGTCTCATCGGTTGGATTATTATCAGCATCAACTAAATAAGAATATTGGCTAAATTCGAAAAAATACCCTGCTAAAGCTCCATCTTTTAAGAAATTTAAAGTAACTGAGACTTCTTCAATGTAATCTCCATAATCATCACTATAATCTTTTGACAATGAAAAACTAGTTTCAAAGCTTCCGTCTTTTGTATTAACTGTTGAGGTAACTTTATCGCTACTTCCGTTAACTAAATAACGTCCTTTGACATAATTATCAAAGTATTTATTTAAATCTTTGCTAACTGAAACATTTGTAGCGTCCATGTAAGTTTGGGCTTTGTTTTCATCAAAGGCTTCTTTGTAACTTTCATCGCGTTCGTTGTCGTTTTTAAAATCAATTACATCGTAAAAAACTTTGTCTTTTAATGAGGTTATACCTTGATATTCGTCTTCAATTGTCTCATCTTCAAAATAATCATCTTCAGGATAATCTTTGAAAGTAGAAGATGTTCCACTAACAACAATCGTATCATTAGAATAGCTTCTTCCTTCTTCTTTTATTGTTTCAGTGTTAAAAGAATATAATGAATTTTCTCCATTTACTAATTCTCTTTTATATGAGGAAGCTTCTTTTTCTTTACTTGGAACTTCTTTTGTTAAATAAGAAGTTAATTCACTAATCTTCTCAAAAGGAGTAATATCTGGGTTTATTATTTCTTCCTTATCATCATCAGGATCTTTATTATCATCATTTTCGTTATTGTTATTACCTTCGTTGTTTTCTCCGCTACCACCCTGATCTACTGGAGGTTTTGTAACATCTTCGTTTGCTTGCCCACCACAGCTAGACAACAAAAAGCCACTTAAGGCAAGTAGTAAAATTCTTTTTCTCATATATTCTCCTCAAAATAAAGCAATAAGCCTCATTGAAGAGACTTATTGCTTGTTATTTGTATATTGATTTTAAAATTATTAAGCGTTTAAATCAATTCTTTCGCTATATGAAGTTAAAGTATAGTGTTCAATTCTATTATAAAGATCAACAGTAATCTCGACTTCAGATGAGGAAACAACACAGATATCGATTAACTTATAACCATTAGATGTCGCTTCTGGATCTGCTGGCTTATATTGAATGAAATATGGATCAGCAAGGGCTGTAAAATTAAATTCAAGAACTTCGCCTTCATACACATCACCATAATATTCTTCATCAGCTCTAAATTGTCCGGTACCATCTGCATTAATATTTAAGTAATAGACCATGGAATTATAGTTATCTTCATAGTAGAGCGTATTTGTTGTTAAGAATGTATGCAGATGATCGCTAGTAGGTTTTTCTCCTGAAATTTTTAAAGTAATTTCTCCTGTTACAGTATTGTCAATTGTTGAGGTAGCAACTAATGTACAATCGCCTTCTTTTGTTGCAGTGACCATAAATTCATTGTTTCCTAAAGCTGTGATTGTAGCATCACCTTCTGACCCTTCTTTTACAGAAACAGTTGCTGAAGGATCAGCTAATTCTGGTTCACCAAAAACCCTTAATGTAACAGCTCCTCCATTATAAATTTTGCTTCCAGAAAGTTCTAAAGTTAATTCTTTAACTGTTGGTCTTACTGAAGTGTATGTTACTTCTTTTAATTCGCCTAAACCATTATCAAATACAACAGTAAATTCGCCTTCTTTTTCTAAATTTACCCTATTAGAAGAGTCAATTGTTGCAATTCCTTCAATATCTGACTTAATTTGTACAGGTTTTGGGTTAAGCAATACAGTATTACTTTCGTTATTACGATAAGTAAAACTGATTAAACTTCCATTTTCAACAACCGCATTGCTTTCACTTATACTTTGTTCATCATCATAGGTAGCAAAAACTTCATAATCATGAAGAGCATAATCGCTTACATCCATTTTAGGTGTTAATGGTTTTCTATATCCTCTAGTAGCTTGAAGATTGAAAGTAAGTTCATAATTTGGAACTGCATCAGGTTTTAAAGATTCTGTAGAATCATCATAAGCATCACTTTCATATTCTTTTTCAACGTATCGAGCATTCAATAAGGTATTATCCCCATCAAACCTCATACTTAATACATGATGCCTGTAATAATCTTCTAAATAATCTAAAGTAATTGAATAATGTTTGCTGTCATCTTCCAACGCTATTGTAGGCACAGTCTTTGAAGAGAATTTGCCAAGATATTCAATAGCTTTATCTGTAAAACCAGCAATTTGAGATTCTTTACTTGCTTCGCTCTTTTCGATATATCTAGTAGAATCAACATATTCATCAGTATCGTCAATAACACCCAAAGTCTTAATCTCTGGTGCATCACTTAAACCATATGTCAATGTGTAATAGTGTGCATCATCATAAAGCCCGCGGACACCATAAATATATGTATCTACAGCATCACTATTATTATTAATTAACTTACCTTCATATTCGCTAAGATTATTGCTTCCAATTTTAAAATTATAAGAATATTTTGTCTCGCCCCATTTAGTGTGGCTTAATGTTGCAGTACCACCATTAATATAAGTTTGTTCTGCTTTTGTAGCAGTTTCTTCTAAGAAAGCCTTTAAAGTTTCAACGCTAGTAATATTTGAAATAACTGTTTCATCAACATCACTTGGTGTTAATAAACTGCCATCTCCTAAAGCAGTTGTAACAGTTTCAATTTCAACATCCTTGTTAGGCATTGTAAAAGTATAAAGTCCATCCGTTTCACTTACTACTTTTCCACCAACTTTTACCTCATTAAGTACTGTTAAATCACTATTATCAAGTGTGACTGAAAAACTTACTTCAGTACCTGCAGTAAAAGTTTTAACTCCTTCTTCAGCGCTTAAAGTAATCTTTGATCCTAAACCTTCTTTAAGTGTAACTTTATAAGTCTTATCAATTGGAGTTGGTTCAACTGGTGTTTCAACATCTCCAGCAGTTGTTGTAATTGTTACATCTTCATTTGGCATAGCAACTTCATAAGTTCCATCACTTTCTACTGCTAAAGATGTATCACCAAATTTAACTGTTTTGATTTCTTTTGTTGAGTCTTCGGTTGATAATGCAACTGTAAATGTAACAATTTCTCCGCCACTAAATTCAGTTTTATCTCCAGCAAGACTAATTGTAGTTCCTTCTCCTGCTGCCGTAGTTACCTTATAGGTAGTTGGAGTAGGAGTATCGCTTCCCCCATCCGAACATGAGGAAATTGAGACTAATCCGCTTAACGCAAAAACGCTTACGAGTAATAATTTTGCTTTTCTCATACATTCTCCTTCTATTGTCGTAATTTTACTTACGAATAATTCCGACTTTTTTATTTTCTCACTTGCTTAATAATATCTCTTTATATTAACGAGCCGTCTTAATACGAAATTAATATTATTATAGCTTAATTTTTCTAAAAATACGAAAATAGTTAAGATTTGCAAGCTTTTTTGCCTTATTAGATGGTTTTCGGTAATTCATCAGTAGATAACAAGTATTTTTAAACGTAACCATATTTAACCTAAAACATTACTTAAAAAATACTTTACAGCAGATTTTCAATTTCATTTATAACATCTTCTACTCTTAATTAGATTGTAAAGTAAATGTAAATATTACATTTAAAAATAATCTAAAGGTGTGGTTATTCATCTAAGTTGTCACTATTTTTACACAAAGTTATTCATTTAATTT
>CAJJXG010000009.1 GCA_905197045.1 uncultured Caryophanales bacterium
TATAGTGACATTTTAAATGAATAACCGTTACTGACATTTTCAATGAATAACCACAGAATAAAACATCTTCCTTAAATTTTTTACTTGAAAAATGCTGGATAAAGAGTAGAATAATAGCGTTGTAACCCGATTTTTGGTACAACCGCATTGAAAAGGTCCCTAAAATTCCTATGAATTACCTTAAAAGCGAGTAATTATTTAAAAAATTGGAGGCATATTTGATGTACGCTATAATTTTAACTGGCGGTAAGCAACTTAAAGTTGAGGTTGGACAAAAAATCTATGTTGAAAAACTCAATGTAGAAGCTGGAACAGATTACACTTTTAATGACGTTCTTTTAATTAGCGATAAAAAAGTTGTAACTGGTAACCCAACAATTAAAGGTGCTACAGTTGTTGCAAAAGTTGAAAAGCAAGGTTTAGGCAAAAAGATCCATGTTTATAAGTACAAAGCAAAAA
The DNA here is from genome assembly GCA_905197045.1 of uncultured Caryophanales bacterium. Taxonomy (GTDB): domain Bacteria; phylum Bacillota_I; class Bacilli_A; order RFN20; family CAG-826; genus Onthovivens. The sequence continues at coordinate 460 of CAJJXG010000009.1, forward strand.
CTACATACCATAAACACATTGGACATAGACAACCATATACTTGCTTAACTATTACAAGTATTAATTCAAAGTAAATGATTAAAATCACTTTTTTAGAAGAAGAAGGTAAAGTTGTTTCAATTAAAGCTAAAGGGCATGCGCTCTTTGCACCAAAAGGACAAGACATTGTCTGTAGTGCAGTTAGTGCGATCTTAGTTGGCGGTTGTAATGCTTTAAAAAATCAGAAGTATTATGAAATTACTATTGAAGATGGAAATTTATCCATTGAAACAAATGGTAATTTAACAAAAAATGACGAGATTGTGATGCGTACAATTATCATTCAACTAATGACAATCCAAGCTTCATATGGTTCTTTTATCTCAATTTCTAAAAAAATGTAGAAAGGAAGATGTTTATGTTTTTAAGTTTTAAACTTGATTTACAATTATTCGCATCCCATAAAGGTGTTGGTAGTACTAAAAACGGTAGAGACTCTGCTGGTAGAAGACTCGGCGCAAAAAGAAGCGATGGTCAATTTTGTAAAGCAGGCATGATTATTTATAGACAACGTGGAACAAGAATCTATCCTGGTGTTAACACCAAAAAGGGTAGTGATGATACAATTTTTGCTACAAAAGCTGGTATTGTTAAATACGAAAGAGTTGGCAAAAATAGAAAACGCGTTAGCGTCTATGAAATTGCTGCTTAATTAAAGAAAAATTAAATCATCTGTTTCTTGGCAGGTGATTTTCTTTTAAAAGGACAATTTTATGTTTATTGATAGAGCGATTATTGAAGTTAGAAGTGGAAAAGGCGGAAATGGTAGAATAGCCTTTCGTAGAGAAAGAGGTGTACCTAAAGGTGGACCAGCTGGCGGAAATGGTGGAAGAGGCGGTTCCGTTTATTTAAGATGCTCAAAATCAACAACTACACTTGTTAATTATCGCCATTCAAGAACATTTATTGCTGAAGATGGAGAAAATGGCGATATCAAGAATCAATATGGACACACAGCCGAAGACATTTATATTGATTTACCAGTTGGTACTGTTGTCTTTTTAGAAGAAAATCACCAATTTTTATGCGATCTTAAAGAAGTTGGAGAGACTTATTTAGTCTGTAAAGGCGGAAGAGGCGGTCGAGGTAACTCTGCTTTTAAAAGTTCGCGTAATAGATGTCCTAAAATTGCCGAAAATGGTTTACCTGGCGAAAAGAAAAGACTTATTTTAGAGTTAAAACTTTTAGCTGATGTTGGTGTTATTGGCTTACCAAATGCCGGAAAAAGTACTTTTATAAGTTGCGTAACAAATTGTAAAGCCGAAATTGGAGATTATGCTTTTACAACCATTGTTCCTAATTTAGGTGTTGCTAAAATTGGCGATGATAGTTTTGTTATAGCCGATATGCCTGGATTAATTAAAGGAGCTCATATGGGTAAAGGCTTAGGACTTATGTTTTTAAGACATATTGAAAGATGTCGAGTTTTAGTCCATATGGTTGATATGTCTCGCGAAAATCCTTATCAAGATTATTTAGACATTAAAGAAGAATTGAACAATTATGGAATGCATCTTTTGGATCGTCCAGAAATTGTTGTTGCTTCCAAAATGGATGAAGAAGGAAGTGAAGAAAAACTAAAAGAATTTAGCGAAAAACTTCAAAAGCCTATAATTCCTATTTCATGCATCAGTGAAGAAAATCTTGATAAAGTTTTATATAAATGTGTTGAACTTTTACGTGATGCTCCAATTTGGCCAGTTTATAAAGAAGAAGATAAAGAAGAAGTCTTTAATTTAACTGGTGAGGAAGATATTTTTGAAATTGTTAAACGTAAAGAAGGATACTATGAAATTGTTGGTGAGCGTGTAATCAGAACTTATAACTTAATCAACATTTCAACTGATGAAGGAATGCTAAGACTTTTAACTTATTTAAATAAAATTGGCGTTGACGATAAATTACATGAGATTGGTGCCAAAACTGGTGATACAGTCAAAATTGCTGATTTTGAATTTGAATATTACGAATAATTCCATATAAATTTTATTTGTTTGACTATATCAAAGGGAAAGTTGTTGAAGTAGAAAATCAACGAATTTCTTTATTAAGCGAAATTGGAATCGCCTTTGAAATCCATGTTTTGGATTCAACTTATTTTATTGCTGAAAATATTTACAATGTTTTTACATACATTTTTCATAATGAAGAATCGATTACAATGTATGGTTTTTTAACTCGACTAGATAAGTTTATTTTTTCTGAACTCATTAAAATAAGCGGTATTGGTCCAAAAACAGCTTTAAATATAATACGTAAAGTGACTAGTTTAGGTCTTGTTTCCTTAATCAGAAATAAAGATTTAGCTTCAATGCAAAAAATCAGTTCGATAGGATCAAAAGCTGATCGAATTTATTATGAATTGAAAAATAAGGTCCTTAATGTTGAAATTCTTGATTATAAATATCCTGAAGTTTTTAATGCACTCTTAAATCTAGGCTATCATCCTCAAAAAGTATTTAAAGCTTTAGATTCGATAGAAGTAGGGCTTGAAAATAGCGATGCAATGAAAGAAGCAATAATTAGGTTAAAAAATGAACAATGAACTTTTATCTATAATTCGTCCTAAAAGTTTTGACGATTATTTTGGGCAAGCGCAAATTATTAATGAATTAAAGGTATATATTTATAGTGCGAAAAAACAGAAAACATGTTTGGACCATATTTTATTAATCGGACCAAGTGGAATGGGAAAAACTAGTTTATCATATGTTATTTCTAATGAAATGAAAAGCAAAATAAGGGTAATTAATGCTCCGATGATAGCCACAGTTCAAGATCTTGTTGAAATATTAGCCTCAATTAAGGAAAACGAAATATTCTTTATTGATGAGATTCATCGTCTCGATAAAAAAATAGAAGAAATTTTATACTCAGTAATGGATGATTTTATTATTAATTTAACTTATAAAAGTGAAGAAAAAACCAAAGTAATAAGTATAAAATTACCACGATTTACATTAATTGGAGCGACCACTTTAGAAGGTTATTTGTCCGTTCCACTTCGCGATCGCTTTGCTATTAAGTTTCATTTTGAACCATATTGCGAAGATGATTTGGCTAAAATAGCCTTATGTAACGCAACCAAATTTAATGTTAATTTTGAGGAAATTGACGATGCAAAATTCTTTATAAAAAGAGTCAAAAACAATCCCCGTATCCTTAATAATTTATTAAAAAGATTGTCAGATTATTGCCTCTATATGAGCAAAAACTCTGCAAAACTCGACTTTTTGAAGGAATTTTTTACATTCGTTAAAATTGATGAATATGGCTTAACTTTATTTGATCAGAAAATAATCAAAACACTTTATGAAGTTTTTCAAAGTGAACCAGTAAGTCTTGAATCGTTAGCAAGTGTGCTCAACGAAAATGTCATTAACCTAAAAGAAAACTATGAACCGTATCTTGTTACAATTGGGATAATTGCACGCACTCGAAGAGGACGAATGCTGACTAAAAAAGGGCAAGAATTTTATTTTAAATATATCCGTTAATTTAGAAAAAATCTTTGACTTTTGCCTTTATTTTTAAGTTAAAAATGTTTTTGTGTTTTATAGGGTTATGTAGTAATATTATCAAGTACATTTATAAATGTAATTTATAAATAAGAGGTAGTTTATGAAAAGATTAATAGGATATTTATCAATTTCAGCGGCATTGCTTACGGGAGTCTTAGTGGCAGTAGTTCCTTCTCTTCTTTCTGTAAATGGGGATGGAGATTTTGCTTCTTCAAACAGATTTGTTTTTAAGATTTCTCCAAGAAATGTTAGTGCTGATTTTAGTCAAGGCACCAATAATGGAGATTTAATAAATGCTAGCAATGGTGATACTCCACTTGAAGTTATCACTGATACATTTAAAGATCGTCTTGCAGTTGCTGGAATATCAAGTTATGAACTTGAAAGTTATTCTGATGATACATTTTCATTAACCTTTAAAGATTCCACACAAATTTATGATGATATTATATCTTATTTAACTTTTTCAAATTCTTTTATGCTTAAAAATGCTGATGAAGAATACAATTTAGGCTTCTCAGCTGCTGATGTAAATGCTGGAAATACAACTACAGCCTCTGATCAACTTTTTGTTGAAGGTAGTGCAAATGTCCAATATAAAGATGGTTATCCTTATGTAGTTGTTCAACTTGCTAATCCTGATAGTTTTAAGACAATGTTAGATGGTATTACAAGTTCTAGTTCTGATGATAATTCAGGAAGTGATGCTGATACTGGTTCAAGTGGCTCTGACACTGGTAGTTCGCCTGATACAGGAAGTGATACTGGAAGCGGAGATACTGGAACAAGCGGAGATAGTGGAACTTCAAGTGATAGTGGTTCAACCGGCGAAGTTTCTCAAGCACATAGATTTAATAAAAATGATATTTCAAAATCCAATACAACAACCGGTACTACAACTGGTAGTACAGGAAGTAGCGATGGATCAGATAGTGGTGAAAGCGAAGAAGCTGCAAAAGTTGATCCTAAAAAAGCTATTTTTGTCGTAAATAATTGGTTAACAGGTTTAAATTTACAATCATTACTTGATAATGAAAACGGAAATATTACTGACTCAAATTTTTCTGATTATGTAATTACATATTTTGATACAACAAATCCTTCAAGTTTTATTTGGGATTATGATTCTAGTTTAAGTAGCGAGGATCAAGCTGCTAAAACTTATGAATATCTTTATTTCTCAAACTATAATTTAGGTGCTATTAATGGTGATGGCGGACTTGACGTCAAAACAAGTTTCCAAACATATAATACAGTCGAATCAGATGAAAGATTAGCTTATAAGAAGGCTAATTTACTCGCTGGCAAACTTAATTCAACTAGCTTAAATTATGACGTTACTTTAATTAATTCTTCACAACTTGAAAACAATTCAAATCTTGTTGCTCCATTTATTGAATATATTAAAAGAGCTGGAATTGTCGAATTTTCTACAGTTTTAATATGTACAATTATCGCAACTGTCATTGTCTCATTATTTGTTTTGTTAAACTATGGCCTTCCAGGACTTCTTGGCTTAATTGTTAGCGGGGCAAATGTTGTTGGTTCATTATATTTATTTAATTTTTTAGGCAATGAATTTAATATTGGTACAATTTTAGGCCTTTTTGCAGTAGCAGCCGTTTCAATATTAGGCGTAACTATTTGGTTACATAGAGGCAAAGAAGACATATATCTAGGTAAAAATCTTAAGAAGGCTTACCAAGATGCTAATAAAAAGACATTATTTAATTTATTAGATTTTACTGTAATTGGAGCAATTATTGGTTTAGTTGCTTACTTAATTCCTAATTCATATACATCTTCATTCGGTGGTGTGCTTTTAATTGGTGTTTTATTAAGTATTATTACAATTGGAATTGTCTTTAGAGCAGTTAGCTGGTTACTTTATAACTCCCAAGTTGCTCAAAATCATATCAAATTATTTGGTGTTGGAAGAAAACTTGTTCCAGATTTATCAAAGGCAGAGAAACCAACTTATTTTGATGCCTTCAAGAGAAGAACTTCAAAAGGAACTTTCAAAGTTTGTGGAATTATCGCTAGTGTTTTATTACTTGCAAGTATAGTTGGAATTACAACTTTCCAAGTCATGAATGGAAATATTTATAATTCCCCAAGTAATGAAAGCACTTCAAAAGTTGTTGTAAGCTATGTATTAAGAAATGCTAACGATGACTTTAACACCGATAATGTGGAAGTTGGAATTCAAAGTGGTCTTGGTGATATTTACTTTGATGAAGCTCATCAAGAACAAGTCTTTGGAGACTCGTTAAGTGTTAATTCTTTCTATTATGAATTTGTAAGTGGTGAAACCTCACCAATTACCAATAGAGAATATTATTTTGTTGTCGATCTTGGCGAAATAATTGATGTAGAAAATGTAAATCAAACTAATTATTACTATTTTGATGGTTCTAATGTTAGTGCATTAAGTTTAACAGATGCAATAACAGCTGCCATTCAAGCTAATATTGGTGAAAATTATACAGTTACAACAAGTCATTCATATGATTACAACGATGATTTAATCAATATGTATGTCTCAATTGCTGTTGCAATTGCAGTTGCTGGAATCTTCTTATATTTCTTATTAAGATTTGGACCAGCAAAAGCATTAACATCCCTTTTAATTGGGGCAGCAGGACTTGTTTCAATAGTAGGAATTGCTTCATTAACCAGAGGACCTTTCCCAAGCGAAATCACTTTAGGTTTATTATTGATTTCAGTTGTTACATATTTAATTTTCGATGTCTTCTTTGTTAATGAAAGACTCACATTCCTTGAAAACAAACATGAACTTAAAGAACTTGGTGCAAGAGAAGAAGCTTACGATTATGCAGGCAATTCAATTTATAACTATATCGTTGTAAATATCATGTTTGTTGCATTCATCGTTTTATCATTCTTCTTTACAGCAGCATTTGATAGAAATACTTTATTATTTATTCTTGTTGGCTTATTCATTGTTGTTATTTATATCAAGGCAATGCAACTTCCAATTCAAATTGCCTTTACCAAAGTCTTTGAAAAGATTGGAGATAGATTCTCTGAAAATAGGCTAAAAGCAAAAGCTAATAAGAAAGGTAAAAAAGTTAGTTATGATGACGGACCTCAAGAAGCTATCTTTATCGACATCAACGATTAAAGAAAGAATCTTGAGTATATGATTAATTTATTTTTAGAAAAGTTACTTGATTTTTATAATCTCGACTATAAAAGTCTCCAAGAGGAGAACGAGCAAAATTTGGAAGATCTTCCTAAAAAAGAGGTCTTTCATGAAGGCAAAATAATAGCTTCTTATTTAAAAGAAGCTATTTTGTCTAATAAGAAAATATTGATTTATGGTGATTATGATTGTGATGGCATAATGTCAACTTCAATTTTAATGTTAACTTTATCTAGCTCAAATTATAAACCAGGTTATTATATACCATCTCGAGAATTTGATGGTTATGGCTTAACAAAAGAAAATGTTGATCGTTTTTATAAGTTAGGGTATGAAATTATTATTTGTGTAGATAATGGAATAACTTTAAATGAAGTAATTGATTATGCTAACTCTTTAAAAATGACAATTATCATTTTGGATCATCATAAAATAGGTCAATCTTTACCAAAAGCTAAATACATTATGCATCCAGAAATAGATAATTTTGGAGAGTATAATATAAGTGCAGGTGAAGTCTCTTTTTATTTTTCACTATTTTATTTAAATAAGTTTGATGAATACTTATTTACTTTATGCGCACTTTCTACATTATCAGATTCTATGCCTTTACTTTCTTATAATAGAGTAATTGTTAAAGAAGCCTTAAAGATTATTAATAAAAATCATTTTGATGCGATATCTTTGCTTTTAAAAGACGCGAGTGGTGATATTAAAGAAGATGACCTTCAGATGCAAGTTATTCCAAAGATTAATGCGATTTGTCGAATTTTAAACGATAATTCACGCTTTAATATTGTTAAATTTTTTATATCTAAAGATAAGAATACTTTAACTAAATTAGCTATTTGGATTAATTCAATAAATGATAAAAGAAAAGAATTGGTAAATTCTATTAATACTGATGAACTAGATAATAGTAAAAACGCTATTGTCTATATAAATAAGGAAAATGAAGGAATTGGTGGATTAATCGCTAATAAACTTTTAAATAAATTTAATAAGGTTACTTTTGTTTTATCTAAAAACGAACTAAACAACAATATATATAAAGGAAGTGTCCGCTCTAAAGCTGGATTTAATGTTGTTAAATTTTTAGAAAATAATTCATCTTTACTTTTAGCTTATGGTGGACATGAAAACGCAGGTGGCTTTTCTATTGAAAAGGATAAAACTAATGAATTTAAAAATAATATTTTTAAAGCAACTAAAGATATAGTTTTTCAAAACGAAAAAGATTATATCGAAATTGATATTAAGGAATTAAATCTAAACAACTATAAAATTTATGAAATGTTTGCTCCGTTTGGAGAAGGCCGTATTAAGCCAAAATTTAGAATTAACCATCTTAATGTAAATGAAATTTCTAATTTCATTTATAATAAACATATACTTTATCGTTTGAATCAAGAAGCAAGTATTTTAATTTTTAATTTTGATCAAGAAATATTAAATGCTTCTTTTATTGATGTTATTGGATATATTAGCTTGAATACGTTTAAAAATGTAAATTCAGTTCAACTTATCGTAGACGAATTTGAGCTAACTTATTAGGGGAGGTATCTTCAATGGATGAAATTAAAAGAGAAGGAGCCGAAATAGTTAAAGAAGATAGCGGCAATTCTTCTAAGGTTTTACAAAATGGTGGATATCCAATGCATACCTTTGAGGATGTAAAAGAGATTTATTACGCTTATATCCACGATGAAAATGATCGAAAAATGATTGAAGATGCCTATAATTTTGTAAAAGTTAAACATGAGGGCATTTTTCGTAAAAGTGGAGAGCCATATCTTCAACATTTAATCGAAGTTGCTTATATTGTCGCTTCTTTACAAGGTGGACCAACTACGATTGCCGCAGCATTTTTACATGATGTTGTCGAAGATACGGATACAACAATTGATGATATTAAAAAGAAGTTTGGCGAAGATTGCGCTCGAATTGTTGATGCTTTAACAAAAATTCAAAGACTTAAATTGTCACATAGAACAGAAGAAGAATTTGCTGCTGAAGACCATAAAAAGATCTTTTTAGGCATGGCAAAAGATGTTAGAGTCATTATCATAAAACTTGCAGATAGACTCCATAACATGCGTACAATTAAGGCCTTAAAACCTGAAAGACAACATGCTTTAGCCAAAGAAACACTTGAAGTTTTTGCTCCAATTGCCCACCGTTTAGGTATTTATAGGGTTGAAAGTCAATTGGAAGATTTATCACTTGAGATTGAAAAACCAGTTGAGTATCACGCAATCGCTAAAGAACTAGACGAAAAAATTAAAAATAGAACAAGAGCTTTAAATAGCTTAAAAAAGAAAATTGCTGATATTTTAATCGAGCACGGTATTAAATTTGAAATTGAGTCACGTATAAAGTCAATATATTCAATTTATAAGAAAATGTATCTTAAAGGCCATACTTTTGACGAAATATATGATTTTTTGGCTATTAGGATAATCACTGAAACCGAACTAAATTGTTATGAAATTTTAGGCTTAATACACGCTAGTTTTAAACCTATACCTGGTAGATTTAAAGATTATATTGCAATGCCTAAACCAAATATGTATCAATCGCTCCATACATCAATTATTGCGGGCGATGGGAATATATTTGAAGTCCAAATTCGAACTAAAGAAATGGATGAAATTGCCGAAACAGGAGTTGCTGCGCACTGGCGCTATAAAGAAGGAACACATTATAGTCCTAAGCAAGAGCAACATGAAATTGAAGAAAAATTACACTGGTTTAGAGATTTCTTACATCTTAATAGTGAGACTCAAGACAAAAACGCAACTGAGTACATGGAGTCTTTAAGCAAAGATATATTTGAAGCTAATGTTTATGTTTTTACACCTAAAGGTAAAGTCATCGATTTGCCTAATGGATCTACACCTCTTGATTTGGCTTATAAAATTCATACAAAAGTCGGAGATACAGCAGTAGGAGCTCTTGTTAATAACAACTTAGTACCTCTTAATACAGTTTTGAAAACTGGTGATATTGTTGAAATTAGAACATCAAAAACTTCTAGTGGTCCAAATGAGAGCTGGCTAAATATTGTTAAGACGGCTAGTGCGAAATCGCATATTAAGAAGTTCTTACAAAAGAAAAATGCATCCTTCTTAAGAGACGATAAAATAAGACAAGGAAAACAAGTTTGTGAAGACTTTTTCAGAGATAGAGGAATCGACGAAAAAGAAATGATGAACTTATTAAATACTGAAAAAGTACTAAAAAACTACCAAGTATCTACTATAGATGATCTTTTTATACTTATTTGCGCGCATAATCCTAACCCAGGCCAGATAGCGGATTTCTTAGGAATTAAACGAAAAGAAGACGGTCAAAATAAGCTATTTAAAAAAGAAAATTTTGATGATGATAATTGTCCAGTTACAGTTGATGGACAGACTGGATTTAAAATAACTTTAGGTAATTGCTGCACGCCAATCCCTGGAGATAGTATTGTTGGATACGTTACTAAAGGGAAGGGAATTACGGTTCACAGAATCAATTGTCCTAATGTTTCAGGCTTAACAAGTAGACTAATATCGGTTCACTGGAAAGAGGATTTAGGTATCAAATCATATCCTGTAGATATTGTTATAGAATGTACTGATCGACAAAATCTAGTTGCAGATATTCTAAATATATTTAATTCGAACAAAATTAAATGTACTGAGCTATCGGCTAAATTTCATCCAGATTCAAGTCAAACAAGTGTCTATGCTCAAATTTATGTAAGTGATGCTAACGTTTTAAATCATGTCGAAGATATTTTAAAGAGCACTAAAGACGTTTATGAAGTTAAGCGAGTTATACATTAATAATCGTCTAACTTGCTAGAAGGATTAATAATTATTTATAATTATTAGGAATACGAGGATTTATATGTTTAATGTTGTAAAAGGAACACACGATGTAATAAAAGATGAAGCTACAAAATATTCCTTTATCGAGGAAGCTTTGACTAATGTAGCGATAAACTATGGCTATCAAGAATTTAGAACACCAATTATTGAAAATAGCGAGTTATTTACACGTTCTGTTGGTGATAGTAGCGATATTGTTAGAAAAGAAATGTATACTTTCGAGGATAAAGGTGGAAGAAGCATTACTTTAAGACCAGAAATGACAGCTGGAATAATTAGAAGTATGGTTAATGCTAAGCTTTTTGCTAATCAAGATTATCCTGTAAAAGCATTTTATTGTGGGCCAAACTTTAGATATGAAAGACCACAACAAGGCAGATATCGTCAATTTAATCAATTTGGCGTTGAATGCGCAGGTGTAACCACAGTTGAAAGAGATGTTGAAACTATTGCTTTAGGCTATACAATGCTTTCATATTTAGGGTTTAAAGATGTCAAACTATTAATTAATAGTTTGGGTGATGAAGAAACTAGAAACAATTATAAAAAAGCTTTAACTGAATATTTTGGAGCCCATATTGAAACAATGTGCAGCGATTGTAAGGAACGTTTTAAAATCAATATTTTAAGAATTTTAGATTGTAAGGTTCCTGAAGATAGAAAAATCATTGAAAATGCTCCTAAAATTGAAGACTACTATTCAAAAGAAGCAAAAGAAAAATTTGAAAAGATAAAAAGTTATTTAACTGAGTTACAAATTCCGTTTGAAGTTGATAATTCTTTGGTTAGAGGACTTGATTACTATACTGGAGTAGTTTTTGAATTCCACTATACATCAAAAGAAGGAAATAGTTATGGTGCAATCGGAGCAGGAGGACACTATGGCCATTTAATTGGTGAAGTTGGTGGTCCTGAACTTGAAGGAGTCGGCTTTGCATTCGGCATAGAAAGACTTGCCAAAGTTATGGAAGAAGATGACTTATTTCCAACGATTGAAAATGGTGTTGATTTATACTTAATGCCACTTGGTGAAGAAGCATGCAAATTTTCTGTTTCATTGGCTTATGTGTTAAGAAAAATGTTCTATTCAGTTGAAGTTTGCTATGAAAAGAAGTCAATGGGCGCCTTGTTTAAAAAGGCTGAAAGAAAAAATGCAAACTTAGCCATTATATTTGGCGAAGAAGAAATGAAAAATAATACATTTAATGTTAAGAATTTGCTTACTAAAGAACAAACAACAATTGATGCAGGTCGCTTACTAGATTATTTAGATGATTTCTTCGATCCAAAAGATGAACATGGTGAATGCGGTTGTGGCTGTTGCGGCGGCGATGAATGCTGTGATGGAGAATGTGATTGTGACCATGATTTTGACGATGAAGAAGGCGAAAATGAACATTGTTGTCATCACCATCATAAAGAATGTAATAAAGCGTAAAAGAGGTAAGAGAGATTAATTTATGGAGAGCGTTGAAGAAAGATTTAATAGAACAGATTATTGCGGAAACTTACGTTTAAAAGACGTTGGAAGAAAAGTTTCCTTATTAGGATGGGTTTCTAAGAAACGTAATTTAGGAAGCCTTCTTTTTATCGACTTAAGAGATAGAGAAGGTTATGTTCAAATTTGCGTTAAAACAGATGAAATTGATTTACCTGATATTAGAAACGAATATGTTCTTGAAGTAGAGGGTGAAGTTTCAAAAAAAGATGTTCCAAATAAGAATTTAGCAACTGGTGAAATTGAAGTTGTTGCTAGTAAAATTAAAGTAATTAATACTGCTTTGCAACCTCCAATTTCAACCCAAGAAGTAACTGATGCAAATGAAGATATTAGACTTAAATATCGTTATCTCGATTTAAGACGTAATTGTATGCAAAAACGTTTTAAGATTAGAGCTAATATTGTTAAAGCAACACATAGTTATCTTGATTCGCATGATTTCATTGAAATAGAAACTCCATACCTTTCTCCATCAACTCCAGAAGGTGCAAGAGATTATTTAGTTCCTAGTAGAGTGCATAAGGGCTGTTTCTATGCTTTACCTCAATCTCCACAACTTTATAAACAGATGCTGATGGTTTCTGGTTTTGAAAGATATTATCAAATTGCTCGTTGTTTTAGAGATGAAGACTTAAGAGCTGATAGACAACCTGACTTTACTCAAATCGATGTTGAAACAAGTTTCTTAAATCAAGATCAAATTTTGGAGCTTGGTGAAGGGCTTGTCGCAAAAATATTTAAAGACGTTATCGGATACGATGTAAAACTTCCTTTAAGAAGAATGGATTATCTAGAAGCAGTGAATAAATATGGTTCTGATAAGCCAGATACACGTTTTAGTATGTATTTAGTAGATATTAAGTACATTCTTGGTAAGTCAGAATTTAAATTGTACCAAGACAATAAATACATAAAAGCTATAAAAGTTGATAACTTTGCAGAACATTTATCAAGAAAGAAACAAGATTCAATAAATTTAGTTGCTCCTAAGTTCAATATGAAGCAATTTGCTTATTTAAAGCTTGTTAATGGCGAACTTGAAGGTAGCATTGCTAAATTTATTTCTAAAGAGCTTCAAGAAGAATTAATTAAAGCAATGGATATGAAAGAAAATGATGCTTTAATTATTGCTACTGGAAATATACTTAGAGACATTAACTTTGGTCTTGGGGCTGTAAGAAGCCAACTTGCAAAAGAATTAGGTTTGATTAAACCAAATACCTATGATTTATTATGGGTTGTACATTTCCCATTATTTGAAAAAAGCGAAGAAACCGGAGAAATTACACCATGTCATCATCCATTTACACGTCCTTGCGACGAAGATATCGATAAATTATTTACAGAACCTTACAACGTTTATAGTTATGCATACGATATTGTTATTAATGGTTATGAAGCTGGTGGTGGCTCTTTAAGAATTTATGATCAAAAAGTCCAAGAAATGATTTTTAAAGTTCTTGGATTTAGTCAAGAAGATATCAATAGAAAATTTGGTTTCTTTGTTGAATCATTAAAATATGGAACACCTCCACATGGCGGTTTCGCACTTGGTTTAGATAGAATGGCAATGATTTTAAGTGGAACGGATAATATTCGTGATGTTATTGCTTTCCCTAAAAATTTAGCTGCGGTTGATCCTGTTACAAATGCTCCTTATGAAGTTGATAAGGAACAATTAGATAAATTAGGCATTGAAGTTGTTAAGGAGAAAGATAATGGCTAAAAAGTTAAATAATTTCAAAAACGTTGATGAATTATCAATTGCCGCAATTAGAGCAACATGTATTGATGGCATCAATAAAGCGAAAAGCGGTCATCCAGGAATGTGCATTAGTGCCGCACCAATTGTGTATACACTATTTAAAGACTTTTTAATTGCCAATCCTTATCAATCAAAATGGATCAACAGGGATCGTTTTGTTATGAGTTGTGGTCATGGCAGTATGCTTTATTACACAATTCTTCACTTAGCTGGATATAACATTAAAATCGATGATTTAAAATCATTTAGACAATTAGACTCGATCACTCCTGGACATCCAGAATATGGATTAACTGACGGAATTGATGCTGGAAGCGGTCCATTAGGACAAGGAATTGCTCAAGCTGTAGGTATGGCAATGGCTGAAAGTAAACTTCAATCAATGTATGGTAAGAAAGTTTACGACCACTATACATATTGCTTATGCGGTGATGGTTGTTTAGAAGAAGGTATTTCTCAAGAAGCAATTTCCTTTGCTGGATTAAACAAGCTTAATAAATTGATTCTTCTTTACGATAAAAATGATGTCACTCTTGATGGACCATTATCACAATCAAGCGATGAAGATGTTATCAATCGTTTCTTAGCTTGCCATTGGAACGTTGTTTATTGTAAAAAAGGCAATTCTTATAAAAAAATTAGAAGTGCAATTGCTTTTGCTAAGAAAAACAAAAATGCACCAACTGTCGTAATCTTTAAAACTATTATTGGCCTTGGGAGTAAAAATCAAGGTACCAGCAAAGTACACGGATCACCTCTTGGAGAAGAAGATGGCAATAATACAAAGCTTTCTTATGGATATAACTATCCTCCATTTGAAATTCCAGGAGAAGTTTATGATAACTTTAAAAATACTTTCATTAAACGTGGCGAAGAAAAATATAGCGAATATCAAAGTGAATTAGCAAAATTCCAAAGACTTAATCCTGCTAAATTCAAAGAAATTATGCTTTTAAGCACAAATAATGTTTCAAGTTATGTAGAAAATATACCTTTACCTGAAAATATTTTGAAAAAGAATTCAACTCGTAATATCTCTGGTGAAGTTTTAAATCTTTTTTCTAAATTACTTCCAAATACTTTTGGTGGATCTGCTGATGTTGCAGGAAGCGTAAAAACAGCATTAAAAGGCGAAAAAGATTGGAGCGCAAAAGAAAGAGGCGGTAAGAATATTAATTGGGGCATTAGAGAATTTTTCATGTCAAGTGCTGCCAATGGTATCTTATTGCATGGAGGTTTAAGACCTTACGTTGGTTCATTTATGGTTTTTGCTGATTATTTTAAAGCAGCAATTAGAATGAGTGCACTTGAAAAATTACCTAATATTTATTTATTGAGTCATGATTCTATTGCAGTCGGAGAAGATGGACCAACTCATCAACCAATTGAACAACTTGCAATGCTTCGCTCTATTCCAAATTTGAATGTTTTTAGACCAGCAGATGCAAGAGAAGTTTTTGCTTCTTATCAATTAGCATTTAGTTCAACAAAAACTCCATCTGCAATTGTTTTATCTAGACAAGATTTGCCTTTACTTGAAAATAGTTCAGTCGAAGGTGCCAAAAAAGGTGGTTATATTGTTGCAAAAGAAGGGAAGAGAAATCTTAACTTTACTTTAATAGCTTCAGGAAGCGAAGTTAGCCTTGCAATTGATGTTAAAAAGATTTTAGAAGACAAAGGTTATAGCATTAGAGTTGTTTCGATGCCATCAACTGAATTGTTTGATGCACAATCTAAAGAATATCAATTCCAAGTTTTAGGTGATCGATACGATAGAAGAGCCTTTATTGAGATGGCCTCTCCATTTGGCTTACATAAATATGCTAAAAACGTTTTTGGAATTAATGAGTTTGGTTTAAGTGCAAAAGCTGAAGAAGTTATTAATAGATTTGGCTTTAATGCTTCTAGACTTGCTCTTGAAATAGAAAAACTGATGTTTTAAGGAGGCGTTTGAATATGACTAAATATGCTTATATAAATAGTTTTCGCAAATCTACAGTTCGCTTAGGAATTTCAACAAAGGTTTTCCTTTTTATTGCTAACAAAGCAATTAAAAACGTTAATGGAATTTTACTTAACGATGATGATACAACTGTTTCTGCAAACTTAAGAAATAATGTTGTTGTTTTTAGAGTTAACGCTGCCATCAATAAAGGTGCAGATAAAAACGGTATCAAAACTGAAATTATCAAAAATATAACAAATTCAATGAATTTTATTTGTGATTCAATGTCTTTTGAAATTTCAGTTAAATTTATTGAAAAGAAAGAAAAAGACAATGGAAAATGAAATTACACGTAATAAAGCTCAAGAATTAATTGTTCAACTAATGTATTCCTTTTTGATTTTAGAGGAAACAAAAGTTCCAATTAATTTTGAAGAGTCGATAGAAGAAGCATGCAACATGCCTTATGCTGATTGTGATCTTTATTTAAAAGAAGTTTTAATCAAATCTTTGAAAAACCAAGAAAAAATTATTGATTATATTTCTAAATATTTGATTAATTGGAATTTTTCTAGATTAAATACAACAATAAGGGCTATTTTAATTACCTCTGTAACTGAATTTTTCATCGACGATTTAGATACTGAGAAAGCTGTAATCATTAATAATGCCGTTAAATTTTCAAAGAAATTTGGCGATGGCGGAGAAAAAGATTACAAATTTGTTAATGCAATATTGGATAAATGCTTAAATGGTAAAGGAAGCAATTTATTACTCGATTAGTCAAATAAATGAATACATTAAAGTTTTATTTGATAATACAACCACTTTAAAAAATATTTATTTAAAAGGTGAGATTTCTAATTATCGTGGACGTAATAAAGCAGGACATATTTATTTCACTTTAAAAGATGAGAAATGTTCTTTGAATGCTGTTTTATTTAAATACGATAGTTTTTCTTTAGATTTTGAGCCTAAAAACGGAGATGAGGTATTGGTTTTTGGCTCAATTTCTTCCTATCCACCTAGTGGAACTTATCAAATAATATGTAAAAATATCTCTCTTTTTGGGATTGGTGATTCTTATTTAAAAAAAGAACTATTAAAAAAGAAACTATTCCAAGAAGGGATTTTTAATAGTGAACATAAAAAGAGTTTGCCATTATATCCATCAAAAATAGCAGTTATTACTGGGAAAAATAGTGCTGCCGCTTTAGATTTTGAATTTAATTTAAAAAGACGTTTCCCTTTAGTTGATGTAACAATAATTTCCTCTTTAGTACAAGGAGAAAACGCTGCTAAAGATCTTATTAAAAATCTGAAAGAAGCTGATGATAATAACTATGATTTACTCATTATAGGTCGTGGTGGTGGCGCTAGTGAAGATTTAAGCGCTTTTGATGATGAAGAACTTATTAGATGCATTTATGATTTAAAGACACCTATAATTAGTGCTGTAGGTCATGAAATAAATCAAACATTGTGCGACTTAGTTGCTGATAAATATGCTTCAACTCCAACTGGAGCTGCTGAAATTGCTGTTCCTGATGTTGATGATATTTTGTATGACCTTAATCAACAAAAGAATTATTTAGATAGCTTAATTAATGGTAAAGTAACACAATTAGAAAATAAGTTACTTAATTTAAAAAACCGTAAGTATTTTCTAAATATTGATTCGATATATGACAATTACTTTGAAAAACTAAACAATCTATCTAAAATGCTTAATCTTAAAATTAATAATTATATTATCAATTTAGAAAGTAAACTTTCTTATGAAAAAAGAAGTTTAATGATTCTGAATCCTGAAAACATATTAAGTAAGGGTTATTCCATTGTTAAAAATGAAAAAGGAGAAGTTGTTAACTCTGTCACTAAAGTTAATAGCGGCGACAAAATAGTAATTAAATTTAGCGATGGGCATGTTAATTCAGTTGTCACTTCAAAGGAGAGTAATAATGGCTAATAAGGGAAAAACATTTGAAGAAAAAATGGCTAGGTTAGAGGATATTGTGAAGGAAATCGACAAAGCAGAAGCTTCTTTGGACGAAAATCTTAAACTTTATATTGAAGGCGTAGAATTAATTAAAGACATCGAAAAAACTCTAACAGAAGCAAAAGAAAAGATACAAAAAGTTAATACTAGTAAATAATTAGTAATTTATTAGTAATTAATTAGTAATAAAATGTCGAAAGTTATTGCTCATATAGACTTAAATCAATTCTTCGTAAGATGCGAAGAAATTAAAAATCCTTCCTTGATTGGTAAGCCAGTAGCTGTTGGAGGTGATGGCAGAAAAGGAATAGTTTCGACTTGCTCTTATGAAGCTAGAAAATATGGGATACATTCTGGAATGCCAACTTTCCAAGCGAAAATGCTTTGTAAGAATTTGATCATATTACCTGGCGATTATAAATTTTATGAATTAATGTCAAAAGAATTTATCGCATATGTAAGAAAATTTACCCGTCATATTGAGCAGATGTCAATTGATGAATGCTTTTGTGATTTTACCGAACTCTTTAAAAATAATAATATAAAAGAACCATACGCTTTTTTAAAAAGACTTCAAGATGGTTTGTTCAATAAAACCAAACTTAAGTGTTCGATCGGAGTAGCTCCAACTAAATTTTTAGCTAAAATGGGTTCTGACTATAAAAAACCTATGGGAATAACAATAATTAGAAAGAAGGACATACAAGATATTTTGTTCCCTTTGCCTGTTAAAGATTTATTTGGAATTGGTAAAAAAACTTACCCTAAAATTGAAAGAGCTGGCTATAAAACTATTGGCGATCTCTACTTTGGAATTAAAAATAATGACGAAGCGCTCGCTAATTTCTTTGGTTCTTATAAACAGGATTTAATTGATGAACTAGAAGGAAATAGTAGTGATTTGGTTTCTTCAGGTCCTTCTGATCCAAAATCAATGGGGATGACAAGGACGTTAGATTACGATAGTAATGATCGCTTTTATATTCGTAAATTTTTAACTAATTTAATGAATAATGTTATTGATGATTTTCAAAGTTCAGGAAAACTTTGTAAAACAATTCAAATAACCTATAAAAGTGCAGAACATATAGAAGGTTTTCAAACAACAACGGTTTCAAAAAGTTTTGATAATTATACTGACTCACGCGATGAAATATATAAAGAAGGAATCAAACTATTTGAAAAAAGTTATAAGGGCAACGAAATCAGATTGATTGGGTTTACACTAAAAAATTTAAAAGATAAACATGATGTTGTTGTTCAAATGACTTTTGATAACTTTGAAAGACATGAAAACGAAAATAAGACACAACTTTTGATTAATGAACTTAATAGAAAAGCGAAGAAACCAGTATTTTTCCGTCTTAGTGATTTAAAGGATCGTTTTAAAAAATGAAAATAGAAGACGCATTCGAAAATTTTTTACAACACTGTAAGTTTGAAAAAACACTTACAAATATCACAATTGAAAACTATAAAGAAGATTTTTCAATCTTTTTAAGATATTATCCTAATAAAAAAGAAGTTAGTGATCTTACAAAAGATGACTTAAATGATTTCAGTTATGACCAGGCATTAAACGGACTATCGCCAACAACTATAGGTCGTCGTATTTCAACTATTAAAAACTTCTATTCTTTTTTAGAAGGAGAAAATATTGTTAAAGGCATTATAAGTGATGAAATAATTATTCCTAAAAAAGAACATCATCTCCCTCAAGTATTAAGTGAAGAAGAAGTTAATACTCTTTTAAAAGCACCAGATTTATCTACTGAGAAAGGCATTAAAGAATACGCAATACTTGATATTTTATATTCTTGCGGTTTAAGAGTAAGTGAAGCTGTAAATTTACAAATAAATCAAATAAATGAGCAAGAAGGAATTATTAATATACTAGGAAAAGGAAAAAAGCAAAGAATTGTTCCAATCAGAAAAGAAGCATTAAAAGCGCTTAAACGATATATTAGCGAAGTTAGAAATGAGCATTTAGTAATTGATAAAAAAATAGTTTTTCTAGATAAAAAAGGAAAGAAAATGTCTCGTCAAGCAATTTACAATATCGTTAAAGAAAATGCAAAAAAAGCAGAAATTAAAAAAGAAATTCATCCTCACACTTTAAGGCATTCTTTTGCAACACATTTATTAGATAATGGAGCGGATTTAAGAGTTGTTCAAGAATTATTAGGACATACAAAGATTGGGACAACGCAAATTTATACACACGTAACCGCAAAAACTTTAGTTAAATCATATGATTTGTATTGGAAGGACTAGTCCATTATAATTTTGAAGAAGGAAGAAAATATCATGGGTAAATTTAAAAGAATTTTCGTTATCGTAATGGATAGTGCTGGAATTGGTCATGCTAAAGATGCTAGTAAATTTGAACAGGTCGGTGGTATAAGCGATGAAGGCTCCAATACTTGGAAACACATTGCAGAGAAAATGCCTGGTAATGGTCTACATGTGCCAGTATTAGAAAGCTTAGGTTTTGGTGAACTTGATAATATTAAAGGCATTAAAGCAGTTAAAGATCATAAAAATTCTTATGTTATGCGACTCAACGAAGCTAGTAATGGTAAAGATACTATGACTGGACATTGGGAAATGATGGGAATTTTAACAACAAAACCTTTTAAAACTTTTACAGATACAGGTTTTCCAGATGACTTAATTAGTGCTTTAGAAAAAGAAACAGGACACAAAATAATCGGAAATAAAGCAGCAAGTGGAACTGAAATTTTAAAAGAATTAGGTGAAGAGCAAATTAAAACCAACTCTTTAATCGTTTATACAAGTAGTGATTCTGTTTTACAAATTTGCGGACATGAAAAATATCTCGGATTAGACGAACTTTATAGATGTTGTGAAATTGCACGTAAATTATGTATGAAACCTGAATGGTTTGTTGGACGTGTAATTGCTCGTCCTTATTTAGGAGAAAGTGCTGATACATTTAAAAGAACATCAAATCGTCACGACTATGCTGTTTCACCAAGCGGAATTACCGCAATGGATATATTAAAAGAAAATGGTTTTGATGTAAGTTGTGTTGGAAAAATAAATGATATCTTTAATGGGTGTGGTGTAACAGAAACTGTTCATACTTCTTCAAATAAAGATGGCATGGAAAAAACAATTGCAATTGCTAAAGGCGATACATTTAAAAAAGGCCTTTGTTTTGTTAATCTTGTCGAATTTGATAGTGAGTTTGGCCATAGAAGAAATGCTCTTGGATATGGTAAAGCTATCGAAGAATTTGATGAGCAATTTAAAGAATTGCTTTCAGTTTTAAAAGATGATGACTTAGTTATGGTTACAGCAGATCATGGAAATGATCCAACATGGGCAGGAACCGATCATACAAGAGAACAAGTACCTTTAATTTGTTATTCTAAATCAATTAAAGATGGTCGCTTTATCGAAGATAGAAATTCATTTGCTGACATTGGTGAAACAATACTCAAGAATTTCTCTTTAGATAAAAAAGATTCAATGATAGGTGAAGCTATCGAAGAATTAGTCAAATAAATTTATATATAAAATAGAAAGAAGGAAATATGAAAACATTTTTTAAAAAAGGTAGTGTTTTAATTTGTCTACTTGGAAGTATGGCTTTAACAGGTTGTAGCAGTGAATTAGATAATAATGGCGGTAATAATAGTGATGATACCTCGACTTATAAGCCTACTTTAATAACACCAACTGGAGCACCAACTTTACCAGCTTATAAAGCAATGATTTCTGAAAATATTGATGTAATTTCTCCAGCAGAAAATACTGCAATACCTGCTTATCTTAGTTCTGGGAATGCAGATTTTGTAATTTTTGATGCTGGGAATGCACAAAAAATCTTAAATAAAGCTGGTAGTGAGGCTAAATTTGAGTTTGTTAAAATGCTAACCGGTGGGAATTTCCATTTATTAGGATTTAACAAAACAAGTGAAGACGTTCCTAGCGATGATGATGTTATTTATGGATTTATGGAAACATCTACTCCAGGTATTCTTTTTAGAAATATTTATGGTAGTGATCTTAAATTCGATCTTGGCTTTGATTCCATTGCTTCCCTTCAAACCTCCCTTTTAACAATGAAAGACTATAAAATTAATGGAGCAACCATTGATTGGGCAGTAGTTGCTGAACCAGCAAATACAGCTTTACAAGCTAAGCTTAAAGCCAATGGAAATACAAATATTCTAGATATTAATTTAAATAGTGCTTTTAAAGAAAAGAATTCTAAAAATTGGAATAAAGATTATATCGTTCAAGCTGGATTATTTGTAAATAAAGAATTTAAGAAAAAATATTCAGCAATTTATAATTCAACAATCAAATTAATAAATGATGGTATCAACACCTTATTTACTGATTTAGATAGTGCATATAATGAAATGACAAGTGGCGAATATCAAGATGCAACTGCTTTCCAAAAGAAATTTGGTTTTGCACCAACAGTAATTAAAAACGTTCAAGGAACAAATTCTGAAAAAAATGGATTTGGTGTTGTTCCAAATAATGTTACTTTTACTGTTGATGATATAAATTTATTTAATTCATTAACTACAGAATAATTATTATATTTGCTTGAAATCGCTAATCTCATTAAAATTATGTCATGAGATTAATTAAAAAAATACCTGCTAACTTTAAAACTGTATTCTTTGAGGTTACAGGTATTTTATTTTTGCTCTTAATTTGGGAAATTATTGCTTTTTGTGTAAATGATTCTTATATTTTTCCGCATTTAAACAACATTTTTTGTGCTTTAGGATCAATATTAGGGGAGCAATCAACTTATACGGCACTTGGTGAATCTTTTTTAAGAACTATTTTAGCCTTAATTATATCCTTTATTTTGGCTTTTTCTTTAGGTCTTGTAGCCGGATTATTCAAACCTGTAAAAGAGTTTTTGTCTCCTTTAATATATTTATTAAAGCTTGTACCAACTCCTTGTGTTGTCTTTTTCATTATTATTTTCTTTATACGTAAGCCAAATATTGGTTCTTTAATTATTACATTTTTAATTATTTTCCCGATTTTATATGAATCTTTTGTTGAAGGCTTAAATAATATTAATCCTTCTATTAAGTTATCTTTACGCCTTGAAGGATATTACTCAAGAAAATCAATATTTAAAGTTCTCATACCTGAATCAATGCCTTTTCTTCTTTTAGGATGCATAAATTCGATTGGATTAGGCGTAAAAGTTTCAATAATGAGTGAAATTCTTATCGGAACTAATAATATTTGGGGAATAGGGCGATTAATCAGCTTTTATAGAATAAATTCAGAATACGACAAAATGATAGCTATAACTTTACTTGTAATTTTTATTTTTATAATTATCGATCTTTTATTCTCTTATATAAAAAAATTTTTAATAAAAAGCAAATAAACTCCTTTATATATGTAAAGGAGGTATTCTCTATGGGAAAAGAAGATAAGGATATATTTATTATATCGTCGTTTAAAAAATCTAAATTTTATGATCAATTAGAATGGGCTGATGATTTAATTCAAAAGGAAAGTCATTATCTATTTAATAATGACTTTAAGGTATTTGATCCTAGAGAAATTTATGAATACATTCAAAGATTTGACTCTTCAAATAGAATTAACTTACTCGGAAAATGCGTAATTTTGGATAGAAGTACTAAATACGAAAATAAGGTATTGGTTTGTCCGATTTATCCAAAGAGTCATTCAATAAACAAATTTGGATTAAATATTGGTAAAATTTATGGCCTAAATGAGGAAGAATATATAGCAGCCATTAGCGAAATAAAGTTTATATCTAAAAGAAGATTTAAACTAAATGATAAATCAATTAGCGATGCTCAAAATATTTGTTATCTATCTACATGTGCGTATTTATCGATTTTAGAAGCTTATAAACGTATTATTGATACAATTATTAAAAGAGTTAACGATAATTCATTATTTTCCTATCAAAATGCTAAATATTTAACCGCTTAAAGTTTACTAGTAATAAATTAGTAGTTTATTAGTATATTATTAGTAATTTGAATTTTTAATGAATTTATTGTTACTGTGTATAATCTTTTTATAATTATTAATGAATAAATACGATAAATATCGTTTAATTTCATTTCAATTTTACATAATAGATATTATACGAAGTATATATTCAATAAAAAATAAGCTATTTCTTCTTTAAATAATAATCAAAACAAGCTTTTGATAATCTGTTATCAATAGAGTTTAATTCGTTGTTCTTTTTACTTAAAAGAAAATTTCTATTCTCGTCTAAAACGAATTTAAAGCCTTTGGAATAATCATTCATCATTGATTCAATCATTTCTTTTGAATCGTAGCCTCTTAAAGGATCAATCTTATCGGCTGCATATACTATCATGCCCATTGGAGACATTTTTTCTTTTCCAGTGCAATGAAACATAATTGCGTCAAGTATATCTTTATCTTTAAGCTCAAAAAACTCCTCTGCTAATTTTGCTCCAACAAATTGATGAAAGCTAAATAAAGGAAGATCTAAATACTCATGAAAATAACGCTCCATATAACTATATAGCTCTTCCTTGCTTAAGCCTTTTGCAATATCGTGAAATAATCCAGCAATATAATATAAAAAAGGCTCTTCTAAGTGATTTGCTGATGCAATTTTGTATGATAAATCAGCTACACTTATTGAATGAGCCACTCTTTTTTCACTTCTTATGAGTTGAATAAGCTTATTAGTTAAACTTTTATCCACTATTACTTCATTACTTGAAGTTATTTCGAAATGAGACATTAATTTAGAACTGATAGGCATGTCTTACACTACTTTTCTAAAATAATGCGATTTTTTAGTTCAGAATTTGGTTTATATAACAAAACAGTATTGCCAATTATTTGAACAATATTGCAGTTTAAAGAGCTGGCAAGATCAAGAATTATTGCATTCTTATCGCCGTTTTCTAAAGCACTCTTTAAAAAAGAAATTTTAATAAGTTCTCTAGTGTTAAAAGCATTTTGAATATTATAAATAACTTGGTTATTTAATAACTCTTTTCCAATATTTATTTTGTAGACATCGCTAGAATGTGTGATTCTTTTTAACTGTTGTTTGTTTTTACTAGAAAGCATTTTTGATTTTACTACGTGTTGTATAAACGTACACTCCTTTTGGTACATAAACTCTAAAACTTTGTTTGTTTCCATTGAAATTAATCCATCCAAGTCCTAAAATTCCGATATCTCTTCCACCATCTTCAGTGATTTGGAATTCATAAACATCAAAATCTTTGATTGATTTAAGCTTTTCGCTTGAAGGCTTTAAGCTGCCTTTTTGGAAGATGTTAGCAATATATTTAGAATTATCACCAACAATTGATTTATGAACTTTAACTTCTACTTTATCTGAAACATAAACATAGGCTTGTGTCTTTTCTTTTGAAAGTAATTCAATGCAAGCAACCGAGCCAAATAGCAAACATGTATCTTTTGTTAAATTAACTTTTTTAGCTACAACTGCTTTTTTTGGAACAATCGCATTAAAAGCTGATCTTTCAACTTTTGACAAAAGAGAATTATCAATAGATGTTCCAGGAGTTTCGTAAATATATGTTTTATTAGTTATAGGAATTCGTATTCCTCTTAAATGGGTGTTATCAAAAGTGTATGTAACAATCATTTTTGAGGTGTTATTGAGATATTGCTTTAAAAATTCACTAATTAAAGCACTCTTTCCACTGGTACTTGCTCCGACAAAATAAACATCTCTGCCATCAGAGTATTTTGTGATTAACTCAAACATCTTCTCAAGATTGTATCCATCATTATTTGTCGAGGTAATAACAGTATCAATAACCTTAAATTTAGCCACTCTTAGACGATGGGCAACGTATTCTTTGAGTTCTTCGTCATTGACATCTGGAGGTAATAGGTCTCGTTTATTGGCTACTACTAAAACATCCACGCCATCTAATAATTCGATAATTTTATTGATGAATGAACCTTCAAATGAAAATAAATCAACTACATAAACAACTAAAGCTTTTTTTGAATGTATTTCTTTTAAGATTGTTGTGTAGTCTTCATCGAATGTAGCTTCAGATGGATTGTTACTAAATCTTTCAGTTTTGTAGCAATTATTACAAAGTAATAAACCTTCAGGATATTTTTCAATAATGTCAGGAGAAATATACCCTTCTTTTGTTGGATCTTCGGTTTGAAGTAAAGCTCCACAGTGATAGCATCTTTGTAATTTGTTTAATTCAGCCATATTAAATTTCCCTCCAATTGGTTAATTTATTGTGCTTTTTCAAATATCTTCTAACGTATTTGTCGAAGAATTTGTTTATTTTAGTAAAGAATTGATCTTTACTTACTAAATTATCGCATAAAATCGATTTAATTTTTAGTTTATTTGCAAAAAGAATGTCAGTAAAAACCTGGTCTCCGATTATTAAATAATCGGCTTTATTATAATTTAAAGTTTTTAATAATTTTCTTACCTTCCCAACTAGTGGTTTTTTGCATGAATAAGCATATTTTACACCTAAAGCATTTGCATAAAGCGCTACTCTATTTTTCAAATTATTGGATGTTAAAATAAGCTCAATTCCATTTTCTTTTAGCTTTTTCGCAAAGTTTTGTGCTTCAATCGTTGGAGTTTTTTGATAATAAGCATCAAGAGTGTTATCAAGGTCACACAAAACACACTTTATATTAAGCTTTAGAAATTTTTCAATTTCAATCTCATATACGGTTTTTGCTACATATGTAGGGGTAAATCTTTTAAACATAATTACTATTTATTTAATATAAATATACTAATAATGTACTAATAAACTACTTTTTGCAGTAATAATTGATTATTTTAGAGTCTATCATATAATAATCTCATGGATAATATGAATTTAACAAACAAGAAACTTCTTTCATTAGCATTAAGTACTGCTGGAGTAATTTTTAGCGTATTTATGCCAATCATGGGTTATTTATTTTTAATCCCATCACTTGTTCTAACTGGCAAAAGAGAAGATATGTCAATGCTCCACTTATTTGTTTTTGATATTGTAGCACTTATCTCGATTACAGTTATTTTTATAGTCAGCATCGTGCAAAGTTTATCTTAAGCAATTAATCTCCCATATCATCGAAGATTGAAATTTGCTCAACCTTGCCTTCGTCATCATTTGCTTCTTGTTCAATATCTCCTTCATAATCAATTTTTACTACTTTAACTTCGCTAGATTCTTCAACATCTTTAGGTTGAGGTCTAGCTTTTTTCTTTGTTACTTTGGTATTTTGATCAACGCATTCAACGTCATATGTGTATACAAAGCTGATTTTTCTTCCATCAGGTAATTCATCGATATTTTTACGACAATATTTTTCTAATGGAGTAACATGGAAGTCGTTAAAAGTAAGCCTCAAAGATGATGAATTATCTAAAACACAATCCATCACTATTTTTTGAGTTGAATTAGTTACTTTACGAACCGTTAATAAATCATGAATTTCTGTTTTAAACGATTTAAGAAGCATATCACTTTTCTCTAATCTATGTCTTAGATTTAATGTATTTGAATCCAATATCTTGCACATACCAAGATTAGTTAAGAAAAGTAATTTACATCTTTCGCCAAGTTCAAACGGAGTAATTGATTCAATTGAAGAATCGCTTAATGTAGCTATACATTTAACACCGCTTGTTTTAAGTCTTGTATCAGCAATGTCGTTTTCATTAAAGTAAGTTGCTTTACCAGCTTTTGTCATAATTAAAACGTTTGTATTGCCTTTTAAAACACAAACATCACTCATTTCATCAGAATTAGTCAATTTCATACAGCAAATTGGCTTATTAATTCTTTGAGAATAAAACTCACTTAAAGGTGTTTTCTTAATTTGTCCAAGCTTTGATACAGTACAAATAGAAACTCCAATATTAAAGTCTTTAACTGCGATACATTTAATAATGCTTTCTTTTAAAGGTAAATTGCAGATGTAATTAATATGCTTACCTTCATCTTTCCACTTGCCTTCTAAAATTTCATGCACTGGTAAAAGAATATAGTTGCCTTTATTTGTAAAGCAAAGAACGTAATCTACTGTATTAACAATTGCAGCCATAACAATAGAGTCGTTTACTTTTACGCCAGGTAAAGCACCGTTAGAAGATTTATAACTCTTTAAACTGCTTCTTTTTATATAGCCATCTCTAGTTACAACAACATAGACATCTTCTTTAGCGATTAAGTCACGTTTATCAATTTGAACTTCTTCTTCTTTTTCTTCAATAATTGATCTACGTGGTTGTCCAAATTCTTTAACAATAGCCTTTAAATCAGAAATAATGATTTTCTTAAGTTTATTTGGGTTAGCTAATGTTTCTTCATAATCACTAATTTGTTTAATGAGGTTATTTTTCTCATCAACATAAATAGTAACATCAGTATTTGTTAATCTATAAAGTCTCATTGAGACAATAGCTTCACTTTGAGGTTCTGTAAAACCGAAAGTCTTTTGAAGATTAAGTTTAGCATCGGCTTTATCTTTACTTTTTCTAATAAGTTGAACAACTTCATTAATAATACTAATTGCTTTAATTAAACCTTCTACAATATGTAAACGATCTTTTGCCTTTTTTAAAAGGAAATTAGTTCTTCTTGTAATAACATCAACTTGGAAAGCAATATAATAATCAAGATAACTGATTAATGATAAAGTTCTTGGGTGTTTATCACAAATCGCAACAATATTAGATGAATAAGAAACTTTTAATTGAGTTTTGTTCATTAAATAGGCAATGATAATTTGAGGATCAGCTTCTTTTTTAGTTTCTATAACTATTTCAATTTCATCACCGCTTGATAAATCTTTAACTTCGTTTATTCCATCAATTTCGTGTGATTTTTTAATTTTATCGATACTAAAAACAAGGCTTTGTTTGACAACGCCATAAGGAATTTCACTAATAACTATTTCATTAAAGTTTTTATTTGAAGTATCGACTTTAAGTTTTGAAGCGATTTCAATTTTTCCACGTCCAGTTTCGTAAATATCACGAATTCCTTGTGATTTATAAATAATTCCGCCTGTTGGAAAATCTGGTCCATGGACAATTTCAAGTAATTCATCTAAAGAACAATTTGGATGCTGAATTCGATAAATTACAGCATCACAAATTTCTCCTAAATTGTGAGGAGGAATTTGTGTAGCAATTGCAACTGCAATGCCATCACTTCCATTAACATATAAATTAGGAAAACGGCATGGCAAAACAACTGGTTCAAATTCAGTATCATCAAAGTTTAAAGTCATATCGACAGTATTTTTATCGATATCACTGATTAAATTCTCACTAAATTCATTAAGTTTAGCTTCGGTATAACGATAAGCTGCGGCAGGATCGTTATCAATTGAACCATTATTTCCTTGAAAAATTACTAAAGGTTCAGACATTTTCCAAGGTTGAGACATTCTAACTAAAGCTTCATAAATTGAAGAGTCGCCATGTGGGTGAAATCTACCCATAACATCACCAACGATTTTAGCGCATTTTTTAGTTTGCTTATCGTAAGTGTTGCCATTTTGATACATTGAATAGATGATTCTTCTTTGAACTGGCTTTAAGCCATCTCTAACATCAGGAATTGCACGATCTTGGATAACATATTTTGCATAAACTGCATATTTGTCACCCATAATTGAATCAAGAGATTCAACACTAATATTTTCTGGAGCTAATTCTTCTTGTACTTTTTTAGCCATATTAATGCTTAACCTCCTTGATGAAAGCGTCTTCTTCGCTAAAATCTACGTTTTGTTCGAGCCATTTTTTACGTTTATCAGCATCTTTACCCATTAAAACAGCAACTTTGTTTTCAACAGATAGTGGATCGCCAATATTAACTTGGACTAAAAGTCTATTTTTTGGATCCATGGTTGTTTCTTTAAGTTGTTTGGCATTCATTTCGCCAAGTCCTTTGTAACGTGCCACCTTGTATCCACTGCCAATTTTCTTTTTGCCTTCTTCAAGACCTTTATCATCCCAAGCGTATGTTTCAGTAGTTTTTCCTTTATTATCAACTTTATAAATACGATATAAAGGAGGAATAGCAATATAAACTTTACCTTCAGTGATTAAAGATCTCATGTTGTTATAAAAGAAAGTTAAAAGAAGAGTTTGAATGTGGGCACCATCTGTATCAGCATCACTCATGATAATAATTTTTCCATAATGTGATTCACTAACATCAAAATTTTGCCCAACACCAGCTCCGATTGTGTTAATAATGGTTGCAAATTCTTGATTTTGCATGATTTTTTCCATTGTTAAACTGTCAGTATTTAAAGGTTTTCCTCTTAAAGGGAGAATAGCTTGAAATTTAGGATCTCTACCTTTTTTAGCACTACCTCCTGCAGAGTCTCCTTCAACGATAAAAAGCTCATTTTTTTCATAATCCTTACTTTGGGCAGGAGTTAATTTATCACTTAAAATAATTGAATCTTTACTTTTTTTCTTAGTACGAGCTTCATCTTTTGCTTTTCTAGCAGCAAGACGTGCGTTCATTGAATCTTGACACTTTTTAACAAGTCGAACTGCGAATTCTTTATTTTCATTTAGATAATATGAAAATTTTGTATAAACAAGGTTTGAAACAAAGTTTTGTGCAAGTTGTGTGCCAAGTTTTCCTTTTGTTTGTCCTTCAAATTCAAGAATCGATTCAGGAAGTCTTAAAGAGATAACTGCTGTTAATCCTTCTCTAATATCACTTCCATCAAGCTTTGCTTTACTTCTAAGTAAACTATTGTTTTCAGCATATTCATTTACTGCTCTGGTAATACCAATTTTAAATCCGACTTCGTGAGTACCTCCATCAGCAGTATGAACATTATTAACATAACTTCTAATAGTTTCGTTATAGTCGTTATAACAATATTGAATAGCAATTTCAGCAAATATGTTATTAGATTCATCGCTAAAATCAACAACAGGACCAATTGGAGTCTTATTTTGATTCATTTCTTCAACGTATTCTTTTAAGCCATTTTCATAATAAAACTCATCTTTATTACCGTTTCTTTCATCAATTAAAATAAAACGCACTTTTTTAAGGAGAAAAGCACTTTCTTGAAGATGTGAAGCAATACGGTCGTAATTAAATTCAGTTGTTGAAAAAATCTCAGGATCAGGTTTAAAAGTAACAAGCGTACCATGTTTCATGGTATTCCCTAAGACTTCAAGAGGAGTTTTTAATTTTCCACCATTTTCAAAACGAATATGATAGATTTTGTTATCTTTATAAACTGTAATATCACAAAAAAGAGAAAGTGCATTTGTTACACTGCTCCCAACACCATGTAATCCAGCTGAAGATTTATAAGCAGCATCATTAAACTTTCCGCCGCTATGTAAAGTTGAAAAAATTAACTGAATAGCTGGGAGTTTTGTTTGTTTATGAATATCACAAGGGATACCTCTTCCTTCGTCTTGAACAGAAACTGAACCATCTTTATGTAAAGTTACAGTAATTTTATTACCATAACCGTTCAATGCTTCATCTACCGCATTATCAACAATTTCCCAAACTAAATGGTGTAAACCCATGCTATTGGTACTGCCAATATACATGGCTGGTCTTTTTCTAACACCTTCAAGACCAGATAATAATTCTATATTGCTTGCATCATAATTACTCATAATTAACTTCGTAAATTGTATCAAAAAATTAGGTTAATTTCATCATAAAATGCTAGTAAAGACCTAAAACTGACAAAAAATTGTATCTTCAATGAAAACGCTTCCATCTTAAAAGACATATCAACTTTAAATTATCTTGTAGTAAAATGAAACCATGGAAATTTTATATAGAAGCTTGATACTTATTGGCTGTTTCGTTATTGGATATTTATTTGGAAGTATCCCAAATAGTGTTATTATTAGTCGTTTATTTTACAATAAAGATCCTCGTGATTATGGTAGCCATAATCCTGGCGGAACTAATGTTGGCCGATCAATATCAAAAGGTGCTGGCGTTGCAACAATGGCTCTTGATTTTTTCAAAGTTATTATTCCTGTTTTAGTTGCTTTCGCAATCTTTACTTATTATGAACCAGCAGTTAATTTGATGCTTGGAAACGATAGAAGTTACAACGTTTTTGGCCAAGGAAATACACTTGCTGAGTTAACCTATTATCTTGTCGCACTTGGCTGCATGATTGGACACGCTTATAGCTGTTTCTTAAAATTCAAAGGCGGAAAAATTGTATCTACTTTTGCAGGTTTAATATTAGCTATTTCATGGACGGCAATACCTATTTTCGCTGCAATATTTTTTATTACATTAAAGAAAACTAAAATTGTTTCAATCACTTCTATTATTACAACTGGATGTATTACTCTTTTCTCTTGGATTGTTTACATTGTATTTGCTACCTGTGGACCAACCATCTCAGGTTATTTTATGTTCTCTGAATTAGGCCCTCATGTTTCCATTTATATGCCAATTGTTTTTACTTTAGGGTATATACTTTTGGTCTTTAAACACAGATCTAATTTAGTTAAATTAAAAAACGGAACAGAAAACAGAATACATTGGATGAAATAGTAATTAGTAGTTTTCTAGTACATTTCTAGTAGATGTGGAAAACTATAAAAATGTTCTGCACAATTAAAAAAACGCGATAACCATCGCGTTTTTCATTGACTTTTTTTCTAACTACTTCTTTTGCTTATTAACTGAGTTCATGATTTGTCTAATTTGTGCTTCGCTTGGTTTTCTACCCATTTGCATATACATAGCACGAATCATGTTTTCATTAATAGGAGGATTTTTCTCAAGTTGTTTTTTGAAAATGTAACGAGCTAAGAAATACCCTGCGACAAGCCCAGCTAATACACAAAGAATACAGTAGATAGCAACTAACCAGCCTTCTACCATTTTATAAAATTCCTAATTAGTTTGCTCTGCCATCGTAATCGCCAGTATCGGTTCTTACTAAGACGTTATCGCCTTCATTAATAAATAATGGAACTCTAATTTTGAGACCTGTTTCAACAGTAGCATCTTTCATAGCTTTGTTAACAGTATCTCCTCTAACTGCAGGTTCGCAGTGAGTTATTTTTAAAGTTACTTTTGCAGGAAGGTTAATTCCTAAAATTTCATCATCATAGGAAGTAATTTCAACTTCTTGATTTTCTTTTAAGAATTTAATTTCCCATTCAAGTCTTGCCTTAGGAATTTCAACTTGTTCATAAGTTTCATTATCCATAAAGACTAAGAAATCACCATTATCATAAAGATAATTCATTTTCTTTTTATCAAGTCTTACGGTTTCAACTTGATAGCCACTATTTGCACTTAATTCAGTAATAGCGCCACTTCTTACGTTCTTAACTTTTACTTTAGCAACCATTTTTCTCATGGCAGTTTTATTTAATAAAATGTCAATAACATAATATAAATTGCCATCATCTTCAAAATAGTTACCTGGCCTTAATTCTGTAACGTTCATATCTATTCCCTTTCAATTTTTAATAAATAAATATTATTTTCTTTTTCTTTTTTAAGAGTAGTTTCGTCGCCATGACCTGGATAAATTTTTAAGTTATCATCTAATTTTAACAATTTTTTCAAAGAAGAACTTATCAATCTTTCATTGCCTTTAGGCAAATCAGTTCTTCCTATTGATCCTTTAAACAAAGTATCGCCTGTAAATAAGGCGTTTTCTTTCTCAGAAAGGAAGCAAACACTACCATTTGTATGAAATGGTGTCGAGATTACTTTAAAAACATAACCATTTTTAAAATCAATTTCATCTTCATCATCTAATAAATAGAGATTACTTAAATTAAGAGAAACGTCATTATTACTTTCAAAGTAATGAGAACCGTTTAATTTGGCATTACTTAATAGCTCACTGTCATCTTGATGAACAAACACTGTGCAAGAAAAAGTTTCTAAAAACTTTTTGATTCCTCTGATATGGTCAAAGTGTCCATGTGTTAATAAAATTCCAGAACAAGACGTGAAATTTTCTTTTATGTAATCAATAACCCTATCTTGTGTAGATCCTAAATCAATGACAACACACCTTCCACCTTTTTCACCAACTACATACGTGTTGGCACTAAATTCATGTGTATCAGTATCAAATCGAAAAGTTTTAACCATAAGTTTTTAAGTAACTCTTATTTCTTTTCTTTAAAAACTTGTACTTTTTGACAATGAGGGCAATATTTTTTCTTTTCAATTCTATCAGGATTGTTTTTCTTGTTTTTTGAAGTAATATATTGTTCTTCACCACAAACAGTACATTTTAAAATAATGTTATCACGCATAATAAACTCCTTTCGTTAATGCATACGTGATTTTATCACATTTCAATGCTCCTTTCTATATTTTTTACTCATTAAAGATTATAATAAGTTTAGTTATGAATAAGAGAGAAAATACAATTCCTGTTAAAATAGGAAACATACAAATTGGTGGCAATAATCGTGTAATCATTCAATCGATGTGTGACATTAAAACTTCAAACATTGACGATGTTGTTAAGGAAATTAATGAATGTGCTCTTTTAGGAGCTGATATGATGAGAGTAAGCATCTTAGACAAGCAAGATGCTTTTGCAATTAAAGAAATCAAAAAGCGTATCAGCATTCCTATTGTCGCTGATATTCATTTTGACTATAAATTAGGAATTTTAGCAATCGAAAATGGAGCTGACAAAATACGAATAAATCCAGGTAATTTTGGAAGCGACGAAAAGCTCAAAGAGCTCATAGATGTAGCAAAAATGTATGATATTGCTATTCGTATTGGCGTTAATAAAGGATCATTAGAAAAAGATTTAGCCGATGCAGATTTGAAAGAAGAGGAAAAACTTGTTTTAAGTGCAAAAAAATATATTCAAAAATTCGAAGATTTGGGTTTCAAAAAACTTGTAATTAGTGTAAAAGCTTCTAATCCACTTCTAACAATTAAAGCTTATAGACTTATGAGCGAAGTAACTAAGTATCCTTTGCATATAGGCGTCACTGAAAGCGGATATGATGAAATCGGAATAATACGTTCAGTAAGTGCACTTTCTCCTCTCTTACTTGAGGGTATTGGCTCAACTATTCGTATTTCTTTAACACATAATCCACAAAAAGAAATAAAAACTTGTGTTAGATTGCTTCATGATTTGGATTTATATCCAAATTATCCAACTATTATAACTTGTCCTACATGTGGTCGTTGTATGGTACAAAATACAGCAAAAATTGCTGATCAAGTTTTGGAATATTTAATAGCTAATAAAAAATACATTACTGTCGCCGTTATGGGTTGCATAGTTAATGGTATCGGTGAAGGTAAAAACGCCGATATTGGAATTGCCGGCGGAAATGGAATGTTTCAAATTTTCTCAAAAGGCAAAGTTTTAAAGACTGTAAAACAAGATGACGTTTTGTCAGAATTATTCAATCTCATCGATAATTTTTAAGCTGTCTTCTAATTTTGCCGGTTCAATCACTTCACTTTTTAGCGTATTAATAAATAACGTGATAAATTTATTAGAAATTTCTTTATTTCTTTCAACTGCCACAGGAATGTTTTTGATTTTATTAGAATTAAAAAAATTAACCATGGCATTTACAATTTTAGACTGATTAAATTTTTTAGGCTTTTTACAAATCTTGTTAAAAAATTCTAAATTAGTTAATTTTATAAGCTTTAAATCAGCGAGATTTTCAATTCTTGAAAGAATCTCTTTAGTGGAATAATCTTTTTCCAAAAATACTTCGACATCAATGTCTAAACAAATAGCTGGATTCAGGTCAAATTCTTTTATTGACTTAAAACCACTGTTTTTAGATGAAATATATGAATCATCTATTATTTCGCTTACTTTAAAATCTATTAATATTTCTTTGTCTTTAATTTCTAATTGTAAAACATCCTTAGCTATATTTAGGATCTTTAAAAAACCATCAAAAAGTTCTTTATTCGCACTGATTATTAGATTATTCACTACACTATAAATACTATTTATATACTTGAAAACTACTGTTTTATTACTATTTTTGACAAAAATATCATTTTGTAATAAGTATTTAACTAATCCGCCAATATTAAAGACTATTTCGTTTTGACTCCGACCAATTAATTTTAAAGAATCTAAAAAGGTTCTTTGTTTGAGAATTCTATATGTTGGCAATTTACCGAAATTGTAATATTTATCAGGTGCAAAGACTAAAAAGTCTGCATCGCAAAACGCTGCTTCTGATAAAAAAGTTTCAAATAACCTAAACGATTTTGTAGACTCTACAAAGCCAACTTTTCTTGGCATAAATAAATTATTCTTTCATAGCTTCGCGCTTATAGCGTTCAACTCTTTGTCTTCTTATATCTTTTCTTATTACTTCTCTCCTGTGTTTTCTCTTAACTTTATCAATAGCGTTCTTAACTTTCTTTTTATAGCCTGGTTTAACTGTTTTACCCATCGCTTGATGTTTTGCTTTTTTAATTTCTCTTTCGAGATCATCGTTAGTTTTATTGCTACGTCTTAATTTTGATTTCTTATCAAGAGGAATATCTTCGACCAATTCATCATTTACAAATTTCAAATATTGTACTGAAAGACCTTCGCGTAAAAGTTTTAAAGGCAAATTAAGAGTATCGTTATCATAAAAAGAGTAACAATTACCACTTTTGCCAAGTCTACCAGTTCTTCCTGCACGATGGTAATAATATTCAAGATTATTTGGAATATTAAAATTCAAAACATCACTTACATCTTCAACATCAATGCCTCTTGCAGCTAAATCGGTACAAACAACAATTCTAAACTCGTCATTTTTAATCCTTCTAAGCATAGACTTGCGTTCGCGTTTTTCCAATTCACCACTAATAAATCCACATTTAAATTTATTTTCTGATAAAAATTCATATATTTTCTTCGCTTCTGTTTTAGAATTTCCAAAAATAAAAAGTAAATAAGGGTTTTTGAGTTTAATAAAGCTTAGTAAGAGTTTAAATTTATCTTGATGCTTTGTATTAATGAAAAAGTGAGTAACTGATTTTGCTGCTTTGTTGTCTTCAGTTGCAGTCAACAAATAATCAGGTGAAATATATTTTCGTAAAAAATCTTTTACATTATTTGAAATTGTGGCACTAAAAACCTCAATTTGAATATTTCTTTTATCAATTTTAGAAAAGATTTTATCAATATCTTGAATAAAAGATGAATCGATTAACATATCAGCTTCATCAAGTACTATAGTTTTCAAACAACTTAAATCTAAGGACTCTAATCCTAGTAAAAAGTTTAGCTTACCAGGTGTTGCTATTACGATATCTGCTCCACTAGCGAAAGATTTTACGTCCTTTTGACTGTCTTCACCACCGCTAAATAATTTACATTTTACTTTTTGATAAAAATCACAATTTAAAATTTGCATAGCGAAATCATAGGTCTGTTTAGCTAATTCTTTTGTTGGAGAAACAATAATAGCTTGAATTTTACCAGAGGCTTCAATGTTATTAATGATTGGAACCAAAAAAGAATGAGTTTTACCACTACCAGTTTCACTTTTTGCAATAATATTTTCGCCTTTTAAGGCTTTCGGTATAACAATTTCTTGAACTTTTGTTAAATGTTCGTAACCGAGTTTTTGTAAAACTTCTATTAATTCAGGTTTTAAGTTAAATGATTTAAAGTGCATGTCGTAATTTTATATAATTTATCCCACTTTTTCATTATAAATGTTAAAATAATCACATGGACATCGAAATTATTGAACCATGTGGTTATTCAAAAACATTAAGTAATTTATTAGACGTAGCAAATAAGGCTCGTTATTCATTTCCAAAATCACAAATTGTACTTCTCGGAAGTGTTTTAAACGGCGAACAAGTTAAGGTTGAACTAAATAAGCTCGGAATTAGCATTGTTGATATTCCTTACGAAGGATTTGAGGATTATTTAAAAAATGTTGATCCAGAAATCTTAATCATTACTTCACCTTATGGAACTGAAGAGAAACTTTTTAAGATTATGGAAAAAAGGAAGATTTTGTATTTTGATGCTACATCACCTTCCACCATTGAGAAAAGAGATCTTATTAATAAGTCTCATTTTGGAAAGAAAGTAATTTTTGTTGGCAATTTAAATACAATCGAGGAAAACTATTTAGCTGCGGTAACTAATCATAAATTTTTATTTTACGATTTAGCAAACGATACTAACAACTCGAATAACTCTATCCTTAATAGCAAATACAACAAGAAAAAAACACAAATAATTTATCAAAGTGAAATTGCTAATGATACATTATCACTTGCACTTCATAAAATTAAAAACTATTTACCAAAGGCTACTATTAATCACGAAGTAAGTGATGAAAACTATGAGAAGAAGAAAACGCTTTTGGAAAAATTAAAAGATGGCGATGTTTTATTGATTGCTAGTACAACAAAAAAATCAGATAAATATATACTAGAATACTACCATTTATCTACTAAAAATATACTATATGCTACAATTTCTAATGTACAAGACGCAATTAAGTTGAACATTCCTTTAAAAAAGAAAATTTATCTAACTTCTGATGGAAGCATATCACGTAAGAATATTGACGATATTTGTGCTTATTTCAGATATAAAGGAATTCAGGGAGATCTTCTTGATCAATCGTTAAAATCTGTAGTTCAGAATTTATAGAAAGTAAAACTTTTTTAAATTGCTTCATAAAAATCTTCTCGATTTCGTGAGGCAAATCAAGATAGTTATATTTGTTGGCGACAACACCTCTTCTACCGTGGTGAGGAATATCGCCGCTTATATAAATATCATAACCTTCGTTTTTCGCATTTAAGTAGCTGCTCCATCCGCCTCCACCGATGATAGCTACTTTTTTTATGTAATCTTTTCCTTCATGAATTAATAACCCGTAATTAACATTTAATTTTTTCATCGCATACTTAGCAAATTCATGAATCTCCATTTCGTTTGCTAAATTTCCGCCTCTTGCCATAGGTTCTGTTTGAAGTTTAACTATATTTTCTAGTCCTAATTCTCTAGTTAAAGCATCATTCATACCCTCGTTACCACCATCGAAATTTGTGTGATAACTATAAACAGGAATTCCTAAGTTTAAAGTTTTCTCATATAAATCTTTCTTTAAAGGGTCGTTTTTAAGCACTTTTGCTCTTGTCCCAAAAATAAATGGGTGATGAGAAACTATTAGGTCAATTTTGTCTTCTAGCTTTTGGCTAACAATATATTTATAAACTTCCTCATCATAATCTAAGCAAAGTAAAATTGTGTTCGTTTCTTCTTTAATTTTTCCGCATTGTAAACCAACATGATCATAACTTTCAGCTAAGGATTTAGGGAAATATTTAGCTAATTTTTTAAGAAGAGTTTTAGTTTTCATTAATAATTTCCTCCAACTTATCAATCTTTTGGTCGATTTCTTTTATTCTTGACTCATTTTTGATAGATAGTTTAATTTGTCTCAACTTATTAAGTTGAACGGTATATCTTTTAATGAAAATATCAGATTTTCGTTTCAAATTAAATGGACCAAATTCTAGTTCCTTTGAGGAATAACTTGTTTTATCGTTATTTAAAGCAAAGCAAATTACATCGTAATAAATAGAATCTTCTAATATTATAGTTTCATCTGAAATTTTATAGCCAATTTCATAGAAAAATTTTCTTACTTCGTCTTGATTGGTATGGCAATCAATAATAAAAGTATCTCTCTTATTGCCATTTTTTATATCATTTAGAACAATCTCTTTTATATTAGAAAAACCCATTCCAGCAATTACTATTGTTTGATAATTAGGGCTTACATTTTCTAGTCCATTTGACAAATCACAGCTAAAATTTGGCTTATTTATCGAACAAATCGTTTTCTTAAGATTATCAAAAGGACCAATTTTATTCTCTACTCCTAAAACATTATTTTTGAAATTCCTATTATTTAAAAGAACTAAAAGAAGACCATGGTCGCTTCCAATATCAGCGACATCATGGTCATCTTTAATAAATTGTGAAATTTTGTTCAAACGATCAGAAATCATATGATTAGTGTAAATCGTCTAATTTCTTTGTTCTTGTTGGATGTCTTAATTTGCGAATAGCTTTAGCTTCAATTTGTCTAATTCTTTCTCTAGTAACTCCAAATTCTTTTCCAACTTCTTCAAGTGTTCGAGGTCTATTATCGTCCAAACCATATCTTAGACGTAAAACTCTTTCTTCTCTATCTGTTAAATCGTTCATGACACTAAATAAAGCATCACGGTTCATGGACTTTCTTGTATATTCAGTTGGAGAAACACTTTCTTTGTCTTCTACAAAGTCTCCTAAATGGCTATCATCTTCTTCGCCAATTGGACTTTCTAAAGATACTGGTTCCAAAGCTAATGTTGTAATTTCTCTAATCCTGTCTGGAGATAAAGTACCATCCATCTTTTTAGAAATTTCTTCTGCTGTAGGCTCTCTACCAAGCTCTTGAACAAGTTGTCTTTGAACTCTAGTGATTTTATTAATGGTTTCAACCATATGGACAGGAATTCTAATTGTTCTAGCTTGATCAGCGATTGCTCTTGTAATAGCTTGTCTAATCCACCATGTTGCATAAGTCGAAAATTTAAAACCTTTTTTATAGTCAAATTTTTCAACGGCCTTGATAAGTCCAAGATTACCTTCGGAAATCAAATCCAAAAATTGCATACCACGACCAATATAATGCTTTGCTATAGAGACAACGAGTCTTAAATTAGCGTTAATAAGTTGATCTTTAGCTCTTTTATCGCCAGCTGCAATTCTTTTAGCAAGTTCAGTTTCTTCTTTTGGTTTAAGTAATGGTACTCTACCAATTTCCTTTAAATATTGTTTGACACTATCGTTAACCTTGACTTCACTTGAATCAATGTTATCTAAATTGTTGATATCAAGATTACTTTCAGCGCTGTTCTCATCATTATCGAAATCATCGAAATCGTCGTCTTCATTTTCAATGTCTTCTTCGTTAAAATCTTCAGGCATATCAGCGTTATCGAAATCATCATCCTTACTGCCTGCAATTTCATATCCTAAATTTTTGAAATGCTCAAAAACTTTTTCGTAATCTTTATCTGATAAATCCAAATAAGAAGTTTCATCAAAAAATTGATCTTGATCAATAAATTTTGTGTCTTTATTTTCTTCTTCAAATTTTTTAACGATTTGATCAAGAGTCATCATGTCATCATGATCGTCTGTTGGTGTGTAATCATCCAAGTTAAGTTCATTATCTTCTTGAATTTTCTTAATTTTTACAGCTTCGTTTTTTGAAGTTTTTTTAGCCTTTCTTTCCATCTTAAGACCTCCTTTTCTTATCTTCTTCTTCAATTAAAGATCTAATTTTAGCAAAGCATGCTTTTGCATATTCTGCTTTTTCACTTTCTGTTTTGTTTTGAGTTGAATTTTTATAAACATCAAACGTTTGATTTTCAACTCGCTCTTTATTAATGGTTTCAACCAAATCATTAAATTGAGCGTCGCTATATGGCGGTATATCATAACCGTCAAGAACTATATCAGTAATTTGAGAAATAATCTTGTCTTTATTCTTGCTTTCGTAATCCTCACTAGACAAGTATGCCATTAAGTTCTTAACGTTATAATCTGCTTCACTTCTTAAATGAACAATATAATCAGTTAGCACATTTGCAATTTCACGATAGATAGGCGTTGAAAAATACCCTA
Source organism: uncultured Caryophanales bacterium (assembly GCA_905197045.1). Taxonomy (GTDB): domain Bacteria; phylum Bacillota_I; class Bacilli_A; order RFN20; family CAG-826; genus Onthovivens. The sequence continues at coordinate 41,995 of CAJJXG010000009.1, forward strand.
ACTTAATATCATACTTTTCAACAACTTCTTTATTTTCCAACATATAACGTAAAACCTGTTTTTCTGCTAACTGTAGTCTATTTAATACAGATTGCGCTTCACTCTTTTCAAAATCTACAAATGAGCGCAAAGCTTGCTCGTCTTTTTTATCTAGATTTTTATTATACTTTTTAAGCGCGTTATAAATCGTTTCGTAACTATAACCAGTTAAATTAACAAGTTGGTTTATGTAAAAATCTATTTCTAAATCTTCTTTTAAGCCAGATAAAAACGGCAATAAATTACTAACAATTTTCTTTTTTCCATCTAGTGTCGATAAATTTAAGTTTTTCTTATAGTAATTTAATAGCCACTCTCCTTTAGCTAATAAATTTGACAAGTATTCTTTTAATTTTTCTTCGCCATAATTCTTTAAAATTTCGTCTGTATCTTTTTCTTTAAATGAAACATTATTATTAACTAAACGATATTTAATATTTGCATCAGATAAAATATCGCTAATTTTAAGCATATTCATTTGCCCTGGCTCATCTAAATCAAGGCAAAGTCGAATTTCACAATTCATATATCTTAGTGACTGTAAATTATCTTTAGAAAGAGCTGTTCCCATTAATCCGATTGCGGATTTGATTCCAACTCGATAGCAAGCAATTACATCCATAAATCCTTCAAGCAAATAAACATAATTTACTTTTTTCGCTTCATTTAAAGCGTTGTAATAGTTATAAAGTAAGTTGCCTTTATTAAATAATTTAGTCGAAGAAGTATTAATATATTTTGCATTCGATTTATCATTTTCACGAAATTTGCGGCAGCTAAAACCAACTACTTGATTATTGCGATCAGTTATTGCAAAAGTAATTCTTCCAGCATTTAAATCGCGATATGGTGTATTTTCTAAATGAATAATCCCAGTTTCCGCAATTGTCTTAATTGAGAATTTTTTGGATTTTAAAAATTCAATAATATTTTCACCCTTGTCTTGAGAAAAGCCGATTTTAAAATGACGGATAATATCATCAGTTAAGCCACGCTTATGCAAATATTCAAGTGCTTCTTTGCCGCTTTCACTCATAAACAAGCTATTCTCATAAAATAAAGAAATTTCATTCAAGCAATCTTGAATAGCCTTTGTTTCAGGGTCAACCTTTTCTACTTGACGGTAATCTAAAAGTCGAGTATCACGATAGCCAATTAAATCAGCAACTTTAAATATGGCTTCACGATAAGTACAATTTTCAATTCTTTGTACAAAGTTAATCGCATTGCCGCCCGCTCCACAAGAAAAGCATTTAAAGATTCCTTTTTCTTTTGAAATATAGAAATTCCCTAGAGATTGGTCGTTATGAAAAGGACAAAGGGAGCTATAATTACGCCCTTTCTTTTCAACTTTAATATAATGCGAAATAACTTCTACTATATCTGTATTTCGTAAAATGTCGTTTGCTAAATCTATTAAATTTCCGTTCATTTATAAAAAGTTCTATCTAATAAGTAATTTCTCAAATCTTCAATTTTAATTCTTTCTTGTTTCATTGAATCGCGTTCTCTAACAGTAACGCAACCATCATTTAATGTATCAAAATCAATAGTTACACAATAAGGTGTTCCGATTTCGTCGTTTCTTCTATATCTTTTCCCAATACTTCCGGTTGTATCAAAATTCACATTAATAAATGGAATTAAATCATCAAAAACCTCTTTAGCTTTCTCGTTTAATTGCTTACTTAAAGGAAGAATACTGGCTTTATATGGAGCCAAAAATGGTTTAAGATGCATAATTTTTCTGATTTCGCCATTTTCAAGTACTTCTTCATCATAAGCATCAGTCACAATCATTAAAAACAAACGATCAAGTCCTAAACTTGGTTCGATACAATATGGAACATATTTTTCGTTAGTCTCAGGATCTAAATAATCGAGAGCTTCACCACTAAAATCTTGATGACGCTTTAAATCGTAATCAGTTCTATCAGCAATACCCCAAATTTCACCCCAGCCAAATGGGAATTTATATTCAATGTCAGTTGTTGCTTTTGAATAAAATGCTAATTCTTCAGGTTCGTGATCTCTAAATCTAAGATTTTCAGCTTTAACACCAAGTGATTCGACAAAAGAAATTGAATAATCTTTCCAATAATTAAACCATTCTAAATCAGTTCCAGGTTTACAAAAGAATTCAAGTTCCATTTGAGTAAATTCACGAGTTCTGAAAATAAAGTTACCAGGTGTGATTTCGTTTCTAAAAGATTTGCCGACGTTAGCAATTCCTAAAGGCAACTTTCTTCTTGTTGCTCTTTGTACATTTTTAAAATTAACAAAAACACCTTGAGCAGTTTCTGGTCTTAAATAAACAACACTTTTTGAATCATCAGTAACACCTATATGAGTTTTAAACATCATATTGAATTGTCTTACATCAGTAAAATTGCTTTTTCCACATTGAGGGCATTTCAAAGGATGAGATTTGATAAAATCTGATAATGCATTTAAATCCATACCGTTTACATCAACATCTGGATATTGTTCTTTAACTAAATCGTCTGCCCTAAATCTACCACGACATTCTTTACAATCGATTAAAGGGTCATTAAATGTTGTAACATGACCAGTAGCTTCCCAAACTCTTGGGTTCATCAAAATTGCAGCATCAATTCCAACATTTGTTGGTGATTCACTAACAAATTTTTTCCACCATAATTGTTGTAAATTATTCTTTAATTCGCTTCCTAAAGGGCCATAATCCCATGTATTTGACAACCCACCATAGATTTGGGAACCTTGAAAAACATAACCTGTTGTTTGTAAATGTGTAACAACTTTATCAAATTTATTATCCATTATTCATCAACCTCACGCCAAAAATTATCTTAATTATAAGATGACTTGTCAACACACTATGAGTGTATATTAGAAAAATTGTAAAGAATTAATTTTAACGTTAGCTAATCTTTCAAATATGCGCGAAACATTAATTAAAACTATTCTCACCATTTCTTTAGGTGCTGATTCAACAATTTTAAGAGCATCTAAATACTTATTTTTAAATAATTTATTATAAATTTCTTTAAATTTTAAATATTCATTAAGTGATTGCCCTAAAACTTCACCGCTCTCTTTTGTATACTCATGAAGTGCTAAATCAACTTCTTTTTCTAAAACATTTGCAATTGAATATCCAATAAATCGTAAGTAAAAAGATACAAACAACAATAAATAAGCATTGATATTTGATTTATTTAATAGAATCTTCTCAATAGTTAGTTTAATTAATTTTGAATATTTATAAAATTCATCAACAGGAGGAACCTTAATTAATATTTCTTTTAAATATTCATATCCTATTAGTAGATCACTATCAGCATAAACTGAATTATATAAGGACCTCTCAATTTTATAATTTTTTAATTTGAAATAACTTGTTGGACCTTTATATAATTCAAACTCACCAAAATTCAAAACCTGAATGTCATTTGTATATCCTTTCTTACTATTAAAAAAGGACAATACTTCAAATGAAATTATTTCATCTTCACATAGCAAACTGCATATCAAATTTTTATCCTTGTAAGGATTTGCGCTTATTATAATTCCGTTTTTAATTTCCATTTTAAGAAAAAATTACTACAAATTATCTACTAGAAATCTACTAGAATTACGCCAATTATCTACCACTTGCACCATTAATTGCAAATTTATATGTCTTCCAATGAGTTGTTCAATGTCTTTTCTAGCTAATGTTCCAATGCGCTTTATCATTTTACCTTTTGCGCCAATAACTATGCCTTTTTGACTGTCACGCTCAACAATAATTTTTGCATAAACCTCAATTGGTGTGACATCATTTACAATATCAGAACATATAACCGCAACAGAGTGAGGCACCTCTTCTTTTAAAAGTAAAAGCATCTTTTCCCTAATAATCTCTTGAATTCTAAACTTAATATCCATATTAGTAATGGTTTCTAAGTCATAATATTGAGGTCCTTCATCGAGATTTTCTTTGATAATCTTTATTAAATCTTCTATACCAAATTTCTCAATTGCACTTAATTCTACTATCGCCAAAGGATGATAATGTCCCTTGTATTTTTCTTTTAGAGCACTTACTAATTCAATATTAGTTAAATCTATTTTGTTAAAAGCTATTACTAATTTACAGTCAAATTTTAAATGATCAAAAAGGAATTGATCTCCTTCACCAAAAGGTCTACTAGCATCAACTACTAAAACAGCTACATCACAATCTCTAATCGAAGAATAGCTAGTTTTATCCATTTTTACTCCTAATTCATTAATTGGTTTGTGAATGCCAGGAGTATCAATAAAGATAATTTGGGAATCATTATCATTATAAATTCCTTGAATAGAATTACGTGTTGTTTGCTTTTTTGGTGTGACAATTGATATTTTCTTACCAATAATAGCGTTTAAAATGGTAGATTTACCAACATTTGATCTACCAACTAATGAGACAAATCCACTTTTCATAAATCGTCACTATCAAAAGAATAAGGCAAAAGTTCATCAACTGTCGTTTCTTTGATGTCACCCCTTAAATTTGCTAAATAAATTTTTTTGTCGTGAGGAAAAAGTTCACTTAAAACTTGACGACATGATCCACATGGCGAGACAGGTAATTCCGTATCGGCAACAATAGCAAGTGCTTCAATATCATCTTGTGTAACTCCATGACAATATGCATTAAAAATCGCATTTCTTTCAGCGCACATTGTTAAACTAAAAGAAGCATTCTCGATATTTGCTCCTCGATAGATTTCTCCATCTTTTGTTAAAAGAGCTGCTCCAACAGCAAATTTTGAATATGGCGAATAAGATAAATCTCTTGCTTCAATCGCTTCATAAACTAAGTCTTCTTTAGTCATCAAAGTTCTCCTTCAAGTATTTTTTCTTGAAGAGGAAACATTATTTCCTCTTCTTCTTTACTCATGTGATCATAACCTAATAAATGTAATAAACCATGGACAAATAAAAAGCAGATTTCTCTTTTAATTGAATTGCCATAATTTTTACGATTTTCATCGGCTACATCATAGCAGATATAAATTTCACCTAAATCTAAAGGTATATCATCACCTTTTATAATTTCGTTTTTATCATCAAGAAACGCAAAACTAATAACATCTGTTGGTCGATCAATTCCACGATACTTTTTGTTGAGTCCATGAATAAATTCTTTGTCAACAAAAGTAACGCTTATAATTGCATCGCGATTAATGTTTAAAACTTCAAATGTTTTATTCATTAAGCGTTCATAAAGCGGAATATATTCGTCAATTTTTGTATCAATTGTTGAATTTATACTGATATCAAATTTCATGCGCTTATTATACCACGAAATACCTATATTATGGCAATTCATTCACACTTTTTGACGATAATAATCGATTTTTAATCATTTTTAACATTAAATAATACTTGAAGGATAATATAAATTTACAATAGTTATTAACTAAATCAAATTATTAGTTATTATAGCTGAATTTATAAATCACGTTTTTTCATTAGTTACAATAATATTGATATAAAGAGAGATAATATCTTTTTTGACTATAGGATTCTAAACATTCAATAATCTTGCCAACATTTTGAGAAAGATAATAATAAATGAAAGTATGAAACAAAACAAAATTTAATGAAATATTACCAGTAAATGCACAATAAATTAGAGAAATTACAATTATTAAAAATATTAAAATCATCTTTTTAACATTGATGAAAGTTGCAAAACTATAAGTCTTTTTATATAAAGAAGCTAATTTCTCTTTAAGATTTCCATTATTATCATCTTTTAAACTAAGTATTTCGTTTTCATAATCACTTATATCTTTTCTATTGTTTTTAAATATCTTCCTTTCGAAAAAAGAAAGTAAAATCACAATTAGATATATTATAAGAAGATTAATCAAATTTAAGTAACTATTTAAAAATAGTATCAAAGCACCAAATATTAAAATAATAAAGCAATTTAAAAGTTGAATAGGTCCACCTATTAGTAAAACCTTAAAATGATTCATTTCAATAAAGCGAGTCTTAAATGTTTTTCTTTCTTTTAAAACAAAGTTGTTTAGAATTCGATTATCAAAACTTTTCATTTCGTTTATTAAAAGCGTACGATATATGAATTCAAAAATAACAAAAGCTACTAAAAAGCACAAAGGGATTAAAAATGAATAATTTTCATCGATAAAAAACAAGGCTGAAATTAAAAACGCAAAACTTAAAAGTTGGAATAAAGGTACTAAAACCTTGTATGGTTTAGAAACTAAATTAAATTTCTTCTCTTTAAATAAAGATCCTTTGACTTCGATAATTTCGAGACATTCTCCATTCCATATTTTAGTAAATTCATAAAAATCCACCCATTTAGGTTCTTCAGCTGGATCATAAATAAGAAGTTTATTCTTTTTTATTTTCCTAATTAAAACCATATGAAGGGTGTTTCCACTTTTAATTGGCACTAAAACAGGAAACGAAGTTTGCTTAACTAAATCCTCCTTATTTTTAAAACGAAAAGCATAAAGCTTAACACCTTCTTTACTTGCAATTTTAATAATTTCCTCAAGTGAATAAGTCCTTTCAATATCGTCTAGCGGATATAAAAGGAATTTTTTGGACTTATAAACAATTGCAAGTAGCATCTTTAAACAAGTTAACGCACAATCCTTTTCACCAATTTGTTTAATAAAATAACGCATAAAAATCTCCTTTCAATAATACAAAGGAGTTAATTGCGAAAAAATTAAAAAAAAAGATGCTTTTCAGCACCTTTTAATACAAGTTCATTAATTGCTAGATTATCTATATTTTTTTCTAGCGTTTTCGCTTTTAAGCTTTCTCTTAAGATTTTTCTTTAAGAAACATTCTCTTTTTCTGCATTCTTGGATAGTTCCAGCCTTATTGACTTGTCTTTTAAATCTTCTTAATGCTTCATCAAGAGTTTCGCCATCTCTAACTACTACTTTAGACATCCCACTTTCACCTCCAATCTTTGCAACAAAGAATATATCAAAATTCAACTTTAAAATAAAGTATTTTTTTACATTAATTTTGCGCCTGAGCTTGTTCCAATTCTGGTTGCGCCTCTTTTAACCATTTCAAGCATTTCTTCATGAGTTCTTACGCCGCCAGCTGCTTTAACTCCCATATTAGGGCCAACTGTTTTTCTCATCAATTCTACATCTTCTGGAGTTGCACCATATTTTGAAAATCCAGTACTTGTTTTAACAAAATCAACTTTAGCTTTAACACAAAGTTCACATGCTTTCACGATTTCTTCTTTTGAAAGTAAGCAGCATTCTAAGATAACCTTTAAAGTATGTCCTTTTGTTGCTTCTCTAACAGCTAATAAATCGTTTAAAACGAGATTATAATCCTTATCCTTTAATGCGCTAATATTAATAACCATATCTACTTCGTCAGCGCCTATTTCAATAGCATCCTTTGCTTCAAAAGCTTTTGCTTTTGTTGTCATACTTCCAAGTGGAAAACCGACTACAGTACAAACCAAAACATCGCTTCCTTCTAATGCTTTTTTTGCTAAAGGAATAAAATCAGGATTAATGCAAACTGATTTAAAATTATATTTTTTGCTTTCCTCACATAAAGCAAGAATTTGATCTTTTGTTGCATCAGCCTTTAATAAAGTGTTGTCGATTAATTTGTTATATTCCATAGTTTCCTCCTATTTATCTATTAATTATTAACTATATAACTACTATTTTTGATTTTATCTATTAATTTCATTACTTTTAGAGTTTCAGAATGAGGCATCGAAACAGGTTCATTAATATGAGATTTAATTGCTAATATTGCCTCATAAAATTGATATTCATACCCATTTACATCTTCAGTTATATGAATGGTATTTTTAATTTCCATTGCGTTAGATGTATTATCAACTCTACCATAAATTTCAATAGTTGATGGGTTATTTATGTTATCTATTTTTAAATAGCCTTCAGTACCATAAATAAAGCCACTTCTATCTGAATTCCCATTCATTGAAGTGTATAAGTTAGCCACAACTCCGTTTTTATAGAATAAGTTAATTAAGCAAACTTCTTCTACATTTTTTCCTTTATAGATTAAAGTTGATTTAACATCTTTATAATCGCTTCCTAAGACCATAAATGCAAAATTTATTGGATAAACACCACAATCTAAAAGAATTCCGCCACCTAACTTTTTGGTAATAAGCCTTTCCTTATCGTCAATTTTGTATGATAAATTAGCGGAAACCATATAAACTTGTCCAATCATCCCAGATGCAATAATTTCATTTATCATTTTTCTTGAAGGCATATAACGCGTCCAAATAGCTTCACCTAAAAATAAATTAGTTTGCTTAGACAATTTTATGAGCTCTTCGGCTTCTTTTGCATTCATAGTGAATGCTTTTTCAACTAAGCATGGCTTATTGTGCATTAAACAAAGTTTAGCGTGCTCGTAATGCGAGCTCATCAAAGTAGACACATATACTAAATCAATTTTTGGATCGCTAACCAATTCTTCATAGCTATTATATGATTTTAAGAATCCGTATTTTTGTTTATAATCTTCTGCTCTTTGAGGATCGCGAGCTGCGCAACCATATAAAGTTACTTCTTTATTAGCTTTTAACGCTTTTACTATGCTGTCTCCAATTTTGGAACAACCTAAAAATCCAATATTCATGGGATTATTTTAACATTTTAGCAATAAAAAAACTCCATAAATGAGAGGTACCCAGTTTCCTAGACATTAAATGTTTGTTAACTGGATTATATC
>CAJJXG010000010.1 GCA_905197045.1 uncultured Caryophanales bacterium
ATAGTGACATTTTAAATGAATAACCGTTACTGACATTTTCAATGAATAACCACAATATTACATTTAAAAATAATCTAAAGGTTGATAATGATTTTTTCAAAATTTACAATTTTAATTGTAAGTTTAGGAAGGTTAACAACATGAAAAAGAAAAAATTAACCAAAAAAGAGCTCTGTTGGATCCTTTATGATGTAGGTAATAGTGCCTTTACAATGGTTTCAGTATCTCTTTTTGCTCTCTTTTTTACTAACCTCACAAACCTTGCAAATATATCATCAGTTGATTCAGATGCTTTCTGGTCATATGCCGCAAGTATTGTTACTTTAGTCGCTGTTTTAATTGGACCACTTGTTGGAACCTTAAGCGATTACAAAGGCTTTAAAAAGCCAATGTTTTTGATATTCACTTTACTTGGCGTAATTGGATGTATTTTGCTTGGTATACCAATGAATTTTGTTGGTTGGTTAGTTTTATTCGTTATTTGTAAAGTTTGTTACAATGGTGCTTTGATGATTTATGATTCCATGCTTGTTGATACAACAAGTATAGAAAGAACTGATAAAATCTCGGCTTATGGTTATGCTTTTGGCTATATTGGAAGCCTTGTACCATTTTTAATTGGCATCGCAATTTGTGCCTTTGGCTTTACAGGTTATGAGGCTTTTGGAGCCGATGGAACTCCATTAACTGGAATGGATGCCTCACTTGCTTGCCCATGGGGTTATTTAATTTGTTTCATCATTAATGCTTTATGGTGGCTTGGATTTACTATTCCTCTATTTAAAACCTATAAACAAAATTATTTTGTTGAAAGAGAAGCAGTTGAAGGCAGCAAAGTCAAAGCTACATTTAAATCCATTGGTGATTCATATAAAAGAATTTGGGAAATATTTAAATACGCTAAAAAACATGCTGGTATTATCCTCTTTTTAATCGCTTTCTTCTTATATATTGATGGCGTTTATTCAATCATTGAATTAGCAATTAAAGTTGCTGGTGGATTTGGAGTTGGCCAAGTTGATTCACTTATCGCTCTTGTTGCAGTTCAAGTTATCGCTTGCCCTTGTGCCATTGGTATTTCTTATCTTGCTAAAAGATTTGGCAACGAAAAGATGATATTTGTTTGTATCTTAGGTTATCTTTTCATCACAATATTTGCTGTATTTATTAATAATAACTGGATGTTTTGGATTCTTGCTGTGGCGGTTGGTATGTTCCAAGGTGGAATTCAATCTCTTTCTAGAAGTTACTTCACTCAAATCATTCCAAAGAATAAATCAGGTGAACTTTTCTCCCTCTTTGATGCTTTTGGAAAAGGAGCTAGTTTTATAGGAACGCTTCTTTTTGGTGTTATTTCTCAAGCAACTGATTCATCAAATTTAGGTATTATTCCTCTTGCAGTCTTAGTATTTGTCGGTGGAATTGTCTTTATATTTGCGGTTATTACAAATCATAAGAGTAAACATTTCATTGATGAAGAAAATGCTAAAATTGACCAAGATCTAAATATTACTGAAGCTACTTTTGCCGAAGAAGAAGTAAGTAAATAGAAACATTTAATTAATATAAAATAGACATAAAAAAATCAGGAAAGTGTTTCCTGATTTTTTTGTTTTAACAGAGTTTTAGAAGGTTTTTAATCAATAATTCCTTTTTTATAGTTAAGTTTAAAGAAGGCGGCAAGTTCTTTTAGATTATCATTTGTAATGCTTTGATAGATTTTTTTATCACATATTTTCATATAGATTTCAGCAGCTTTTTCAATGGTTTCAATTAAACCAAAAACTTCATCTAAGTTTCTACCAGTTGTAAATAAGCCATGTTGAGCCCAAACTACTGCTCTATATTCTTTCATTTTCTTTGCGGTTTCTTCGCCTATTTTAATGCCTCCACATAAAATCCATGGTAAAACTCCAATTCCTTCAGGGAAAACAACAATTGATTCAGTTTGCATTTTCCGAAGAATCTCTGTCCATTTATTTTCATCAAGAGGACATATATGACTCATGCAAATAATATTGGTTGGGTGACAATGAATTACTAGACGATGTAAAGGATCTACTTTTAATCTTTCAATATGACAAGATAAATGAGTTGGAGTTTCACTAGTTGGTCCTCCTCCATCTTTTAACCCCCATAATAAACCAATAGTATTTTTAGCTAAAATTTTAAATAAGCCTAAATTTGTTTCAGGATCTCTTTTACAGTTTTTAAAATATTTACCAGTTCCTGTGATTAAAAAATATCTTCCAATAATTGAAGACATATCAAAATCATATGTATAAGTTCCAATTATCTTTTCTTCTTTGATAAAAGACTCAACCTCTTCTTTACTAATTATATAAGAAAGATTGCCACCGTTTCTTTCATCCCATCCATGTTTATACAATAAATCTAAAATATCAGTAGCTTCTTCAATAAAGTTCATAATTATTCTCCTCTTTTTGCCATAACTTCTTTTTCGTACTCTTTAACTTTTTCAAACCATTCACATTCATTAAGACAACATGTTTCTTTTAAATATTCTTCATAAACTTCTTCCCAAGGAAGAGTTTTAATTATTTCTTGTAAATAGAGAATTTCAGTGTGGTTACCTTCATTTTGTAATTTAGTTAATGTTTCCCATGGAGTCAATAAACTCTTTAATAACGCTTTAACTAAATTTCTTGCTCCTATTACTAAAGCTGCAACGCGGTTAATTGATCCATCAAAATAATCAAGGCCAATATAAGCCTTATTAAGAGCATTACATTTAACTAGTTCATCACAAACTTCTTGAAGTTCATCATTTAATTTAACAACATGATCACTATCCCAGCGAACAGGTCTAGATATATGGAAAGCAATTTCATCATTAAAAGCTAAAATGCTTGAAATTTTATCAGCAACATTTTCTGTTGGATGATAATGTCCCATATCAATTAAATTTAAAAGTCCGTTTTTAGCACAATAGTTTTGATAAAATTCAGAAGAACCAACTGTAAAAGATTCAACACCAATTCCAAAAACTTTGGATTCTAAAGATACTGCACAATATTCTTTGTTATATTTATACTCAAAAATTTTATCTAAAGAGTTTTTTAAATTTTCACGTAAAACTAGGCGATTTGCAGGGCTTTCTTTTAATCCATCTGGTATCCAAATATTACAAAGACTCTTCTTGTGAAGAATTTCACCAAATTTTTCACTGACTTTTATTGAATTAATACAGTGTTTAATCCAATAATCTCTTACCTCCTTTTTAGGAGAAGATAAAGACAAACCATCCACTAACATATCACTAGAAAAGACAGTTGGATTAAAATCAATGCCAACATTATTCTTTTTAGCAAACTCAATCCGTCTTTTAAAATTTAAATAAGTAATTTCACTTCTATCAACGATATCGCTATCTTCATAAATCGCATGAAGATTTATCTTTTTCGTGCCTGGAATTAAACTTAATGCAAAAGCATAATCAGAAGTTAACTCCTCAAAATTTCTTGCTTTATATGGGTAGTTGCCGGTCGTTGCAATTCCACCACTCAGACTTTCTTTTTTTAAAAAGCCATCGATATCATCTAATTGCCAGCATTGAACACTTATTGGTATGTTTTTTAGTTTCTCGATAGCTTCTTTAACGTCAATTCCTAGTTTTTTATAAACTTCAATTACTTCTTTTCTCATATCTAATCCTCACATTGTGATAATAAATTTCCTAAAGCACTACATTCATAAGGGTAGGCAACAACTTTTAACTTTGTCTTTTCTTCAACTAGTTTATTTAAATAATCGTTTTTAGCTCCTCCACCTAAAATAAATATTTTATCAAAACTTTTGTTTAATAATTTAGATAAATCATCAATGGTCTTTTTATAAAATTCAGCTAGTGAAATAAACACTAAATTATATAAGTCTCCTTTTGTCTTAGGTTTATCTAAATTATGATTTTCTAAATATTTCATGATTGCTTCTTTCATGTTTATAGGATTTAAAAAAGAAGAATCATTAACATCAATTATCTTTTTATAAGAACTATTTTTAGCTAAAGAAATAGCATTTAATATATCATCATTTTCTTCTTTTAATAGATTTTGAATGATCCATAAACCCATTATGTTCTTTTGAAAACGCACATAACTAGGTCCTAATTCATTAGAGAAATTATTCGTAAAAGCATCTTTTGAAATAAAATATTTATCTAATTTAGTGCCAAGTAAAGACCAAGTTCCACTTGATAAATATAATGAGTTCTCATCATTATTTAAAAACCTTACGCAACTAGCAGTATCATGAGTTGGACAAAGTTTAACTATAATATTAGTGTTAAGTTCTTTTTGAAATTGAGGTAATAAATCACCAACAAGCGTTCCAACTTTTGAAGGTTTTATAAATAAATCCTTGCAAAAACCTAGTTTTTCGATAATTTTTGTAGAATAATCGTATTTATCTTTTTCAATTAAATTAGTGGTTGAAGCATTTGTTATTTCATGAACTTTTTTCCCGGTTAATTTAAACATTAAATATTCTGGAATCATCAAAAAGGTTTTTGCTTTTTTAAGTCGCCCATTTTCTTTATCTTTATATAGTTGATATAAAGTATTAAATGGCTGAAATTGAGATCCGGTAAGAGAAAATAGTTCCTCTTTAGAGATTATTGAATTTACTTTTTCAATAATATCTTCTGTTCGATTATCTCGATATGAATAAACAGGCAAAATTATTTCATCATTTTCATCAAGCAAAACATAATCACAACCCCATGTATCAATCGATAAGGTTTTGATATTTTTCTCTTTTGATAATGCTGCTTTAATTGAGTTTATTACTTCATTAAATAATTTATTAACGTCCCAAATTTTGTGCCCTTCTTTATCTTCAAAGCAGGCATTAGGAAAACGATAAATTACTTCATTAATTAATTCGCCATCTTTTAAATAGCCAATAACGCTTTTTCCGCTACTAGCTCCAATATCAATAGCTAAATGATATTCTTTTTCCATAATTATAAATTCACTTGAATAGTGTTTTCTCCAGGTTTTAACTCTTTTGTTGTGTTGATAAATTTAAATTTAGCCTCAACGTTTGCTGGTACATCAATTTTAAAAACAATTTGATTATTCTCCTTTTTCCAATCAACACTTATTTTACCATATATTGATTCATAATAACCTTTAGCATATGTTAATGAGCCACCAATTACAGGAGAGATTTCAAAAGTATTTTCTTTTAACACTTTAATTCCTAAAACTTCTTTTATTAAAAATTCGGACATAGCTCCTTTTGAATAATGATTTAACGATGCTACAGCAATATTCTCATTGCCATAAGCTCCTTCCCAGCTTTCCCATATTGTTCCAGTTGAATTTTTAGCCATAAATAACCAACCAGGTTTTTCTTCATTTTCAAGTAATTTGTATGCATATTCCCAATTCATGTCTTTTAAGACTTCTAATATGAATGGAGTCGATAAAAAGCCTGTTCCAATACGCCATGAAAAATTATCTAAAGCTTTAATTAAGCGATCTTTAGCGAATTTTTCTTGTTCTTCAGTTAAAAGTTTCATATATAAAGGACGAACAAGATTTGCTTGTCTATCAGTATCTAAAGAAAATTTCTCTGTTGAAACTAATTCTTGATATGATTTTTTTGTTCCTTCTATATATTTATCTAATTTTGGAATTATATCTAAATGTCCTGTTAAATTTGAGATTTCTTTAAAAATTCTTAAAACGTAATTTGTATAAGCTGTTGATACTTCTGGATGAGGGAAAATAACATCAGTCCAGTGTTGCTTAAAAATTTCCACCGGCTCAAGCCACTCTCCATAAGATTGACCTTTTCTAACTAAATATTTTTTACCTTTTCTTGATATTTTTACGTGTTTAGAAATTGGTCCACCCCATTTACCAATTCTTTTAATCATGAAATTGATGTATTTAAGCGTTGATTCATAATTATCTTTTATAAATCTGATATCGCCATACTTTAAATAGCAGCGATAAGGTATAAGAATTCCAGCATCAGCCCATCCAACGCTTCCATTAAGAGTTGCCATATAAAAATCTTCATTTACTGTAGGAACAATTTGAGCATATCTTCCATCTTTAAATTGGCGATCAATCAAATCATTAATATGTTTTCTAGCAAAAGGTGCATAGTCGACTAAGTATGTAGCTGTATCTAAAAAGATTTGTGAATCACCAGTCCATCCAGCTCTTTCTCTTGTAGGGCAATCTGTTGGTACATCGATAGAATTAGATTTTAAACTTCTTAAAGTGTTTTCAAAGAAAATATCTAATAGTTTATTTGATGAAGAAAATTCACTTGTTCTATGAAAATCATTATAAACAGCAATGCCTGTAAAATTATCTAAAGTATATTCAACATCAGTTTCAATTAATGCATAGCGGAATCCTCCAAAGAAAAACTTAGGAGTATATTCATTTAAACCTTCTTTAAAGACATAATCAATTTCTTGAAGAGGTGTAACAGTTCTTTCAGAGCGGCATTGAATATTACTTAAAGTAAACTCACCATTTTTATCAATAAGTTCTCCAAGAACTATTCTTATAGTTTGTCCCTTTTTAGCATTAAGTTTAAAAGAGATATATCCAGCCATATTAAATGGAAATTCTAAAACGTGTTTCCCCCTAGGCGTAATAATCTCTCTAATTGGCTTGATAAATTCTTTTTCTTTAACATAATAATTATTGGATGAACGGAAGTTCGCGTCAAAAGAGCTTACTTTTGCAAGGTTTTTGTAAGATTGTACGCGATTTGCATCTACTCTTTCCCCATCTTTTAAATCGTTAATTCCGATTGGTCCATCATTAGACCACTTAAAACTTTCATCACTTATAATTGTTGTTTTTTGATCGTGATAATCAGTAAGTTCAAGTTGTAAATATAACTTAGTTTCAGTTCCAAAAGTATTAGGATGTCCCCAAGAACCGTTGGTACTTCTAAACCAACCATCTCCTAAAACAATTTCTAAAGTGTTTTCTCCTTCTTTTAAAAGACTTAAACAATCATAAGTTTGATATTGAACTCTTTTGTTATAATCGGTTGAGCCTGGCGCTAATACAAAATCACCAACTCTTTTACCATTTATTTTTGCTTCATATAATCCAAGTGCGGTTATATAAAGTCTTGCTTTTTTAACATCTTTAACATTAAAAGTTTTTAGAAAATAATCAGCTGGATATCTTCTTTTTTTATTAACTTTATAGTTTCCACTGATCCATTTAGCAATAAAATCAGACTTATTTAATAGACCAAATTCAAAAGAATTTTCTTCACTTATAAATGATTTTCCATTTTCATCAAAAACTTCAATTTGATAAGTTACAATGTCTCTACTATTAAATTCATCTTTAAAAACATAATTCATTGAACTTGTTTTAATAAATTCACTTTCTTTATGTTTTCCATTTATTTGATAAATAATTTTATAACCTGTTTGCTTGTTGCCTTCGCTTAAATTCCAAGTGATACGAGGATTTTTAATATCAATGCCAATTGGATTTATTAAATATTCGCATCTTATATCATTAATTTTCATATTATATATTTCCTAATTCTTTTTGGAATTTTTGATAAATGCGCTCACCACGCTCTTTTTCTTTTATCCACTTTTCTTCAAGCTTTTGTTGATGCTTCTCATAATTAGCTTTTTGTTTATCATTAAACTTAGCTAATCTTTCAGCATGTTTCTTTTTCATTTTTTCATTAAAAGCTTTTTCAGCATTTATAGTTTTTAATTCTTTTTGATGTTCTTTTTCTGCTTTTAGATTTTTCTTATATAAATGAATTGCATATTCTTTAGCAAAATCTTTACCTTCTTTTTCGCATTTTACAACTAATTCCTCTTTATAAGCTTCTTCAGCTTCTAAATCATCTTTTTCTTGTTTGATAGCTGCTCTTTCATCAGCAGGTAACCAAACTTTTCCTTCTTTTTTGAATTCTTCTTTTTCTCTTTCAACAAGAACTTTTTGCTTTCTAGAAATATTTTTCTCAACATCAATAAACCAAATAAGAATTGCTGAAATTAAACCTGTAAGAATTTCAAAGCCAAGGAAAGCAAAAACAATAAAGTTAATGACGCTATCGTTTTGTTTAAATATTGTGGAAATTGATCCATCAGCATTATTAATAGTCTTTTGAACTTCGTTTATAATATCACTAGGGACATCTCCAGTAATTGGAGCAACATAACCATTAGCACTAAGTCCAAAATTAAATAAACCAGTGCCGACTCCTGTAACCGTTGTACTGACAATGTTATAAGTTGCTGTAACAACTCCATCACTTCTAAAGCCAGTTTTCCATTCAAGATTATCTAAACAATCAGCCATTAAAGCCATGAATACATAAGAACAAGGTAAGCCACCAATATTTTTAATAAATTGACCAATAAGTACAATTACCATGTTATCTGGAGCAATACAACATATTGCTGAACCTAATGCATAGATTAAAAAGCCTACAAAAGTTACATTTTTCTTTCCAAATCGTTTAACTAAAGGCCAAACAGCAAAGATACCAATTCCCATTGGAACACCACCAATAACTGATATCATTGTTTGAGTAATACCATCTGAATATTCGCCAAGTACATAGTTAGAGAAATAAACTAAACCAAGGTTTTTAAATTGTGTCCCAAGTGTGTAGACCATAAAATATAACATTAATAAATAGATATATTTATCAGAGAAGGCTGCCTTTAATTGAGCTTTAAAAGGAATCTTTTTTTCTTGCTGATCTCTTTTTTCTTCAGTAATTCTTTCTTTTGTAAAGTAATATTGAATAAGAGTTAATGGAAGAGCTATTGTTGAAAAAATTGACATAACTATAATCCACATAGTTTTATCAACACCTATAAAAGGAAGAACAACCATAGGGAATATTAAAGCAACTAATATTCCTGAAATCATAATGGTTGAAACTTGAGTGAAAACACTTAATAAATTTCTTTGTTGAGTGTTTCTTGTAGAAAGAGGAACCATTAAGTTATATGCCATGTTATAAATTGAATAGGCAAATGAATAGAATAAATTATATGTAATAACAACATAAATTGCCTGAATTCCAGGATCAGCTTGAGGAACTGTAAAAAGTAAAATTCCAGTTATTGCAAGTAATGGGGCACATAACAAAATCCATGGTCTTCCTTTTCCTTGCTTTGATTTTGTTCTATCAATTAAATAACCATATAAAATATCAACAACTCCATCGATAATTTTAGAAAAAATAGGAAAAAGAGCGATAAATAAGCCACCAAATAAAGCTCCTAAACCTAAAACATCAACGTAATATTGATTCAAGTAAATGTTCAATGTTGCGTTTAACAATAAAGCGCCACAAGGTCCTAATAAATAACCGAGCCGCTTTTCTTTTCCTGTAACATTTTTACTTTTTACTCGAGAGTCAAAAATTCGATTTTCAAGTACAAATCCATTACCTTTACTCATCTTTAATTTCCTCCTTTTTTATTATTTTTTTAATACCTTTAAGATAGTGTCCATTACACATATCTAAAATTCCTTGAGCTATGTTATAAGGAAGAGATCCGCTTGAAGAAAAAGATAAACTTCTTAAAGTGTTTACTGGCATTAAATAGTAAATAAATGTTCCTGCCTTTAACTCTCTTTCCTTTACACTACTATCTTTTATTTTTTTGGCTTTTTTAATCTTTTTAATACCTACTCCAACTACAGCATTTTTAAAAACTTTTCCTACAAATCCGCCTAATTCACTAATTGGTGTTTCAAGAGTATATGGTTTTTTATAAATATCATTTTTTTCAAAAATAATATGATTTTGCGAGATAAATTCATCATTAGTAATGTTTTTGAGTTCTTTTAAGTAGGTTTGATTATCATTTCTAAAAGTCTCTTTTACATCAATTTCTTCGCCATTTAAATAAACATTATCTTCATAAATAACTTCTCTAGAGTTTTTATTAACAGAGATAAGATATTCTCCATTTTCTAAAATCCATCTATGTTTACTTGTTTCATAAACCATTAAATCTTTAATTGATATCTCTATATTAATTAATTTTGTTTCGCCCTTTTTAAGAAAAACTTTCTCAAAAGCTTTAAGTTCTCTTAAAGGTCTAACCAATTTTGAATTCTTTTTAGAAGTATAAATCTGAATCACTTCTTCCCCATCATATTCCCCGATATTTTTTAAAACAAAGTTAACAGATATTTTGTCATTATTTTTTTCAATGTTAATGTGTTCATAAAGAAAACTTGTATAACTAAGTCCATATCCAAAAGGATAATCAACATCAACATTAAAAGTATCAAAATATCGATACCCTACAAAAATTGATTCTTTATAAAATGCATCATGCTCTTTTTGATATTCATCATAAAAAGGAACATCTTGGTATTTTTTCATGAAAGTTTGAGCAAGTCTTCCAGAAGGAGAAACTTCTCCAAAAAGGAGTTTTGTTGTAGCTTCCCCAATCCCTTCTCCAGGTAATAGCATATTTAAAATTGCATTTACATCATTTTTAAACCCTAATTCGATTGCACTTCCACCAAACAAAACAAAAACTACTTTTTTGTTTTCTTTTATGATTAAATCTAAAAGTTTTAATTGGTTTAAAGGGAGTTCCATTGTCCCACGATCAAAACCTTCACTTTCAATTAAATCCGATTGACCTCCATAAAAAATAATAGCTTCATAATTATTGTTTTTAATTGCCTTTTCAGCTTCTAAATAAACACTTTGATTATTTTCGTCGTATTGTTTATATCCTTCAACAAAATCAAATTCAATATCGTTTTCTTTAAATGCTTCAAGATGTGTTTTTAATTTATAAGGGTTAAGTAAAGATGATCCACTCCCTTGATAACGAGGAGAAGAAAATAAATCACCAATTACTAAATATTTTTTATCTTTCTTTAAAGGTAATATTCCATCATTTTTTAATAAAATTGCTCCTTTAATTGCTGCACCAACTGCTAAATGATAATTATCATCAAAAACTCTTTTTGTTACTTCTTCTCTATTAAGAGTCTTGTTATAAATCTTTAATAGTCTTCTTACGCTTTCATTAAGAGTTTCTTCTTTAACTCTTTTATTTTTAACTCCATCTATTAATAAATTCATATTATGTGGAGTTTCTCCAGGCATTTCTAAATCTAATCCTGCATTAATTGCCTTTTCTCTATCGACAATTCCACCCCAATCAGTAACAACAAAACCTTTAAAATTGTTCTCTTCCCTTAAAAATGTGGTTAATAAAAACTTGTTTTGAGAACAATGTTCACCATTTATCTTGTTATATGCAGCCATAAACGAAGAAGGATCGCTTTCTTTTAAAACGATTTCATAAGGTTTTAAATATATCTCTCTTAAAGTTCTTTCATCAATTATGTTATTTCCAAAAAAGCGATATTTCTCGTTGTTATTGGCGGCAAAATGCTTTACTGAAACTCCAACATGCTTACCTTCAACACCATTTATAAAATTAGCTGCCATTTTACCAGCTAAAAAAGGATCCTCGCTATAATATTCAAAATTTCTTCCACATAATGGATTTCTTTTTATATTAATTGCAGGTCCTAATAAAACATCAACATCAAAATAAATGCATTCTTTTGCTATCGCCTCACCTACTCTTCTTATTAAATTTTTATCCCATGTGGAAGCAAGCATTGCTCCGCAAGGAAAACACGTTGTTTTTTCGGATTTAGAGATTCCATCTAGTGAGTCTCCATCATTAACAATTTTTCTTAATCCATTTGGCCCATCTAGTAGAGTCAAAGAAGGAATATTTAATCTTTTTACTCCATAATTATGCATTGGCTTTGAACCAGTTAAAAACATAGCCTTTTCTTTTAGGCTCATTTCTTTAATTGTTTTTTCAATATCGATATAATTTCTCATAAATTAACCTTTGTAAGCGCTTTCATTAATTTAATTATATTTTTGCGTCCAATAAATTCCTTATATAAAATTAAACTTTTCTTATATAATGTTGTTATCATGATTGATATAAATTATATTTGTGATTCGATAAGTAACATTTCAGCAATTCCAGTAAGAATATATAAAAATGGAAAACTCATAAACATTTATTCAATTGTTAATTTTCCTATTGATCCAATGATTCTTTATGAAAAAGAAATTTTAAAACATAAAGAGAACATTTTTGCTTTTGCTGCGCCATATTTTTACTATTATGGAATAATTAATTATCAAAATTATCAAATAATTTTAGGGCCATCTTCTACTAGTAGTGATGATTCTAATGCACTTAATCTCATGTATGATTTAAATATACCTAGTAAAGATAAAGAGAGTTTTCTTTCAGCCATTAAAACATCTTCAGTTATTCCTTTTACTACATTTATGGAGATGCTTCTTATGATTAATTACGTATTAAATGGCGAAAAAAGAAGTATTGGTGATTTTGTTAGTATAGACAATATTCCAGCTATTGTTCCTCAAGATCAAATGGCTAATTCAAAAATATCACAAGAGTATCATTATAATTCCTTATCAATGGAAAAAGAGATTATAAAAATTGTTAAAAGCGGGGATGTCATCTTATTAGATAATCTAGTCAAAAATATGAAACCAGTTAGGTCTGGTTTTTTATCTAAAAACCCTTTAAAACAGGAAAGAATTTTATTTATTTGCACTATTACTCTAGTTTCAAGAGCGGCAATTGAAGCTGGAGTTGATCCTGAACACGCCCTAACTTTAAGCGATAATTATATTCAAAAATGTCAGCTATTAAATAAAGAGGAAGATGTCAGAAATCTATATTATGAAAGTATCAGAGAATATACTACTCTTGTTTCTTATCTTAAAAATAATGATGGTTCTTCAATCGCTAATAAAGTCACTAACTACCTTTTGCAAAACTTATCAAAAAGAATATCTTTACAAGAAATCGCAGACTATTTTTATGTCTCAAAAACCTACCTTTGTAAAATATTTAAAAAGGAAACTGGTATTACTTTAAACAACTTTTTACTTAAGAAAAAAATTGAGATTAGCAAGCTTTTATTGCAAGATGAAGACAAAACCATTCTCTTTATAAGTGATTATCTAGGTTTTTCTTCTCAACCTCATTTTACAAAGACCTTTCTTGAGTTTGAAAAAATCACGCCAAAAGAGTATCGTGAGAAAATAAAAAAGGCCTCCAAGGAGAACCTTCTTAAATAAACAATTTATTTTCTTAATTTTTGAAAATTAATGAAAAATATTTCATCTTTTGCCCAATCTTGATTCCATCATGATTTATTTGACCGATGAATTCATTGATTGGTTCATAGTCTAAGTCATTATAATAAACATCATCAATTGTTTGTAAGATATGAGCTAAATCAATATAAGCTTTGTCAAACAAGTCAAAGAAAGTATCTTTACCCATGGACTCATTAGTGACGACATTAAACCACTCTTCTTCATTCAAATTTAAATAATCTATGTTCTTATCTAGTTTTTTAAGTTTAGGGTGAGACATCGCATTGATTGCAGTGGTTTTCATAAAATGAGAAAAGATGAACTTTCTAAATCCAAAAAGTTTAGAGTTAATGCATCTATTAACTGTAATCATCGTTTTGACTGAACGATAATAGCTTTTTTCATCTACTCCTTCTTTATTAAGATAATCTGCTAAAGCTTTCATCATTTTTGAAACTAGTTTAAGTTCTTTATTATCGACTTTTAGCATTTCTTTAAAACTTGGCTTGTCATTAAAATTTTCTTCCATTAAAACATCTATATCAGTTTCTAAAAGAGAATGATAAATTGAAAATATTGTCCCTTTTAAAGGAAAGCCTGTTTTATAGAAAATATATGGATGGCAAGTTCTATCTAAAACATAGTGAGACATCAATCCTTTTATAAAAGCAATTAATATTTCCTCATTCCCTTTGTCTTCTTCGCTTTTTGCATAATCAAATAAAAAAGAAAAAGTAATAAATGGATCAATCTCATGAAGATATGTTCCAAATTCTCTCACTTCTTTAATATTTGATCTTAATGGTGAAGTATACCCATAGTAAAAGAATGGGTCTGGTCCTTGTGAACCTAAATAGAATATTTTTTTATGTTTTGGGAAATTCTGCTTTGAGAATTCATAATGTGTAATCAAACTCGGCATATGTAAATATTATATCTAATATTTATAAAATTTCATTCTTATTATTAAAAAACCACTATATTAGAGATTAAAAAAGCAATAAAAAAAGCGATAATAATCGCTGTTTTTCAAATTTTGGCGGAGAAGATGAGATTTGAACTCACGCTAGGGTTGCCCCTACTAACGGTTTAGCAAACCGTCCCCTTCAGCCGCTTGGGTACTTCTCCGTGTGCTTTATAATAATATCAAAGGTCAAGAAACTTCTCAAGAACGATTTTTGTTGTTTAAATTGCAAAACAAGTTGTCTTAGACATAGTAAATGATTTTTTGACTTTAAGAAAATTTATAACTAATTTTTCACGAAAATTAAATATATAATAATCGTATCTTTTTTTATAAATAAAACTCGATATTAATCGGATATATTTAATTTCTCTATTCATTAAAATTTAAACGTTGTCTTCGTTAATCTTAACTTCTTTAAAACATGTTTTCACAATTAAAAGAGTTGCTAATTTTAACTAGCAACTCTTATATTTAATTGTTTCTTTCCTTTATTCAGGATTGATATCAGGATATTTTTCTCTTTGAGCATTATAAGTTGTATGTAATAACTTATGAGCTTTTGGAGAACCATATTCGCCCAAATATTCTTTATATAATGTAATAATATCTGGATTTAAGTGACTTCTTCTAACTTTCTTTCCTTTATCAATTCCATAAAGAACACTGGCTCTTTTTTGAATATATGTATCTTGGATATTGTCGTCTTCGTTTGGTAAGAATAGTGGGAAGACATATGGTTGTCCGCCACCATTAATACATCCACCTGGACAGCCCATAACTTCTATAAAGTCATATTTGCTTTCACCATTTTTAATTTGTTCAAGCAAGACTTTAGCATTTTTCATTCCACTACACATTGCAAAATTATAGGTAACTCCGTTAATTTTAAGTGTTGCTTCTTTAATTCCCTCGAGACCTCTACATGGAGTAAATTCAATTGGTTCAAGTTCTTGATTAGTAAGAATATGATAAGCTGTTCTAATTGCAGCTTCCATAACTCCACCAGTAACACCAAAAATTGCACCAGCACCACTATATTCACCAATTAAATCATCGTCAAACTCTTCTTCTGGAAGTTTTTTCCACAAGATACCAGCTCTTTTAATAAGTTCAGCAAGTTCTCTTGTTGTTAAAACTACATCAACATCTTTAATTCCATCAACGCTATTTGCTGGACGTTCTTTTTCAAATTTCTTTGCAGTACATGGCATGATAGAAACAACACAAATTTGGCTTCTATCAATATTATGTTTTTCTGCATAATAAGATTTAATTATTGCGCCCATCATTTCATGAGGTGATTTACAGCTTGAAAGATGAGGTAAAAGTTCTGGATAGTAATATTCAATATAATTAATCCAACCTGGAGAACAGGAAGTGATCATTGGTCCTGGTCTATGCGAAATAATTCTTTGAATAAATTCACTAGCTTCTTCTGTAATTGTTAAATCTGCAGCAAAGTTTGTATCAAAAACTCTATAAAAACCTAAACGATGTAAAGCAGCGACCATTTTTCCAGTTGAATTTGTTCCGATAGGTTCGCCAAATTCTTCGCCAATTGCTGCTCTAACTGCAGGAGCAGTTTGAACAATAACATATTTTCCATCATGGAAGGCTTTATCAAGTTTATCAATTTCACTATGTTCCATTAAAGCACCTGTTGGACAAACAAGTGTACATTGTCCACATTGAATGCATGGAACATTATTGAAACTTCTATTTTCGCTTGGTCCGACAATTGTATTAAAGCCTCTATTTTCAAAACCTAAAATACCAATTCCTTGGGTATTTTTACAAGCTTCGACACATCTTCCACAAAGGATACATTTTGAAGTGTCTCTAATTAAAGATGGAGCAAGTTCATCATAAGTTGATTTAGTTTTTTGCCCAACATATTGTTCAGGTCTAGCACCAACTCTTCTTGCAACTTCTAAAAGTTCACATTGTCCATTCTTTCTACAAGCTTGACAGTTGTAATAATGATTAGAAAGTAAAAGTTCAACACTAGTTCTTCTTGCAACAACAGCTTTTGGATCAACAATTGAGATTCTAATACCTTCTCTAATTGGATAAGCGCAGCTTGGAACAAGTCTTCTTTCACCTTCTACTTTAACAAGACAAACTCTACAACTTGCTACTGAGCATTCGCCTTTTTTCCATGTACAAAGATTTGGAATGTTATAACCACAAATTTTTGCGGCTTCAAGTATTGTTAAACCTTCTTCAACAACATAAGGTTTGTTTTCAATAAATATTTGTATTTTTGCCATAACTCAGTACCACCTATTTCTTATAAATTGCCCCAAATTTACAGGCTGAGATACAAGTTCCACACTTAATACATTTATCAAGGTCAATCTTAAATACCTCTTTACCGACAACTCCACTAATTGCGTTAACTGGACAATTTCTCGCGCAAAGTGAACATTTTTTACATTTATTTGGATCGATGTGGAATTCAATTAATGACTTACAAACTCCAGCATCACACTTCTTATCCTTAACGTGTCTGATATAAACGTCTTTGAATTTATTTAAAGTTGAAAGAACTGGATTTGGTGCAGTTTGTCCAAGTCCACATAAAGAACCAACTTGGATAGATTCGCTTAATGTTTGAAGTTTATCTAAATCTTCCATAGTGGCTTTACCATCTGTAACTTTAGTTAATATTTCAAGTAGTCTTTTGGTACCAATTCTACATTGTGAACACTTTCCACAGCTTTCATCACAAATAAATTCAAGATAGAATTTAGCAACATCAACCATACAGTTGTCTTCGTCCATGACAATTGCTCCGCCAGAGCCCATCATACTTCCTTTTTCAACTAATGATTCATATTCAATTGGTGTATCAAGTTCATTCATTGTTAAACAACCACCTGATGGTCCACCAGTTTGAATTGCTTGGAATCTCTTATCATTTGGAATTCCACCGCCAATATCATAAACAAGTTCTCTAATTGTTGTACCCATTGGAACTTCAACAAGACCTACATTTTTAACTTTTCCGCCAAGAGCAAAAACTTTAGTTCCTTTACTTCTTTCAGTACCTATTTTTGCATATTCTTTAGCACCAACTCTCATGATATAAGGAACGTTTGCTAAAGTTTCCACGTTATTGATAATTGTTGGTTTATCCCATAAACCCTTAACAGCTGGGAAAGGTGGTCTTGTTCTAGGCATACCTCTTTTTCCTTCAATTGAATTTAAAAGAGCAGTTTCTTCTCCACAAACAAAAGCGCCAGCTCCAAGTCTAATATGAACTCTAAAACTAAAACCGCTTCCTAAAATGTTGTCACCAAGTAAACCGATTTCTTCTAGTTCTTTAATAGCAGTCCTTAATCTATTTACTGCAATAGGATATTCTGCTCTAACATAGAAATAACCATTTTGAGCGCCAATTGCATATCCAGCAATCATCATACCTTCAATAACAGCAACTGGATTTCCTTCAAGAATTGAACGATCCATAAATGCGCCTGGATCGCCTTCATCGCCATTACAAACTACATATTTTGTATCGTTTTGAACATCGTAAGCAAATTTCCATTTTCTGCCAGTTGGGAAGCCAGCACCGCCTCTTCCTCTAAGTCCGCTAGCTAAAATTTCTTCAATTACTTCTTCACGTTTCATGCTTAAAGCACGAATTAATCCTTTAAAAGCATCATAACCTAAAGCTTCATCAATAACTTCTGGATTAATTGTTCCACAACCATGAAGAGCAATTCTGAGTTGTTTTTTATAGAAATTAATATCATCTTGTCTTGTAACTTTTTTACCAGTTGATGGTTCAGTATATAAAAGTTCTTCGACTATTTTTCCACCAATGATGTCTTCTTCAATAATTTTTACACAATCAGTTGGTTTAACTGCATGGTATAAAGTATCTTCAGGATAAATCTTAACAAATGGACCTTGAGAGCAAAAACCAAAGCAGCCAACAACGTTACATGTAACTTTATCTTCTAAATGTTTTTCTTTAATTAAGGCATTAAAATTATCGATTATCTTTTGTGAATCTGAAGATAAACAACCTGTACCGCCACAAACAACAATGTGTCTTTTGCCATCTTTTCCATTAAATTTATTGCTTACACATTCGCTACAATGAGCAATTTTATTTTTTAAATCTTCTAGTGTTTTGATTTTTTGTTCGACTTTTGCAGGTTTTTTTACTTGTTTTGCCATATTATTCCATCTCCTTATTTCTATATTCAGCTATAATTTGAGGAATATCACTAAGCTTAACTTTTGGATAAACCTTTCCATTGATACTGATTGCAGGAGCAATACCACAAGCACCAATACAACGTAAGCCATCTAAAGTGAAAAGACCATCTTCAGTGGTTTGGCCTGGCTTGATTTTTAATAACTCGCCAAACTTATCCAAGACATTTTGACCGCCTTTAACATAGCAGGCAGTTCCAATACAAACTCCGATAACATATCTTCCTTTTGGAGTTAAACTAAAGAAAGAGTAAAAAGTTACAACACCATAAATATCACTCACAGGAACATTTAATTCTTGGCTGATAACTTCTTGTACTTCTAGTGGTATATAACCGTATTCTTTTTGGACGTCACTTAAAACCAACATTAATGGACTAGGTTCATCTTTATATCTAGCACAAATTGATTTGATCATATCCACAGCTACTTTTTGCAGTTTCATCGATATAATTCTCCCTTGTTTTAAACCTTCCTTTATTTTAAACGAGAAAGAAAGCGCTTACAATATAAAAAAAGCGATAAATATCGATATTAATAGTGCCTTAATTTTAATCTTTATTAATTGATTTTTCTGGAATTAAATAAAATGAGTCATCGTAGAATTTCTTTTTATTTTTAAACTTTCAGAAATAACTTTTTAAAACAAAAAATGTTCTAATCATCTAGACTAGAACATTTCTTAAAAATTAATAGTATTGATTAATGATTACCACAACAACATCCATCGTTATGGTGAGTCTTGTTTTCATCCTTCTTTTCTTTTGGATATTTTTTGAAATAACTTTTAACTAGTTTTTTTGCATCAGTTGAACCACATCCACAATCACTAATTCTTTTTCCGGTCATTTTTTTATAAGCAAAATACCCGACAAGAGCTAATACAATTAAAACAATTACGACAATAATCACTATATCAGCAGTGGTTATAGAAAGAGCATCATCTAAAACATTAATTAATCGATTTAACATTTTTATCTTGCCTCCTTATTTTCTATTGCTTTTTGTTTCTTGCTCCATAAAACAAGCAAAACAACAGCTACAACAATTAAAGGAATAAATATTGCAAGTGTCCAAACATAATTTCCAATTAAGAAAATCATCATTGAAACAACATAAGATGTAACCACCCAGAAAATTAAAGTTGATGCAAATCTTCCTTCTGGTAATTCACCTTTTGCTGTGGCAACAGCCGCAAAGCAAGGAATGGTTAACATGTTAAAGGCGATAAAAGCAATAACTCCACTTAATGTAATTCCAGTTGATTCAATCATTAATTCAGCAGCTGCTAAGCCTTCAACAACTTCTTCTCCAGCATCAAACATTGGGTTTAAAACGAGAGCTAAAGTTCCTAAAGTAGAAATTACATTTTCTTTTGCAACTAAGCCATTAATTGCTGCTACCGCAAATACCCAACCAAAACTACTTAATGTAGAACCAAAGCCAAGTGGAGTAAAGATTGGTTGAATAAATTGACCAATACTTGCAAGAATTGAGTTAGAAATTAAAGCGATATCTTCTGGATTTCCACTTTCAATATCAATAAATCTCCATCCCCATGTAAAGTGTGATGTAAACCAAATAATAATTGTTGAAAGTAAAATAATAGTGAAAGCTTTTTTAACAAAGTGTTTTGTTTTGTCCCATAAATGAATCATTAAGGATTTAAATTGAGGCAAATGATAAGCAGGAAGTTCCATAATAAATGGTGGAACTTTTCCTCTTAAAGTAGTTTCTCTCATGATAATAACAGTAAGTAAAGCAACTACCATACCTAGAACATACATTCCATAAACAACTACATCCGCATAGTTAAAGCCAACAGCTTCTCCAAAAACAGATATAATTCCATAAGCAAATACCGTTAAAATTGGTGCTTTTGCTCCGCAAGAGAAGAAAGGAATAACTCTAATAGTTGAAACTCTTTCTTTCTCATCAGCAAGAGTTCTAGTATTTATCATGGCTGGGACGGAACAACCAAAGCCCATAATCATTGGCATAAACGCTCTTCCACTTAAACCAAATCTTCTAAAAATACGATCAAGAATAAATGCGACACGAGCCATATACCCGCTATCTTCTAATATTGCAAAGAAAAGGAATAAGACTAGAATTTGAGGTAAGAATCCTAAAACAGCAAATAATCCACCAAAAATTCCATCGCAAACAAGTCCAATTGACCAATTTGAAGCACCCGCTAAAGTAAGTCCTTGATTTATTAAATCACTTATCCAGCCGGTTAATGCATTGAATGCATTCATTAAAATGACACCAGGAGAATTGATACCTCCATTTGCAAACATACCAGCCACATAATCAGGAGCGTCTCCAAAAGAAACAACATCAACTGCTCCAAGAGCATTTAAATAGAATAAATCTTCACTAAAAGTTAAATGGAAGATAACAAAAAGAATAATAAGGAAGATTGGTATGCCTAACCATCTATTAGTCAAAACTTTATCTATCTTATCTGATATTGTAAGTTTTGCTTCATTTTGAATGGATTCTGCAGACTTTTTCTTTTTAAAGAAGGATTTTTTCTTACTTGCTTTTTCTATTTTAGCTTTAGTTTTAGCTTCTCTTAACTCTTTTTCTTTTTGATCTACAACTACAACATCATGAAAATGTTTTGAGATATATTTATAACGCGCATCAGCAATTAAAGCCTCAAAATCATTCCCGAAAACATCATCATTAAAAGTGTGTTTAAACTCTTCAACAATATGAACAAGCGAAGGATGAGCAGCTGTTTCAAGTTCATCAAGTTCAACAAGTTTCACAGCATGGAATAAAGGATTATCAACTTTTAATCCTTCAAAAGCAATTCGACAATCGTTAATTAAATGAATTAAGTTGGTATCTTCTAAAACAGTTTTACCTTTTCTTCCTTTTTGACTTGCTTCATATGCTTTTTGCATTAAAAGGTCTAAATTGTCTTCTTTTAAAGCAGAAATTTCAACAACTGGAATTCCAAGTTCTTCTTCAAGCTTGTTAATTAAGATGGATTCTTTATTTTTTGAAAGAAGGTCCATCATATTTAATGCAAGAACCATTGGAACATTAATTTCTAAAAGTTGCGTTGTTAAATATAAGTTTCTTTCAAGATTTGTTGCATCAACAATGTTAATGACACAATCAGGTTTTTCATCAAGTATATAATTTCTTGAAATAACTTCTTCTGGAGTATAAGGAGATAATGAATAAATACCTGGAAGGTCAACAATTGAAATTGGTTCACTTAATTTTTTATAAGTTCCTTCTCTTTTATCAACTGTAACTCCTGGCCAGTTACCAACATAAGCTGTTGAACCAGTTAAATTATTAAATAATGTGGTTTTACCACAATTTGGATTACCAGCAAGAGCAAATCTTTTCATCTTACTTTCCCCCCACTTCCATGAGGACTAAAACGGCTTCATCTTTTCTTAGAGTCAATTCATATCCTCTAATTGTTACTTCAAGTGGATCTCCAAGTGGTGCTTTTTTTCTTAAAAAAATTTCAGTACCAGGAGTAATCCCCATATCGAAGAGTCTTCTTCTAACCCTTCCTTCGCCTTCTACTTTAATAACATGGCCAGTCTCGCCAACTTCAAAGGCACTTAATTTTTTCTGCATAAAATTAAACCTACCTTTCTTTATGCAACTAAGATTTTCATAGCAATATTTCTATCAAGAGCAAGTCGCCCATTTTTAACAAGAAGAATAACGCTTCCACTTTCACTAGATAAAACTTGAATTTTGCTTCCTAAAGTAATTCCAAGATTCTCAAGATGTTTTTTTGTAGAATCATCTAACAAAATTTTTACTACTTTTAAATCTGTGTTATGTGGAGCGATAAATATTGGCATAAAAACCTCCTGCGAAAATAAGTTAAATATAACTAACTTATCAACATTAAAATTATAGTCTTAAAGTTAGTAATGTCAAACTAATATTATAAAATTTTTACCTTTAAAGATACTTTAATCAATATAATTTTCATCAAAATTGATAACAACTATGTATTTTTCGTTTTCTTTTGTAATTGCTTCGCGTAATGCTCTTGTTAATTGAAGTTTACTTTCTTTGTAATTGTTAGGCACAACAACATCAAAAATTACATTAGTATGAGTTGGTCCACTTACCACTCTTAAATCATGAAAACTTAAATTTTTATTAAGGTTTTGCAAGGTTTTTTGAATAATATCATGTAAAACAGGTATTTCTTTGTTTTTAGTATCAACTGGATCCATATGGATTGTTAAAAGAATTTTATAACGATTAGAAATTTCTTTTTCGATGTTATCAATTAAGTCGTGAGATGAAAAAGTATCATGATATCCATCCACTTCAACGTGACAAGTCATAAAAGTTTTTGTAGGCCCATATGAATGAAACATAATATCGTGAACTCCTAATACACCTTCATAACTTTTAATATCAGAAATGATTTTGTGAATAAGTTCTTCATTTGGAATTTCTCCTATTAAAGGAGAGGCGGTTTCTTTCACCATTTTTAACCCGCTATAAAGAATGAATAGAGCTACAAGTAAAGAAACTGAACTATCTAAATACCATAAATCTGGGAAAAAGTATTGAATCAAACTTGCAATTAAAACTACGCTAGTTGAAATTGCATCGTTTAAAGAATCTTGCTTGTTAGCTTGTAAAGCAACTGAATTTATCGCCTTACCTAAACCACGATAAATATAAGCTAATATTAATTTTAAGAAAATTGAAACTCCTAAAATTATAAAAGCCCAAATAGAAAACTTAGCGCCACTTTCTCCGCTTATTAAGCTAGTAATTGAATTATAAATTAACAAAGCAGCAACAATTATGATAATAAAAGAAGTAATCATTCCTGTAATATATTCAATTCTTTCATGACCATAAGGATGTTCTTTATCGGCTTTTTTGGCGGCAAGTTTAAATCCAACTAAACTAACAACACTACTTCCAAAATCAGTCATATTATTTAAAGCATCAGAAATAATTGACATAGATGAAGTAAAAATTCCGATGATTAACTTCATCAAAAAAAGTAACGTATTAAAAACTATTCCAGCTAAGGAAGCCAATACGCCATGTTTTTCTCTTACTTTTTCATTTTGAACATCTTCATAATTTTTAATAAATATTTTTCTTAAAATTTTAACCATGCTTAATATTTTAGTTACTTCTTTTTCTTTTGTTAAATCTTTATAATAAAAAACCTTGGCACTCGCCAAGGATTAACAAATTATAATTTTACTTACTTCTTTCTTTACCAACAAAGAATAAAGCGACTGTTCCAGGACCTGTGTGGGATCCAATTGTTGTTCCTATATCAAAGATTTCAACTTTTCCCTTTAAATTAGGGAAGGCTTCTTCAACTTTATCTTTTACAGCCTTGGCATCTTCAAATACAGCGCTATGCGAAATATAACAATAATCGTTATAGTCTTTGCCATCTTTTGCGTTTTCAATCATCTTTTGAACGATTGCATTGATAACTTTCTTTTTACCAATAATCTTTTCTCTAGGGATAAGTTTTCCTTCATCATTAACATTTAAAAGTGGGCAAACATGAAGCATATTTCCAAAGAATCCGCTAGTTTTTGAAATTCTACCGCCTCTTACAAAATATTTAAGATCAGTTGAAAAGAACCAATGATTGATGCTTAAACGATTGTTTTCAGCCCAATCTCTTACTTCTTCAATACTCTTGCCTTCATCTTTTAAATCAGCAAGTTTGTCCATAAGTAAGCCATAACCGCTACTTGCAGCAAGAGAATCAACAATATAGATTTTTACATCTTTGTACTTTTCATTAATCATATTAACAGCAATTCTTGCGCTATTAATTGTTCCACTAATGCCACTTGATAAAGTTAAATGTAAAATTTCTTTGTAGCCTTCATTAATTAAGTTTTCAAAATAATTGTAATAATCTTGAGCGTTTAATTGACTTGTTTTAGTCATCGCTCCTTGTTCCATCTTTTTGTAAAATTCGCTTATAGGAAGTGTTTCACCAAAATCATCTTTATGTTCAATTCCATCAAGAAAGTAATGAAAACAAATATAACGAATGCCTCTGTCTTTGTAATGTTTAACATTTAAATCACTAGTTGAGCAACAACTTAATAAATATTTATTCATGTTAATTTTTAAAAGCTCCTTCCTTAACATTGATAGATTATATAGAAACTAAGTTAAAATTCAAACGAAGTAATAAGTATTTTTAACCAAACAATCATCAAGTTAACTAAAATAATTTATCTCTTTATGACTTCTTTAACCTTAAGTTTTTAATAAAAAACATCATCATAAAATTCATATTTCTTCTAATAATTAATTTAAAAACCTTGCAAATCTCAATTATTCTACAGATTTTAATGCTTCAGCCATCTTGATTTTATTGATTTTAGGGAAGAACAATAAACAAACAAGAAGAACAAATCCTAAAGCTAGAAGAATTGTATAAATATAACTTGGCCAAGCTATTGCCATTCCAAAAGTTAATCCAACTGAAGAGATACTATTCATTATGTAGTTATGAAGTAATACACCAACTCCAATTCCAATAGCTACGCCAATAACCGTCATAAAGAATATTTCTCTAAAGATATAAAGTAAGGCTTCATAACGGTAATAACCATTAACACGAAGTGTCGCTATTTCTTTAACACGTTCAGAAACCATAATATCTGTTAAGTTATAAATAACAACAGCAATTAAAGCCCCACTTAAAAGAACAATAATGACAACAAGAGCATCAAGATTATTTAAAACACTTTCATAAACTAATTTTGTGTTTTGTGAATTTATGATACTTGTAATCGAAGAGTTTTCTAACATTTCATCGATATAACTATTTACTTCTTCATCACTTAAACCAGTATCAACAATATAACCGTTTTGTTTTAAAGTTGGGAAATAATTTTTCATTATTTCTTCCCCACAATAAACGTAATTTCCAATATAGTTTTGAGTAATTCCAGTTATTCTAATTTGTGTAAGACTATTACTTAAATCATCTAAAGAAATTACCAAATTATCGCCAATAGATAAGTTAAATTCTTGAGCAATTTGATTTGTAATAACAAAACTATCGCTATCAAAACTTAAAGGATCATCTAAACCTACATAATCAGGTAAAGAGTTTGTCGCAATTAAGCTCATATCAATATTTTCATCTGAACCTAAAGCATAGCCGTCGTAATAATAAACTTTTGTGCTTGAACCAACATCAAAAGGATTATCGCCTTCCATCCCTTCATCTGTTAATTTGGCAACAAAATCATATTTAATAATATCTACATATTGAGATGTATTAATAACGCTCAAAGAATCTTTAATACCAAAACTTGTTAAAAGTAATCCAGTACAGCCACCAATTCCAATAAGCATCATGATTAAATTTTTCTTAAATCTAAAAACATTTCTTAACATTGATTTAGTGTTAAATTTTAAGTGTTTCCAAATAAATGGAATATGTTCTAGCCAAATTTTCTTTCCAGGAACTGGTGCTTTTCCAATAAGTAAAGAAGATACATTATCTTTTAAAGAAGCAAACGCAATGACTGTAATTGTTAAAAGGATTAACGCAATCATTAAGAAAGTATAAAGCGCAATCGTTCCAGGATCACCAATATAAACCATTGGTCCAATCGTATAAATCGTTCCATAAATATAACCAATAATGGTAGGCAAAACAAAAAGACCAAATAATATAGCAACAATTGATCCTAAAATTGTAGTTAATAACCCATAGAAAAGATATTTTGTATAAATCATTCCTTTTGAATAACCTAAGGATTTTAAAGTACCCATTTGCCCTCTATCTTTATTAATAATTCTTGTAACACTTGTAACCGATACTAAAAGAGCAATAATAAAGAAAAATACAGGGAACACAGCACTTACTGCATCAACTTTTCCAGAATCTTGTTCAAACATATAAGCGCCTTGGTTTTCTTCTCTTGATAAAACATACCAAGTTCTATCAATCGAACCAAATTGTTCCTCAAATGTTTGTTCGATTTGATTTGCTACAATAGCATCAAATTCATCCGTTTCCAAAAATTGTTCAAGAGCGTCAATAAGTCCTTGTTTTATTGTATCGCTAAATTCACTATTATTTATCGCTTCTTCAAATTGAGTTTTGATTTGTTCAGCAGCAGCATCTTTCATTTGTTCTTTGATCTCTGCTACTCTATTTTCAAGAAAAGGAGCGCTAATCTCCTTTATTTCATCAATTTTCTTATCTATAAAATCTTTATATTCTTGAGAAAAAGAATTATATTGTCTAGCTCCAGAATAACGGATTTTTATAATTGTTGTTTCTTTTGGCTCATAAAACGAACTATCAAAATAGACAACTGCATCTAAAACTCCGCTTCCAATAGTTGTTACATCGCCATTTTTTGATATATAAAATGGATCGTCCACAAGTCCGCAAATTGTATAAACTTCTTCACTTCCATCATTGTTTTCGATTCGAATTTCATCGCCAAGTTCATGGCTTACTGAATCGCTAGAATTATCAAGAAGCAAAACTTCGCTAGCTTTTTCAGGAAATTTTCCAGAAACTAGTGATATTTTATCAATTGAATTATCTTCAAAAGTACGATATATCAAACGAGTTTCGCTCTTTTTATTATCAACATATGTAAATTGATCCATTTGATAATAGCCTTCAATTTGGCTAACGCCACTTAACTCGCTTCTTAATGTTTCAACATCACTATCGGAAAAGCCTATTGTCGATTGAATATAGACGTCCATGAAGTTCATATCATTATAGTATCGATTCATGGTCGCTCTTAAATCAGGAGAGGTGTTTTTTAAACCAACCAAAAACCCTAAACCTAAAACAACAATAACAAATATTGATATTAATCGGCTTAAGTCCTGTTTTATTGAAGAGAATATGTATTTTGAAAAAGTCTTTTTCATTACCACTCAATCTCCTCAATTGGCACTGGATGTTCATTAAATTCTTCAGCTACAATTGTTCCATTTTTAATATGTAAAACATGGTCAGCCATTTTAGTTAATGCTGAGTTATGAGTAACAACAATAACCGTTTTATTTCTTTTTTTGCAAAGGTCATATAAGACTTTTAAAACTTTTTTCCCGGTTTCATAATCTAAAGCACCGGTTGGCTCATCACAAAGAAGAAGTTTTGGATTTTTTGCTAAAGCTCTAGCAATAGAAACTCTTTGCTGTTCGCCTCCTGATAATTGACTAGGAAAATTCTTCATTCTAGTTTCTAAGCCAACTGCTTTTAATGCTTCTTTAGAATCAAGAGGATTTTTACAAATTTCGCTAGCAATCTCAACATTATCTATTGCAGTTAAATTGGCCATTAAATTATAAAATTGAAAAACAAAACCGATTGAATTTCTTCTGAATAAAGTTAATTGTTTTTCGTTATATTTTGAAATATCTTCTTTATCGACAATAATCGACCCACTACTTAAAGCATCCATTCCACCTAGCAAATTCAAAAGAGTGGTTTTTCCGCTTCCACTAGGTCCAACAATAATACAAAATTCGTTGGCACTAATATTAAATGTTAAATTATCGTTAGCTTTGATTATAGTATCGCCAACATGATACTCTTTACTAACGTTTTTAAACTGCAATAGATATTCCATTTTTTATAGCCCTCTAGTATTAATACAATTTTAATCAACACTTGTTGATTATTCAATTAACCTTACTTTCATTTTTACATTTAAAACAACACATTATAGAATGATGTTGATTATGAATAATTTTGATGAAAAAGAACAATCAAAACCCTTGTTTTACGAAAAACATGAAATCGGTGATAAAAAAGCTAATTTAAAGGTTATAAACACTAAAAGAAAGCTTTCAAGAAGCTTAATTAGTTTATTAACTTCAAAATCAATTACTGAGATTGATGTAAGCGAACTTTGTGAAAAAGCAGGTATAAATCGAACAACTTTTTATAAACACTATGCCTCTTTATATCACCTTCTTGATGAACTAATCGTTCAGTTTTTTAAAAGAATTGAGACTCTATTTTTAAGTTTGTCTAATGGAGAAAATACAACTAGTAAAGTTGCTTATCTATTAAAGTATTTAAAGCAAAACCGTGAATTTGTGACAATCATAATGAATAACAACTCATTTTCTTCAATTAGCGAAAGGCTTATTCAACTAAATTTTATTTGTAACCTTATAAATTCTAATATTCAATATCGAAAAAATGCTTATGTAAGCGAAGATTATTATGTTGATTTTATTATAAGCGGATGGATTGCCGCTATTAGAAGATGGGTTAACGAAAACTGTGATCTAGATGTAAATACTTTAGCTAGACTTTTAACTTCTATTTATTAAAGTTGAAAAATAAAAAATCTTTTTTAGTAATTGCTCTATCATTTATAAATTTATAAACATCTTTTTCACTTTTATACCCGTTTATTGCACCATCTTTTAAACAAGTTAAAGCGCCACATGCGCTTGCAAACTCAAGCGCACCATTTAGATTTTGATTATTGACATCATCAAGATTTAAGTAAGCGTGTAAAAAGCCACTATAAAAACTGTCGCCAGCTCCAACAGTATCTTTTACTTTTACTTTAAAAGATGTATGAGTAATTATTGCTTCTTTTGTTATTAAACTTGAACCTTTACTGCCCTCGGTAATTAATAAGCATTTTGCATTAATCTTATTAAAAATTTCTCTTAGAGAAAGTCCGTTAAAGAAAAATGGTGTTTCTTCATCTGAAAATTTAATTAAATCAGCGCTTTCAATAAAACTATTATAGATGTTTAAAATGTTTGTGTTTTCATCAAAAATATCTTTTCTTAAATTAACATCAAAAGAAACTGGAATATTTAGTTTCTTTGCTCGCTCAATTAAGACACTTATCACTTTTCGACTATCAACATTTGATAAAAACAAGCTACCAATATGTATTAAGTTAAATTTACTTATATCAAGACTATTAATTTTCTCTAAATTAAATGCGTAATCTGCAGTGTTTTTTCTAATAAAAGAATATTTTCTTTTTCCAGAATCATCAACATTAAGAGCAATTGTTGTGTTTCTTTCGTTTAATTTTTCAATATTTAAATTTAAGTTTTTCTTACCCTTCAAACTATTTAAAATTAAATTTCCAAAGTAATCATCCCCAACTTGCCCAACAAAAGTTACATCATCACCTAAAGAAGAAAGATTATAAGCAACATTAAATGGGGCTCCTCCAATTGATGCTTTAAAGCCATCTTTACCTTCTACTAGATCAATTAATATTTCTCCAACTACCAAAACTTTTTTCATATTTTCCACCTATATTTATTTAAATTTAATTTATATTCAATTACTTCAATTCCGTCATTTATAAGCATTTCTTTTTGCTTTTCTATACCACCATAACCAAAGTTTTAGCAAGTTCGCCTTTATTATTAACTACTTTATAACAAGGATGAACTAAAGGAAGAGGGTTTTTATGTAGCACATTGCCAACAACTCGAGCTAAATTCTTATTGCCAAGCATAATTGCAATTTGCTTATAAGTAACAACTTTTCCTTTTGGAATCTTATCTAAAATGGCATAAACTTCATCCGCATATTTCATACATACATTTTATCGGTTAAAGAGATAAACTTAAATTGAAAGTAATAAAAATTAATTACCTAATGATAAAGTTGAGACAGCTTAAATGAATAACAAGCGCTATTTTTTTTTGATGAATTATAAAATAGTAACAACTTAAATGGATAACTTTTATGATTAGCAATAATATCTTAAGAATACGAAAAGCGGTATTTTAGAAAACATAAAGCAAAAAAGCCAAGCGTTTCTTGGCTTTTTTGCTTGTATGTATTTTTAGTAAAGAAAATTCAAATAACCTTGCAAATCTTAACTATTTTTCTGATTTACAATATATTTTTTAGATATTTTGACCTAATTCAAAAGCTTTTTCTAATACCTCTTTTTTATTTAAAACGGCATTAGTCGAGTCAACTCCGCCTGCAAAAACAACGCCTTTAATTTCTACTCCTTCAAAGCAATCGACCCAGCCTTCAATAGCTGTTACTGCTTTTTCATAAGTTGTTTCACCTTCATCTTCGGCAGCGCTAAAAGCTAAATAAACTTCTTTAAATTTATTTGTTGCATTAAATAGTGGATTAAGCCTATCAAGAAAAGTTTTTAATAAACCGCTTATTCCATAATAATAAATTGGTGAAGCAAAAACTAACACATCGCTTTCGCTAATCTTTCTATACAGATCATTCATTGAATCCTTTAATACACATTTACCAGTTTTTGTGCAGGTCAAACAACCTATACAATAATTAAGTTTAATTTCGTTTGCTTTTAAATAAGCTACTTCATTACCTGCTTTTTCTGCTCCTTCTTTAATTTTTAACGCTAAAGCATCTGAATTACTTCCTTTTCTTAAAGAAGAAGAAAATATAAATATCTTTTTCATCTAAACAACCTTCCTTATTTTAATTTTGAATATTCTTCATCACTTACTTGTTCAAGCCATTCATTGCTTGTTTCTTCTCCCGGTATTTCAAAAGAAAGATGAGAAAACCAACTATCTTTTCTGGCTCCATGCCAATGTTTAACGCCTGGTTTAATTTCGACTATATCACCAGGTTTTAAATTTATTGCTTCTTTACCTTCCTCTTGATAATAACCATATCCATCAACGCAAATTAAAACTTGGCCTCCACCTTTTTTAGCATTGTGTTTATGCCAATTATTACGACAACCAGGCTCAAAAGTTACATTTGATATAGCAATTGGATCTTTTGGATTAGAAAGCAATTTTAAGTAGCTTTTACCA
Source organism: uncultured Caryophanales bacterium (assembly GCA_905197045.1). GTDB lineage: Bacteria > Bacillota_I > Bacilli_A > RFN20 > CAG-826 > Onthovivens. Next base: position 31,190 of record CAJJXG010000010.1, read on the forward strand.
ACAAAATATTTCTCGTATGCCTTATTTTCTTCGCCTAGTCCAAATATTCCTCCATGTTTTATATCATCACTTTCTTCATATATTTCTTTTGCCATTCTAAAAGCGGCCCAAGCTTTTGGCCATCCGACATAAAAAGCAATATGTGTAATCGCTTCAGCAAACTCTTCTTTACTTACGCCATTATTTTTAGCGTTTAATATATGAAATTTGAGTGAAGAATCAATTACTCCTGAACTTATTAAAGCAACAACAGTTATTAAAGAGCGATCTCTTAATGAAAGCTTGTCTTCTCTTGTCCAAACTTCCCCAAACAAAATATCATCATTTAAATGAGCAAATTCTGGAGCAAAATTACTTAATTCATCTCTTCCAGCCGTAACTTTCTTTGCCATATATATCTCCTATCTGACACTTTGTCATTAATTAGAGTATAATCATTAATTGACATTATGTCAACAATTGATACAATAAGATTGAGGTGTGAATTTATGTTTATTAGAGCAAGAACCCAAGAACAATTTAACGAAAGAAGACAAGAAATAATCAACGCTACTCAACTTCTTTATCAAGAATACTCTTTTAGAGAGATTAACTTTTCAAAAATTTCTGAAAGAACCAAAATCGCTAGGTCAACTATCTATAATTATTATTTAAATAAAGAAGAAATCTTTTTAGATATAATTGAAAAACATTTCATGAACATTAAAAAAGGTATAGATGAAAATCTTTTATCAGAAAAATTAGAACGACAAGAATTAGTTGATCGTCTTACTAAAATTTTAATGGATAATTATGAGTTACTTATTTTAATCTCTCTTTATATAGAGCAAATTGAATACACTTGTTCTCAAGCAAAGCTCAATGATTTTAAAGCAAATATTAAAGGATTAAATGAGACACTTTATAATATGGCTCGCTTTCAATTTCCTACTTTAACAGAGAAAGAAATTCAGTTTTTTATTCAAGCTTTTTACAGTGCTTTACATGGCATTTCGCCAGCATGTTCACCAATTAAAAAACAAAAAATAGCTATGGAAAAAGCAGGAATCTACGTGGAATTTGACAAAAAAGAGTTTATTTCTTTTTATATTAATACAATTCTTTCTTGTGTCTACGACACTAATAAGAATTAGGAGATTTTCTTATATTCTTTATCCATTTTAATTTCAAACTTACTTAATTTAGATTCAATATTATTAATATAACTATTACGAATTTTATTAATTGCTTCTGAGATCTTATCAGAAGCTTTTTTAATAGCTTCGTTTTGTTTTTCTAATTCAGCAACTTGCCCATTTAACATATTGATTTGATTATTTAGATAACTATTCTTTAAATCTTCAAAGTCTTTATTAAATTCATCAAGCGTCTTGTATTTTTCATCTTCTCTACTTTTACTAAGAGTTAATTTAGCAAAGTTTGTATTTAAAGAAACAATCATGTTTAAAAAGGTCATCATATATTCTGGACGTACAACATACATATCTTTATATTCGATTACTTTATAAATTGGAAGATCGTTAGATTTATCTCTTTCTAAATCACTTACTAAAAGAGCGTATTTTATTCCTTTTTTCTTTCGATTGTTATCAAGTTGAGCATAATAATCTTTATTTGTCTTTTTATTAGTACTCTCAGGGTTTTCATCTTTCATTTCTAAACAGACAGAAGTTAAAAAATTAGCATCGGTCTTTTCTTCATCCGCATAAATTTTAAAAATAAAATCAGCTTTACTTCCCTTGTTTTCGCCTTCATTTTTAATTACTGTGTTATCTTTTTCCCAAGAGCAATTTAAAAATCCATTTTGCATATATTGACGAATTTCTCGATCACACCAAACTTCTAAATCTTCACCAATGTTTTTTGAGTTAAGAACACTTTTATCTCTTGTAAGTTTGGCTATTTTTTCATCATAGTCTCTTTTTAACTTATCTTTTTCTTCGTTAAATTTAGAGGTTACTTTATCAATTTCAATTTGTATATCTTTCTCTTTTGTTTCGATTAATTTTTTCTTTTCTAACTCAAGTTCAACAATTTGTGACTTAAACTTTTCTTTCTCTTCAAGATAACTTCTATCAATTTCGTTTTTCTCTTTCAAAAATTTATTTTCGAGTTCTTTTTCTTTATTAGCAACACTAGAATCAAAGTTTGCTTTAATTTTTTCATTCTCACTTGTTAGTTTATTAACTTCGTCTTTATGTTTCCTTTCGCTTTCATTAATTTGTTTTTCGTAATTTAACTTAAGATTTGCAATGTTTTCTTTAAATTCTTCGATTTTTTTATTATTTTCTTCTAATAATTCAACCTTTTGTTTTGCTAACGCTGCTTCTTTTTGACTATTTAATTCTTGTTCTTTTTTCTTAACTTCTTCTTCAACTCTTTTTCTTAAAAGCGTTTCTTTTTCTTTTTCGATTAAGGAGGAAATATAGCCAGTATCTAAACTTTCAATTTTATCTAATTCAATATAATCTCCAGCATTTGCATTTTCAGATAACTCAAGAGTTTTCTTATCTAAAACTTTTACCTTTATTGAATTTGCCATATATCTAACCTCCTACATATCTCTTCTTGATTATTATAAGTAATAAAATTAAGCAAATAAATTATTGTGTTAATAGTTATTCTATTAGACATTAAAACAACATTAAAAATTTAGTGAAAATAAGTCTTTAAAACACCTTTAACACCAAATTAATATTTTTTCATTTATACTATAAAATTAAGCAGATATAAATATCAAAAAAGTGCGATAATTATCGTATTTTTTTGTTGTTTTTAAAATTTTATAGTCATAGAATAGAAAGGTATTTTTTGAAAGGGGAAACTTATGAAAATGGTTGATGGCAAGCTTCAGCTTTTCGACATTAAAGGTACTAACTCTTCTATTAAAAAGGAAGTAATTGGTGGCTTAACTACATTTTTTGCAATGAGTTATATCATCATTACTAATCCAAGCATCCTTTCTAGTAGTGGCGTACCTCGGGGAGCTGTATTTATTGCAACAATTCTCGCTTCTATTATTGGAACTTTAATTATGGGATTATTTGCTGATGTTCCATATGCTCAAGCTCCAGGTATGGGTTTAAATGCATTTTTTGCCTATACAGTTTGTGGAGCTCTTGGTTTTAGCTGGCAAGAAGCTCTCACGATGGTTTTCGTTTGTGGTTTGATTAACATTATTATTACTATAACTAAAGTTAGAAAAACAATAATTAAAGCAATACCAAAATCTTTACAAGCAGCAATTTCAGGTGGTATTGGTTTATTTATTGCCTATCTTGGTTTATTAAACGCTGGATTTATTGATTTTTCTAGCGGAGTTCCTGCTATGGCAAGTGGCTCTGCCTTATGGAATAGTTCTCCACTTATCGTTTTCTTAATTGGGTTAATAATTTGTATTGTTTTAAATGTCTTAAAAGTTAAAGGTGCAATGATTATTACAATTCTTGTTACTACTTTAATCGGCCTTATACCTTTCTTTGGCGAAGGCAGTGCTGTTACAACTTTTGGAACATTAGAAATCGGAAGTGCTCAATATGGTTATATGGATGGCTTTATTGATGCTTTTGAACAACTTCCACAAACTTTTGGTGTAATCTTTACAGGCGAAGGCTTTGGTTCTCTTTTTAATGATGGTGTTAAAGCAATTACAGCCATAATTACAATTTTCTCGTTCTCTTTATCAGACACTTTTGATACTTTAGGAACATTCATTGGAACAGGTAGAAAAAGCGGAATCTTTACTGATGAAGACTTAGCTTCTTTAGAAACTTCTAAAGGTTTTAAATCTAAAATGGATCGTGCTTTATTTGCAGATAGTGTCGCTACTTCAATTGGAGCAATTTTTGGAACAAGCAATACAACAACTTTTGTTGAATCAGCAAGTGGAATTGGCGCTGGAGCAAGAACTGGTTTAGCAAGCTGCGTTACAGCTCTTTGTTTCTTAGTTTCTATTTTCTTTGCTGGACCAATTAGCGCCGTTCCAATGGCAGCAACCGCACCAGTTTTAATCGTTGTTGGTTGTATGATGTTATCTAATTTTAAAGATATTAATTGGCACAAACTTGAAGAAGCAATTCCAGCTTTCTTCTTAACAGCTTTCATGGCTTTCTGTTATTCAATTAGTTATGGAATTGCAATGGGCTTTATTACTTATTGTTTAATTAAAATTGCGCTTTTCATAAAAGATTTTGTTATTTATAAAAAACTTACAAAAGATAATCCTCCAGTTGATGGAGAAATTAAAGATCAAAACGGAAATTTGATTGTTAAACCAAAACTTGGAATAAGTATTATTTTAGCGGTAAGTGCTGCATTATTCTTGTTGAATTTTATCTTGTTAGCAACGCCGTTAATGCATAAATAAAAATAAATTTATATAACCGCGGAAATTCCGCGGTTTTTATTTAAGTTCATACCTAGATAACAAAAAGCTAAGTTTATTTATCTAAAACAAGAATTTAATTTACTTTATATTGTCTTATTCTTTTATTAATTAAAATCGGGGTTAAATATCCGTTTTTAACTAGTTCACTACTCCAGTTAATAATAGTTCTATTAGTTACTTTCAATTTGCTTGCTAATTCAATAGGCGTAAATTGACTGATTTTATGTTTTCTTAAATATTCTAGAAAGATTTTAGTCTTTTTAGTTAAGTGTGATAATCGTTCGTTTTCTATTTCTTGGTTTTTATTTAAAGCTATTGAAAGCACCTTAGAAGAATATAAACCAAAAATTTTTAAAAAATAGTTAATCCACACTTCTGGATGTGGAGGATTATTTCTTCCTTCATAATACAAAACAGGAAGGTTCATTTGTATAGAATCATAATATTCATTTATATCATAGGCCATATACTCTTCTAAAGAGCCAATGTTTTTAAAATCATATCCATTTAATGACAAGTAATAACTTGAAATAATTCTTGCAGTTCTTCCGTTTCCATCTTCAAAAGGATGAATAGTCACTAACTCATAATGAATTACAGCTGCTTTAATTAAAGGATGATCAGCGGAAGTATTAATATATGAAATTAAAGCTTCAAGTAAATCAGGAACTTCATTCCATTCAGGAGGAATGTAAGCTGGTGTCCCATCATCGTTCCACACTGCAAACAAAAATCCTGGTGGCATTGCTTTTCTTAAGCCTATTTTTTCTTCTGATTCTCCATCACAAATTATTCTTTGAACTTCTAATATCAATTTTATAGAAAGATTTTCTTTTTTCTCTAATTTTTTATCAAGAAATTCTAATGCTAAATAATAATTTCTTATTTCTTGTTCAGGCTTAAGAAAATGTCTATTATTCGAGTTTATTGCAGTTTCGGCTTGTTCGTACGTTAAAGGATTGCCTTCTATTTTGTTAGAAGCATACGAAGACCTTTTCTTAGTATTTTTCCTAAATTTGTTCGATAAATTAGTAGGAATAGTTACTGAATTTAAAGCAAACTTATTTTTCTCAATTTCTAAAATTTTATTGAGTATTTCGTTGTTTATTAAAGGCTTAATCATTTGTTTTTGTAATATTATTATACAAAAATTTCACTATTTTTTCACTATTATTTCATTATTTATGACTTAATTTTCTGTCAAAAACTCAACAAGTATTTTACTTTGTTGTTCGTTTTTTTGTTAATTAATCTATTTATTACACTAATTTTCTTAATTATTAAATATGCTCTAGCAAGATTTAAAGCAGTTACTATTTCATGTTCATAGTTAAGATTATGAATTTGAAGTTTTTATTTTAAAGTTTTATAAACCAAATTTTTATAATTCTTGCCGTTATTTTCTCTCTAATAACGCAACTGTTTCAATATGTACCGATATTAGATATGTATAGCCTTTTACTCGTAGAAACAACAAATGATATGCCTTTTTCACTACCCGAAACAAAGTATGAAGAGCCTTTTTAAGTAATTGGAAACATATCCACCACTATTTTAGTATTTCTAAAGCTTTTTGATAAACGCTATCGTTTAAACCAAAAAAGCGATTCACTAATATGAACTCTTCTTCAAAGAAGTTAGATATGCCATCATCGTTATCATCGAGAATAACTATCCTATCGATATCTTCTTTTGAAGATGATAAGTAATCCATAATCTGTTTTCCTCGATTATCTTCCAAATCATCTTGGTTAGGTCTTCTTGTTTCTCCAACGATAAAAATCTCAAACTGGTCGAACGCTTCAGTTTTGTCTTCCATATCAACTTTTGAATATCTTCTATCGCTTGTGATAACCACACCAGAAGAATCAGAGTCATCTATAAGCTTTTTGAGCAGCTTAAGCTTTTCCGCTTCCATATCAGAAACATATGACTCTTTATCAGTTGCGGGATTTAAAGCACCATCGATAACGAGAAAGATAAGTTTCATAAGAATAAATTACTATCTAAATATCTACTAGAGCAATAATTAGCAGTTGTTGCAGTTGTCTTGTCTTAATTGAACGTTAATATCAACAACTTTTCCAAGATTTTTTTCCTTCGGTGTTGTTGTGATGATTTGGTGAGAATTAAAATAATAAACTTTATTAGGATCATCAAAGATGAAGGCGTTTGAACGCATAAAAGTTTGATCCTTGACTCCATCAAAATGAGTTATATCTAAAATCACTTCTTCAGGTAAAGATTCGATATTAATTTTCAGCTCTTCGTCATACTCATTCTTGCCGATGAAATGGATGTCTCCTTTTAATGATTTAATAGCGTTATCTTTAGAATAATCTGCTCCTCTCCATATAAATGATCTGCAGAGCATAGACATTCTTGTTTGAACAGCAATCTCTTCGTCGCTAATTGTTCCATCATTGTATTTGCAAGAAAAAAATGTATCCGGGGTAAACGGTTTTCCTTCTCTTCCAAAAATATCTTCATTAACTTCCATATGTTTGCTTATCTCTGCTTTTAACATAGTTACAGCATCACTGAAATTATCAAATTCAAATGTTTCTTCATTAACATTTAAAATCCATTTATTCATATTAATTACCTTCATCTAAATGACATTTGTAGTGTTTTGAACAATCTGCAATCATTTTAATTTTCTTAATCTCGTTGCTGTTTAATCTATATAGCTTACTTAGAAAATCTTTAGTTTCGTTGGTGCATATATTTGGATTCGCAAATATTTTGACTATCCCTTTTCTTATTTCGACTCTCCCTCTCGGATAATAATCAAATTGTTTACTATTTCTTAATCGACCACCCATGAAACAATTCCAATAAGTCTTATGATTATGATTTCTGGTAGATTTGGCAGTCAATTTCATTTGTTCTGTATCATTAATGTAACCGTCGATATCGCACGGTATTAATACATAATAAGGAACGCTTTCATTAAGTGGTAAGTCGTCTCTAATCCAGAAAATGCCTTTAAATAATTTATCCATAGTGATTGATTTGTGACTAAATCATAACAGTGAAAAGTTAAGCAAATAAGATATATAAATTAAATGTACTTATATATGCACATATTCACTTAAAGATAAACGAAAACCACAAAGACTGTAAAATTGATATCGTGAAAACTATTTCAAAACGCAAATTCGTTTCATATAAGACTTGCCCTAAATCTTTGTGGCTTCTTCACGCTGATAGATTGCAGGACCAGATGCCTTGTCTAGCACATAGTTACTATCAAACTCTTTGCTGAAGTAATACTGTCTATCCTGTTTATAAATGCCTTAAAATCGTTAGATTTTAGCTATTTGTGGCCCTTAAAAGACAATGCACAAATTGTTTTTATATGAATGCGGTTAAGATAAATGCTGACAAAATCCCCATTTTCGGGGTGTACGACTATTGTAGTGCTGACAAAATAGGGATTTTTCACTAGTTCTTGGAAACATATTCAGCCTTTTTACTTTAATGTTAGTATAATTGCGATTTGTTCCTCTGAACTTAATAATCCTCTTAATTCTGTAGAACCACAATATGCTAATGATAGCATTAATATTAATCCTAATTCGATTAATAAGAATTTGTTCATTGTGGTCACATACTTTTCCTCTTTTGATAAAAAATGTATTTTTTCTCATGATTATTCAATGATTTTCTTGTTTTTTTTATCAAACTAAATCTCAAAAAAATATTTATCAATATCTAAACATAAAGAGACACTTCTTTAATATTAGATAAATTCAGCAGCAGATTAATTGGATTATTTATAAGGGTAATGTTCGGGCTTTTACTATTAGCTAATTCTTTGAGATTATCTATTTTAACTAAAAAATAATCTTTCTTTGAAACTCCCATTTCAATAACTTCATTAGTTGTTGCTGTAAAAAATGGCACTCTTGAATAACTTGACTTAACCTCAAATTTAATTGTTCTTCCTTTAATCGTTATTAATTCTAAATCACATCCGTGGCCAACAGATTGGTCTTCCCACTTTTTGTCAAGAGTGCATCCGTCATTGAACCAAACTATCTTATCAATTGCATCATCCGTTTCTATTTTAACAAAATTATAAATATCCGAATTATAATCTTGAAGTAATGAATTAATATATTTTTCTCCTAACCAACCAATTTGGCTCTTTTGCAATTCATTAAACATTGAACGTTTAGATTTAAACCCAATTCTTCGTGCTACACGTTTAACTCTTAACTTCCCTACTTGTGTTATAACTTTTTCGCTAACAATCGGTTTTATATTAATATCTGATGTGACAAGTTCTGAAATCAAATCCCTAATTTCTTTAGTTTCTTTTGCTGTATTTTCAGTTTCCAAGTTTTCATCAAATGAATTAACTGCAGATAATCCATTAATAAAATATGTGAAAGTCTTTTTGACATAATCCGTAAGATAATACTTGTTATCTGGTTTTTTTTCAACAATTTTTAAGTCTTCAAAAAAAAGATTAAACTTTGGATCGAAAAATTTTCCTGCACCTTTATTTTTTATTTTTTGTGCTTCATCCACAACATTTGATAGTCCTTTTATTTTTTTAATTGCTTTTTGATAAGATAGTTTATCTACTTCCATATAAAATAAAGCAATTGCTAATTCTGAAATAGAAGCTGAACCCAAATCAGATATCATTTTTAAAAAAACAATAGGTGCTTCAACAATCGAATTTGATGAAACTGCATTATTATCTTTGCCAAAAGTCACTGAAGATATTGCTAAAAAAATGCAATCTAAAATATCTTTCCAGGAATTAGATGAGATATAATAATCTCCAAACTCAGAAATCATATATTTTGATTCACTCTTATCATATGTTAATAAACCAAAATATCTTGGAGTAACCGATCTGTGTGAAATAGTTGTATTATCAAGTGTTTTTCCTAGAGTTTGATAATGACTAATCAATTCTGAATGCAATGTCGCTGCATCACACTCTCCACCATGTTTTTTTAATATTTTTAAAACTGCATCAACATCACTTCTAGATGCATTGTTTTTTGGTAATACTAAATTTATTTTTCCTCTTTTGCCCATTTATATCCCTCCTTTTAAAGCGATTTAATTAATTCGTTCATTATTTTTTTTATCATTAATGGGGGAATGCCTTCTCCAATAACGTTTCTAATCAATCTCTCATCTGCCCAATCAGGAATATTCCAGTCAGTTGGTAAAGAAGATACAATCATCAATTCATAAATGGTTAAAACTCTAGGATCACTGTATATTCTTTCTTCTTCATTGCCATCTTTAATCAATCTACCAGGATGAACGCAAACTGAAGACGAAATAACTCCATTGTTTTGTGTAATTGTATTTGCTGGTTTGTCCCATGAGTATCTTCTATAGCAGCTTAATCTTGCATTTATAACTCTGCCATCTGAATTTTGTGGAAAAAACTTTTTATTATAAACCGCCGTTGTTCCCGATGGAGTGTGCATCATCCACTCTATTTGTCTCCATGAATGAACTGGGGGATAAAACCATTTCGATATTTTTAATCCTTCTTCCTTTTTCTTTTCATATTCTGGGAAATTTATTCTTTTATCTTCTTCTCTAACAAGTGGATCAAGAGATGGTAAATGACCTATTGCATCTCGTAGAGTAATATGTTTTTCCTTTTTAGGAGTTTTCCACTCAATTGTTGAATAATCTTTTCTAACCAATCTAATAATACATCTTTTTCTAGTTTGAGGAACTCCATAATCAGATGAATCAAACAGCATATCATTAGGGAAAACGTATTTTTCTTGTAGTTCTTTCTTTAAATAATCTAAAATATATGAATTTTCACCATTTACTTCTATTTTTGTCGTTAACAACTTTGGAACATTTTCTAAAAGTACAAATTTAGGATTAACTTTTTTTATAACATCAATTGCATAATATATTAAGTAATTTCTTGGATCATAAGGATCACGCTTTCCGTGTCTACTCATACCTTGGCATGGAGGAGTTGCAAGGACAAAATCAACCTTTTTATCAAGTGACTTTTTGACAATCAACTGTCTTACTTTATCGTCTGTAATATCACCATTTATTACTTCTGTTTTTGGATAAAGATGTTTGTAAAAATTGCTTCGTTCTTCTATTAATTCATTTGCAATTACAACTTCAATACCCAATTCTTCAAAATATGTTTCTGCAAGTCCAACATTTGAAAATAAGGATAAACATTTTAATTTACTCATAATTATCCTCCAAATTTTTTACTATTTTTTTTATAACTAATGGCGGTATTCCTTCCCCTATTGTATGCCTAATTAAACTTTCATTTGCCCATTCTGGCAAATTCCAATCAACAGGTAGCGACATGATTATTAATAATTCATAAATAGTAAATACTCTCGGATCACTTTGTAGTACTTCACCTTTTTCAGTTGTATAGGTATTTCCAGGATGAACATTATTTTGTGAACAAATCGCTCCATTATAAGTTGTTACAGTACAACCGGGTTTATTCCAAGATTGTCTTTTATATGTATTTGCAAAGCCTCTTACCCTACTTCCATCTTTATTTTTAGGATAATATACCTCGTTTTCTAAAGCAGATTTTCCTTCTTTGGTATGCATCATAACTTCAATATGACGAAGTTTGTGAGTTGGTGGAAAATGCCACTTAGAAACAGATAAAGCTCGTTCTTTTTTTTCGTAAAAATAAGGAAAAACTTTTAGCAATTGCTTTTCATCTGCACCTTCAATATAGGGGTCAACACTAGGCAAATCCCCTATTGCATCATATAAAGTAATTGCTTCACATTTTTCATCTAAAAAATCCCACTTAAACTTTTTATCTTTTCGAGTTAGAAGAAAAATGCATCTAGATCTACTTTGTGGAACACCATAATCTTCTGTATTAATTACTTTGTATACGATATCATATCTATTTTTTATTTTTGATACAATATAATCAGGGATATATGTTTCTATTCCATCAACTATGATTTTTGTCTTCAATATTTGAGGAACGTTTTCTATCAAAGCATATTCTGGATTAATATCAGAAATCATTTTTAATGCATAATAAATTAAATAGTTTCTTTCATCATTTTTCTTTTTAGGTCCAACTGTAGACATACCTTGACACGGAGGGGTTGCCATTACAAAATTAACACCTTCCTTTTTTGATTTATCCAGAATATCTTTATAAACTTTTTCACTCGTAATATCTCCAACAATCATATCAACATAAGGATAAATTGATTTATATAATTCTGCACGCTTTTCAATTATTTCATTAGCAATTTTCATATCAATAATTGACTGATTTAGGTAAGCCTCAGCTACACCAATATTAGAAAATAGCGATAATCCTTTTAATTTATACATTTTAATCCTCCATATAGTCAAAAAGGTTCTTATCATTAAAAAAATAATAAATTGAAATACCAAGAACCTCACATACTTTTTCAATATTTTCAATAGTTATATTTTGTTTTCCATTTTCAATTTTTGAAAGATATGAACGATCCCATCCAATCCTGTTTGAAAATTCTTGTTGATTCATTTTACCAATATTAAATCTCAACTCTTGTATTCTTTTTCCTATATTTTCTTTAATCATGATCAAAACCTCTTCTTATTATAACACAATGTGCATTAAAATTCTACATGTGTGCATTGTTTTTTTGTTTTGATTTCTCGAAAAAATTGTCAGCACTTATATCGTTTCCACCTCAAGTTCGTGAGTGACATATCGACCATAAAATCGACTAAAATCACCTATTATTTCATTAATTTTACAACCCGAGGTCGAGTCTATATAAATGCTGATAATTGCTTTTTGATTTGTTTCCATCGAAATATGGGTTGAAACAGCAAAAAAGGCACTTCAGTGCTGACAAATGTCTAAAATATGTTTCCCAAGACATCTCGTTTTTTAGTTTCAACCCTAAACCGAAACTATTGTAATGCTGACAAACTAACAAAAAGAAAGAGCCCATATAACCTAAAAATTTGATTTTTTTGATTAAAATGGGCTTTTTCGATTAATTTTTTGTCGTTATCTAAAGCCATTCATTCTGTTTTGCACAAGTTGCTTCATAAATATTATGTCGTGGTCGGAGGCGTTTGCGAGCCCCCACTTCAGCAATTTTGAACAGTTTGAAAACGGGACGCGTGGGGAAATGTTTTGAGAGCCGGCAGGCATTTACTTAGGTCGGTAGCTTCCGTTTGAAAGCGGTCGTATAAACCTTGCTGCGGCATCGTCCAACAGCGACGGAAAAAGTTTTTGAAAAAAGTTATATATGTAGTATATAAAAGTTTTGGAATGTGAAAAATAGGTCTGGGCTTACTGTATAGTACAACAACTTTTTTAAAGGAGAGAGTCGCATGCAGTTTAAATTAGTAATTTATACTTCAACAAAAGTAATTTACATGATCGTATCTGAAGATGAATTAGATTCAATTTATAATCAATATTTTGATTCTAATATCTTCATATTAAACATCTATCAATACTAAGAAATTAAATATATATCTAAATACATATATATATTCTTTTTTGTGTAGGTGTGTGGGCAATGAAAATATGGTGAAGGGCGAAAACTATATGCAGTGGCATAAAAAGAAAAGCTGTCGTCTAAGACAGCGATTCTATTTTTTTATAAATTGATTTGCACAATTCAAGATAAGTTGGTCTGAACAATTACATTTATAATTCTCGCCGTTATTTTCTCTCTAATAACGCAACTGTCTCAATATGATAAGTTCTAGGGAACATATCAACAAAATCAATCGATTTAATATTATAAAAGTCTTTTAAAATGTTAATGTCACGACTAAATGTTCCAACATCACAAGAAATATAAACTATCTTTTTAACTTTACTCTTTATTAACGAATTTAAGAATTTTTGATCTAACCCTTTACGTGGAGGATCAACAAAAACACAATCGAATTTATTTTCAACAAGATAATCCCCGGCATCTTTACATAAGAAAGTTGCGTTATTTATGTTATTAAGTTTAGCGTTTTCTTTTGCATCAATAATTGCTTCTTTTACTATTTCTACTCCAGTTATTGATTTAACATTTTTACTTAAAATTAATCCTATAGTACCTATACCACAATAAGCATCAAGCACGACATCTTCTTTACTTAAATTTGCTTTTTTAATAGCTAAAGAATATAAAACTTCACATTGATCGTGATTTACTTGATAAAAAGATTTACTACTAATTTTAAATTTAACGCCAAGAAGTTCATCATAAATAAACCCCCTGCCGTAATAAATTTCCTCTTTATCTCCTAAAATAACGTTAGTTTTGCGGGGATTTTCATTAAAAACGATAGTTGTAATCTCAGGACATTTCTCAACTAATGCTTTTATAAAATTCTTTTTTGAAGGAAAACGCAAGGTAGTAACTACAAAAACAACCATTATCTCTTTACTTACTTTACCAACTCTTATTAAAACGTGTCTTATAATACCCTTATAAAAATCTTCTTTGTAAGCTTCAATTTTAAAAGAAACCATAAGTTCTTTAATAGCTTTTAAAATAGAAACGTGTGCTTTATCTTCAATTACACATTCTGAAATAGGGACAATATCATGACTTTTAAATTTATAAAAGCCATAAACTAAACGATTTTGTTTATCATAACCAAAAGGTACTTGAATTTTATTACGATAAAAATATGGTTCTTTCATACCATAAACACTTGCAGCGCTAGCATCAATTCGGGCAATAGATTTAATAGTATTTATCGCTACACTTTTTTTATATTCTAATTCTTTTTCATAATTTAAATTTTGAAAAGAACATCCTCCACACGCTGTAGCACAAGGACATTTTGGATTGATTCTAAATGGTGAAAATTTAATTATTTTATTAATTCTAGCAACATCAAAATCTTTCTTTTGATATAAAAGTTCAACATCAGCTTCTTCACCAATTAAAAGAGAAGGAACAAAATAAGTCCTTCCTTTATCATCTTTTGCAAGTCCTTGACCATCAAAAGTAAAATCAACGCATTTAACTCTAACAATTCTTTTCATCGGCTACATTATATAGAAAAATTGATTAGAGCAAAACTTGATTAGCTAAATTTTCTTCGCCTACTTTTTTAATAAAATGATCTGAGGTAAGTTTTTCTTTGTTAAAAGCCACTTCACTTACTTTTAAGAAGCCATTATTAACTTTAACAATTAAAAAGCCATGATAAAGCGATTGAATCCCTCCGTTAGGAAGATATTGTAGAGTTGTTGGCCCAACATATCTTTCAAAGACTAAAAATTCAACTCGATCATCGTTAAAATAGCAATATCTAGGACTTATATCATCAAAATCAAAATCCTTATCAAAATTAATTCTTTTTGCTTCCATATAGTTTATTGTAAACCAAAATTAAAAACCTAAAAGGTTAAAATTATAACTTTTTAATAAAGGATGAGACAAAACAAAACCCACTCCGAGAGCAATAAGAGTGGGTTAAATTAGTAGTCAGAAAGGAGGTATATACAAAATAACTACTAATTTTTCAGAAATAAAATTATATCCCCTATTTCATTTCTAAATTAATAATAAGCCATTTGAATATTTTTACAAGTTGAAAAATGGCTGCCTTGTCGGTTTTTATTACGATAACTATCGTTGTTTCTTAAAAAATTTTTAAGAAAAACTCAGTAATAATTCTTTTAAAGTTTGTATAAGGAGGGAACTTTACTTTTAATTCGCTTTTTTCTTGAAGAAGGACGCTTTTTCTATGTGTAAATGTCTCAATCGTGTAAGCGCCGTGATAGTGTCCTATTCCACTAGCTCCGACTCCACCAAAAGGAAATTCATCGACAGAAAAATGCATAATTGTGTTATTTACACATCCTCCTCCAAAAGAAACATTGTTCATCACTTTATTAATTCTTTCTTTATCACGCCCAAAGAAATATAAAGCTAAAGGTTTATCTTTTCTTTGAAGATTTACAATTACTTCATCTAATGAATCAAAAGGGATTATTGGTAAAATTGGTCCAAAAATCTCTTCTTGCATTATCTTGTCATTAAAATCAGCATCCGTTAAAACAGGAGAAAGCAAGCGTCCAAATTTAAAGTATTTATTTAAAACTTTATCTTCATCAATCATTGAAGTAAGTCTTCTTACTTGTTGTTCATTAATTACAAAAGGAAAATCATTTGTGATTTGTCCTTTTTTAATATAAAACTTTTTAATCCACTTGATACATTCTTTAACAAATTGATCTTTAATTTCTCTTTTAATAAGGACGTAATCTGGAGCAATACAAGTCTGCCCAGCATTTAAAAACTTTCCCCAAACGATTCGCTTTGCAGTTAATTTTAAATTTGCATCCCCATCAACAATAACAGGTGATTTCCCTCCTAGTTCTAATGTAACAGGGGTTAGATATCGACTCGCTTTTGACATGACCATCTTTCCACTACTTTTTGAGCCTGTGAAAAATATATAATCATATTTCACATCAAATAAAACATTGCCTTCTTTTCGATTTTGATAAACAGTGCTAAAGACTTCTTTTGGTAAAGGAGCGATTACTCTTTCAATAACTTTATTGATATTCATTGTGTTATTTGAGAGTTTAAGTAAAACACAATTTCCACAAAATAAAGCGCCAATTGCAGGGATTAATGATAAATTTAAAGGATAATTCCGTGGAGAAACAACTAAAACTACCCCATAAGGTTCTTTATAAATTAAACCTTTTGATTTCCTATTTATGAAGCCTGTTTTTACTCGTTCAGGATATAAAAATTCTTTTCCCTTTTTAATTAAAAAATCACACTCTTTAATAACTTGACCTAGCTCAGTAGAAGCTACTTCATAAGCTGGTTTATTGAAGTCAGCTTTAAACACATCATAAAAATCGTTTTTATAAAGAACTAAATTATCTCTAATTAATTTAACCCATTTAATTCTTTCGTTAATGTTTTTAGTATTTCCTGCCAAAAAATATTCTCTTTTGGCATTAACAATTTCTTGAAGTAATCTAATATCCACTTATTAATTACCGCCCATTAATCCTTTAATAAATTCAACTTCTTTATTAACATCAAGTCTTGGAAATAAGACTTCGCCTTTAACTACTTTGTGATTATCTAAAATGTGTTCATTTAAAATATTACTATAATCTGCTTCTTGAGTAGCAAGCCCAAGCTGTTCATAAATTTTTGGTGCTTTTTCAACAAGAATTGGTTCAAGTAATTTAGTACCTACAAAAATAATATATGCAAGATGAGACATAACGCTTTCTAGATTTACTTTTTTACTTTCATCTTTTGCTAAAACCCATGGGGCTGATTCTTCAATATACTTATTAGCTCTACCAAGCAAATTCATGACATCAATAAAGCCTTCTGTTATGTGTAAATCATCTAATTTATTTTCATAGTTAGTAATTGTTGTTTTAGCAAGTTCTTCAAGTTCTTTATCTTGAGGATTTACTTCGTTTACGAAGCAAGGAATTACGCCATCAAAATATTTTTGAATCATTGATACAGTTCTACTTACTAAGTTACCTAAATTATTAGCTAAATCATTATTTACTCTTTCTACAAATTGTTCAGGAGTAAATTGACCATCTTGCCCAAAGACTACTTCTCTAACAAGGTAGTATCTAACTGCATCAACTCCATATTTTTCAATTAATGGATAAGGTGAAACAACGTTTCCTTTAGATTTAGACATTTTCCCATCTTTCATCATAAGTAAACCATGAACAAAAACCCTATCAGGTAATCTAACTCCTAAAGACATCAAAAATTCTGGCCAATAAATTGTATGGAACCTTGTAATATCTGCCCCAATAACATGAATTATTTCACTATCTTCACTTGCCCAGAATTTTTGATAAAGTTCATCATGATCTGTTCCATAACCTAAAGCACTTAAATAATTACATAAAGCATCGAGCCAAACATAAGCTACATGTTTTGGGTTTTCTTTAATAGGAACGCCCCACGAGAAGGAAGTTCTACTTACACAAAGATCTTCTAAACCTGGCTTAATAAAGGTATTTAACATTTCGTTTTTTCTATTGATAGGATAAATAACTTTTTCGCCTTCATACCACTTTAAAAGTTCAGGAAGATATTTTTTGGTTTTGAAAAAGAAGCTTTCTTCAGTCGCTTTTTCAACTGGTCGACCACAATCTGGACAAAGATGTTCTTCTCCAACTTGGGTTTCTGTCCAGAAAGATTCACAAGGAGTACAATACCATCCTTCATATTTTCCTAAATAAATATCATCGTTTTGATACATCTTGGTAAAAGCTTCTTGAACAACTTTGATATGTCTTTCTTGAGTTGTCCTAATAAAATCATCGTTTGAGATTTTCATAGCTTCCCAAAGTTTAGTAAATACATTAGTTATGTTATCTACATATTCTTGAGGTGTAACGCCAGCTTTTTGAGCGTTTTTCTCTATTTTTAAACCATGTTCGTCTGTACCTGTTAAAAAATAACATTCAAAATGTCTCATTCGTTTATAACGAGCAAAAACATCACACATTGTAGTGCAATATGCATGACCAATATGTGGGTTACCACTTGGATAATAAATTGGTGTTGTAATATAAAATCTCTTTTTTGCCATATTAAAAACTCCTGAGTTGTGTTTATATTTTAATCTTAAAGTTAAAACTTATCATTAAATTTAAACATTTCTTTTAAGAAATGTTTTATTTTTGTTAAATTTAGCTATTTAATCAATTCAAAAGCGAGTCTTTCTTCTCCAGTATCACAATATATAATACCAACTTCTTTAAAGCCGCATTTAAGCAATAGATTTATCATAATTTTGTTATCTTTATGTGTATCAATTCTAATGTGATTAATTAAATTGAGACAATAAGACAAAACGTTTTCAAAAAAATTATGTGAAAGACCATTAGTCGCTATTCGATGAATCACGCCATATTTAGATTCATCAATCCATTTTCCTTTGATAGTTTTATAAGTTTTGTCTTCGCCGATTTTAAAAAAGAAAACACCAATTAGTCTTCCTTTTTCATCTTCGACAACTCTTAAATATTTATGTTCTTTTATGTCGTTTTCAATCAAATTTTTTGGTGGATAATTATCTTTCCGTTGATCAGGATTTCCGTTTACTTTCATAAACTGACGAGCATTTTCATAAATTTTCAAGATATCTAAAAGATCTTTTTCTTCGGCTAATCTTACGTTCATACATTTAATATAAGAAAAAATCCTTGCGTTTTGCAAGGATTTTAATTGTTTTACTTATTTCTGTTATATTTTTTATTAAATCTATCAACTCTTCCGTCTGCTTGAGTAAATCTTTGTTTACCAGTATAGAATGGGTGGCATTTTGAGCAGGTATCAACTCTGATTTCATCAAGTGTTGATTCTGTTTCGAATGTGTTACCGCAAGAAATGCAAGTAACTTTACAAGTGTGATAGTTTGGATGAATTCCTTTTTTCATAAATATACTCCTTCCGCCTTAAGACTCTATGCGTTCTTAAAGAAAGCATGTAAATAACTTAGATAATTAAATCTAGCAACATATATTAGCAACTTTAAAACCAAAAAGAAAGAAAAATCAGTTTTTAAATCTTCTTCTCTTGTGGTTATTCATTGAAAATGTCAGTAACGGTTATTCATTTAAAATGTCACTAT
>CAJJXG010000011.1 GCA_905197045.1 uncultured Caryophanales bacterium
ATAGTGACATTTTAAATGAATAACCGTTACTGACATTTTCAATGAATAACCACAGTTGCATTAAAATTAGCTTAAAAAAGTGCTTGCAAAACGTTTTTTGATGCAATACAATATTTCAGCAACTGAAAAGTTCTTATTTTTTAGTGATTACTATGATACACCAGGTATTGTGTGTATGAATGAAGGAGAAAAGAAAGATGCCTACTATTAATCAGTTAGTTAGACAAGGTAGAAAAACACCTACCTTTAAATCAAAAGCACCTGCACTTTTAAAAAGATTTGATTCTTTAAATAAGAAAGAAAGAAATCAAAACAGTGCACAAAAGAGAGGAGTTTGCACCCGTGTTGGCACAATGACTCCTAAAAAACCAAACTCTGCTTTAAGAAAATACGCAAGAGTTAAGCTCTCCAACGGATATGAAGTTACAGCTTATATCGGTGGAGAAGGACACAACTTACAAGAACACTCAACCGTTATGATTAGAGGCGGCAGAGTTAAAGACCTCCCAGGTGTTAGATACCATATTATTAGAGGCTGCCTTGATTGTGCTGGTATTGAAGCTCGTAGACAAGGTAGATCTTTATACGGTACTAAAAAACCTAAAGGAAAAGAGTAATAAAGGAGATTAGTTATGCCAAGAAAAGGTAGTGTTGGAAAAAGAGATGTTTTACCAGATCCAATTTATAATTCAAAATTAGTCACAAGATTAATTAACAAAATTATGATTGATGGTAAAAAAGGAACAGCTCAAACAATTTTATATACTGCTTTCAAGAAAATTGAAGCAAAAACTCAAAAATCCGCTATGGATGTATTTGCTACAGCTATCAATAACATTATGCCTGAAGTTGAACTTAAGGCTAAAAGAATTGGTGCTGCTAACTACCAAGTACCAACTGAAGTTAGCCCAGAAAGAAAGGTTACTTTAGGTTTAAGATGGTTAGTTAACTATGCTCGTTTAAGAAAAGAAAAATCCATGGAAGATAAACTTTGCAACGAAATCATCGATGCTGCTAATGGTACCGGTGCTAGCGTTAAGAAAAGAGAAGATACACATAAAATGGCTGAAGCTAACAAAGCTTATGCACATTATAAGTGGTAATCTTATTAATTATTTAGGTGAACATTTATGGCTCGTGAATATGATTTAGCGCATACTCGTAATATTGGTATCATGGCTCACATTGATGCCGGTAAAACAACCACAACAGAACGTATTTTGTTCTTCACAAACAAAATCCACAAAATTGGTGAAGTCCACGAAGGTGCTGCCACCATGGACTGGATGGTTCAAGAGCAAGAAAGAGGTATTACAATTACCTCAGCTGCAACCACATGTTTCTGGAAAGAAAATAGATTTAACATTATCGACACTCCAGGGCACGTCGATTTCACTGTTGAAGTCGAACGTTCATTAAGAGTTCTTGATGGTGCTATTACTGTTCTTGATGGAAAAAATGGTGTTGAACCTCAAACTGAAACTGTTTGGAGACAAGGTACCAAATATAACGTTCCAAGAATCGTTTTTGTTAATAAACTTGACGCTATTGGTGCTGATTTTGAAATGTCATGGAAATCAATTCATGAAAAACTTGGTGCTAATGCACGTCCTGTTCAATACCCAATCGGTATTTCAAACACATTAAGTGGCGTTATTGATCTTGTTAAAATGGAAGGATGGGATTTCACAGATGCTAAAAATCCAAAACAAGTCCCTATTCCAGAAGAATACATGCCAAGATGTCAAGAATTAAGACAACAACTTATTGAAGATCTCGCTGGTTTTGATGATGACTTCTGTATGAAAGTTCTTGATGGTCAAGAACCAACAGTTGAAGAAATCAAAGCTGTAATTAGAAAAGCTACAATTCAAGGTAATTTCCACCCAGTTTTCTGCGGTAGTGCATATAAAAATAAAGGTGTTCAATTATTACTTGATGGTGTTATTGACTATTTACCATCCCCACTTGATATCACTCCAGCTAAAGGTACAACACCTGAAGGAAAAGAATATGTTTGTGAACCAAAAGATGACGCCCCAATGGTTGGTTTAGCATTTAAGATTGCTACTGATCCATTTGTTGGAAGACTTGCTTATGTCAGAGTCTATTCTGGTATCTTAAAATCTGGAAGTTATGTTTTAAATAGTAACAAGGGTGTTAAAGAAAGAATCGGAAGACTTGTTTTAATGCATTCTAACCATAGACAAGAAGTTGAAGCACTTCATGCTGGTGAAATTGGTGCAATTATTGGTTTAAAGAATACCACAACTGGTGAAACACTTTGTGATGAAAACTTAGATGTAGTTCTCGAAAAGATGGAATTCCCAGAACCAGTTATCGAAGAAGCAGTCGAACCAAAAACAAAGGCTGACCAAGAAAAGATGGGCATTGCTTTAGCTAAACTCGCTGAAGAAGATCCAACATTCAAAGTCCACACAAACGAAGAAACAGGTCAAACAATTATCGCTGGTGTTGGTGAACTTCACCTCGATATTATTGTCGATAGATTAAGAAGAGAATTTAATGTTTCTGTTAACGTTGGTAAACCACAAGTCGGCTACCGTGAAACAATTAAGAAAGTTGGAGATTGTGAAGGTAAATACATCAGACAATCCGGTGGTAGAGGTCAATATGGTCACGTTATCATTAAATTTGAACCAAACCCAGGCAAAGGCTTTGAATTTGTTAACGCTGTTGTTGGCGGAACAGTTCCAAAAGAATACATTAAGCCAACACAAGATGGTTTAATCGATGCAATGCAAAAAGGTCTTGTCGCAGGTTATCCAGCAATTGATATTAAAGCTACACTTCATGATGGTTCTTACCACGATGTTGATAGTAGTGAAGCCGCCTATAAGATTGCAGCTAGTATGGCGTTAAAAGAAGCTGCTAAAAAATGTGATCCAGTAATTCTTGAACCAATTATGAAGGTTGAAGTTACAGTCCCAGAACAATACTATGGTGATGTTATTGGTGATATTAGCCGCAGAAGAGGTCAAATGACTGGTGAATCACAAAGAGGAAATGCAAAAATCGTTGAAGCTGAAGTACCACTTGCAGAAATGTTTGGTTACGTCACCGATTTACGTTCATTTACTCAAGGTAGAGGTAGTTACTCTATGGAGTTTGATCACTTTGGAGAATGCCCAAAATTCATTCAAGAAGAGATTATTAAAAAGAGTGGAGTTAACAACTAATTTAAGGCTTTAATGATTACGATAAATATTGATAAACGTAATCAATTTAAGTAAAATATTTACATTGCGAAAGCTATTTATTCTAGGAGGAAAAAATTACTTATGGCAAAAGAGAAATTTGATAGAAGTAAGGTCCATATGAACATTGGTACCATTGGACACGTTGACCATGGTAAAACAACATTAACTGCTGCTATCACACACGTCCTTTCCAAACAAGGTTTTGCAAAATCAATGGATTATGATCAAATTGATGCTGCACCAGAAGAAAAGGCAAGAGGTATTACAATTAATACTGCTCACGTTGAATATCAAACTGCAAAAAGACACTATGCACACGTTGACTGTCCAGGGCACGCTGACTATGTTAAGAACATGATCACTGGTGCTGCACAAATGGATGGTGCAATCCTTGTTGTTGCTGCTACAGATGGTGTTATGCCACAAACAAGAGAACACATCCTTCTTGCTAGACAAGTTGGAGTCCCATATATTGTTGTTTTCTTAAATAAATGTGACTTAGTCGAAGATCCAGAACTCATTGATCTCGTTGAAATGGATGTCAGAGACTTATTAACAAAATACGGATTCCCAGGAGATACTACACCTATTATCAGAGGTAGTGCTAGAAAAGCTCTTGATGGTGATCCAGAAGCTGAAAAAGCAATTCTCCAATTAATGGATACTGTTGATAGCTATATCCCAGATCCACAAAGAGAAACAGATAAACCATTCTTAATGCCAATCGAAGACGTTCTCACCATTACTGGTAGAGGTACAGTCGTCACTGGTAGAGTTGAAAGAGGTACTGTTAAACTCAACGATCCTGTTGAAATTGTTGGTATTAAACCTACAAAATCATCAGTTGTTACTGGTATCGAAATGTTCAGAAAAACACTCGATTATGCAGAAGCTGGCGATAACGCAGGTATCCTTTTAAGAGGTGTCAACAGAGACGAAGTTGTTAGAGGACAAGTTCTTGCTAAACCAGGATCAATTACTCCACACAGCAAATTTACATGTCAATGTTATATTCTTACAAAAGAAGAAGGTGGAAGACATACTGCTTTCTTAAGCAACTATAGACCACAATTCTACTTCCACACAACTGATATTACTGGTACAATCACTCTTCCAGCAGGAACAGAAATGGTTATGCCAGGTGATAACGTTTCATTCACAGTTGAACTTATCCACCCAGTTGCAGTTGAAAAAGGTACCAAATTCTCCATCCGTGAAGGTGGTAGAACAGTTGGTGCTGGTACAGTTAGCGAAATTATTAAATAGTTTCGAATCTGTATTAAGATTGACTCATAAAGGTTGTCCAAAGGGCAACCTTTTTTCATTTGTTTAGGAAATTACGGCGGTCATGCTATAATAAAAAAGTAAATAGTGTCTGGTTGCGGGATAAAATCATATTTTTTCAACGTTGCAGTAAAAGTTACACATAAACTGCAATTTTGGTGGAGGTTTAGTAATGAAAAAGAAACTGCTTGCATTCATAACGGCGGCAATGAGCGTTGTTTTCGCGTTTTCTCTTGCGGCTTGCAACGGCGGCAACGAAACTACGGGCGGGAACGGCACGCATACGCATACTTATTCGGAGCAATGGTCGCATAACGATAGCGAGCATTGGCGCACCTGCACGGGCGCGAACTGCGACGAGGTAATCGACAAAGCCGCGCATACTTGGGATAACGGCAATATAACGAAAGAGCCGACCTGCACGGCAAATGGCGAAATGACTTATACCTGCACCGTATGTAAGGCGACAAAAACGGAAGAAATTGCAACAACAGACCATACCTTTTCTGAAAAATGGGAAAGCGACGACACTCATCATTGGCACAAGTGTATCAACTGCGACGAGATAAGCGGTAAAGCGGAACATTCGTATAATGCGGACGGCGTTTGCGTGTGCGGTTATAGGGCTATACCAGAAGAGACTCTCCCTACTACGTTGAATGAACTTATGCAAGAGGGTAACGAAAAGTATCAGGCAGTCGTCGTTAAAACATTGAACGACCATTTGCTCGAAGATATGCTATATAACACACTTAGCAGCAATTACAATTTAAATAGCGTTCAAATCGATCAATGGGAAATCGTTGATAGCGATAAAAACGGTATTATCGATTCCATAAAACTACATTTCTTCTACGATAACGCATTAATTTCGATGCTTTACAGAATATCTTGCGTTGAACCTAAAACGGAAATAACTTTACAGGATTTGTTAACCGAAAAGCCTGACGCCGCAAAACTTGACGAAGCATTCGACAGAGGAACTTCTTATGTCAACAGCGCCAAATATTCTATTGAATATGCTTTTGGTTATAATCCTACAATACAGGAGATGCGAAAAGTATTGTTAAATGCGGTCAATGAGAAACTTGCGAATGACGGCATTATCTCTGCGGTTGACGTGAACACCCGCTCATTTATTATAAGAGATGATTGGTCTACGGAAGATACAACATTAGGGAAGGCAAGACGAATAGTGGTTATGAATTTAACAGAGAACGGCTATGAAGAAATTGCCATAATAATTCAAGAAGCGCTAACCGACAATGATGATGCAAAACTGATACAAAACTTAAACGCGGGCAAATACAAAGTTATAAGTGAAGCAAAACGCGGCAAATTTACGGGCGTACTTCTGAAAGCCGAAGTGTCCGAAAATGGCGGCATGGTAACAACGGATTAAGCCGCCGCAAGCACACAAAAGACAAAGAGAAAACCGAAGAAAATTAAATAACAAAGTCAAGGCGTTCACGCACAAAAACGTGAGCGCTTTTTCATTATTCATCCTATAAAATCTAGCGGGGTTTCCTGGTGTGGTGGAAAAAAATCTATAAAATTAAGCGGTGACTGATTGCTTCGCTTTATTATCTTTTTCCACAAAGCTATAACAAAATGTAGGTTTCTATACGATTAAAACGCCTTTCATGCCAAAATAAGACCAAAAAACTTGGATATTATAAAACACACGAGTTATTTATTTAAATGGTACAAGTGATGCTAATGTGGAAAGAATAGGCGCATCAATTTTAATCATATAAAAATCTGCATCCTTATTCGATAATTGTATTTCCATCCAATTTTTTATCTAATCATTTGATTTAATAGAAACCATGATAAATATACTTTCATAAATTAATTGTGTTTTATTAGTTTCTGTTATGTCAAAGAACACTGAAAAAAAATAAAAACTCCTTTCACTAATATAAAGGAGTTAATTAAGGAAAAATTAAAAAATATTTTAACTTTTTAAAAATTAATGATGAGAAAATGAAAATACTAAAATTCCACAAATGACTATTCCAAGTAAAATATATAAAAATGTGAATTTAGATTTATATTCTTTAAATACTTGTGGAAGTAATTCGATAAACAGAACATATAACAAACTTCCCGAAGAAATAGCAAAAATTGTTCCAAGAAATACTTCATTTATTGAGATTGTTGAAATGAAATAACCACAAATTGCAAAAACATAAGCTGGTAGAGCACTCAAAGTTGTTAAAAGAAGCGAAAATTTAAATGATTTATTTGAGTGTAAAAAAGAATTACACATTGTAAAACCAATCAAAAAGTTATGTATTAATAAGATAACACTCATTATTATTCCTTGATAAGGAATGGTAGAACCTGGTGAGTTGAAGTTGATGCCTAAAGATAGTCCTTCAGGTATATTATGAATAGATATTGCAAGTAAAAAGATAAAAGAAGCTAGAAGAATGGAATTATTGTTAAAAACTTCTGTTGAATGAGCATGATCAACACAATCTTCATCATCGTTTTTATCGTGTTCATGGTGATGTGATAATTTATGTAAACCTTCATGCATTAAAAAGAAAATCAAACCAACACCACCAATAATTAAAAGAGTGTATAGTGCTCCAAGCAAATTATCACTAATTCCGTTTTGAAAGTGTTCGACAGCTTCAATAATTAACTCAAAAAATAGTAGAGCAATGATTCCTCCAACAGAAAAGTTTTGGAAAAAGTTAAAAACTTCTTTTCTTTTGTTTGAGACAAATTTAGAAAATATTGCCCCAATGAAAGTTGCCCCAATTGTGCCAAAAGCACTTAAAATAAACATATAAATCATAGATACAATGCCAAATTATATATTTTTTGAAATAAAAATCAACATTAGTGCACATTTTGGCGAATTTAATGCTAAAATTTAAGTATGAAAGTTGGAATTTTAGGTCAAGGTTTTTCTGGGATTTTTTTAGCCTTGTTTTTAAAAGAAAATAATCCAAAAATCGATGTTACAATAATAGATAAAGAAGAAACTCCAGGGAGAAAAGTTTTAGCAACCGGCAATGGGAGATGTAATATTACAAATACATCTTTAGTAAAAGAAGCATATAATTGCGAAGATGCATTAAATGTTGTTAATGACTTTAATTCAGAAGATATTATTAAGTTTTTGAATTCGCTTGGTATCTTTACAAGAACTTATAATAATTTAGTTTATCCATATTCTAATAGTGCAAAAACATTCTTAGATTTTTTAATTGCTAGATGTAAAGAAAGAAAGGTTAAATTTGTTAATAGAGAAAGGCTTGTTGATTACACTTTAGAAAATGGAAAAATTCGTGTGAAAACACAGAACAAAATTTTCATCTTTGATAAATTTGTTTTTGCTTGCGGAAATGCAGCTGCACCTCAGCTTGGTGGAAGCGATCAAATCTTTACATTACTTGAAAAGAAAGGGTATAAAGTATCGGCTTTAAGAGTGGGCTTAGCACCAATTCAAACCGAAGAAAAGCCTACAACAATTCAAAATGAAAGAGTAAAAGCTACAGTTTCTTTATACATTGATAAAGCATTAGTTTATCAAGAAAATGGGGAAGTTCTATTTAAAAAAGACGGTTTAAGTGGTATTGCAATTTTTAATTGTGCTTCTATGATTGCTCGTAGTAAAAGATTTAAAAAATGCACAATATCACTTGATTTAATGCCAGAATATGATTGTGATAAACTCGTCGAATTGCTTACTAAATTAAATGGTATGTCTAAATCTTCAGTTTTAAGTGGTATTTTTACGAAACACGTCGCTGAATATATTAGAAAAGCAAGTGGAATTAAAAATTTATTTGACTATACACCAACTGAAATTAAGAAGCTTGCTGTTACCATAAAAAATCTTGTCTTTACATATAAAGCAACATACGACTATAAAGATGCGCAAGTTTCTGTCGGCGGAGTCGAATTCTCAAATGTTGATTTTGATTTAGAAAGTAAAAAAGAGAGTGGTATATATTTTGCTGGTGAAATCTTAAATGCTGATGGACTTTGCGGAGGCTATAATATCACCTTTGCAATAGCCAGCGCACATAAAGTGGCTGAAGCTTTATTAGAAAGCGAAGAAAATATTTAATTTTGAATCGTTGGGTTCTTTGAACCTCCTCTTATATGAAAAATGACCAAGACAATAATTAACTTGGTCATTTTTCATCTAGTGTTTTAAATTCATATTTTATGTGCTGTCCTCTAGTAAGATATAAAATTAGATAACTTCCTTTTTCGCCATCTCGAGGTCGAGCAATACTGCCTGGATTAAAAACATATGTTTTGCCAATTTTATTAACGTATTTTTGATGGGTATGGCCAAAAAGAAAAATATCACAGTCTTTCTCTTTAATATAGTGTTCAGGATTGATAGCAAAATTTAAGGCATTACCATGTTCTAGATGTATTTTAAAGCCTTCAAGAAGGCAATCTCTTTCTTTTGGGAAGTCATTATAATCACAATTGCCTTTGACACAGGTAAAATTATTCAATAAATACTCTGGTAATTCGCTATCACCTAAATGATAGAAGGCATCAGCATCATAATTTTTGGTTACTATCTCGTTTAAAAGAGAAAAATTTGAATGAGAATCACTTACAACAACAACTTTCATACTACTTATTATTTTATTCTAATTTGATTGGAATATATCATAATTTTTAATTAATTTTTTATTACTATATTTAAGTTAAATATGTTTATAATATAGACGTTTTAGATATGATTGATAAAGTTGAGCAAAAGAAAACACCTTATTTAAAAGCTTATGAAAAGTATTTAAAAGAACATACGGCCGCTTTTGATGTTCCTGGGCATCATCAAGGCAATATTCGTACAGATTTTGATAAGATTTTCACGCATATTGTTTATAAAAATGATGTTAATTGCCCTCGTGGGATGGATAATATCATGCATCCTACTGGAGCGATTAAAGAAGCCCAAGATCTTTTTGCTAAAGCTTGTGGAGCTGATTATTGTAAATTTTTAATTAATGGTTCAACAAGTGGCAATTTAATAATGTTTTTAAGCGCTTTGCAAGCTAATGATAAAGTTATTTTACCTCGTAATGTTCATAAATCAGTCATCAATGGATTAATCTTAAGTGGGGCAGTTCCAATTTTTATTATGCCTGAGCTTGATAAAAA
Source organism: uncultured Caryophanales bacterium (assembly GCA_905197045.1). Lineage (GTDB taxonomy): Bacteria > Bacillota_I > Bacilli_A > RFN20 > CAG-826 > Onthovivens. Next base: position 9,654 of record CAJJXG010000011.1, read on the forward strand.
AACTGAAATTGTTAATCAAGTGTCTTTCAAACAGTGGAAAGAAGCAATTGATAATAACCCTGATGCAAAAGCAATTTTCATTATTAATCCAACTTATTTTGGTGCTACCTGTGATTTGAAAAAAATCGTTAATTATGCTCATTTAAATAATAAAATTGTTTTAGTAGATGAAGCTCACGGGACCCATTTTTATTTTTCAAATAAATTACCAACAACTGCTATGGCCGCTGGAGCTGATATGACTACTTTAAGTATTCATAAAACTGGTGGCAGCTTAACTCAATCTAGTGTTTTATTAGGAAAAGGGAATAGGGTTCCACGTTATGCAGTAGTTAAATCTTTTAATTTAATTACAACAACTTCCCCAAGTTCAATTTTGATTGCTTCTTTAGATGCGGCTAGAAAATATTTAGTGTTTAAAGGTAGCCTAAAAATTTATAATGCGATTAAACTTGCTCGACAAGCAAAAGAAAAAATAGATCAAATTCCAGGCTTTATTGCTCATAGCAAAACTTATTTTATAAAAGAGTGTGGAGCCTATAATTATGATGAAACTAAACTTTGTGTTGAAATAGATAAATTAACAATTAGTGGATTTGAACTTTATAAAATATTAAAAGATAAATATAAAATTCAAATTGAACTTGCTGAAACCTATGTTTTCTTGCTTCTTTTTACAATTGGAAGCACTCAAAAAGATTTAGATCGCCTTATTAATGCGTTAAAAGATATTTCTTTAAAATATTATGATCCTAATGTTGAATACGCAGACCATCATTATATGAATGGCTTTCCTAAAATGGAAGTTAGACCAAGAGTTGCTTATCATGCGCCTTTAAAAGTTGTTAAACTTAAAAATGCAGTTGGGAAAATTTCTAAAGAAATGATTATGATTTATCCTCCAGGAATCCCTGTTATTATTCCAGGAGAAGTCTTTACTCAAGATGTTATTAATGAAATTTTATATTATTCGAAAAACAAAGCCACTATTTTAAGTGATTGGCACTCAACAAGCGAAGTTAGTGTAATTGATGATAAAAAGTGGAAAAATTTAAAAGATACCGATAATCAAGATCTTTAATGTTTTATCAAAAACCTTGCAAAAAGCCACTTTTTACGTATTAATTTATTAAGAGGTCAATTTTTATGTTTAAAAAAGAGAACATTTTGCTATTACAAAAAGAGTTAAAGAAAAATAATTTAAAAGCTTATTTGATATTAACTAGCGATCCACATGATAATGAATATATCAGTGAATATTATTTAAAAGAAAGATTATTTTTTGCTCCTTTTTCAGGATCTGCAGGAACCTTATTAATTAGTGAAAATAAGGCATTTTTATCAACTGATGGAAGATATTGGGAGCAAGCGGAAAAAGAGTTAAGTGGTACAGGAATTACCTTAATTAAAGATGGAGATATTGGCGTTCCCTCCTTAACTGATTTTATTAAGCAAAATGGTTTCTATCCTCTCGGAATTAATTATTTAAATATTAGTGAGGCTAAACTAGAAACACTTCAAAATAAAGGGATTGTAACAAATAACATAGATTTTTCTTACCTTTTAGATAAAAAGAAAGAAAAAAGCGGCAAAATTTTTGCTCTTGATAAAAACTTATATACTTTATCATACAAAGATAAAATTGAATTAATTAAACACGAAATTAAAAAAAAGGATAGTGAAGCTCATCTTTTAACGACTCTAGATGATATAGCTTTTACTTTAAATTTAAGAGGAAAAGATATTCCATTTAATCCAGTCTTCTATTCTTATCTATATATATCTTTAAATGAAGGAGTTCACCTTTTTGTCGATTTAGATAAACTAGATTTCTCTCTTGAAGGAGTCAACGTTCATCCTTATGAAGAAATTTTTTCTTTTATTAAAGCAAGAGAAAATATAAAAACACTTATTGATCCAACAAGAGTTAATGCATATTTATATTCGCTTTTAAAAGAACCTGTTATTAGCAAAAATCCTTCCTATTTAATGAAAGCAATAAAAGGACCTGTAGAAATCAAGAATATAAAATCTATTCAAGAAATTGATGGTTTAGCTTTACTTAAATTCCAGAAGTATTTAGAAGACAATTTAGATAAAAACCTTACAGAATACGATTATTCTTCGAAATTAAAAGAATTTAGAGAAGAAAGCAATTTACTTTTTGATTTATCTTTTAATACGATTGCTTCAGTTGGAAAAAATGCCGCGATGATGCATTATGCGCCTAAAAAAGATAACTCTAGCACTGTAAATAAAGATGAAATTGAATTTTTAGTTGATAGTGGTGGCCAATATTTTGGCGGAACAACCGATACAACAAGAACCTTTCTTATCGGAAAAGCTAATCAAGAATTTATTCACGATTATACTTTAACTCTTAAAGCTTTAATTGCGATTTCTAGCGCTGTATTTTTAGAAAAGTCAGATGGACATACTCTTGATATTTTAGCTCGTAGATATTTTTGGAATGAAGGTATGGATTATAAATGTGGAACCGGCCATGGTGTTGGATATATCTTAAATGTTCATGAAGGTCCTAATGGTCTTAGATATAAAGCTGTTCCAGAAAGAGATGATCAAGCTCCAATTGTTCCTGGAATGATAACCACAATTGAGCCTGGTGTTTATAAAAGTGGCAAATACGGAATTAGAATTGAAAACAATTTATTATGTGTAAAAGCTTTTTCAACAAGCGATGGGAACTTCTTTAAATTTGAAACCATTACATATGTACCAATTGAAACAAAGTGTTTGGATTTATCAATCATGAGCGATGAAGAAGTTAATTGGTTAAATAATTATCATAAGCTTGTTTTTAGTAAATTATCGCCACTTATTAAGGATAACGATTTACTTGAATTTTTGAAAAGCAAAACTAAAGAAATACATAAAAATAGTTGAGAATTGCAAGGTTTTAAGCTTTTTATCAGATGTTTTCTTAACTAAAATTTTGAATAGTAAAAGATGTCTATTCTAATTCGATTGTTCTTTAGAACAATCAAGTTCAATGGTATAATTTGAATATGGTTTTAGCAGACGCCTGGAGCAATTTTTGGAACGACTTTGGTGAAGCTTTAGCAAAAGCGTGGGAAGATGTTAAAAATTTCTGGATTGGAAATGAAACAACTACCCCATACATTGCTAATTTTTTATGTGCGATTGTAGTTTTAATTCTAGGAATATTTTTAATTAAACTTTTTATTAAAATTTTAAATAAAACTCTTAAACTTGATAAAAAAGTAATTAAAGAACGCTCTGTAAAGGTTTTTATTGTTTCAACAATTAAGATAGTTTTGTATTTTGCTCTTGTAATTGTAGTATTGGCGATTTTGCGTGTTGAGTTAAGTGGCGTAACACAAATTTTTTCTAGCGCAATTTTGGCAATTGGTCTTTCTTTACAAGATGTCATTTCTAATTTTGCTAGTGGAATTATTATTTTGACTTCAAAGCCATTTGTAACAGGCGATTATATTAAGGTGGAAGATCAATCAGTTGAAGGAAGTGTTGTCGATGTTCGCTTTTTAGTTACAACAATTGAAACAGTTAATAAACAAATTGTAACTATTCCAAATAAGACGATCACAAGTTCTGTTTTGACAAATTATACCCGAAATCCTTTAAGAAGAATTGTTGTAAATATTGGTGTTGATTATTCAACCGATATTGATAAAGCTAAAAAAGTTTTAATAGATATAGCTAAAAGTGAGGATCGTATATTAGAAGAGCCAAAACCTGTTTGCTATGTTACAGCTTTTGAAGCAAGCGATATTAATCTCTCTTTAAGATGTTATGTACCTAATGTACTTTATTGGGATGTTTTCTTTGATTTAAACGAAAAAATTCTGATTGAATTTAATAAACAAAACATTCAAATTCCATATAATCGTCTTGTTGTCCAGACCCTTGATGAGGAAGGAAAAGTTAACGCGAAAAAAGGAGGCAGTTTTAAATGAAAATTTGTAAAACCGACAAATCAACGATAGTTACATATCTTGCTGTTATGGTAGTAGCACTTGGCTTATCTTGTATTGGCTTTGCCTTTGAAACGCCTTATACTTATTACCCTTTAGTTGTAACTGCAATTTCTTTTGTTTGTGGCTTAATTTATCTTGTTGCTTTATTGATGAGTGCAAAAAAGAAAGTAGAAGTTACCGAATCAAATAAATCATTGCTCATCGCTGGGCAAATGGGTGGAAATTTCTTACGTTTTGCTATTATGGTAATCGCTGTTTTATGTTCATTTTTATTTATACATTTTGCTCCTACTGATGGAGAAAAAGATAAGTGGGTTTATGCTTTAGTTTTAATTGCTGGCATTCCTATGATTGTTGATATTGCTTTAATTTATTTTAGAAGTGCATATGTAGAGTAGATTATGGATTTATCAAAACTTTGGAAATTTGATTTTGATAGTGTTTTTGTACCTGAAATTTTTGTTTCATTGATAGTAATAATTTTACTAATTATTTTGTGTTTCATAATTTATTTTCGCTTTAAAAAGCTAAATGAAAAACCTCTTGAAACACCTAAAGGGTTTGACTTAATTGTTATGATTTTTGTCGATTTTATCGATAATCTTACAATTAATACAATGGGTAAAAGAAATAGAAACTATGGTGGATTAATTTTAACACTTGCGATGTATATTTTTTGCGCGTTTACCTTTGGATTAACTGGATTACCTTCACCAATGACTTATTTAGGAGTCCCTTTATCTTTAGCTTTATGCACATTTGTTTTAATTCACTATACTGCCGCAAAAGAAAATAAACTTAAATATTTTAAACGTTACATCGATCCATTCCCTGTCTTTTTGCCAATTAATCTCATAACGATGCGGGCACCTTTACTTTCGATGACTTTGCGTATGTTTGGTAATGCAATGAGCGGATTTTGCATCATGTCGATTGTTTATTTTGGATTAGAAAACATTTCTAATATGATTTTTGGCTCAGCATTTATGGGTAATTACTGGGCTAATGCTATTGGAGGAGTTGTAAATGGTGCTTCAGGTCCAGCAGGTATATTTATTGCACCAATTTTCACCCCAATTTTACATTTGTATTTTGATCTTTTTTCAGGTTTTGTTCAAACAACAGTTTTTATATTGCTTACTATGATATTTATCTTTAATGAACAAAACGAAGAAAGTAATGAATTAGAACTTCAAGTAGTTAGAAATTAGGAGGAACCTAAAATGGATATATTATTAAATTTAGTTAATGTCTTGGCAAGCGACCCAACTGGCATGGTCTATATTGGAATTGGACTTATGGCCTTTGGTCTTGGTGCTAGTGGTATTGGCGAAGGTTATGTTTGTGGAAAAACTATGGAAGCCATGGGAAGAAATCCTGAAATGTATGGAAAATTAAGAACAGGTATGATCTTAGGCTGTGCATTAACCGAAACAACCGCTATTTATTCACTTTTGATAGCTTTATTAATGCTTTTTATTGGATAGGCTATGAAGAAAAAAGGAAAAATTAAATATCTATTAACTATTTTTCCTGTTTTGTTTCTTTTAACTAGTTGCTCTACCGATGAATTAGGAAATTCTTTAAGCAACAGTATTGAAGCAAAACTCATTCCAAATATTTGGGCTTTTTTAGTCCAACTTTTAGCTTTTATTGTTCTAATTATTGTTGTTACAAAATTTGCTTATAAACCTGTAAGAAAGTACCTTGATAAAAGAAGCCAAATTTTAAACGATGAAAGAAAAGAGGCTGAAGAATTAAAGCAAAAAGCTAAAGAAAACTTTTACGAATCAGAGAAAAAGCTTGCAGAAGTTAGAGATAATGCAAGTAAAATCATCGATGAAGCAAGAGAAAAGGGAAAGAGTGAACGCGAGACAATTCTTAAAGAAGCTAATCTTGAGGCTCAGAAAGTTAAGGCTAATGCTTATAAAACGATAGAAGAAGAAAAAAGCAAAGCTCAAAAAGAAATCAAAGAAGATATTGTTGATGTAGCTTTTTCAATGACTAGTAAGCTTCTTGAAAGAGAAGTGAATACAAAAGACAACGAAAAGCTTGTTGACGATTTTGTAAAAGATTTAAAGCGAGAAAATAAAGAGTAAATATGAGTGAAGTAGCGCTTTTTAATAATTATGCAATTGCGATTTTAGAAGTAGCGATTGAAGAAGGTAAAGTCGAAGAATACCGAAAAGAAATTAAAGTTTTAAAAGAAGTCTTTAAAACTAATTTTGATTATGTCCATTTTTTAGGCGATTATAATATCCCTTTAAGTGAAAAATATAAAACAATTGATGACTCTTTTAAAAATGTATTACCTTCTTTAGTTTCATTTATAAAAATAATTGTTAAAAATAAGCGCGCCGCATATTTAGGAAAAATTTTTAAAGAAGCTAATTATCGTTTTAATGATTATCTTCATATCGAGGAAGGCAAAATTTATTTAGCAAAAGAAATAGATCAAGAAACGATGGGAAAAATTGTTAAGGCTATCGAAGAAAACGAAAAGGCAAAGATTGAATTAGAAACGGTTTATGATCCAAGTCTTCTTGGGGGATTTATTGTTTCTATTAAGGACAACGTTTATGATGCGAGTTTAATTAACAAACTTGAAAAAATGAAAATAGCAATTTTGGGAGGCGAGTAAATTTATATGGAAATTAAAGCAAATGAAATATCTTCCCTTATTAAAAAAGAAATAGAAAATTTTAATAAGACCACTGAATATAATAAAAATTTAGGAACAGTTGTAGAAGTTGGTGATGGAATCGCAATAATTTATGGCCTTCAAGATGTTATTTTAGGTGAACTTTTGGAATTCCAGGGCGGCGTTTATGGCATGGTTATGAATCTTGAAGAAGATTCATTAAGTGCTGTTTTATTAGGTGAAGCCAATAAAGTTAAAGAAGGCGACACAGTTAAAGGAACAGGAAAAGTTGCAACTGTCCCAGTAGGGGATGAGTTATTAGGACGCGTCGTTGATGCTTTAGGTCGACCAATCGATGATAGAGGAGATATCAAAACTTCACTAAGATATCCAATCGAAAGAAAAGCTCCTCCAATCATTGCTCGAGAAAGTGTTAATTCTCCAATTGAGACTGGTATTAAATGTATCGATGCTTTAATTCCAATAGGTAAGGGGCAAAGAGAATTAATAATTGGTGATAGACAAAGTGGCAAAACAGCTATTGCAGTTGATACAATTATTAACCAAAAAGGTAAAAATGTAATTTGTATTTATGTTGCAATTGGTCAAAAAAATTCAAGTGTTGCAACGATTTATGATAAATTAAACAGTTTTGGAGCGATGGAATATACTTTAATCGTAAATGCTAGTGCGAGTGAATTGTCACCTCTTTTATATATTGCGCCATTTGCTGGTATGTCGATGGCTGAATACTGGATGGAAAAAGGTAAAGATGTATTAATTATTTTTGACGATTTAAGTAAACATGCAATCGCTTATAGAGCTTTATCATTGTTACTAAAAAGAAGTCCAGGAAGAGAAGCTTATCCAGGAGATATTTTCTATCTTCATTCAAGACTTTTAGAAAGAGCAGCTAAACTTAATAAAAAGTTAGGTGGAGGAAGCATTACAGCTTTACCTATAATTGAAACTTTAGCTGGTGACATCAGTGCTTATATCCCAACAAATGTTATTTCTATTACTGATGGACAAATATTTTTATCAACGGATTTATTCAATGCAGGTCAAAGACCAGCTGTTGATGTAGGACTTTCAGTAAGCAGAGTTGGAAGTAATGCTCAATATAGAGTGATGAAGCAAGTTTCTTCCTCTATGAAAATGGAAATTGCTAGTTATAAAGAGTTAGCTAATTTTGCACAATTTGGTAGTGACCTAGATAAAAAGACAAAAGAGACAATTAAACATGGTGAAGTTTTAACTGAAGTTTTAAAGCAAGATCAATATTCTCCGTATATTTTAGAAAAAGAAGTTTTAGAGATTTTTGCTGTAAAAAATAAATTTTTAGATGATTTAGATGTAGCAAGTGTTAATAGCTTTTTAGAAAATCTATGGACGTATATGAATAACTTCCATAAAAAGGTTCTTGATGAAATTAAGGTCAAAAAAGAACTTAGTCAAGAATTAGAGAAAAAACTTTATGAGGCTATAAGTGAGTTTAAAAAGGAACAAGAATTTAAGAAGAAATGAGTCAAAGTTTAAACAAAGTAAAAAAGAGAATTGTAACAGTTGAAGCAACTAAGAAATTGACAAGCGCTATGAAACTAGTAAGTAGCGTTAAATTTTCTAAACTTTCAAAAGAGATAATGATACATCAAGATTACTATCATTACTTAAAAGATCTTGCTTCAACCTGTTTTAGTGCTGCAAAAGTAAATTCGCTTGATGTTCCTTATATAAAAAAGAATGAGGGTAGTCAAAAAAGATTGATTGTTGTTGTTTCTTCTTCGATGGGAATGTGTGGAGCTTACAATATCAATATAAAAAAGTTACTTGAAAGTGAGTATAAAAAAGGCGATGAGCTTTTAATAATTGGCAAGAATTTAATTCAGGATTTAGAAGGCGATAATGTTAAAATTAATGATAGTTTTGCGGACATTTTAGATGATTTTAGCGTTTCTAACTTAAGAACTTTATCTCATTATTTAATTGAAAAATTTGAAGAAAAGGAATACAGAGAAATTATTTTACTTTATACAAAATATCAAAATCCGATATCCTTTGTTCCTAAAAAATCTTCAATTTTACCAGTGGAATTTAACTTTGATAAGAAAAGTGGACTTAATAATGGCGATTTTGAGCCTGGTTTAGTCTTGTTCACCCATGAGTTTACTAGACTATATATTGTTACTGATTTATATTTTAAAATTTTTGAAAGTTACCTTTCTGAAGTGGCTTCAAGAAGAAATGCAATGGATAATGCAGATAAAAATGCAAAAGATTTAATTGAAAAACTTACTCTTGAATTTAATAAAGCCCGTCAAGCTAGCATCACTCAAGAGATTACTGAAGTTGTCAATGGAAGTGCAAATAAATAGGAGGCGATTAACATGAAAAACATATTAAATAAAGAAGCTGAAAAAGGTGTTTTAGTCCAAGCAGTTGGACCTATTATTGATGTACGCTTTTTAGATGGTTGTTTACCTCCAATTTTGACTGCTTTAACTTTAAAATTAAACGAGGAAACATTAGTTCTTGAAGTTGAACAACATGTTGGTGATGATGTTTGCCGTTGCATTGCTATGTCTCCGACTGATGGAGTAAAACGTGGCATGGAAGTTATTAATACACATAAACCAATTGAAGTTCCAGTGGGTGAAGCGACTTTAGGTAGAATGTTTAATGTTTTAGGTAAGCCAATTGATGGAAGAGAAGATAACGCTAGTATTAATAATGCAAGAAAAATGCCAATTCATAGAGAGGCTCCAGCTTTTAAAGAGCAAATTCCTCAAAAAGAAATCTTAGAGACCGGAATTAAAGTTATCGACTTATTGTGTCCTTTTGTAAAAGGCGGTAAGGTCGGACTTTTTGGTGGAGCTGGCGTTGGTAAAACTGTTTTAATTCAAGAATTGATTAATAACATTGCAACCGAACAAAATGGTATTTCTGTTTTTGCTGGAGTAGGTGAAAGAAGTCGTGAAGGAAATGACCTCTATAATGAGATGAAAGAAACAGGAGTTATTAATAAAACCGCTCTTGTTTATGGTCAAATGAATGAAGTACCTGGTGCTAGAATGAGAGTTGCTCTATCAGCTTTGACAATGGCTGAATATTTTAGAGATAATGCTCATCAAGATGTGTTGTTTTTTATAGATAATATTTTTAGATTTACACAAGCTGGAAGTGAAGTTAGTGCTTTGATTGGTAGAATGCCTTCCGCGGTTGGCTATCAACCAACTCTTGCTACCGAAATGGGTCAACTTCAAGAAAGAATTACCTCTACAAAAAGTGGCTCAATTACGTCTATTCAGGCTGTTTATGTCCCAGCCGATGATTTAACAGATCCTGCTCCTGCTACGACTTTTAGCCATCTTGATGCAAAAACTGTTTTAGATAGAAATATCGCTGCTTTAGGAATATATCCAGCGGTCGATCCTCTTGAAAGCAGTTCAAATATTCTTGATCCTAAAATTATTGGTGAGGAACACTATAAAGTGGCTAGAGGCGTTCAAGCAATTCTTCAAAGATATAAAGAACTCCAAGACATAATTGCTATTTTAGGTATGGAAGAATTAAGTGAGGACGATAAGTTAATTGTCAATAGAGCAAGAAAAATTCGAAATTTCTTATCACAACCTTTCCATGTTGCAGAGGCATATTCTGGGAAGCAAGGAGTTTATGTTCATTTAAAAGATACAGTCTCTTCTTTTAAGCGAATTCTTGAAGGAGAATTTGATAAATATCCTGAAAGCGAATTTTTATATCGTGGAACAGTAGACGAAATTAAAGAAAATCACCATGAAAAATAAAATTAGTTTTAAGATATATTCAGTCGATGGAAAATCTTATTGTGAAGAAATCGACTCCATTTATTTGGACGTTCCAGATCACGGAATAATTGGACTTTTACCTGGCCATACTCCCTTTACTGCAATGTTGCACATAAGCACTTTTTATATAATAAACTCCGCAAAAACGACATATTTTGCAATTAGTGGAGGGACTATAAATTTTAAAAATAACGAGGCAATAATACTTGCTCAAACATATGAAAAAGAAGACGAACTTGATAAAGCGAGGATTGAAAAAGCGCGTGATGAAGCCTTAAAAATTCTCTCTCAAGTTGCCAAAAACGATAAAGAAACCTACGAAAATGCATCTTTTAGCCTTAAAAAAGCAATTAACAGACTAAAACTTTTAAAGTAAAATAAAAAGTACGAGGGACGAGGGCCGGGATGATGAAAAATTTTATATTTATTTCACCACATTTTCCTTCAAGTTATTGGAGATTTTGTCTAGCTTTAAAAAACAGAGGATTTAGAGTTCTAGGTATAGGAGATGCTCCTTATAATGAACTTGGGGAAGAATGTCGTTTTGCATTAGATGAATACTATTGCTGTACTAATATGGATGATTTTGAAAATGAGAAGAAAGCAGTTCAATATTTTCAAGATAAGTATGGAAAGATAGATTATATTGAAAGCAATAACGAATATTGGCTCGAAAAAGATGCTCGATTAAGAAGTGAATTTAACGTAACTACTGGGCCAACTTTAAATGATATTGAAAAGTATAAATTAAAGTCTCTTCAAAAAGAATATTATGCAAAAGCAGGGCTTAAATGTGCTAGATATATTCTCGTTGACAGTTTAGAAAAAGCTAAAGAATTTGCAAATACTGTGAATTATCCTGTATTTGCTAAACCTAATAATGGTGTAGGCGCTCAAGATACACATAAGTTTAATAATGAAGTTGAATTAGAAGCTTGGTTTGCTAGGAAAGACCCTAAAAAAGTTTACATTATGGAAGAGTATGTAAACGGAAAAATTATTTCCTTTGATGGGGTAAGCGATAGCAAATCAGATGTAATTTTTGCAACCTCTAACGTTTTTGAAAACGATAATAGTGCAATCGTTGAGCAAGAACTTGATGATATGTATTATTGTGTTCCTAAAATCAGTGATGAATTTTTAGAAATGGGCAAAAAAGCAATAAAAGCCTTTGAAGTGAAAAATCGTTTTTTTCATCTTGAGTGGTTTGTATTAAATGAAGATCACCCATATTTAGGAAAGAAGGGAACTATTATTCCTCTTGAAGCAAATATGAGACCAGCTGGAGCGTACACCCCAGATCTTATTAACTTTGCAAACTCTACAAATTGCTATGAAATTTATGCTGACAGCATTGCTTATGATGAAAATCGTGAAGATATGTCTTATACCAAATATTTTGCTGTAGCATGTAGTAGAAGAAATAAATATAAATATCTTCACTCGCTTGATGAAATTCTTAAGAATTATCATAACAACGTTTGTTTCTATGGGACATATCCACACGTTTTAAGAGACGATATGGGCGACTCTTTTGTAATGGCGAAATTTTCGACTCTAGAAGAGGTCAAAGCTTTTGATAAATTTGCAAGAGAGAAAGTTAATTAAACCTTTTTAAGTATTAATAATGAGAGCTATCTAAAGATAGCTCTTTTAAATTGCTTTTTGAAAGTTTTTAAATGATAATAAATATACTTAAAGGAAAAAAATTATGGATAAAGAAGGTCAAAGAAAGCTTTTTTCGTTATTTAAAAAAAGTGATGTCAAACCAGAATTGTTTAAAGCTGTTATTGAAATTCCTAAAGGAAGCAAAACTAAATACGAATTAGACAAGGATACTGGATTAATCAAACTCGACAGAGTTTTGTTTACTTCGACTCATTATCCACATAATTACGGATTTATTCCTTTAACTTATTGTGAAGATGGCGATCCATTAGATGTTTTGGTTTTATGTAGTGAAAAATTATATCCTTTAACAACCTTAACTGTAAGACCTATTGGGGTTTTGGAAGTAATAGACAGTGGGGCTAGAGATTCAAAAATTATTGGTGTAAGTGTTGATGATCCTTTTTATAACTCTTATTATGACACTAGCGATTTACCAAAACATATTTTTGACGAGATTAAAAACTTTTTTGATGTCTATAAAAAATTAGAAGGAAGTAAACTTTTGACAGGGGAAATTGAAGGAGCAGGAAAAGCAAAGGAAGTTATTCTTCGCTGTATCAAGTTATATGAAGAAAGAGATGCTTAAAGCTTATAGAAATTCTTGATATTCATCATTGCTTCTTTAATGTGATTAAATTTTTCAATGGAGATATCATAGTAAATTTTATCTCCTCTTTTTTTGTAATAATGAAGTGCCCAATAGTAGAAAATAATATCTAAAAAGCGACAATAGATATCGACTTTTTTCATTTTAAGATTACTAAATTTATATCCATAATATTGTTTTAAAAAGAATTCTTCTTGCTCTTTTGATAAATTGTTTTCACTTATGAAACTTGCTAAATCAAATAATGGAGAGTTCATTGAGGCGTATTCCCAATCGATTAAAACAAGGCCATTAAATTTAAAGAGCAGATTATGATGTACTAAATCATTGTGGCAGAGGCAATATTCTTTTTTATCATCTAAAGAATTAATCTCTTTAAATACTAATTTCTCGAATTTTTGGTCTAAAAAAGCTGCAGAATCAACAAATTTTTTGTAATATTCAATTTTTTTGAAAGGCTCATAATCTTTAGATACCTTAATCTTAGAGGTGTGAAGTTTTTTGAGTGTTTTGCTAACATAGCGGATTTGCTCTTCATTAGGTGTAGAAAAATAAAATCTTGTATTATGAACAAATTTGCTAACTTTTGTACCTTTCTTACTATCTAAAAAAATGACCTTTTCAGATATCTTTAAAGGCTCTATTTTTTCATAAACTTCTTTTTCAAGTTTGTAATTTATTAATTCATCATGGTCTTTTCGAGGTAGGCGGAAAACATAAGCATCATTAATCAAATAATTCTCATTAGTGATGCCTTCTTTGATTGGGATTTGACTACGAACTTCCTTGCTTGTAATCTCTTCAAAAAGTCTTTTAACGCCATGAATCATAACTACAAATATTATAAAAGTAGGGCCTTTATTGTGCTACAATTTTAAACATGGTTGGAATAATTTTGTATAGACCTGAGAAACCAGGTAATGTTGGTAATATTATTAGAACATGTATGGCAAGCGAAGCTAAGCTTTTTATAATTGGACCTTTAACGTTTTCTTTAACAGAGAAAGAACTTCAAAGAGCTGGCATGGACTATATTAAAGAAAGCGATTTTGTTATTTATAAAGACTATGATGAGTTTTTAAAAGATTTCTTAGGTAAAAATATCTATTATGTAACTCGTTATTCAAATAAAGTGTATTCATCATTTGATTACTCAAATATTGAAGAGGACATTTATTTTATGTTTGGCCGTGAGTCAACCGGCATACCTCATGAGATTCTTAAAGAAAATATTGATAAAACATGTCGTATTCCTATGACAATAAGTGCTAGAAGTTTAAATCTTAGCAATTGTGTTGCTCTAGTTTTATATGAATGTCTTAGACAAAGGAAATTCTATGGTTTAGCAACTTATGAGACAATTAAAGGAGAGAATTTTTTAGAAAACGAATTTAAAAACGACTAACGTTTTTTAAATATTTATTAAAGTCATAATGAAATTCTTTAATAAAATATGATTCATAATTTGTTAATAAAACAAGCCCAGGTTCTTTTCCTTTTTTGATTGTTTTTACTTTTGCAAGAATAATCTCAGCATCTTTTTTACCTGATAAAAATAAAGCGAACTCTAAGGCAAATTCAAGAGTTTTGTCATCAAGATCTTTTTTAAAAACAATTAAATGGTTTGAATGAATATTTTTTAAATGAATGAAATAGTCATCTTTGCTTGCGTATTTAAATGTTAGATTATCGTTTTGCAATGAATTTTTTCCAAAGCCAATTTTAGTACCATTAAACATAATATAATAAGGTTTTGCAGCGTTTTTGATATTTTTAGGCTTTTTATAATGGCTAACTTTAAGTATTTTCTTGTTAATAAGTTCTTGAATTATTTCTTCATAATCATCTTCATTAAATAATGGTAAGTTACTAATTACTAAACTTAAATATTCAATTTCATCTTCTGTTTTTTGAATGTACTCATCCGTAGAAAGAATTGTAGATTTTGCTTTTTTATAAATCTTATAAAAGCGTTCTAGATTTTGAGATGGAGAATAAGATTCGTTTAATTTTATTTTTTGATCTTCGTAAACGAAATATTCATCTCCTCTTTTAATTTCAGAAAGGATAGTTAAAAGATAGTCAGCATAATCTTTATATTTGAGTTTTTCTTTTGCTTCTACTTGGTCTTCTTTAATTTTTTCTAATTTCTTTTCTAATGATTTTTTTCTTCTTTTTAGCTCAAGATTAATTTCTTTATATTTCTGGGCGAGGTGCAATCTCTCTATATTTTCAAAGTAGGATTCTTCAGCTAATAGATCTTTTTCACTTATTTCTTTAGAGAATTGAGCTTTTGTTGGAGCTTCATATATTCCATTTCTTAAAACTGGATGATGCGTGTCAATACCTTTAAAACGGAACGCCTCATCAACCTTTTTATCAACAAGCAAGATTAAGTTCGAATTGCTCTTAAATATTTCAAAAATTAAAGAATAATGAATTTTATCGTAGGTGTCGGTGGTTTTAATAAACTCCAACTCAAGGATATTATCATCATTATAGATGGATGCTTTTAAAAAAAGAGAATTTAAAAGTTTACCTTTTAATCTTAAAAAGAAAGCGTTGCTTTGATTAAATAGAAACTTTTTATCAGTAAGTTTTAAAAAAGGATTCTTGACATTAAGAGAAATGAAAATTCCTTTGCTTTTACTTTTGGAAAAGGAAAAGAGATAATCATAATCGCTAAGGCATTGAATTTTATTAAGATAGGTGCCTGATAAAGATGAATTAATTTCGTTGATATTTTCTTTTAATCTTTCAATAAATGTCATAATAACGCTATTTATAATACTTGAAACTAATAAATTTATCTAGTTGTTGACTAAGTTCACATTAATCTTATAGTGCGGTTTGCTTCATAAATGTTAATTTTTCCGATTAAATAGGCACAAAGTTATCAAGATTTTTGATTTTTTAAAAAAATGTAAACGCTTTCTTAAAAAAGCAATCATTTTTTTCACGATTGTTATTGAATATCGATTTTTTAAAAGTCTATAATTTTTTTATGAAAGGGCTTTTAATCGTATTAAGCGGTCCTAGTGGAGTTGGAAAAGGGACTGTAAGAAAAATCTTAATGGAAGACAAGTCTTTAAATCTTGCCTATTCTATTTCAATGACGACTAGAAAGCCAAGAGTCGGGGAAGTAGATGGAGAAGACTATTTCTTTGTCTCGCAAGCAGAATTTGATAAAGCAATTGATAATGATGAGCTTCTTGAACATGCTCGTTTTGTTAACAATAGTTATGGCACACCTAAGACTTATGTTGAGAAATTAAGAAATGAAGGGAAAAATGTGCTTCTTGAAATTGAAACTAATGGTGCGCGAGCAGTAATGGAAAAAACAAAAGGTGATAATCTTTTCTTATCTATCTTTTTACTACCACCATCTTTAGAAGAACTTGAAAAAAGAATCAGAGGTAGAAGAACTGAAGAAGAAGAAATTGTTCAAGAAAGACTTTCAAAAGCTAGAAGTGAGATTTCTTTACAAGATCTATACGATTTTAAAGTTGTTGATATTACGCCTGAACAAGCCGCTAAAGAAATTAGCGATATAATAAAATCTAAAATGTCTTTATAATTTAAGTAGATATGTATTTACTTAAAGTTTTAACTCAAATAAACGTCTATCTTCTGGATAGGACTTTTTATTATTTATCTCATGAAGAGGTCTTTTCAGGAGTTAGAGTAAAAATAAACTTTAATAACAATGAAATAGTAGGTTATGTTGTTTCATCTGAATTCAAGGACAAAAGTAAAGATGAAATTGAAAAAGAATTAGGCATTAATCTTTCTTTTGTAGAAGAAGTAATTGATAAAAAGCCAATTTTAACAAGCAATCTTTTAAGATTGGCTTTAGAGCTTAAGAAGAGATACATGTATCCTTTAATAGGTGTTTTACAAACAATGCTTCCACCTTCTTTAAAACCTAAAAAGACTTTTGAGAACTCAGCCAAGATTCAAGAAGTCGAATATTATTTCGTAAATAAATCTAAGATAAACGATTATAATCTCACTAAAAACGAAAGCAAAATACTAGAGAAGTTTGATAATAAAGAAATTATCTTAAAAAAAGATTTAAATAAAACAAAAAGCTTAGAATCACTAATTGATAAAGGAATTATTTTAGTTAAAAAAGAAGAAAAATATAGATACTCGCTGAAACAAATCTTTTCAAATTACGAAAATACCATTACTTTAACAGCTGAACAAGAAAAAGCTTATATCAATATAATAAACGAGAACGAGCGTCCAATTTTGCTAAAAGGGGTAACTGGTAGTGGTAAAACGGAAATTTATATTAAGTTAATTGAACAATATTTTAATGAGGGAAAAGGTTCGATTGTACTTGTTCCGGAAATATCTTTAACTCCTTTGATGATTTCTCGACTTTATAATTTTTTTAAAGACAATATTGCTGTATTGCATTCTTCCTTAACAAACGCACAATTATACGATGAATATCGAAAAATATCGGATGGGAAAGCAAATATTGTAATCGGCACAAGAAGCGCCATCTTTGCGCCTGTAAAAAATCTGGGGCTTATTATCATTGATGAAGAAAATGATGAATGCTATAAGCAAGATGATCAAGGTCTTTTATATAATGCAAAAGAAGTAGCGATATTGCGATCAAAAATTGAAGGAGCAAAAGTGGTACTTGGCTCTGCAACTCCAGCTATTGAAGATATGGCTAGAGCCAAAAATAATGTTTATAAGCTTATTGAATTGACTAAAAGATATAACGATGTTCCTTTACCTGATGTTTTATTAATAGATAGCACAAACTATAAAAACTATTCTTCCATATCTGGCGTATTTTCACTTGAACTAATTAAAAGACTCAAACTAACTTTAGCCGAAGGCAAACAAGCAATTCTCTTTATTAATAGAAGAGGTTTTTCAAATTATATGATGTGTAAAGAGTGCGGGCATGTTTTTAAATGTCCTCATTGTGGTTTGCCTTTACATTATCATAAGGAGAAAAAGATTTTATATTGTCATCATTGTGAATATAAAATCACAGTTCCTAAAAAATGCCCAAAATGTGAATCAACATTTTTAGGATTTGGTCAGTTTGGAATCGAAAAGGTTGAAGATGATTTTAAGAAAATATTTCCTCAAACTAAATACCTTGTTTTAGATAGCGACCGAGCATCAAAAACATATCAAATAGAGGCTATACTTAAAGCATTTAATAATAATGAAGCTCAAGTACTTATTGGAACGCAAATTGTTGCTAAAGGTCACGACTTTAACGATGTAAAATTAGTTGGAGTTTTAAATGCAGACACATTATTAAATTTTCCAAATTATAGAAGTAACGAGATGACTTTTTCTCTTCTTGCACAAGTTATTGGAAGGTGTGGCAGAAAAAAAGAAAAAGGCGTTGCTATCATTCAAAGCAGTGCTATTACTAACTATGCGATATTAACTGCTACAAAACAAGATTATGATTCATTCTATTTAGAAGAGATGAAAAATAGAAAACTTTTTTTAAATCCTCCTTTCTTGTCAATCTTAGCAATTGAAGTTTCGACAAAAAACGCTGCAAACTTAGACTATTTTGTTAAAAATATTAAAAATTATTTTGTAAGCCTAGGATTAAAAGATGTTAAAATCTATGGTCCATCTATTTTGAACTATACAAAATATAAGTGTTGGAAAAACATTTTTATAAAATATAAGAGGCTAGTAGATCTTGTAGAGCCGATTGAAGAACTACTTTCTGTTTATAAAAACGATAATAAGGTTTCAATTAAACTTAATTTCAATCCATATACTTTCTAAATTATCTTTTATGCTTGTCATTAATATAGACAACTGTTAAGTCAAAATTATTTCAAATTTTTTGAAAAAAGTTTTAAAAATTTTAAATACCTTGCAAAACTAGACTTTTTTTCTTATCTTTTAATAAAAGAATTTATATGAAATGATATTTAGAAGTTTGATTTTAAAATATTCGTATTACATAGAAAAGAATTAAGAGATTTTTTGTATTTCCCACAATTTTGTCTAAATATGCTCAAAATTTAAAGGAGATTGCACAATACAGTATGATTTTTTAGCTGATTTTTGGCTATATTCTCCCACTTTGTTGATGTGGCATTTTTGACATATGTGACACTGCAAGATTAAAAATTGAAAAAGAGGCGATAATAATCTATGATTATTATTGTTAAAAATGTGAGGAAATATGATTACAGTTTCAATATTAGGTTTAGATCCATATCTTGTCAGACAAATCTCAAAAGAAATGACTCCACGCTTAGCGGATATTTTTGAGTGCAAGAAGGAAGATATTAATTTTTATGCGCCTGAATGTTTATACATTCATGATGGCGTCGAGCAAAATACATGGAATGTTTTAGTTAGAGTTCATGCTCCATTAAAAGTCAAAGTGATGGAAAAGGAAGCAGCTAAGATTATTCACGAGTTTATGAAAGATGCCTGCATAAATTTAGCCATTGAATTTTACTATTATAGCCAAGACAATCGTTATGAATTTATTGACGATACTCATCCACGCTTCATGACTGAGGACAATAGTGTTGAAATTAGTGATGATGAAACACTTGAAGAAGACCTTCATGATGAAAGAGATGAAGAAGGTTATGAAGAACCATATCTTGGAAATATATTTGAAGACTTTGATAAGAAAATAAACGGAGGGAATTAGCTATGAATACTAGGGTTTACGACCATAGCTTTAATGTTTTAAAAAGTGTTTTAAAAGATCACTTATCATTTTCAATTGCAGTAAAAAATAATAGCAAGGGAGTTTCAAAAGACGAATTTAGTGCAATGAGTTCACTTGCTGGTATCTTTTTAAGAAACTATTTTGCAATAAAAGTTATTGCTGAAGCTGTTTTTAATGCGACTCAAGAAGAACCTGTAATTTATATTGGTCTAGTTTACGTCAATAATTTATTTAAAAAGCTTGTTGATGAAAAAGATTCGCTTTCTTACCTTGTTTCAAAATTAAATCTTTATCAAGTTAAGTTTGATGATGAAATCAAAGCAAACTTTAAAAAAGCGCTTGAAGATAAAAATGGTTTCCTAAAAGAAACATTAAATACAAAAAAGATGGCTAAATCTCCAAGAACATATTTATCATGCATTACCAACTTACCTGAATGGATTATAAAAATGCTCCATACTCAATATGGTCGTGATTATGGATTAGATACTGTTCATTCACTTTTTAAAATGCCACGTCAATATGCAGTTTTAAATAAAATCCTTGGGGAAGTTGACGATAGTGAATTAGCTAACTTTAAAGAAGTGGAACCAACTCTTTTTGAATACAAGAGCAAAACTTCTATTAGAAAAGATCAACTTGTTCGTGAATCTAAACTTTTACCAATTCAAAAAGCTGAATTTGATATGATTAGAGATTTACCAAGTTTAGAAAATTCAGCAGTTACTTTTTATTTTGAAGAAAAGAACTCGATTTACGTTGCCTTTATCAATAAATATCTTGAAGGGACAAACAAGGTTTCTTTAGCAAGTAATAACCCACATTTAAACCCTGATTTATATTCAAAAATAAAACCTCTTAAAAAAGATAAACTAGATATTTATGAATCTAGCGAAACTGAATTAATCGCTCATCTTTCTGAAAAACAAGATATTTTTGTACTTTTACCAAAAAATAGTAATCTTGAAATGCTAAGAAGAACTCC
Organism: uncultured Caryophanales bacterium; assembly: GCA_905197045.1. GTDB lineage: Bacteria > Bacillota_I > Bacilli_A > RFN20 > CAG-826 > Onthovivens. Next base: position 30,059 of record CAJJXG010000011.1, read on the forward strand.
AGAATATGGAATCATTTTTGATGAAAATACTCTTGATTCAATTATCGAAAATGAACTAAATGAATTAATGGATGTTCCTCAATATGTTAAAGATGGTGGTAAATTAATTTATGCTGTTCCTACCTTTGATATTAAAGAAACAATGCTTATTGTTCATAAATTTTTAGAGAAGAATAAAGATTTCAAGCTTATCAAAGAAAATACATATTTCCCATTTGAAAAAGATAATTCGGTTTTCTATTACGCCGTATTTGAAAAGAAAGACAATCAATAATGATTAATCTTTACGACTATAGTTTAAATAAACTAGAGGACCTAGTTGTTTCTTTAGGTGAAAAGAAATTTCGCGCTACCCAAATTTTTAAATGGGTTTATAAACGCGGAATCACTGATTTTGATGAGATGAGTGACATTTCTAAAACTTTTAGAGAAAAACTTAAAAGTGATTTTACTTTTGTAAAACCACAAATTTTTACTAAGCAAATTAGTAAAGATGGAACAATTAAACTATTAGTTGAACTTGAAGATCACGATAAAGTAGAAACTGTTTTAATGCGCTATAACTATGGAAACGTTGCTTGTGTTTCTAGTGAAGTTGGCTGCAATATGGGCTGTGCTTTTTGTGCAAGTGGACTTTTAAAGAAAAAAAGAGAGTTAAAAGTAAGCGAAATGCTTGGCCAAATACTTGTTTTAAATGATTTATTAAAAGAAGAAGGAAATGATGAAAGAATAACTCATGTTGTTGTAATGGGAACAGGTGAACCATTTGATAATTATGAAAACGTCATGGATTTTATTCGTATTTTAAATCATCCTCATGGCTTAGAAATTGGGGCTCGCCATATTACTGTTTCAACTTGTGGAATTATTCCACGAATTTATGATTATGCAAAAGAAGGAATGCAAATTAATTTAGCAATTTCTTTACATGCGCCAAATGATGAAATACGACACAAAATAATGCCAATTAGCAGGGTTTATCCTTTAGATGAGCTTATGAAAGCTGTTAAATATTATGAAAAGACTGCTGGAAGAAGAGTTACTTTTGAATATATTCTTCTTAAAGGAATTAATGATAGTAAGGAAGACGCCAAAGAACTTGCTAGACTTATCAAAGGAACTTTGGCCTATGTTAACTTAATACCTTATAATGAAGTTAATGAAATGAAATATCGTAGAAGTGATGATAAAACAGTTCATGAATTTTTAGATACATTAATGAAAAATGGGGTTACCGCAACAATTAGAAAGGAATTTGGGAGCGACATTGATGCTGCTTGTGGCCAATTAAGAGCTAAAGATGAAAAACGCATTTAGAGGGAATTATTGTTATAGAACTGATATAGGAAAAGTCAGAAGTTCAAATGAAGATGAAACCAAAATTGTTACAAATTCAAGTGGCAATGTCCTTTTAATTGTGGCCGATGGAATGGGAGGTCATAATAAAGGAGATTTCGCTTCTTTTGAAACAGTTAGAATAATTTCAGAAGCTTTTAAAGATAAAAAAGGCTTTTTAAATGCATATTTTGCTTCTAAATGGTTAAAAAATATTACTAAAGTTGCAAATTCCACGATTTTTAATTTACAAGATCAAGACGTTACCTATAAAGGAATGGGGACAACTCTTTCAATGGCGTTAATTATGAAAGACAAACTTGTTCTTTTAAATTGTGGAGATTCTCGTATATATATAAAAAGAAAAGGGAAATTGATTCAATTAAGTGAAGATCAAACCTATGTTAATTTTTTAGTTAAATCTGGTCAAATTAGTAAAGAAGAAGCTTTAACACACCCTGAAAGGCATGTTTTAACTAATGCTGTTGGTATTTTCCCTTCTTTAAGCGCAGATGTGCGAATTTTAGAGTATCATGGCGAAGCTGTCTTTATCTGTAGTGATGGTTTATATAATAATGTTAGAGAAAAAGATATTTTAAATGTCCTTGAAATGAAAATTCCAACAAGTGATAAAGTTCAATCTTTAATTTCTTTAGCTAATTTTAATGGTGGAAGTGACAATATAACAATTGCCCTTTGGGAGACGCTTGATGATTAGAGTAAACGATGTCGTAGGACAACGTTATAAAATAATTAGCGAACTTGGAAAAGGTGGAATGAGCGATGTTTATGAGGCACGCGATGTAATTTTTCGCCGTGAAGTTGCTTTAAAAATCATTAAATTTGAGAATGCCAAAAGAATCGATAATTTAATTCGTTTTCAAAATGAAGCTCGTTTTTCAGCCGCTTTCAATCATCCAAATATTGTTAAAATTTACGATTATGGTGAATATAATAATTTACCTTATATTGTAACGGAATATGTAAAAGGGCAAACATTAAGGGATGTTTTAGATTATAAAAGATGTTTTTCTCTTAATGAAAGTTCATCAATTATGCTTCAACTTTGTGATGCTTTAATTGAAGTACATTCTAAAAACATTGTTCACCGTGATATTAAACCACAAAATATTTATTATGCTAGTGATGGAGGAATTAAACTAGGCGATTTTGGAATTTCAATTTTACTAGGTAGTGGTATTAATGTTAACGAAAATAAAAAAATCATGGGTACTGCTCAATATTTAGCTCCTGAACTTGTATATGGAGAAAAAGCCACTTTTCAAAGTGATATTTATGCAATGGGGATTACTTTTTTTGAGCTTTTAACTGGAAGAGTGCCTTTTGATGGAAAAAATCCACATGATGTTGCAATAATGCAAGTTGAAAAAGAAGTTCCTTCACCTTTATCTATTAATCCCGATTTACCAAAAGAAGTTGAATATATTATTTTTAAAGCGGTTAATAAAAATTTAGATGAACGTTATAAAAGCGTAAGTGAGATGAAAAAAGATATATTATCTTTATATAAAAACAAAAGAATTATGCGTAAAAGAGGCTCTTTATTTGCTCGTATATTTGGAGGAAATCGATGAAAAGAGAAGTGGAAGTCAGTATTTCAATTTTAAATGCTAATTTTTTAAATTTAGAAAAAGAAATCTTAAAAGCAAAAGAAATTGGAATTAAATATCTCCATTTTGATGTAATGGATGGACATTTTGTACCAAATATCTCTTTTGGAGCTCCAGTTTTAGAAGCGATTTCTCATCATTTTGGTTTAATCAATGATGTTCATTTAATGATTTCTGATCCTTTTAAATATCTTGATGATTTTGTTAAAGCTGGCGCCGATATAATTACTTTTCATTATGAAGCAATTGAAAATGATGAAAAACGCCATTTATTGATTCAAAAAATTAAAGAAAAAGGAGTTAAAGCGGGAATCTCAATAAAACCAAATACTGATGTGACCGCTCTTTTACCTTTTTTAAATGAAATTGACTTAATTTTAATAATGTCGGTCGAACCTGGATTTGGCGGACAGAAATTTATGGAAAATGCTTTAGATAAGATTAAATTTTTATCTCAAGAAAAAATTAAAAATGGTTTAAAATATTTAATAGAAGTAGATGGAGGGATAAACAATATTACCTTTAAGAAGTGTGAAGACTTCGGAGTAGATATTTGTGTTATTGGGAGCTACTTATATAAAAGTAGAAATATGAAAGAAAGTTATGAACTATTAAAGGTAGAAGTATGAGTGAATTACAAGGCGCATTTTTAGCAAGTATTGGAATTGGTTTAATAATTTGTATTTTAGTTTTTGTTATTGAAGGCAGAGCTTTTGCAAAAACCGGCAATGCTAAATACAGTTTATTAAGATATTTTCCTTTTGAGCTTAATTGTTTTAAAAGAAACTCGAAAGTAAGTTATGTTTATCCAATTGCTCTTTTTGTTGGGACGCTTTTAATTTCTTCTTCTTATCTATTTTTTGCTTTAGAAACTCAACAAAAGGGTGGAGCAATGACAGTTGCTTATATCATGTTTGCAATTAGTTGCATTACAGCTTTAGCTTATAATGCATTAACCTTTATTAAACTCTCAAATTATCAAATGCATCTAATTTTTGCAGTGTTTTTTGTTTGTTTGAACCTTTTAGAAATGATTTTATCGCTCTTCTTTTTACCAAATAATAATTATTTTTATGTCAACGCTCCTCATCAAGCCACGCAAATTGTCGTCTTCATTGTTTCATTTTTACTTTTAATTTTTGAAGCCATTTTAATGTTTAATCCTTCTTATAAAAGATGGAATAAAATGGTAAAAGTTGATGCTGAAACATTTAATAGACCTCGCTACAATTATCTAGCAATGCTTGAATGGGGCAATTTCGTTATCTACATTTTAAATTTATTGCCTGTAGGCATAACAATGTTTTTCTAATTTATAAAAGTAATTTAAAAAAATAAAGTTAATTCTTAGAAGCGATTAATTAATCGCTTTTCTTTTTGCTTTAATAAAATGAAGAATAAAAACGATTAAATTAATTAAAAAATTAAGAAATCCTAAATAGATTCCATATTTAATTCCATAAAGAACACCTTTATAAATATATGAATAAGAATAAATAAATGGTGGGAAAATAGGAGAAAAAGAAGGTGAAACTTTAGGGGAAAATCCCTCAGGAATTTTTGCAAGATACAAAGGATAAAAAGTATCAAAAGAAATACAAATAAAAGTAATTGTTATTAAAATAAAGTCAATACTTTTTCTTTTTTGAAAGGCTATAAGTAAATAAAGAATATAAGGCAGATATAGAATAAAAAAGACTAATGGAACATACGCTTCCAAGATTGGATCAGAAATTAATACTTGTTGAAATAGAGCATAAGCAAAAACAAGAATTAAATTTATTAGGGTAGCTCGATTAAATTTTTTCGAGGAAGGCACTTGTTCAGTATTAATATTAATTTTACTATTTCTTTTTCTCCTTTTAAGGAAATTAAATAGAAAAAAGAAGGTTATTGAAGTTAATAAATTAATTGCAGTTAATGAAAAATAAGTATTTATACGACCTTTAAATATCATTGGAAAGAGATATTGATATGAAGTGTATTCCCCTTTTAAATCTGAATGTAACAATACTAGTGAATAGCTGTTAACGTAAAAGGTTATTATAAAAGAGAAGATAAGAATAAAATCTAATTGATTTCTCTTTTTAAAAGTTAAAAGTGCATAAAATAAGAACACACAAAAAACAAGGCAAAAACCAATCTCAAAAAATAGTGCATTATATGAAGATACATTGTTCCCGTTAGATACTACAATTTGTTCTAGAGTAAAATAAAGAAGATTAAAAAGGAGAAGGATGAAAGCAAAATGCATTTTATATTTTTCTTTATATGAAGAAACGCTTTCACTTATTAAAAGTTTTACTTTATCTGGATCATTCAAATTATTATTTTTTATATTTTTCTCAATCTGCTTTTTCTCTTCTTTAAAAGTCGCAAATGAATAATAACCTTTTTTTATTAAAGCTAAATAAAGGTTTAGTTGATATTGTAGTTTCATAAATCAACAAATTGCTAGAGTAAAGCCGCATCCGCGTGAAGCAAAATTAGAAAGCGAACCAACTATTATCGGTATACTTAGTATGTTCATGTTTATCCCCTTTTTTCATTAGAACATATTGAATTTCAATTGTCTACAATCTCTTTTATATAAGGAGTTTTAATTAAAAAATGAAGAGAAATAAGAAAAACGAAGAGTTAGAAAGATTTTTGAAAAGTAACCCTAATTTAGGATTTTTTGAAGCGAAAAAATTATACGATGAAAGAAACAAGAAATATTAATCTCTTAACTAAAAAGAGTTGCTTAATCAGCAACTCTTTTAAATTAATTTTCTTTAAGTGATTTGTTAAGAGTACGATAAGCTCTAGCGCTCATTCTTACCTTGCAGACTTGACCATCAATTTCAACTCTGTAAGTGTGGAGATTGACATCCCATCTTCTTCTTGTGGCTCTTAAACTGTGTGAACGATTGTTTCCGCTCATAGGTTTTTTACCAGTAATAGGACAAATTCTTGACATTTCGTTTCCTCCTTTCAAATCAGCCTTAAGATTTTAACATAGATTAATAAATCATGTAAAGCAAAAAAGTGTCTTAAAAATCTAGGTTTTATTATTTTAATAAATCTTTTCCATCTTTAAAAGCATTTCCAACTTTTCCTTTTACAAGAAGATAAGAGGTATTTGCTGGATCAAAAGAGATTGCTTCTAATTTATCAGGATCAATTTTATTATTAGTAAGGATACTTTCATCAACTGACACGTTGATAATTTCGCCAACTAAAATTTCGCTTTTTTCATCATAATTTATAAGTTTACATTCTAAAGTTAAAGGCAACTCATCAATTAAAGGAGCGTTAACAAACTTTGACTCCATAATATGAAAATTAGCTACCTCTAATTTATTTAAAACAGTATTTCCACTTGCAATACCTAAATAATCACATTCTTTAACAAATTTTTTAGTAGCAGGAGAGACCGTGAAGGCTTTAGTTTTTAAAATATTTTTAACTGTTTTGTGTTCTGCACTTAAAGCGATTGAGACTTTATTAAAATCAGAAATGGCTCCCCAAGCTGCGTTCATGCAATCAGGATTTTTGTTTTCATCAAAAGTCGCAATCATTAAAACTGGTTGTGGATAAATATAAGTTTTTACACCAAAATCTTTTCTCATGTTAATAAACCTCCTAAAAATTTTAAAGTGAAACGTTTGGAAATTTAGAATGATATTCGGCTTTAGAAATAAGATTTTTAGCCTTGTTATTTATAGCGTTTAAAATCTTATTTTCTTTATCTAAGACTAAATAAATTGGATGACCTTTAGAAGTATAAAATAAAATGGTTGAATGTTTTTCTGTATAATCTTTATCTATATATAAGATGTCTTGAAAGTTATATTTTACTTCCTTGGTCCATTTATGATGAATGATCCCATCTTTTAAAATAACGTAATAATTTTGACGAGTTAAAATGAAAAAAGAAATGATTGAAATGACAAGCCAAACAACAATACATGCCACATCTTGTACTATACAAGAAGTAATCATTTCTGGTGCTTGATAAGCCCAACCAAATCGCGACGAAAAAATGCCATAAATGAGTAAAAGTAAAACAATGGAATATATGGCGAATATTTTAAAAATCTTGCTTTTTTGAGGGTAAATTCTTTCAAAATTCATAAAAAATTAAAGAAAAATTTGTAGGTATATTATATCAAGTAATGATATAATTTAATAGATTTAAAAAAATGAATTTATTTGACATTATTCCACAAAACTATTTCGGTCTGTTCGGGGGGAAAAATAGATACATTTATGTTGAAAGCCTCCTAATTTTGTATTCCTTAATGGAGAATGATGAAACGATTATTTCTAAAAACGATTTTGTAAAATCATTAAAAGAAAAAGCTCCTGATTTAGACAAATTCACCTATGAGGATGAAGAATTTGATGCAACAGAAGATGACGCTTTATTAATGAACACAGTTTCTAGTAAAGCTAGTTTTATTTGCCGTCGATTAGAAGAAACTGGCTGGATTGATGTAGCCATGAATCCAGATACATTTGAAGAAACAATTGTCCTTCCTCAATATACAATTATTATTCTTAAAGCTTTTAAGGACATTATTTCTGATGAAGAGTCGCCATATCTTTCTTTAGTCCATTCAACTTATAGTGAATTAAAATTAGAAGATGAAGAAAAAGATGAATTAATGTATGCAACGCTTTTAAGAGCTTTTGATAATACTAAAAAACTTAAAGTTGAACTTTTAACTTTAACTAACTCAATTCGTATTTTCCAATCTAAACTTTCTAAGCTTTTTGACACAAATCGAGTTCTTCACGATTACTTTGATGTTTATAAAAGAAAGATTAGCGATCGTTATTATCACCCTCTTAAAACTTTTGATAGTGTCGCCCGTTTTAAAAGACCAATTATTCGTATTTTAGATAGTTGGTTAAATGATAAAGATGTGCGTGATAAACTTGTATTTCAAGCTTCGCTTTCAGCTCCAGGAAATGATAAAAAAGAGATTGAAAAGGATGTTATTGAAAAAATCAATTATATAACTGACACTTACGAAAGACTTAATGTTTTAATCAGTGGAATTGATAAGGAAAATAATGCCTACACTAAAAGTAGTACCAATAAAATTCTTTATCTTAATAACAATGATCGTACTATTAAAGGTCATCTTGAAAATATTCTTAAAACTTATGCTAAAAATGTTAATGATACAAGAACGCTTTCAAAAATTCTTTCTAAAATGCAAGATGCTTTATATTTTTACGAACAAGGTTATATCGATTCAACAAGTGTTACTTTACCAATTTTAAGAAGATTTAAATTTGAAGGTGAACCAATGGAACTTGTCACTTTTGATGAAGCCACTGGTTACATGATGGATGAATTCTTAGAAGAAACTAAAGCTATTTATACTGATGAAAAAGTTTATGGTTTTATGGAAGAAGCTTTTGGTGATAAAGAAAGAATTCATATTAGTGAAATTCCACTTGTTAATTTTGACGCTTTTATTTGTTTAATTTTAGCGGTTATTAAAAAAGATGATGAAAATTGCTTCTACTACGTAGAAGAAGTTGATAAAGGGAAAGTCCATACTTGTGGTTATATTGTCCCTAACTTTGATTTTATCAAGAAGGAGTGATGCTTATGTTTAATGAAGATTTTGTCAAAATGCCACCTAGTGAGCAAAATGAATTCTCCTCTGTAGTTAACACCCTTTTACTTAAAGGCTTTGTGGTTCGTGATATTTTTGATCCAAAAGAAAAACTTATGAGAACCAACGATACTTATAGGTATATTGAGCGTCACTTTGATTTGATTCAAGATTATTTAAAATTCAGCGGTTGGAATATTGAAAAAGACGTTATTTTAGGAGTTATTGCTTTATCTAATTTTTACGCCGAAAATCGAATCAGAATGGATAGAGAAACTTCTTTAATCATTTTTGCTTTACGTTTAATTTATGAAAATGAGAAAAATGAATCAAATTCTGCTAATCAAGCAATCTATATTACAACGCCAGGTTTAATTAAAACGATGGTTGATGATGGAATTGTAATGCCTGGAAAAAGATTATATGGAAGAGGTATTGCTAAATCCTTAAGATTTTTAAATAATCACAATATTATTGCTAAAGTTAGTGGAAGTTATGATGAAGGAAATGTTTCTTTTTACATTCTTCCTTCAATTGTATATGCACTTGATAACGACAAGATTGTTGCCATGAGTAATGCTCTTGATGAACTTAATAAACAAAAAGATAGACAAGGGGGCTAATTAAATGAAACTCTTAACTAGAATTAAAATTATAAATTGGCACTATTTTTGGGATGAATTAATTGATATTAAGCCTATTGTCTTTTTAACTGGTGTTAATGGTAGTGGTAAATCTACTTTAATTGATGCTATTCAAGTTGTTTTACTTGGTGATACTAGTGGTAGATATTTTAATAAAGCTGCCATGGATAAAAGTGCTCGTACTTTAAAAGGTTATCTTAGAGGCGAACTTGGTGATACGATTGATGGAGGCTTTAAATATTTAAGAAATGGACGTTTTACTTCCTATGTAGCTCTTGAATTTTTTGATGATGTCAATCAAATTCCATTTACTATGGCAATTGTTTTTGATTCTTTTGAAGATGGTAGTGAAGAGCATCACTTTTTCTATTTAGAAAATTCAATTCCTATTAATAACTTTGTTAAAGATAGAGTTCCAATGGATTATAAAACTCTTCTTCAATTCTTTAATGAAAATTATCCTGGAAAATTCCAGTTTTTTGAAAGTAATCGTCAATATCAAGACTTCCTTAAAAGAAAATTTGGTGGTTTAAAAGATAAATATTTCTCACTTTTAAAGAAAGCGACATCTTTTACTCCAATTACTGATATTACAACTTTCATTACTGACTATGTTTGTGATCCACAAGCCAATATTGAGCTTGACGCTTTACAAGATAATATTCTTCAATATAAAAAACTTGAAATTGAAGCCAATAATATTGAAAAAAGAGTTAAAAGACTTGAAGAAATCTCTCAAACTTATGATGTTTATAAACGTCAAAAAGAGAATTTTGTTATTGCTCAATATATTATTGAAAAATGTCAACTTGAACAAAGTTATACAAAGCTTAGAAATTTAAATAATTTAATCGAAAGAAACGAGAAAAGAATTCAAGAAATTGATGAAGAGCTCGCTGATTTTGCTGAAAACTTAAGTGAACTTGAAAATCGTAAAAATAAATTAATTGGTGATCGTGCAAGCAATGATTCCATCCGAATTGCCCAAAACTTTAAAGATGAAAAAAGAGATTGTGAAGATAAAATTAACGCAATAAATTCTAATGTTAATATCGTTAAAAACTCTCTTTCCGGGTATGTTGCAAATTATGAAAGATGCGCTAAAGCCTTAATTAATGATTTAGAAAATATTGATGAAAATGTATTAGGTGAAGATAAAGTTGAAGAAATTAATGAACTTAAAGCTTCTTCTAAATCAGTTATAAATGCTTGTGCTAACTTTAAAGAAAACTATTTAGTTGATTTAACTCGCTTAAATAAAGATGACTTACAAGGATTTAGAGATACTCTTTTAATCTTTAAAAACAATGTTTCAACCTTGGCAGTTTCTCTTGCTAGAACCATTCAAACTCTTGAAAAAGGAGTAAGAGAGATTAAGGCACAAGAGCAAGATATTAAAAAAGGTACAAAATCATATGATCCACGATTAACTTATATTAAAAACGCTCTTGAAGAAAGACTTGAAAAACAATTTGGTAAGCATATTGAAGTAGCAATTTATGCTGATTTAGTCGATATCCACGATTTAAGATGGTCCAATGCGATTGAAGGCTTATTATATGCTCAAAAATTTAATCTTTTTGTCGCGCCAAAATATTATGATGATGCTTATAAGATTTTAAGAAATCTTTTAAATGAATATTCATATTATGGAACAGCACTTGTTGATGAAGAAAAAATCATCGACCGCGAACCTGAATGTCAAGAAGGCTCTTTAGCTGAAGAAATTATTACAGATCACGATGGAGCAAGAGCTTATACTAACTTCCTTTTAGGGCGTGTTCATAAATCAAAAGATCCAAAAGAAGCTAGAGAAAGCGGTAATGGTATTACCATGGAATGTGATTTATATCGTAATTTTGCGATGTCTAAATTAAATCCACGTACATATCAATCAAGCTATATCGGACGTAATATTGATTCTCGTTTTATCGACGAAAAGAGCCGCCAACTTCAATCTAATTTAGAGAATTTAAAAGTATATCACAACATAAAAGAAATTATTGATGAAGCAAATAGACTCGAACTTTTTACTTCAAGTGAAATTGATAATATCTTTGTTCTTTTAAAAAGAATTAGTGATTTACCTGGACTTCAAAAAACTCTTGATTATATCAATGAAGAACTTAAAAATAACGACTCTCCACTTGCTCAATCTTTAGATTCCCGTATTGCTGATATTGAAGCTGATATTAAATCAATTAATGATTCTAAAGATCGAGTTAATCTTGAAAAAGGTAATTTAATTAAAGATATTGAAACGATAAGAAGCGAAAGAATTATTGCTGAACAAAAAACAATCAAAGAAAAAGAAGATTCAATTAATTCTCACTATGATCCTTTCCTTGTTAATGATCAGGCTTTACCAATCTATGAAAAAGAGATTGCCGAAGGAAAATCAACTCTTGAAATTTTCCAAGAATTTAATGTTGAATTTTCTCGTCTACAATATCTTGTAAATAACATTAATTCTCAAGTTATTCGTTTAAGAAGAGATTATTGCCAAGATTATCATTTAAGTTATGATGTTGAAAGTGAAAATAATGATGTCTTTGAAAATGAACTTAAAGAATTTAGAGATGTTAAACTTCCTGAATATAAAGAAAAAATTGAAGATTCTTATAATAAAGCAACTAAGCAATTTAAAGATGATTTCATCTTTAAATTAAGAGGGGCTATTGAAGATGTTGAAGATCAAATTGAAAATCTTAACACTGCTTTAAAGCAATCTTCTTTCGGTCGCGATTTATATCGCTTTACAGTTAAACCTTCAGTTGTTTATAGAAGATATTACGATATGCTTAAAGACGATCTTGTTATAAATGGAGGAAAAGATGACACTGAATTTATTAATAAATATAAAGATGTCATGGAAGATTTATTTAGACAAATCGTTGATGTAGGAGATAACTCTAAAAATAACCAATTACTCGACAATATTTCTAAATTTACTGACTATAGAAGTTATCTCGATTTTGATTTAATAGTGTATAATAAAGATACTGGTGATGAGCAAAGACTCTCCAAAATGATTAAGAAAAAGAGTGGTGGCGAAACCCAGACACCATTCTATATCGCTGTTCTTGCTTCATTTGCACAACTATATCATGTCAATGATGAAGGAGAAATGGGGAACACATTACGTCTTATCATATTTGATGAAGCATTCTCTAAGATGGATAGAGGAAGAATGACTGAAGCTATTAAGCTTTTAAGAAAATTCTCTTTACAAGTAATTCTTAGTGCTCCATATGATAAGATTCCTGATATTTCACCATTAGTTGATGAAACCTTAATTGTTTTACACGACAAAAATAAGAGTTGCGTTCGTCTTTTTGAAAAAGAATAAAGAGGAGGTTTACGCTAATGGCGCAAAAGGTAGTCGCGATGATACTTGCGGGTGGGAAGGGCACTCGTTTAAAAGCCTTAACCAAAAAGATAGCCAAACCAGCTGTCCATTTTGGTGGTAAATATCGTATCATCGATTTTTCGCTGTCTAATGTTGCAAATAGTGATATCACAGTTTGCGGAGTTTTAACTCAATATGAATCAGCCGTTTTATCAAATTATGTTGGTAATGGTTCAACTTGGGGTTTTGATGGAGTTAATGGTAAATGTCAATCGCTTGCTCCACATCAAACTGAAGAAGGAGCTAATTGGTATAATGGAACAGCTGATGCTATTTATCAAAATTTAGATTTCTTAGATGATGAAGATCCAGAGTATGTTTTAATTTTAAGTGGAGATCATATCTATAAAACAACTTATAACGATATGATTAATCTTCATATTTCTAGCGGAGCTGTTTGTACAATTTCAGTTATCGAAGTCCCTTGGGAAGAGGCTAGTAGATTTGGTATTTTAGAAGTTGATAGTAATGATCAAATTACAAAATTTGTTGAAAAACCTAAAAAACCTCAATCAAATCTTGCAAGTATGGGAATTTATGTTTTCTCATATAAAGAACTTAGAAAAGCCCTTGTTGAAGATGCAAAAGATCCTAATTCATCACATGATTTTGGTAGCAATATTATTCCAACTTTACTTAAAGAAAATAAGAAAGTTATGGCTTATCGCTTTTCTGGGTATTGGAGAGATGTTGGAACACTTGATTCACTTCATGCTGCAAATATGGAACTTCTTCCTTCAATGGGTAAAGAAGATATTATTCATTTTTCAGAGTTCCCAACAGTTTTTAGCGAAGACACTCACTCGATGCCTCAATATATTGGCAAAGATGCTTTTATTGAAGATTGCTTAATTAACCAAGGAGCAGTTATTTTAGGTCAATGTATCCAAAGCGTAATTTCTAATGAAGTTTATGTTGGAAATAAAGCCAAAGTTGTTAGAAGCTATGTAATGCCAGGGGCCAAAATTGGTCAAGGGGCTTATGTAGAAAATGCAATCGTTGGACCAAATGTGGTCGTAAAAGAAGGCGAAGTCATCAATAAAGATAGTGATGGTGTCGTTTTAGTTGATTAAGGAGACCTTTTATGAATAATGTTTTAGCCATTGTCGATTTATACGAAAATTGCGATTTAGGTCTTCTTACTAGAGAAAGACCACTTGCAAGTACAACCATTTTAGGAAGATATGCTTTTATTGATTTTGCTTTATCAAATTTATCAAATAGTGGAATCGATAATATTTGTGTACTTGCAAAAAACCACTCAAATTCAATTTATAAACATATTGGAAATACCAATACTTATTTAGCTAATCCAAAAACTGGTTATCTTTCAATTTTAATTAATGAAGAAGGTATTATTAATCCAGTTTTTAATACTGATATTAATAACATTAGAGAAAATGACTTCGTTTTATATGATGACAAAGTCAAATATGTTGTTATTACAAATAGTGCTTTTATTATGAAACTTGACTATAAAAAAGTCGTTGAAGATCATATTAAAAGTGGAAAGCAAGTTTCACTTGTTTACAAAAAAGTTGATGATTCAGCCGAATTTTCTAAATGCACAAAGCTTGTCGTTGATAATTTAAACTGTGTTCAAAAGTTATATAAAGATCAAAAATCATCAAGAGCTAATATTCTTCTTGATACGATGGTTATTGATAAATCGTTGCTTCTTGAACTTTTAGTTAAATCATCACAAATTTCAGCCATGATTAGTGTTGAAAGTATGGTTGGTTATCTTGTTAATTATGTTACTAGAATCAACGCTATTGAATTTACTGGCTTTGTAAGATTTTTTGATTCACTTGAGCATTATTTTAAATATTCACTCGAATTTTTAAATAATCCTGAAGTTTTGCGTGATTTTTTCCAAGATCCAGAGTGGGTATATTATACAACCACCCATAACTCGCATCCTGTTTTATATGGCCCAAATGCTAATGTAACTAATTCGCTTATTGCAAATGGAACTAACATTGAAGGTACTGTTAAAAATTCCATTATTTCTCGTGACGTTACAGTTGAAGAAGGAGCTATAGTTGAAAATTCAATTATTTTCACACACACCACAATTAAAAGAGGAGTACATCTTAAAAACGTAATTGCTGATAAACGTACTATCTTTGAAAACAAAAAGGATGTCTATGGAACTGAGTCTCATCCACTATATTTTCCAAGAGGAGTAATCGTTTAATTTATGAATATTTTAATGTGTAGTAGCGAAGCTTTACCATTTTCAAAAACTGGTGGTTTAGCTGATGTTGTATATGCTCTTTCAAAAGAAATAGCAAAAAAAGAAAAAGATGATACGATGAGTATCATCTCTCCTTTTTATGGGAGTATTGATAAAAAGAAATATCGTTTTAAGAGTTTATATACTTTTAATGTTAAGATGAATTGGCGTTCGATTCCTACTGAGATTATGCATATTGAATATGAAGGAATCGATTATTATCTTGTTAAAAACGATAATTATTTTGCTCGTAATGGCGGACTTTATGGTTATTTTGATGATGGAGAAAGATTTGCTTATTTTTCTTTAGCTGTTATTGAATTAATTCGCCGCTTACCTTATGAAATCGATGTTGTCCATTGTCATGATTGGCAAACTGGTATGGTGCCATGTTTATTAAAAGAAAAATATTCTCATGATTCTATACTTAGCAAGATCAAAACAGTTTCAACAATTCATAACCCATTATTTAAAGGTTATTTTGGTGTCGATTCTTTATATGATTTTTATGAACTCGATGCTAATTTATTCTATTCAGGTAAAATTAGACTTGATGGACAAGTCTCTACTTTAAAAGCTGGAATAAGGTATTCTGATAAAATCACAACAGTCTCGCCAACTCATGCTTATGAACTTAAAACACCTGATGGATCGAAGGGTTTATGGTATGACCTTATCTTAAGACAAAATGATTTTTGTGGAATTTTAAATGGTATGGATTATAAAGAATTTAATCCAGCTCGTGATAAATTAATTTATAAAAACTACAATCGCAAGAATTTTGCTGAAGGAAAAAGATTAAATAAAAAGGCTTTTTGCGAGGAATTTGAACTAGAACAAGGTAGACCATTATATAGTGTTGTTTCTCGTCTTTCTGATCAAAAAGGTCTTGAGTTAATCAATGCGATGGCCGATTTTGTTGTTTCTAGTGGTGGAAATTTCGCTCTTGTTGGTAGTGGAGAAAAATATGCTGAAGATTATTACAACGCTCTCCATATGAAATATCTCCATAATGTTAGAGTTTATATTGGCTACAACAACGAAATGGCTCATAAATGTTATGCAGCAAGTGACTTCTTTATCATGCCAAGTGCTTTTGAACCATGTGGACTTGGTCAAATGATTGCTCAACGTTATGGCACTTTGCCAATTGTAAGAAGAACTGGTGGCTTAAAAGATAGCGTTATTCCTTATAATTATGGCTTAAATAATTATAAAGATGCTGATGGCTTTGGCTTTGATAATTTTAGTGTTAATGATGCTTTAAAAGCTACTGCATTAACTCTTATGGTTTATAATTCTCGCCCAAAAGAATTTGAAAAGATGAGATTAAATGCCTTAAAAGTTGATCATTCTTGGACTAAACCAAGTCAAGAATATCTTGCTTTATATCATTCTTTAAAAAAGTAAGAAAATTGCCAATTATTAATTCTTGGAGTCGATAGAAGACTCCAAGAATTTTTTTGTTAACCCGAGTTAGTTAACTATTAAAATAAAAGATTCTTTACTAACTATTTTTATTAAGAAACCAATTTCCACGTCTTTAATTTATGTGGTTATTCATCTAAGTTGTCACTATTTTTACACAAAGTTATTCATTTAATTT
>CAJJXG010000012.1 GCA_905197045.1 uncultured Caryophanales bacterium
AATCAATATAATTTTTATAGTTATTTATAAGAATTTATAAATTTGATGTAACGGCTAAACTGACAATGGTATCACAACTCGTGTTTTTGCCATCAATCATGCTTTCTGGGATAATGTTTCCTATTGATTTATTATCTGATTTTCTTTTAATCATAGGTCGTATTTTCCCTGCGTCTTGGGGTTATCAATTAATGTTAGATAATGGTTTTTGTTTTGAAAATGCTTGGTACTTAATACTTATAATGGCTTTAGAAGTTATATTGTGTTCATTACTTTTAGCAAAACAAAAATCAAAATAGTTTATGTAAGAAGCAGTTATTCCGTTTGATAAGACAGGTTTTAGCCAAGGTGGCAATGTAAATAATATCAATAAATCTGAACAACTAATAATTTATACTATATTGACGGATGGGTTTGAACCTCAAAATGAATCTCAAAATGAATCTCAAAAAGACGAAGTACAAGAAAGTATAATTCAATTGATTAAAGGCAATCCTAAAATAACAAGAAAAGAAATGTCTACTATACTAGGTAAATCAATAAGCACAATTATCAGGATTTTAAAAGATAATCCTCATATTAAATATGTAGGTTCTTCAAAAAAGGCCATTGAATAAAGACAGAAAAGGAAGACTATCTTTAACAAATAATTAATACAAGTCTTTCCTTTAGTAGAGCTAGTAATCTTTATATTGCTGACTTAAGCTTTTGTTTTCTCAATTGTCTTATTTACTTTACTGTATGAATAGATATATCAAAGTTAGAAAGCTTCACTTAGGTTTAAAGAATATTCATTAAGTAATGGAATTAAGGATCGTTTAAAGAAAAATATTAAAATTAGAATAGTGTTGCAAAATAAAAATGATAGTCTATTGCAAATAAATATTATTAATAAATGACATGTTTTAGAACTATAGAAAGAATTTTCTACATTAAATCAAGAAATGATAGTAGGTTTTAGATTCTCCATAAATTCTAAGGCAGTTTTTAGCAAAGCAAGATTTGCATATTTTTTGATGGCTCAAATTCTTCAAAATTATAAGGTTGGTTAAATTTTATTTGTTCTATTGGCTCTCTTTTTATTCATATATTGTCCATGAACTATTTAATTCCAACTAATTATTCAAAATAAACAGGCATGGTAATATTAAGACAGTGTTAAGAAAATGTGTAGAAGGCTTCTTTGATAAAGTGTTATTATAGGATTATAAATTTTAGGTGAAAGGGGCATTTCGTTTTGAAAACGAAGGCGAAAATAATTATGAAAAAAAGAAACTTTTTATGGGCTTTATTGCCTTCTGTTTTACTTCTCTCAGGTTGTGGCATTTTTACAACTAATGTTCAAACTTTAGAGATAAAATCAGTTGAAAAAATAAGTAGTGATGGCATAAATGATACTTTTAAAATCACTTATAGTGATGGAACAGTTAAAACATTTACAATGCCAGCAACTGGTGAAAATCCTACTTTTGATACAACAAATGCAACATTAACAAGAGATGCATTAAAAGAAATTCAAGGTCGATTGGATTTAGATGGTGTTTTAACAACCTTTGCAGGAGATGAAACAGCAAAAGGAGTTGATACGACAATCGATGTTACTTTTACCGAAGATGCCTGGTATTATTCAGCCAAAGATGATTTAGGACAAGAAAATACTGGTAATATCTTTAAAATCGGTGGGAAACCTGTCATAGCTGGAATTAACCTTCAAAATGAATTGGTATTTTCTCCAATGACTGACGATGAAGGTGCTTTACAAGAATGGAGTGAATATGAAAATCCATTTACTGATTTAACTGTTTACGATTTTGTAAAAGATGAAAATGCAGAAGGAGTATTTTATTTAAGACTAGATTTACCTCACGTTTTAGAAAAAGCAATCGACATTGTTACGCGAATTTCAAATTATCAATTTCCAGATTTGACAAGTTTTGGTGTTAAATTAACTGAAGGTAAAATATCTGAAATAACTTTTGAAACTCCAGATTTTGCATCATATTTTGAAACAGAAAGATATGTGGGTAGTTTTAAAGTAAGCGCTAAAGATAAGGAAGTTCCTGATTTAACATATCCAGAAGTTAATCCAACTTTACCTGAACACGAAAAGTTAACTAGTGCTTTAAAAGAACTTAATGAATCTAGTTTAAAAGCTACTTATGTTGAAGTTGATAAAGAAGATTCTACTCAAGAATGGGAAGATGCCTCTTTAAGCTATGATTGTGATTGCTATTTTACAGATGAAGCTTTCTTTATTAACGATAAAGCGTATGAACAAGGATATGGTGCAGTCTTAGTCGAAGGAGTGGCTTATGAATTAAGTTATGATCCAGAAAGCGATGTTTATACTAGATTTTATTATCCATTAAATGATTCTGAAAATAATCCTTTAACAACTTTAGATGAATTTAGACCAAATTATCAAGTTGCTGCTAGTGAAATGTTTACTGTAATTGATGACAAACATTTTGAGATGACTGGCGTCTTTGCTGGAACAGTTGCTTATAATTTTGATCTTGTTGGCAATTATTTCTCTCTTTCTTTAACAAAAGTTTCAATTGAACTTAACGATGAATATAAAGTTAAAGAGATAGTTTTTACAGATGATATGTTCACTAAAACAACAATGACTTTTGAACAAATTGGTGGAACTATTGAAATGCCATTTACTGAAGAAGATTTAGTGGTTGAAGAAGATCCTTTCTTAAAACTAGTTCATACTTATAAGTATAATGATGAAGGTGAAACACCTCATGAAATTGTAGTTAAAAGTCTAGAAGAAATTACATTTGATGGCGCACCTGTTGAAAACATATCTTTTGATAAAGATTCGGAAGTAACTTTTGAATATGAAGGCACAACTTTTGAGATTTCATTTTATAGTCGTGATGAATATTATTGCTTGACTATTATTGATAGCGAAGGCAACTTATCAATGGATTTATAGTAATGACGTAGAAAATCCTTTAGTTGTTGAATAGAAAAAATATAAGAAAGTTTAAGGACTGTAATAATTTTACAAAGAGCGCTCTTACATGAGCGCTCTTTGTGTTTCATTAAAGAAAAGCTGAAAATTATTTGTTTTAGAAGGGTTTTTAGATAATTAACAACATTTTGTTCTTATATCTTGAAAAGTTTCAAAACCGATTTTCAGAATAACTCAAAAATTATGAATTTATTTAAGGCTCAGTTTTATGTGAAAATTTCACTTTGAGAATGAAAAATACTTAACAAAATATTGATAATTATGGCCATTTAACTTGTTGAAAGTGAAAAAATCACATATAATTGTTTTAGTAAGGAGCGAAAATATGCTTATCAGTTATACGATATCTAACTTTTTATCGTTTGATTCACCTCAAAAAATTTCAATGGTTGCTGGCAGTACTAAAAGAAAAAGCAACCATTATGTTAATAAAGGAAATTTGAAAATACTCAAGTTTGGCGAGGTTTTTGGCGCGAACGCTTCTGGTAAATCAAACTTTATAAAAGCAGTGGCTTTTTTCAAAAAGATAGTTTTAGAAGGAGTAAAAACTAATTTTACAAATCTTTATTATAGAGGTAAGCAAGAAAATAAAGATAAAATCTCCTCCTTTGATTTTGAGATCGAAATTGATAACAAATTTTACACTTATGGTTTTGACATGATACTTTCTAAAAATAGCATTAGAAATGAATGGCTATACGAGTTAACTAATAATGGTAGAGACACATTAATTTTTAGTAGAAGCATAGGCGAAAATATTCTTCTTAACGAGCAATATTTTGATGATAACACTTTAAACAGGTTGAAAATTTATTATTCTGATATGAAAAATCAAGATAATATTTTGCTTTTAACATTAATGAATACAAATAAAGATACTCTATATGAAGAAAATAAAGATAGTAGTGTCATTATTTTTAGAAAAATTTATAATCGGTTTTTGCATAAACTTGTTGTTATTTTTCCAGATGCAATGTTGGATGTGACAAAATTCTTAATTTCAGAAGAAAAAATTGGCAAATTAAATGCCTTAATTTCTAATTTTGGAACTGGAATTTCCTTTTGCACATTGGTTGATTGTGATATTGAAGAATTACAAAAGAAAACTCCTCCACAATTTTTGAGCAATTTTTTAAATTATTATGAGGAGATTTCTAAAAGAAGAAAGAAAGAGGATGCAATTAATCCTTATTTATGTTTGCGACTATTTGATGAAATTTATTTACTCAAAAAAGACGAAGATGAGTACTCAGCTAAAAAGATAATATTTAAGCATCATAAAGATGATGGAGAGTATAGTTTTAGTGAAGAAAGCGATGGCACGAAAAGACTATTTGATTTAGTAGAAATTTTAATGAATGAAGAAGCTGATAAAGTATATTTTATTGATGAATTAAATAGATGTTTTCATCCAGAACTATCTTATGAGTTCATTAAGTCATTTTTCTTAAATAAAGTTACTTGTCAACTTATCGTTACAACTCATGAGACTCATTTATTAGATTTAGATCTTGTTAGACGTGATGAAATTTGGTTTTGCGAGAGAACCGATAATGGCCCTACAAGTATTTATTCATTAGAAGAATTTGGCGAAAGATTTGATAAAAAAGTAGATAAAGCATATTTAGATGGACGCTATGGAGGTGTTCCAACATTTACTAATTATCTTGCTTGATGGATATCTAAATGAGACCACTTAACGAAAAAAATAGTTTTGAAAGAAAAAGCAACGCAAGAGATTTTACAAGATTTGCTTTGTTGTTCCTGAAGGAGATTTGACAGAGGTTCAATACTTTGAAGGCTTAAAAAAATCTAGTGACTATTTAAATTTAAATAAACGAATACATCTTACTCTTCTTGAAAATGAAGAAAACGAATTTGGTCAAAGTCACTTAAAACGCAAGATTTCAAATTTTGAAAATTCAGTTAAAGAAGGATAGATTGGCTACATAAAAGATATTGATAGAGTAGCTTTTATTGCAGATAGAGATCCACAAAATTTCAAAGAAGAACAATACGATGAAATAGTTAAGCAGTGTGTAAAAGCTGGATATGAGCTCTACATTTCTAATCCAACTTTTGAACTTTTCCTGTTGATGCATGATGATAGAATTTTTGATCTAGACAGAAAACAAATGATAGAAAATCGTAAAATTTCTTCAAAAAGATTTCTCGAAACAAAGGTTAACGAATTTTTTGGACACAATAAAAGACATCTAGTTTTTGATATTTATAAGGATAGAATAGCTATCGCAATTAAAAATGAGAAAAAGTTTTGCGAAGATTTAAAAGAACTAAAAAATAATCTTGGTTCTAATGTTGGTTTATTTTTAGATAGCCTTATAAGACATTGAGAATAATTTTAAATTCTAAATAAACTAAATAAGATAGAAAAAATTAATTTGATATCACAAAAATATTGTAGTTTTACAAGGTTTTCAAATAAATTAAATAGTTTTATCCGCCTTTCTTAAGCTTACATTTATATTAATCCTTATTTAGCGATACGAATTTTTTAAGTAATTTAAATCCTATTTTTATTTTTGAATTCAATCTTAAATAAGGCTGCTAAAAGAGGTCGATCTAGCAAAAGAAGCTGCTACATTATTAGATGGCATATTAGAACGATGTAGCAAAGCGGCTTGCTACATCATTCTATGACATATTAAGATTTTGTTAAATTTCGCAGTTTTTAAATAAGATATCTTATTTATTTTGATAAATTTTTCATAAAAGAAGGGATTTTACTATGAAAAAGAAAAATTTATTAGTACTTGGCGCCCTCGCATGTGGTTTATTAATTACTTCATGCGGTGATAGCGCCGAAGACTCAACAACTGGTTATAAATTAACAGTTGAAAAAGATAGTGGCGTTGATAGTGTTACTTTTACAAGTGAAGGAGCAGAAGTTACAAACCTTACTAGTCTTGAAGAAGGAAAAGAACTTACTGCTAAAATTACTTTAAAAGATGATTATGAAATTAGCGCTGTTACCTTAAATGGATCTGCCGTTAATGTTACTGGGGGAAGTTATGTTTTTGACATGCCAGCTGTCGATTCAACTTTTAAAGTTACAACTAAAGAAGTTGTCAAAACTCCTGAAGTTAAAACTTTTGCTTTAACAGTTGAAAAAGATGCTGGAATTAATACTGTTAGTGTAACAAAAGATGGAGTAGCTTTAACTGAATTATCAAAAGTTGAAGAAGGTAGTGCATTAGTTGCTACAGTAACTCCTGTAGAAGGCTATACAGTTTCTGCTGTTACTCTTGATGGTGAAGCTTTAACTTTAAAAGATGGAGCATATGCATTTAATATGCCTTCTAAAGCTGCCACACTTAAAGTAACAAGTGCAGAAATACCACCAGAAGTTTCAACAATTACTGTCACTAACGATGATACAAAAGGTTCATACACTTTAACAAAAGGAACTGAAACAGTAAGTGATGGAAAAGTTAATGTTGGCGATACAGTTAAACTTACAGTTACTCCTGTTGAACATTTTTTAGTTAAAGATTTAACCGTAAATGGTTCAAGAGTAGCTTATCCAAGTGGTGGATATGAATTTACCGTCACAGAAACCGCTTATGCAATTACGATTAATTACGATGTAATGTCATCAACTGTTAGTAATTTTGCAATTTTAGGTGATACCACTTCTTCGAGTGTTGGTATTTAACTCTTACAGCTAATGGTGAAGAAGTTAAAAAAGGAGACGAAATTCCTTTCGGCACTGAAGTTACTGTAAAATTAAATGGCGGCTATTATTATGAAAGCGATTTACCAAGATTTTATTTCTATGTTAATGATGAAGTTATTTATGGCGATGATGATAAAGTAGTTTTAAATTCACAAGAAATGTCGCTTACTTATTCCTTTACTGTCGAAACTGAAACTTTAGAAGTATATGTTTTCTATAATCAAAACAAGAGTACTTCTGATCGAGGTATCAAAATCAATTTAGTAGATAATGAACATATTAAATTTTATGGTTTTGAAGCAACAGACCTTTATAACGGTGGAACTGGTATCTACATCCCATTTACCAAAGATGTAGGTTATGTTCTTTCCGGTTTTACAGGTGAAACCGAAAGTAGCAGTACAGTAAATTTTGAATCAATGCGTTATGTAGATAATGGTGATTCTGGCTTTGTAATGCTTTATACATCAATTACTGAATCGATTACTCTCACACCTAAAGGCGAAGTAAAAGATGTTTATAACATTACTTATGTTGGTTTTGATGATGTTGAAGTTAGAGGTGGTACATTACCTGAAAGTGTTGCAGTAGGTAATTTAGTAAGTGTTCAAAATATTTACCCATTAGACGAAAATAGTTCAATTGTTGATATAACTGCAACAGTTGATGGAGAGGCAGTACCTGGATTTTCATTCAGCAAAGCCACGTCTTGGTCTGGAGCAAGTTTTAATTTTATAATGCCTGAAGGCGATGTAGAAATTACAATTGATGTTAAACAAAATGGCTCAATTACTATTAATGAAAATGAACACATTAAAAGTGCTGTTGCAAAAACATCATTTAAGGGAGAAGAGGTAACAAGTCTTACTCCAGGAACAACTTTCTATTTATACATTGAAGCTGAAGAAGGATATTTGCCAATTGTTGTAAAAGATGAGAACGGAAATTCATACAATGTTATAAAAACTACAGAATATGATTACACAACTTATACACAAGTTGCTGTTAACAAAGCAACTATTAGAATGCCTGATGATGGTAGCGATATTGTTTTAACAATTGAAACTTCTAAGGCTTATTCGGTAAGTTATGATGAAAGCAGCGATTATTCAATTAGTTTGAATAATTCAGGAACTGCATTTGCAGCAGGAGAAGAAATTACTTTCTCACTTAACCCTTCAAGTGGCTTAGTTTCTATTGATCGTGTATATTTAACAGGAGATGGTAAAGAACTTGAAACTGAAGTAACTCTTACTAAAAACTCTTATGGAAATAGTTACACAGGTAAATTCACTATGCCTGAACAAAATGTTAAAATTTGTGTTGATTCTTCACAAGCAAAGACATATCCTGCTTCTATTAAAGTTGAGGTTAAAGATGGCAGTGAAATTGCTTCTGTTTTATCTACATTCACGCTTACAAATTCAAATAGTAACGTCAATATTTCCGAATATAAAGAAGGCCTATCGGCATCATTCTTAGAAGGATCTATGACTTATATTACTTTAGTCTTAGCTGAAGGATATGACGCTTCTGCTTATTATGTAAATAATGATGATAGTGAGACTGCTTTTGACGTCGCTAACTTTAGCTCAAGTGGAGGCAGCGTTAATGTTACTCTGAGCAGCGACAAGATTACACCTAACCTTGAAAGTATAAGAATTGAACTTTTCAAATCTGAACCTTTAACAATCGGATTTGAAGATAAGACTGGCGATGGATTAACTGAAGCTGATTTTACTTTCACTGTTAATGGAAAAGAAATCGAAACTTTAGATAAAACAGTATATAAAGGTAGTGAGTTTGGTGTAACTGTTAAGGCAGCACCAGAAGGTTATGCTTATATTGTTCATTTATATGATACAAATGGTGAAGAACTTACTGCTTATGGTTCTACTTATAGAATTATGGATGATTTCAAAATTGTTGTTGAAAAAGTGGAAGCAAGTAAGGTAACAATTAATATAGATGAAGCTTTAGCAGGCGCTTATATTGATTATTATAATGAGTCTATAGGCGATTATATGACTGATGGCGCAATATTCTTTGAGCCTTTCACAGGTTTTGTATCGATTAGTAATAATCCTGTCGCGTGCGATATTACAATTACGGTAGATGGAGAAGAAAAATACTCAAGTTCAATAGATGCTTGGGGCAATTACTATAGTCCTAGGTTTGAAGCAACTGGTGACGTTGTAATTACCGTTAAAGCAAGTGCTGAATAATCCCCAAAACTAACATATTTATAAGAGGTGTCTATTGACACCTCTGATTTTATGTTTATAGTTTATTATGCAAAAGAAAGAGAGGCTAAGCGTGAAAAAGAAATTATTATTGTTAGCAGTTCCGTTTTTAACTTTAGTTTCTTGTCAACCAGGTGAGACGGATGATTCGCAAGACGTTTCATACTTAACTGATAAAGATAGTGGAACGGCAACTATCAAGATTTTTAAAGATGAAAGTGCAACAAGTACTGATCGATATATTTCACCAAAAAATGTTGAAGTTTCTATGGATTACAACACAATTAGTGGAACATTATCGAATAATGAAAATGTCTGCCCTTCAGTTGGAGATGTCAATTTACTTGTCATTCCTGTTCATCTTCCTGGTAGTGAATTTAACACTCCAGAAATTAAAAGTGATATCGAAACAGCATTTTTTGGAAAAGAGAGCGAAAGAAATGGTTTCATGTCCTTAAGTGAATACTACTATGAATCAAGTTTTGGAAAATTAAATTTCCAAGGTTTTGTAACTGATTGGTTTGATGTCGCTCAATACACCGATATTAAAGAATTAAGCGATATTACAATGGGTAATAATGGCACAATTATTACTGAAATTTTTAGAAAAGCAGTCGATTGGGCTTTTTCAAATCCTAGTTATAACTTAAACAAAGCAGACTATGATAAAAACCAAGATGGTTCAATTGATGGTGTTTGGTTAATTTATGATCACTATAACTATTTCAATCAAGCATTAATCAATCCAAATAGTTCAAGTGGCGATTTAAACGAAGCTTTTTGGAATTATACTACCTGGGATTGGGGAACTCCATACAACCAAGAAGATCCTACAACTAGTGGTTTTTCTTGGGCAAGTTTTGACCAACTTTATTCGGCTTACGCTAAATATGATGAAAATGATGTCCCTGATTTTTCAGACTTTTCAAGCATTGATTTAGATTCACATACATTTATTCATGAAACTGGACACTTATTAGGTCTTGATGATTTATATACTAGCGATGGAAGACGTCCTACTGGCTCTTCAACAATGATGGATCAAAATATTGGTGATTTCGATCCATATTCTAAACTTGCTTTAGGTTGGATTACTCCTTATGTTGTTTATGGTAGTAGTGAAATTTTACTTCCATACAATACATATAATGATCATAGCGTCATTGTAATTCCTTCAAATTATGAAGAAATATCCGCTAGAATTGAAAATATGTCTGCAAAAGACAAAGAAAATTTTGTTTATGAATTTAATCCTTTTAGCGAATATATATTAATTGATTTATATTCTCCACTTGGCGTAGCAGAACAAGATACCTATGGAAATGAAAAAGATGGAATTTTAGTTCATCAAAGAGAAGCTTGTGTTGCAAATACTGGTGTAAGAATTTTCCATGTTGATTCAAGAATTTTTAAATGCCGCGTTGTTAATTATGATGGCGGACAAAACATTTATTGGGATTATAACAATCTTGAATGGGATGGAACACGCCTTGCAGATGATGAAGCAATCCTTATGGTAATAAGTAATGAAAGAAGTGAATCCCAAATGTTTGGAATTGATAAAAGTTATGATTACTATGAAAGATGCCGCTTAATTGAAGCTAATGGAACAAATACTTTTGATTTAAGTGGCCTTACTTCTCAATATGCAACAAGAGATACTTTCTGGGATATTGATAGTGATCCTTTTGATATTTTGACATTTGGTTATCAATTCTTTAATGGTGAATATACTTTTAACGATGGCGCAGCTTTGCCTTTTAAAATAAGCGTAAAAACATTACAAGGAGTAGAATACAATGGCTAAACGAATCCTACCTTTATTAGCTTTAACTTGTGTTGGACTTGTTTCTAATTGCTTCATGCGGAGACACTAATCCAGGAGCTAATTTAATCTATAGTCAAACTGCAAAAATTTCTATTTCAGGAAAAGAAGGTGTTGAAAGCAAAACTTTTGCACCAAGTGAAGTGGAAATGACAATGGATATGGCTGATTTTGAAAGCAAGGCTTATTACAATACTCAAGTCATGCCTTCAACAGGAGATGTTAATATTCTTGTTGTACCTGTTTTAATTCCAGAATATACAACAATTGATCTTGATAAAAACACAAGTACTGATGAAAAAGATAAAGTAAGAGAAGATATTGAAACTCTTTTCTTTGGTAATCCAGAAGAAGATGAAAGATTAAAGTTTGGTAGCGTTGCTTCTTTTTATGAAGAATCAAGTTATGGTAAACTTCATCTTTCAGGCACCGTAACTGAATGGTTTGATGTTAAACAAGAACTTGGCTATACTGCCGCAACCCAAATTACTAGCGATGTAACCACTGAAATTATGGAAAAGGCGGTTGCTAATTATCGTGCTACTCAAAGCGATAAAATGAAATCATTTGATAGCGATAGTGATGGGTTTATTGATGCTGTTTGGTTAGTTTATAGTGCACCTGATTATACAAATGGTGGCCCAAATTTAGATGATATGAATTTCTGGGCTTATACTTCTTGGGCTAATCAAGATAGCTTAGGAAATGTAAATGAGCCAGTTACTAATGTATATGGCTGGGCTAGCTATGATTTTATGTATGAAGGATATCAAACAAGTGCTTTAGATTCTCATACTTTTATTCATGAAACTGGTCACTTTTTAGGTTTACAAGATTATTATTCAACCGATGGAAATGCAGCTTATTCTCCTCTTGGTAAGGTTGATATGATGGATAATAACATTATCGATCATAACTCTTATACTAAAATGCTTCTTGGTTGGACAAAACCATATTTAGTTTATGGAAGTGCTGAAATTGATTTAATTTCTATGCAAAACGAGAATGCTTGTATTGTTCTTCAAGGGGATGATGCTGAAGTAACAAATAAATTTAATCCATTTGGTGAATATATTTTAATTGAGCTTTACACAAATGAAGGCTTAAATGAAATTGATAGTATCAATCAATATGAACATGTTTTAGCTCCTCAAGGGAAGGGCGTTAGAATCTATCACATCGATAAAAGATTATTCTCAATTAACTTCGATGAAACAAATAATAAATACACCATTGATCTTTATAATGGGTCAAATTTAAATGAGGGACTTGTCGTTCCAATTACCAATTCTCGTGATGCTGATGTTTATAACAATAACTTTGGTTTAAATATTGAATATAATCTTTATGATGAAATTAGACTTATTGAAGAAAATGGAAAAGATACTTTCTCAAATGGTGGATACCAAAAATTAAATAGTTATTTTAGAGATGGTGATTCTTTCTCAATGGAAACTCATAGTGCCTTTTTCTATAAAAATTTATTTAATGATGGAAGTGCTTTTTCATACAAAGTAGGAGTAAGCTATGAAGAATAAATGTTTACTTTTACTTTCTAGTTTCCTTTTATTAGGTTTAGTTTCTTGTGGAGGAGAAGATACGCCTTCTACTGATGAAACACCAAAAGATTCTCCTAGTTATGATGGGGGACTTGGTGGCAATCAAGCAGGCGATAATTTCACTAACGAAAACGATAAAAATATTGAGGTTTTGCTTGAAAATGCTTCAAAATTCGATAAATATACATATGATGTTAAAGTCAATGTAGGCGATACAAATGAAGAATTTACCCAATATTTCACACCAAATGCCTGGTATAAAGAAGGTGGTAATGATTTAGATTTTGGCTATGCTCAAACAAAGACTGGGCATAAACTTTTTAAATATTATATTAACGAAGAAGCAACTGAAGTCTATCCTTCAGTTTATGAATATGCCGGTTATTATAATAATGAAATTGTAACTGGACTTTATTCAACTTTAACTGTTGCAGATATTAGTTTATTATCTTCCACTCTTGATACTTTAAAAGAAGATGGCTATCAAGCAATGGGTGGTAATCGTTATATTATTAAAGATAGTGAAACAATGTCTGTTTTCCAATACATGTCAACTTATGGATCAAGTATTGCAAATTATATTAGTGCTTTCTATGTTCAAATTATTGATTTAGAAGGTTGCGAATTTCAAACAACTTTAGATCTTGGTAATTATGGAACAATTGTTGGAAAATTCAAACCTCAAACAACAACAAAAGTTGATTTTGTTAATGATAAGGTTTTAAACGAAGGTTTAGAAGGTGTTAGTGAACAAAGCGAAATTACTAAACTTTCTGAATTAATTAATGGAAATAACTATACTCTTGAAGGTATTAAACTTGTTGAGCCAAGCGGCCTTGTAAGTAGTAGCGGCACCACAATTTATTGTACAAACGATTATTTCTATTATGATTACGATAATAATGAAAAGTATAACGACTTTGGTTTTGCTTTCATTAAGGCTAATACGACAATTCCTGTCTATTATAAGGATAAAACTGGCGCTTTAGCTTCTACACCAACTGCAACAACAAAAACATATGATGCTTGTTATGAATTTGAAATGACAAGTGACGGTTCACTTCGTTTTGTAAATTTCATTGGACCTGTTGAAAATGAATCAACAAAATATGTCTATGTTGATGAACTTCCTCAAACTGGAGAAAGCGGCTATTTATACATCTATAAAGAGCCTAATAGTGATGTAGCTAATGTTTGGGAATGGGTTGAAACCGAAGAAGGATATAAGTGGAACTTATATTCTGAGTGGTATGACACTGTTGGCGATTTTTATGTTTATAACTATGGAGCAACATTCTACTTAAGTAGTACCGCTTTTACAGCTTTAGCTCCTACTTTATTTGAAAAATCTAATCCAGCTGAGGCTAATGACTATAGCTATTTCACAGCAAATATGGATATTGCTTCAGCTTTAGCAAATGGTTTATTTGGCTGGGGTTTCCAAGCCACGACTACTTGGATGGATTATATTACAAATGCATATTTAACAATTAATCATGATTCAAATAATGAAATTGCAACATGTGAAATTGGACTTGGCGTTTTAGCGTCAGTTGGAGGAGGAGCAATGGGTGAACAAAAGATCTCCTATTCTTACTCTGACTTTGGCACAACTAGTGTTGAAACAGTAGATAACCTTTTAAAAGGAGTATATGGAGAATAATATGAAGAAAAAAATCTTAGCTTTTTTAAGTTTCTCTTTTCTTTTAACGGGACTTGTGGCTTGCGGAAATAACGATACACCTTCTCAAGATGAACCAAAGGATGAAGATACTCTTCCTGTTCTTCCTGAAGCAGAAGGAGCTTTACAAGAGTTTTTTGACTCTTTAAGAATGAATAACTTTACCGTTTCTTATTCTGATTCTTATGCAGCACAAGGCGTTGAAAGAACCCAAATGAGTTATTACACTGATTATTCTCTTCAAAGCCAAGGCGATTTAGGTTTTAATGGCTATGCTCAAAATGATGAGTGTGTTTTTACCTATAATTTAGAAAATGGCGAGGTAATAAGTGGAGTTCCGGTTATTGATTATGGAGCTGGAATTATGGTCAGCGATATTTATGATTATCGTGATGGAATGGAAAATTTTGATTACACATTCCTTCCAAGCAATTATACTCCAGGAACAAAATATGTTTATGAATTTGGCAAAAATACTCTTAATGACGAACTTTTAGTTTCGATATTTTTAAGAAAAACTTATAACCCTGGTGCTTTACCAAAAGAGGTTACTTTAACTCTTGTAAAAGATACACTTACCATTGATTGTGTTAGTAATTATTATGAAGAACAAGACGCTTATGACCGTTCAACAGCATCAGTTTATAATGTTGGCTCAACTGAAAACAAAGAGATTAAAAAGTATTTAGAAGATGGAAAAACTTCTAAAACACCTTTAGACCGTAAATTTTATGAACTTATTGCTCCTTATTTAACAAGTAATAATTATAAGGTTTATCTTGATGCAACCGGTTTAAGAAATGATAGTGGAGGAAAGGAAACCTTCCGTCAAAATCAATATTTCTTAGAAGATGCCATAATTTATGAAACATTAAGTGAAACAAGAGGCAATAAGGTAAGTGGATTTTTACAAACTCCAGGAGCTGTCGTTAATTTTAAACTCGATGATATGAACGATGATAAACTTGAAATTTTAGGAACTCCATCAAATCAAGGCGATGGTTTTTACTCAAGTTTATATGGCCAATATTTAACCTATGTTTTATCTTCAATGTCTTTCTCTAACTTTATTGGCTATGTTGATGAAGAACATGAGAATTCTTATTACATTACTGATAGTCAAGCTCAAAGTATTTTAGCTTATATCTGCCAATATGAACTTGATACAACCGAAAGAAGTTTAAGAAGTTTAAGACTTGAAGTTAATGATTGGGATACACATGCTTTTACTCTATATTTTGATGTTTATAACCCAACAACTTCTTTAGATAGAGGTATTTTTAAAGCTACTTTTAGTGATGTAAATAATGTTAAGTCAGCCGCTGTCGAGCGTTATTTAAATATTGGTGATAGTGCTTTAACTCAAGATAAAACAACCCTTGAATCAGTATTAAATAAATTTAAAGGAAATAACTATTCAATGGATGTAATAAGTGATGCTGGGCTCGGAAAAGTTTATTACACCGAAAATTATTATTTTATCCAAACATATGGTGTACCATCTTCTAATACAGGCTATATTAAAGAAGGTGATTCAATTTATGAATTTAATTTAGCTTATAATGCTGCCGGAACTCAAATTACTGCTATTAATATTAATAGGGGAAAAGATTATGCAACTGGAGGAATGAAACTTCCAGGTTGTGGCACATTAATGGGGTATGAAGATGATTTATTCTATTTCTCAACCTTTGATCCTGTAATTTATGATTATGAAGCGGCAAATTATACTCCAGCTTCAATTATGGGATATAATTATTGGAAAAATAATGGAACAGTTAGTGATGGAACGAGAAGTTTTTCAAAAGCTGTTTTCGATTATTTTGGTTTAGGCTCTTCATCTTTACCTCAAGGAGCTGGTTTTATGGTTTCGGATGGTGAAGATCCATATGACGTTAGAGTAAGTATGTTTATAGCTTACTCTTCTCTAGATGGTTTAAATTTTGGTGGCCAATTTGCAACATTCTATGATGTTGGTGGTACTAAATTTGACTATCTTGATAACTATGTGAAAGAACATAGTTGAGTTTTGCGAGGTTTTTGATATGAAAAGAAAGCTTTTGACTTTAACCTTATTATCAAGTGCCCTCTTAATTGGCACAACTTTATCTTCTTGTGGTGATAATAATCCAAACGATGATAACATAGTTTCTGGTGATGATAATAAAGACGACGATAACACAAAAGTAACTGGCGTTGTAATTGCCGGTCCATTAAGTGTAAAAATGAAAGAAACAATTAAACTCTCAGTTGATGTTTTAGGAAGTGATGATGATTCAGTCACCTGGAAAAGTTTAAATGAAGATATTGCAACAGTTGATGCAAGTGGTGTTGTAACTGGAGTAAAAGTTGGCGATGCAACAATAGAGGCAACATCTGTTTTAGATCCAAACTATTCAGCTACCTATAAAATTAAGGTAACTGGAGAAATGGCAAAAGAAATCTTTGTTGTTATTGAAGAAAGTGATGATATCACAGTTGATGAAAATGGAGTTTATAACATACCTGGAGGCAAAACTTTTAAAGTAAGTTATCGACTTGGAAATACTAACGCTATAGTACCTGATTCAATTGCTTATAGTTTCTCTTATTCAAATGGATCAAATACATCAATTGAAGATTGTGTAATTGAAAATCAAGCTGATGGTACCGCTTTAGTTACATTTAACAAGGTTTTTACAGGTGGAGTTATTTCAGTTTCAGCAAGCTATGCTACTAGTGTTGAAGGCAGGATTAAAAATGCAGTTAGCGTTAATTCTTATGATAAAAATGCTGAAAATGTTACAAAGCTCGATTCAATTATTTCTTCAATTAAGGATCAAGAGCTTGCTTCATTAACGAAAGCTAAACACACTTATAAAACTTCATCAGTAACTGAAGTTAGTGAATTTAATCTTTTTAATGATTCAACTTATACAAAAGTTACAAGAAAAGATAATGAAAGTGAAACAGTTACTAATCGTTATTCAGTAATAGACAAAAAGAAAAGTTCTTTCTATTTCTTCTCTTATGATGAAAACAATAGCAATAAGATTTCTGAAATGTATTCAAACAATAGCTTTATTGGTCTTCCAGCTCTCCAATATGAAGAATATGCTAAACTTCCTAACTTTATAATTAGCGATCTTCCTGTTTATGGCTTTAGTTCACTCTTTACTTCGATAGCAAGCGAAGTAAGTTATAGAGGAAGTACTGCTTTTGGTGATTTCTCAGCTAGAGGAAATGCCACATATACATTTACTGATACTAGTGCAAAAGTTGTAACAGAATATGAAAATAATGCTGGAAATATTGTTTCAATTGATTTTGAACTTAACTACAACACAAATTATCAGTTAACTGGTTTTAATTATGTTTATCAACTTGGTGCAACAAAAGATACATTAGAAACTGTTTTTGAAGAAAGCGGTTCTGATTTTGTCTATGGAACTAAAGGCGAAGATAATATTGGAACAATTAATATCGACGATTATTATATTAAAGGTTTTGATATTGAATACGTTGATAAATATGAAGAAATCGCAATTGGTCCAGGAGCTGATGGCACTCGTTATGATTATGATAAAAAGGAAAAGCAAGAAAATGGAACAATTCTTTATACATTACCTTATAATCACTCTTTACCATTAAGAATTGATAATTTTGAACCAGCTACTGGTTCAACGTTATTTGATGTTGCTAGTGTTACCGTTTCAAATGAAGTTACTGGTTCAAGATCAATTATGATTTATAGAGATGGTATTGCTGTAATTAATCCTCCTAAAAAAGACGATGGAACATATGTGGCAACAAAAGAAACTGTAACCTTTGAAACAAGGGGTGGAGGAAAAGGAACAGTTCAAATTCAATGGAATGCTCCAGAAGTTGGTGGTATCGAGTTTGATTGTCCACAAAATCAAGAAACAAATACTACACATGAATTTAGAAGTGTAAGAGTTTATGATGAAACAGATTATTTCTGGCTCCAAACCGATACAGAAGATACTAGCTATAAATTTGGCATGGAAGTTACAAGTGGACCAAGTGATGGAATTAAGTTAAAAGCACATGATGGAGATACTGATAAACTTGTCCCAACAGGCGCTTATACAATCGAAACATTTACTCCAGGCATTTATAATTTCTATTTCTATATCGTTGGTCATGAAAATGAATTTGGAACCAAACCATTTACTCTTGTTGTTCAAGAACCAATCTCTGCTGAAGAATATAAGAAAAACCTCATTGGAAAAACTTATGAATATAAGTTATCAAAAAGTGTTATAAGTTTAACATTTACAAGTGATTCTATCATGACTATGACAATGCCAACTTCTAGCGACGATAGAGAAGAAGGCGATAATCCTGATGAAGCAGGTGAAGCAACAGTCAATATTAGATATCAAATTACTGATGGTCGTGTCACTGTTTTAACGGATCAAGGTAAAGTTAATCAAATCTTTAATAGCACAAATTCATACTTTGAATCAATTTATGGTGGCGATATTGAAATTAGTGATGATTATGGAAGTGTAAACTTAATGTTACGTACAAGAAGTGATGCTGCCAAGGATCAACATAATTACAACTATAATCAAATAACTTTTGCTCTTAAAGCCGATACTTCTACTATTGTTGGAAATAAATATGCTGGAAGTGGGTTCTTAACTGTAGCCCCAAGTTATGGTATGTCTACTTTAACAATATATTTTGAAAGTAAGGATACTGGTTCATTTGAAATCGTCAGTAATGGTACACAACAACTTGTAGCAAAATTCACCTTTAGTTATACTGTTGATACTGAAAGTAATGAAGTTGAATTAAGTGATGTTACATTAGTAAGTTCCTTAATTGATAATTTAACATTTTACTCTGCTAGAACAGGGTCTAACTATGTGTTAAATATTGAAGTTGCAGTTCCTAATGAGTATGGATCGTTTAATAGAGCATCATTTGGAGTTGATTTAACCAAACCACTTTAAGTAAGACTCTTAATGCATTGAAAAACTGCAAGTTCTTGACGGCTTGCAGTTTTTTTAATGCTTATATTATTTTTATGTTAATGTTACAAGTGAAGTTGAATAACAAAATTTAACATGCATTTATAATGTTGTTAAGTGATAAAAAGTTGAGATTTGCGAGGTTTTTAAAAAAATAATATGAAATTAGAGTAATTTAATGAAAAAGAATTTTATAGAAAATATATCAAAAAAGATGTCCTTGAAGCGTCTAAAAATAAAGAATTAAAGAAATTCACAAATGGCTTTTTAACTAGTAGGTTGCTTTCTTCTTTTTTATCATGAGTCGTTCTCTCTTCTCTTGATTTTATAAGTTTAACATTTGTTTGATTTAGTGCTTTTTTTATCTTTTCTTCTTTTAACGTTTTGCGCTATATAGACATTCTTAATACAATTCTTCATGCAGCAATTTTTTAATTTATACATAATAACGTTTTCCGCTTTTTGTTAGGAAAGCATTAAATTTATTAATATTCTCTTTTAAATATGACTAATTTACTTTATTTTAAAAGTAGATATTTGATAACTGATTGATAATTAGATAAGTCTTTACTAATTGATGGGGTTATAAATATTATTTTAAGGGGAATAATATGAAGAAAAAAATTTTTGTGTTGCTTCTTTCTGCTTTTGCACTTTTTAGCGTGACAAGTTGTGCTGGAGCAAATGGAGCCGATGGTAAAGATGGCGTAAATGGTGTTGACGGAAATGATGGAAAAGATGGAAAAGATGGAACAAGTTTTCGCACGGGAGAAGGCGTTCCTAGTGACGAATTAGGAATTGATGGGGACACCTATCTTGATGTATCTACTTTTGATCTTTACGTTAAAAGTGATGGAAAATGGACAAAAAATAGCAATATCAAAGGAAGTGATGGAGTAGTTCCTACAATTGAAATTGGTAAAAATGGCAATTGGTTCATCAATGGTCAAGATAGTGGAGTAAAAGCTGAGGGAAAAGATGGAAGATCAATTGTTTCAATTGAAAAAACCTCTTCAGAAAACAACATTGATACTTATACAATTACATATTCTGATGAAACAAAATCGACTTTTACTGTTGTTAACTCCGCTCAAGAGGAAGAAGTTTTTTATAGTATTGAATTTGACTTAAATAATGGTGTTTTACCTAATAGCGTTGATTTATCTGTTTATGATAAGGTTATTGCTAACACTACAATTTCATTACCTGAACCTTTTAGGCAAGGCTATATCTTTGAAGGATGGTATACTGGTAAATTAATTAACGATCAAAGATTTACAAATTCAACATTAGTTAATAGCGATCTATCTTTAGTTGCAAAATGGATTGATG
The DNA here is from genome assembly GCA_905197045.1 of uncultured Caryophanales bacterium. GTDB lineage: Bacteria > Bacillota_I > Bacilli_A > RFN20 > CAG-826 > Onthovivens. Next base: position 20,303 of record CAJJXG010000012.1, read on the forward strand.
CTGATGAGAGTGAAAATGTTGAAAGTGTTAAAAAATATACTATTGCATCATGGCAGAATAGAATTAATGATTTAATTGGTTATGAGTATTTAACTAAAGAGGATTAAGAAACATTTATTACTTTAATAGGTGAAGTTAATTTTGCTTCAGATTCAGAAGAAATTCGTATAGCAGAGACTTTATTATATGATTGGTTTAGTTTCACAAATGTCGAGCAAGATATTATCGATGATTTCCTTGCTGGCGTTAAAGATTATTGGGAATCTATTATTCTTGAATATCCTATAATCGAAGAAGAAACTTATATAGTTGATTTATATAACGAGATAGTAAGTGCAGCGGGAAATGATGTTACTTTTATCAGATTTGAAGAACTTAGAATTTTGTATGAAGATTTGAGGAATAACGTAGATAATTGGATACAATTAAATACAATTGATGAGCGGTATAGGGATAATACTTTATATTCAATGACTACAACTTTCCAACTCCTTAATCTTATGTTTGAAGGAATAGTAATAAGTGAAGAATCTTCAACTTTATATTTTGCTCCAGAGAAGATGGAAAGTTTGATTGAAAGCGTAAGAACGGCTACTTCTAATACTCAAGTGGATGAATACTTTAGGCAATTTGAGAACGAACTAGATTTCTACATAAATGAACGATTCTATCAATTATATGAAGGAGAATATATTGAGTACAGAGCTACTTTTATTAAAAACGTAGCGACAAATGCATATAACTATTTTGTAGAAGCTTATAACAACTACAAGGAAACATATGGTTTTAATGATGGAGATTTTCCTGATTTTGAAAATTCACTTCAAAGGATGAAGAATCTAGCTGAAGGAATAGAAGAAACTGATTTATATAACCTTTACAATTTATATATAGTTGAACTTCTCAATCAATTATTTGAAATTGAAAGTTACTATTATATGAACATAACTTTTAATTATAATATTCCTTACGATGCTTTAATGTGGTATGGTGGTGGTTCTGAAACTATTGAAATAGGTTTAAATTATTCTATTGATATTACTGGTTTTGCTATCGCTTTTGAGGAAAATGGATTTTCTTTAGAATCTATTGTTGATGAGAATGGGCAAACATATGATTTTTACTTGCAAGATGAAATGTATTGCCTTGATGTTACTGAAGAAAATGGATTTAATCATTTAGTTAAAGAATATGATTTAACTATGGTTTATGAGGTCACTGATGCAGATTTAGCAAGAGAAACTTCCATAGCTTATCTTGATGAAGCTATTACTCAATTAGAACAAGTAACACAAGAGTATTATGGTTTTGATTTAAGCATTTATGAAGAGAATATTAATGATCTTTACTCAGCAGCTAAAAGCATAGTAGATCAAAAAAGTTATGAAGCATATGAAGAAGAATGCACTAAATTTATGGTTGAGCTAAATAAGAAAGCAATGACTCAGCAAATTACTGAAAAATATGAAAAATTACTAACTGATTATCCAGAGTTAAAAGGAGACCCTTTATTTAATGAATATAACGATAAATATTTAGCTATTCTTGAATCGATTCCTAATTTAACTACGATGGATGAGTTAAATCAAGCTATGAGTAATTTTAATTATCTTTACTATGAAGTATTATCTTATGCACAAAGAGTTTATCCAAGGAATTAGAATTTAACTATATCAGCTTTTAAGAAATAATAATGCCTTTGTAATTAAGTTTATTAAGCATTAATGAGACTGCAAGTTTTGAAGACTTGCAGTTTTTTAATGCTTATATTATTTTTATGTTAATGTTATAAGTGAAGTTGAATAACAAAATTTAATATGTACTTATAATATTATTAAGCGATTAAAAAATTTGAGATTTGCAAGGTTTTTCAGAGAAATATTATGAAATTAGAGAAATTTAACGAAAAAGAATTTTATGAAAAATATATCAAAAAAGATGTTCTTGAAGCATCTGATATTAAAGAATTGAATAAATTCCTTAATGGTTTTTTAGCTGGCACATATTTCTTTCCTTTTTTATCAGCAGGTCTATTTTCTTTTATAGATATTACAAATTTAACTTTTGTTCTTTTTATTATTTTCTTGTCTTTTTCTATTTTTTTCTTTTTACTTGGAGTTAATTCAATTCGTAAGTTAATTAAAAGAAATAAAGAACTTAATCTTTTTAAAATTCCAAACTATTTTAAAAAATACCTTCTAACTTCTATATTCTCATTTTTTGGTGCTATTATCTTTTTTATATTAATTGACTTAACTTATATATTTTTTAGTTTTCAACTATTTATGATGGTGAATATCTTATGTTTATTTTTTTATTTATTTGCCTCTTATTACTATTATGTACGAAAAAATAAATAGAGAAACACTATTTGGAATTGGCTATTTCATTTTTAAGAAAGAAAAAGAAAGAGAAAAGTTAGAAAAAGAAAAGAAGGAAGAAATTGGAGGAATTGGTTCAAGAAAAATTGATAGTGATGAAATTGATGATTCATATTAAAAAGCTGAAAGATTTTTTATGCTTTTAGAATGTGGTTTTTATTTAGCAAAAATCACAATTATAATTTTAGATATTTCACCACTTATCAGTGCTTAATTAAATTAAAGTTTTAAGAATAATTCACTAAAACTTTTATAGGTATTATGGAGATCTTTTTTGTTTTCTTAAGTGTACTTTCTTTCTTAAATATTAAAAATAGTGAAGACTTTTTCTTTAAATATTAACTATTCATAATGGAGATATTAATTAATCATTTGTTAATTAAAACAAATTAGAGAATCTAAAATAAGAACTCACTATAGATATGTCAGGTGAGCTTTTTTATTTTCTGCGTAAAATTTAGCTATTTTATATTAAAAACGTTGCAAAAACGCATTATTTTAACTCAAATCACTTAAATCAGAAGAATATTACTGAATTTAGAAAAAAACTTTGCAAATGTCAAATATTTTTCTTTATTTATCTTTTTAACCTTGCTATAATCAATTAACCTATTAAGAGTTTTCTTTATCCTTAAGTTATGTTCAATAATACTTACATCAATTTATTAGTCCTTAAAAGTTGATGGTCTACTTAATAACAAAAAGGATTAGATTCCTTAATTGGTTAATTATTTTTAAGCTTAAAAAACAATATTTTTAGGCTATATAAGTTCGGTCTTGTATTAAGATAATATTAAGAAAAGGCTTGTTATATTAAATTAATATAATTATGGTATTTAATATATCTTTGCATTGACTAGTGGGAACTAGTTTTTTTCATTGAATAAGGAGGATATTTATGAAAAAAAGCTTTAAAGCTTTAGCTGTCTTATCACTCTTTGGCTTAGGATTAGGCAGTGTAACAGCTTGTGGACCTGGTGAAAAGAGCATTATTATATCGGTTGATGGCAATCAAATTGCTGTAGGTGAATCATACACAATTAGCGAAGGTCAAAGATTTGACTTATCTGCTACTGTTATGAATGGTAGTTCAACTGATGTTGTTAGATGGGGAACAAATGCGGCTTCTGCATTTACATTTGATTCAACTGTTGGTAACGAAGTTACTGCAACAGCTAATAAAGTAAGCACAGCTGATGGATATCAAGTTTTTGCTACTCTTGAAAGCGATGCAACTGTTAGATCTACAATCAGTCTTGTAGTTAATGAAGCTACTCGCACATATAAACTTACTGTAGATACAAGTGATGCACAAACAAGCTTCGTTCAAGGCGATACATTTAACGCTGACAATCTTATTGTAAATGTTGAAACATTATTAAATGGTAGTGCAAGTGGTGATGTTATTGAGTTAGCATCTAATGACTATACAACATCTATTGCTCCAGGAACTGTTTTAAATGATTTAGGAGCTTTAACTGTTACGGTAACTGCTAATAATACTGAATATGGCTCTGCTACTTATTCAATTACAGTTGGAGAAAACCCTTCCTACGACATTATTTCTGCACTTGATACTATTTCACAAAACGGGTTTATGGAAGTCGTACCTGTATCAGGTTCAACTGGCACCACATCTTATGGTTGGTCAAGTATTATGACCCCAACATTCTATTATGATGGTGAAACCGGGTATATTTATTATGAAAAAGATAATGAGGTTGGCAGATATTTAGAGGCATACGATGAGACTGGCAACAATATTACTGGAATTGCCTATGTAGGGCCTTCTTACATTGATTTAAAACCTGCTACGAATTTAATTGATGTTTATGGATATGCTCATAACGTCAATCATACAATTTTTGAATGGGATAGTAGTTATTCTTCTGGAATTACTGCTCAATCTTCAACAAGCGGTACAAGAGTTGTTGCTAGTGGTGATGCATTAACATTCTTTAGAAATATGTTTGGCTATAACGATAGTGTTGAATCTTTTGTACTTAGTTATAAAGACCTTAATATGGGACAAGTAAGTCTTGGAACTGTTTCTTTTACACCTGTAATTTCCGGAAAAACGATCAATGAACTTACAACATATTATGGAATTATTCCTGAAGAATTAAAAACTGGACTTATTGATGTCTATAAAGAAGTTATTGATACAAAAGACCCAAGTGCTTATCTTGATAAATCTGAAGGCTATTCAGATTCTTGGTTATCTTCAATTATGGATTATTGGTGTGATCAAGAGGTCTTTGCTTATACCGTTGATGGCTTAGGACTAACCTATGCATATGAAGTTGGATCTGATTTTATAGAAGGCACACTTACACAAGATGGACAAACGGCAGTTAGTGGATTAATTAATCTTGATGAAGCAAAAAAATCAAGTTTACCTAATGCTGATGAAGAAATAACTGATGCAACATATGGACCAGGATTAGTAGCGTATACTTCTTCTGGGCAAAGAACTGTTCTGTCTGAAGCGCCTGTTCACGAAGGAGAAACGATTAGTAATATAGGTTTTTGGAATCATATCCCTGGCTTAACTCCTGAAGATTATAAATATTTTAATTATGACAGAATGGAAGAAGTGCAATTTACAAGCGGCAGCGGTTATGTCAATGGTTACAACTTTGTCTTTGGATTATATGGAAGCGAAATTCCAATGCTAGAGATTATGCGTGGTCTAGATCCTGTTTTTGGAGATGTTATTGGAATTTTTGAAGATAATTTCTTTGAAGAAGGAATTTCAAGTGGAAGTACTGCTGTTTCATTAAAACCTTACAAAATCGAAGTTAATTTCTATGTTATACCTACTACTACACCAGAAGGAGAGAAAGCAATAAGTTTAGCTGGTGGTTCTATAAACATGTATGTTGCTGATGCGAAAACAGGTGAAAATCAAGGATACTTATTCAGCTATCAATTGGCTAACGCTTCTAATGAACATGTAGCTGATGATGTAAGAAATAGTTTTATTTCTGCCAGTGAAGCAACACTTTAATAGAAAATTTTGTATAATTCATAAGAACCGTTTTTAACGGTTCTTTATGTCGTTTAATTAGTTTAAAAAGGAGACTTACAATGAAAAGAAAGAAAACAGTTTTACTTGCAGTTTCTTTATTAACTTTTGCGATGATTTCATCTACTGGTTTAACTTCTTGTTCTTGTGGAGGAGGCGAAACTGTTGATGCGAATTTATATAAGCCAAGAATCATCGTAGGAGACAGTAATGGATGGGGAAGAGTTGGTGATACTATTCAACTTTCAGCTGTAGTTCAAGGTGATAGTGATAATGCAGTTACTTGGTCAACTCTTGATGCTTCAGTCGCAACGGTTGACTCTTCAGGTCTTGTAACTTTAGTTGGAGTTGGAACATGCAATATTGAGGCAACAAGTGTAAAAGATCCTACCAAAAAGACTGCAACACAAATTAATGTATCTGATAAATTAGAAAATAGATTAGTTGTTTATTCTCAACCTAGTAAGGTTAAATACAAAATCGGTGAACAAGTTAGTTATGCCGGGCTAAAAGTGATGGGTTTTAGCTATGTTGATGGAGTTCAAGTTTCTACAAGTGGAACTGATTTTGCTAATACAGATTTAACTTTTTCTCTTGTCGAGGGCACAGCATTAACTAAAGCTGGAGCAACAACAGTTACAGTTTCAAAGAGTGGCTATGTTTCCTGTAGCTTTACTATAACTGCTGCTGATACTGTCAGAACTAAGAAGTTATATATAAGCAGTTATCCTGCATCCACATATGTTTTAAAAGAAGGTGAACAAGTTACTTTTAGTTCTACTGGATTAAGAGTACAAGAACTTGTTTACATTGATGGAGATTTAACAGAAAGAAATAACTTAAGCAGTACTGAATACTCTCTCTCAATGAAAGATGGCTATGTTTTTACTGAAGAAGGCCAATTTAGGGTAGAAGTTACTGCAAGAGATTCGGATTGTGAAGGCACAAGCTTCGTAGTTATGGTTTATACAGAAGATTATTCTGTTTACGATATCATGCAAACGCTACAAACTACTAAAAACTATACTGCTGAAGTATTGAATAATGTTGGTACAACCGCCGATAATACAGGATTCCATTATTTAAGAAGATATACAGAAAAATATTATGATGATATTGAGTACCAAAATATTAATAATGGAACTGAAATTGAATTCTCAGAAACTTTAATTAAATCTCATACTGGTTATACAACATATGGAACTAAAGGAAGCGATGATAGAGCTATTATTAGTTATAATCAAAGCTCAGATGGTACAATTGTTGGTGGTAAAATTGTTTCAACAGGTTCGAATATTGAATCTTGGTGGGAAAGAGCTGATGCTTTAACAAGATTATTTACTTTATTTAATCTCTCAGACATTCCAACAAGAACTTACGATGGAAAATTCATGACAATTAATATTGAAACAGTTCCTAATGATAATGACATGGGAGATTTAACTGCTGCAAAATATCCTCTTGTTGCAAGCTTTTTAGATTATTGTGGTTGGTCTAGTAACTTAATTACCATCATGAATCGTTTTACTATTAGATTTAATGATGATGGTGATTTATCAATGCTTGCTGAGTTCGGAAGCTATGGTACTACCGAACTCATTGTTAGCGATATTGGAACAACAACTAGTCCAATTGTTGAATCTTATTTACCTTCTTTAAAACCAGACTTAACAGTTGATGAAGAAGTTAGAACAGTTGCTAATGCATTAAAAGGTGATAACTATACAACAGTTAATTATGGTGATAATGGTGTCAATAAAGAAGAAGTAAGAAGTTATTTTACACCAACTTATTACTATAACGTTGCTAGTAACGTAGGCTTTGCAAAAATTACTTTAGACGATGGAGATTATTTACAAGAGTTTAATAGCACTAAAGGTGTATATACTCCAGTTCTTAAAAACGCTGAAAGTAGCGCAAAAGATTCATTAATTCCTATTTATGAAGGTAAAACATTTACCGAAGCTTTCAACGAAATTGTTCCAACTGGTAATTACTTGAGTTTATCTTTAAAAGATGTCTTGGGTGATGATACAAGCGATGGACTTCTTAACACATTCTCCTTATATAGTGGTCTATCTACTTCAACTACAAGAACTTATCAATCGTTTGATTTAGGTGCATTAAGAACATACAATTCTTATCTTGGGTTGACTGATGAAGATCTTATTAATCAAGGCATCGATATTGCTCAAAATAGACTTTGGTTTATTACAACTTATTTAATTGACGATTATACACAAGAAAACATTGATACTGTTGAAATTTGGAACATTAATGGTGTCACTTTATCTGGTTCTGTTGTAGCCTTTGCTAACATTGGTTCTACTAGCGTTGATTGGATAGAAAGTGGAATCAAAAACCAAGAAGCAACTTTGGGTCAAAATGCTTAAAAAGTGAGGTAAGACGTTATGAAGAAAAATAAACTTGGATTAGGAATTCTTTTATTAGGTGCAGCTGGATTTACTGCTTGCTTAGCAAATGGTGAAGTTAGCTATATACCTAGTGAATTATTACTTCAAAATACAGAATTCTTAGTTTCACTTGGTGGTAATTCCATTAGTAAAAGTGAAGAGCAATTAAAGCAAGATCGCGCTAAATTCCTTGCAAATCTTAACTCTTTAATTGGAAAAGAGAATTATTCTGTAACCCAAACTTTTGAAAATATTAATGTTTTAAAGATAAAAGCAAATGAAGCTTTCGAAAGCACAATTGCTTCAATTAGTGGTGTTAAAAGAGTTTCTATTAATCAAACTTATCGCTTTTCAGATTTCAACAATAATCAATTAAGTCAAGCTGAAAAAGATGAGGGATATGTTTTAAAAGAAGTCGAAGGGCAAGATGCAACCGATTCAACTTCAACTGATAATACTAATGTTTCTGCGCAAAACATGAATGTTCCTGAAGAAAATAGTGGCGGAGCTGGTACATTTGTTGCAATTCTCGATTCTGGTTTTTATCTTAAACATAACTATTTTGCTAATATCGCTCCTGAATATAGAGATATTGCAGAAGCTAGATTTAGCTATGAAGACTTAAAATCAGTTTCGAGTAAATTAATCGCTCAACCTGCTAAAACTTTAGAAAACGTTAATGCTGATTATCAAGCAACTGATAGAGCTGATGGTAGTTTATATTGGAATTTAAAAGTACCTTTCTATTATGACTATGGTGCAAGTAGTCAAAATTCAGCTAATGATTTTGATGTTCTTTCAACTTGGAGTGAACACGGAACCCATGTTGCTTCAATTACTGGAGCAAATGGAACATATGATGGAATCGCTCCAAATGCCCAACTTGCATTGATGAAAGTTTTCTATGAATCAATTCCAAGTGATACAACTACAGCTGGTGGAGTTTATGCTTCTGATGATGATATTCTTGAAGCTTTAGAAGATTGTGTTGTTTTAGGCATTGATAGCTTAAACATGTCTTTAGGATCTGATTTAGACGACTTCTCGGATAAATCAACTTCAATGCAAGTCATTAATGATCTTCAAGAAGCTGGCGTTAACTGTAATATTGCTGCAGGTAATGCTGGTAAAAACTTATTTAGCTCAATGGGAGTTTATAAAAACTGGTCATTAGATAATGTTGATACAGGTGTTTTGGGAAGTTATTCTAATTCAACTGTTGCAAACGTAATTGCAAGTAATACCACAGCAAAGCAATATTATGAAACTGGTATCAGAATTGACAATGGTACAATTAGTTCCGTCATTGCTTATCAAGACCAAGTTGATTATACAAACGGATCTGATGGCATTAAAGAGACAGATGAGAAATTACTTGCTGACTGGGTTGAAAAAGCTGAATTAATTTTGCCTGTCCCAGAGACTGGAAACAACTATTATGGTACGGACTCTGATTATTCTCGTGGTGAAAATGTAGATCGTGAATTATATAAAGGTAAAATCGCTGTTGTCGATAGAGGTAGCAACTCATTCGTCGATAAAGCAAACGCTGCCGCAGATCATGGTTGTGCTGGCTTGATTGTTATTAATAATGACCCTACAGCGTACGAATTTAATTTCGGTATGAGCTGGTCAAGCGGTGATGCTAATAATAGTTATGATATTCCAGATATTCCTGTTGTATTTGTTCTTTATAGAGATAGAGACACATTACTTAATCAATTCTTAACTGAAGAAATTAAGGATGAAAATAATAATGTTGTTGCTAAAGTTGCTAAAGCTGGCTCAAGTACTACAATTATTGAAGATTCCCTTGAAGACAATCCAAATAAAGATGAACTTAGTGATTTTTCAAGCGAAGGTCCAACTTATGATTTAACCCTAAATCCTACAATTAGTGCTCCTGGTACCTCAATTAGAGGGGCAACATTAGGTGAAGCAAATAGCCAAGGACAAGTTCCAGAAAACGATCTTAATCCTAATTCTGTTGGATATTTAAACGGAACATCAATGGCAACTCCTAACTATACTGGAATTGTCTCTTTACTTCTTGGTGAAAAACAAGCCAAAAGTTTTGCGACAAATAAAAAATTATTATCTAAAGAAGAAAGACTTGCTTACTTAAAAACAATTGCGATGAGAACAATGTCTACAGCGGATCAATATGTATCTACTAACGACATTTATGATGAAATTGATATTCAAGATGCTGTAACTGATGATGAATATCAAACGCCTGTTAAAATTTATTTACCAGTTGATGCTGAAACAAATACAGCAAAATATTCTCCTCGTAAACAAGGTGCAGGTGTAGTTAATGCAAGTGATGCAATAAATTCAAAAGTTTATTTAGAAGGCTTAATTCCTGATGAAAAAACTGGAGAATATGGTGAAGAAGCCGAACATAAAGGTAATAATTACGCCAAAATTGAACTAAGAAATAATGATTTAGTTAAAAATGGTGATCTAAAACTTGGTTTTAGATTACATAATGAAGGAAGCGAAACTAAACAATATAAGGTTAAACTTGAAGTTATGACTAGTGCAGTTAGCGGCTACCATAACCATGATAACGAAATGGCAAACTATGTTGCAGAAGATGCTAAATATGAAGGCGTTAAAATGCAAACTGCCTATGATAAACTTATCGATACAGTAGAATTTGATCGAACTTATACAGTTGAAGGAAATTCTACTGCTGATTATGTTTTAGATCATACAATTTCAGATAGTGCTAAAAAATATCTTTCTCAATTCCCAAATGGAATGTTTGTTGAAGGTTATCTTACTTTTACAGAAGTAGGAGCAAGTGAAGGAGAAGCCATTGAATTAACAATGCCTTATCTTGGATTCTATGGCGACTATGATCAAGCTGATGCTACTGAGCCATTTGATTTTGAAAAAAATAAAGAATATGACATTGAAAATGGTGTAACTGATGGAACAATTTATGGTAGTGACATCGTTAACTATGTTGCTGCTAATTCTTATTCCAAATCATTTACTAATATGTCTTCAACAATTGTCGGTGATAGTTTAGCAAACTATAACGAGTACAATAGAAGAAGTAATGTTCAAGTAAATGACAGTAGTCCTCAAAGTTTCGGAAAAGAGTTAACTTACAAAAAAGATGAAAATGGTAAAGCTACTTTATATGTAGGTAGCGATACAACCGATGTATTATATGTCCAAGAATTTGTTTTACGTTCTATTGAAAGTGAAATAGTCGAAATTTATGATGAAACTGGAAATGCTGTCGTTAGTAAAAATGTTACCGATATTTTGACTAATACAACTGGATTATATAAATCACAAATTAATGCCTCTTATATGTCTGATTATTCATTAGCTCATAGAGGCTTTGCAGAAATTCCTTTATATTTCACACAAAGTAATCAAATTTCTACAAGAATACCTGATGGAAATTATAAACTTAAATTTACTTATAATTTAGTTAGTGGAGCAACTCAAACTAAAGAATACAATCTTGTTATTGATTCAAAGGCACCACAACTTGTAGCTAAATCTATCATTACTGATGCAAGTGGAAATAAAACATTAAGACTTAAATTTAATGAAATTTATATTCCAGAAGCAAGTAGAATTAGCGTTAACTCTGGCTTATTGCTTAACTTCACATTTGAACAAACAAGCGATGGATATATTGTTGACATTCCATTAAATGAAAATACTTATAGAAATGGAAAACTTCGTGTTCAAGTAAATGATGCCAATAACAATTCTACTTTAATTATGATTAATGAAAGTGAAATTGAAAGAGGCCTCTTTATTGAAGATCCAGCTTTAACTGGTTCAACAAATTACACCTATACAGTTACTGAAGAAGTAAATTCTGCATCCTATAATATCAATGATATCTATGAAGTTAGTGTTACTAATTCTAGAGGAGAAGTTGATATTGGTAGTTTCAGAGTAACCATTACTTGCGATAGAAAAATTAATGCTAGCGTAAGAGTTTACACTTACGATTCTTCAAATAACCGTACTGTTGTGGATAATGTTGACTTGCTTGATGATACTACAATTAGCTTTGTCACAACTTCTAAGAAATTTGCGATAGTTGATAGAGGCGGTAACAATGATTCATTCGATATCACTGCTAATGCAACTGTTACTCTTCCTACTTCAGTTGAAGGTGGAGAAGTATACGTTGATAAAAATGCTGGTAGAGCAGGTGATGTTGTAGTACTTTATGCAATACCTAATGAAGGATATCGAATTGGAACTGTTAAGGTAAATGGACAAGATATTGCTTATGATAGTTATGGTAATTATCAATTTATCTTAACTAGTGGAGAAAACATTGTCGAAGTAACTTTTGTTGCAATTCAATAATATTTAATAAACAAGGACTGGTTTAAAAAACCAGTCCTTGAACTAAAAAACCATGCAAAACAAAGACGAAATTTTATATATTTTAAGAAGATTAGTATTTATTTATCTGCCTAGATTTATAATTGGGTCAATTGCTGCTACAGCAATTTTTCTATCTTATTACTTTGGAAAAGGTCCAAATATAATGACAGCTTTAGATGGTTGCTTTATAGCATCAATGAGTTTACTTGTAGTTGGGATTTTATCATTTGTAACTAATAAAGGCTTTTTTGATATTTTTGCCTATAACGGCATCAAAATTAAATACTATTTTAATCCAGCGGCTAAACCAAGCGAAAATACTTTCTGTGGTACGTATGATTACACAAAAAGCAAAGAAGAAAAAAGAAAGGATATGAAATTAGTCTTTTTATCTTATATTGCTGTTGGTTTGATTTATCTTATTCCTACAATCACAATTTATATTATTTATAAAATTGGTTAAACGTAGATGAAAATATTAATATATAATATATTAATGTTGACAAAAATTTAGTTTCTAATACTATTTAAAAGATTAATGCTTGAGAGGATTATATAAAGGAGGATACTCATGAAAAAAAGAAAAGCGATATATGCTGTAAGTGCTTTGCTCCTTCTTGGTGGCGTCGTCGGTATGTCATCATGTGGTGAGCCTGAGCCAACACCAGATCCTATTCCTGACCCAACACCAGAGCCAGATCCAACTTTTGTTGAAGAGTTTTCAGTTTCTCTTGCTGGAAATGCTGAAATTGCTACTAGTGAAACTGTTCAAATTGTTGCAACTAGTTTAACAGAAGGAGTAACTGGAATTTTTGATTATCAAGTCACAAGTGGTAAAGATTTTATTTCAGTTAACGATAATGGTGTTGTTACTGGTCTCAAGGAAGGAGTTGGCGTTGTAACGGTTACTTGTTTAAATGGACCAACAACTCAACCAAAGACCGTTGAAATAACTTGTACTGGTGTAGCTGATCCTGCAAATGGCGCTTATAACTATGTTGCTCGTACTTATGAGGAAAAACTTGAAATTTTAGGTAAACTTGAAAAGTACGCAGTTGACCAACATTTAACTGGCATTACCCTTTTTGAGAATGGTGGTTATGTTATGTATAACCCACGTGTTAAACGTCCTTTTGCTAACTATATTACAGGTTATGGCATGGGTATTCTTTCTGAAGGTGAAATTAGTGGTGAACCTTTGAAGGGAGAAAGCAATCAAGACTGGCAAAATTATTACCATAGTTATGCAGGAAGTAATAATAAACAAAATTTCAACTATTTAGATGATACTGGTAGTGAATCTGCTGACCTTTATGGATATGTAACTTCTACTTATTATGGACAAAAACCTGTTAAAGTCGCCGGAAGTAGTGATTATCAACAATCTACAAGCTATGAATGGTATCCAATTTTAACAAAAACCTATACTGATGAGCGTACAGGGAAAGTAGAATTTAAACCATATGCCGTTAACTTAAATCCAAGTACTGGCTTAGCAACAAAATATAAGGTTTATGTTAAAACAGGCGAAGATGGTCTTGTTTATAACACCCTTTCTAATATGGATTCAAGAAAAAAATTCAAAGAAAGAAAAGTTGAATTAGAAGATTATGCAACTCCTTTTATGCTTCTTTTAAATGGGAATATTAATCTTGCCAGAAGTACTGACTACATTTCAGATTCTAGTAATTCAACTCTTAAAGGTGCTAGTGCCTTCTTTAATGCCTCTAAAAACAATGGCGATGTTATGGACTTAAAAAAGACTTTCTATAAGTTAGTTGGCTTAGAATTGAATCCAGAAGAGAATTCAATTACTTTTACTTTCAATACTCCTGTAAATCAATTTACAGCAATGACTAACTTATCAAGTTCATTGAATTCCCCAATTCCATTAGATTTTATTGAAACTCTTGCTGGAGATTTAGGCTATAAAGAATATGATAAAGAAACTCCTGAAAATCAAGGCAAGATGTGGGGAGAAGCAATGAAAAACGCTTATGGTACCGTTACAAAAGACCATACAACTATTACCCCAGTTGATAACTTGCTTTCTCTTGCTCCATATATGCTTGAAGCTGTTGACACTAATTACATTGTCTATAAGAGAAATCCTTCTTGGGTAGAATTCAAAGATGTTCCTCAATATGATGAAACAGTTAAATCAAGGTATAAAATTGAAGGTATTAAACTTGTTTATATTCCTGGAGCTGAATCTTCCACAACAGCTGCATTTGATCAATTTATAAGTTCTTCACCAATTCTAGATGCTGTTTCAATTCCTCAAGAAAGATTACAAGAATTTATTAATGATCCTAGAACTACAACTACTGAAGGCGATTCTACTTTTAAATTAAATTTAAATACCTGTACTCAAGACGAGTGGGATGAGATGTTTGGAACAGGAAACTGGGTATGTGAGCCATTAATGAGTAATGATAAGTTTGTTAATGCTTTAAGTTATGCAATTGATAGAGAAACATTTGCTAACAATCGTGGCGTTATTCCTTCTCAATCTTATTTCTCGCCATCTTATCTATGGGATCCTGAAAATGGTAAATCTTACAATAGTACTGAGCAACATGCTGCAGCTATAGCTAATTATTCACCTGATACTTATGGATATAACTTTGATTTAGCTGTTAGAAATTTTGATGAGGCTATTGCTGAAATGGTTGAAGATGAAGGTGTCTACCAATGGAATTCTCAAGTTGAAATTAGAATTGATTGGATGAACCCAACTGATAACCAAGAATATGGAAACGAAATTGTTGAATATTTAAATCGTGCATTCCAAGAAACAGATGCTTATGCAAATGGTTTTAGAATTAATTTTAACACCGTTAATGGTACCAACGATTATCAACAAGTTTATGAAAAAATGAGAAAGGGAACCTTTGATATTGCTTTTGGTTCTGTTTCAGGTATGCAACTTGATCCATTAGGTTTCATGGAAGTATTAAAGAGTAATAACGTAACTGGCTTTACTTTAAGTAGAGGACCAGATACTTCTAAAATTAATGTTGATGATAACAACTATATAATTTTTGAAGGTAAAACATGGAGTTTTGATGCTTTATGGGATGCTGCTTATAAAGGCGTTATTGTTAGCGAAGGCGATGAAACTGTTGATGAACCTATAACTGCTTCATCTAGTAAAAGCGGATTTGCTACTCAAAATATTGCTGTAAATTATGGTGGAGATTACGGGACACAAAATGTTAACGCTTGGAACTTAGCTGTTACTTTAGAGCTAGGTTTACAAGCTGCTGCAGTTCAAGACATGGTTAAATTTAAGTTAATATCTGATATGAATGATACATCTTCTGAATTTGTAACCATTTCTATTACTTATAACATTAATGGAAGATCTGAAACTGCCGCTCTTCAAGCAACATATGGCGAATTGTTTAGAATTCAAAATGGTGTTAATACTGAAACTGGTGAACTTACTGATAGATTTGCAACATTAAATGTATTCCTTCCACAAGTTCTTACAGAAAATTCGACCGGTGGGCAAATTTCTGGAGAAACACTTGATTTAACTTCATCGGCTATTTCAAATGTAACTGTCGCTTTATATGGCTCATATTACATGCAAATAGGTGATGTTATTACAACTAATTCTTGGTCAGTTTCAGGACTTAGCGTTAAAAATTAATATATAAATTAAATTGAAATTGTCGACTTTTGCGGCAATTTCAATTTTTTTGCGAGGTAAGACAATGACTAAATACGTTATAAAAAGAATTGTGTTAGCTCTCATTACCGCCTTTATTATCCTAAGTGTAACTTTCATGCTCATGAAATGTTTGCCTTTCCAAGAACCTGTTGGAATGGTCGCAGACAAATGGCGTTTTTATTCAGACCAAGTTGATTTAGGATATGTTCTTGTTTTTAATTCCGAACAGCCTCAATACGGGGAATATTTATTTACTACAGCCGGAACTAATTTGATTGGTGGGGGAGGAGCTCAAGAATATTTCTATCAAAGACCAATTTTAGAGCAATATGGTGTATGGCTTTGGAACATTTTTAGTAGATGGGATTGGGGCACATCTACAAGCATTTTAGTAAACAGCAATGCAATTAATATTATTGCAGCACGTTTACCTACATCTATTAGTATTAATATAATTTCTGTTTTAATTAGCGTTCCTACTGGTATTGCTATTGGTATATGGGCCGCTTTAAAGAAAAATAAAATGACTGACCATATTATTTCTACTTTGGTCATGATTTTTATCAGTGTCCCTAGTTTCATTATTATTTCATTATTGATGAAATGGCTTGCTTTAGATACTGGATGGCTGCCAACTCAATGGCCAGATCAATTTAGTGACGCCGGAACAAAGGCCTTAGGCTTTATTATTCCTGTTGTTTCATTATGTTTTGGTTCAATTTGTGGTTATAGCCGTTTTACAAGAGCTGAATTATGTGAAGTTATGAGTAGTGATTATCTCTTGCTTGCTAGAACTAAAGGTTTAACGAAGAGTCAATGTATTACTCGTCATGCTTTAAGAAATGCAATGGTTCCAATTGTTCCATCCATTCTTGCTGAATTTATTGGAATTCTTTCTGGTTCCATGATATTAGAAAATTTATATGGTATTCCTGGAATTGGCAATTTATTCGTTAAGGCAATTAATTCTAGAGACTATAACGTTTTAATGGTTGATATGGCTATTTTTACACTTATTAGTTTATTGGCTAGTGTTTTCTTAGATATATCATATGGATTTATCGATCCTCGTATTAGAATGGGGGCAAAGAATAATGGATAACGAAAAGAAAGAATTTATCTACACTGATAGTAGTGATGTAGAACATAAGATTAATCTTTACCCTAATTCATTTAAGTTTGCTCAAAAAGAAAAAAGTATTCATGATACTAAATTTTTGACTAAACCAACTACTTTCTTCAAAGATGCTTTTAAAAGATTTTGCAAAAATAAATCTTCTGTTGCTGGTGGAATTATCCTTGGAACTCTTTTAGTTTTAAGTGTTATAATTCCTGCCGTTTTACCAAACGATTTAACAAGACCACATCCAGAAGAAGTTTTCCTTTTGCCAAAACTTTTCCCTTCTGGAACTGGCTTTTGGGATGGCACAGAAAGAATTGAGTCTGTCCCAGTTGACACCTCTACTTTAGTAACTACTGAAGGCGGAGTTCAATATGGTTATCCTTACGAAAATCAATATCCTAGAAGAAGTGTTATTGATAGAAGCCCAGTAAGAACTGGTTATGTTGATTCTAATCAAGCTTTGTCAACAGCAAAAGGCGGCTTTTTAAATTTAGTTAACTCAAATGTCGTAGATATGAGCGCGGAAGACCCAAGCTTTGTTGTTGTTAATTATACAAGCCCATCATATGCTTATGATTTAGATACTGTTTATAATTTAGAACTTGAAATGCTTGATGATGATGTTGAAGAGTATCCTGAAGGAAATTTTTCAATTTCTTTAACATATAATGCTACTTTACTTTCAACAGGTGAAGAGAACCCACCAAGTGAAGAAGAAGGAACAGATACTCCAGTTACCTATGCTGATCAAAATAGCGAAACAGGTGAAGGTAGTGATAGTGAAGGTGAAAGTGATGATAACACAGGCGAAGAGACCCCTACTGAGCCAGAAGAAGGAGTAATTACTACTGAAATTCTTTCATCAAGTGATACAAAAGAGTTTGAAAGATATAATATTCAAGATGAAGTAAATACATCTGAAACTATGTCTATTAAAAAATTGGTAGTTGAAGATTTAATGTCCTACATAAAAAATAATGAGGCAATTGATTTTTCAAAACCAATTAGTGATATAAAAATTAGTATTGGTCTTGATCCAAATATTGGCGAAACTTCATCTATTTTTGTTAGATCAATTAGTTTATTTGAAGAAGGCAATGAAAAGCCTTTAGCCCCTGTTTCTTGGTCTGATGCTAATGCTAATATTCTATTAAGTCCAAATAGTAGTGGATATTGGACTTGCTCTGGAAATAGATATATTTACCACGCTATTGGTTATGTTTGTGATATTACATATGATTCATATTTAGATGTTTATGGAGATAGAGTAGATATCGTTAATAGCACAAATATGAAAAATTATGTACAAAATGGCTGGCTAGATGAGGCGGTTTTAAGCGATGATGTCTTGCAAAGATGGTACGCCTACACATTAGCATCTGGTGGTCAATTGATTAATAATCCAAATAGCGCTTATTATGAGTACTATAAGGCTGTCAACGATGAATATCAGTCTTTTATCAAGGATTCTAGCTTAATTCCAATTATTGATATCCTTGGTGTAGTTAGAACAAGTGATGAAAATAATAATAGAGTTTATACATTTACTTGTACTTTAAGTGGTTATAAATTATTAAACTATACTTCTATGCCTATATTTTTAGCGGGTACTGATAGATATGGTTATGACCTTTTAAAACGTGTCTTTGAAGGTTTAAGGAATTCGCTTTTAATTGGTATTGCTGTATTTGCGATTTGTTTCTTATTTGGCTTAGTTTATGGTGCAATTTGTGGATATTTCGGTGGAAATATTGATATTTTACTTCAAAGATTCTGTGATCTTTTAAGTGGTGTTCCACGGATTGTTGTTATGACACTTTGTATTTTAAACTTAGGTAGCAATTTTGGAACGTTTATTCTTGCTATGTGTATGACAGGGTGGATTGGTACTGCTAGTTTAACAAGAACCCAATTTTATAGATTTAGAGATAGAGAATATACGCTTGCAAGTAGAACACTTGGGGCAAGTAATTTTAGACTTATCTTTAAACATATCTTACCTAATGCTATGGGAACTATCATTACAAGCTCAGTTTTAATGATTCCTAGCGTTATTTTCTCTGAAGCTACTATTTCCTATTTAGGACTTGGTTTCCAAGATATTCAATCATTAGGTGTTATTTTAAGTGAAAATCAAAGATACCTATCAAGTGATCCATATCTTATTCTTTTCCCAAGTGCAATCATGGCTTTGATTATGATTAGTTTCAACTTGTTTGGTAATGGTTTAAGAGACGCATTTAACCCATCATTGAAGGGGAGTGATTAAAAATGGAAGAAAATAAATTAAATACAATCGACTATAAAAATACTCCTAAAGTTCTTGAAGTTAAAAACTTAAGAGTCAACTTCAAGAGCGATTCAGGGATGGTTTATGCTGTTAGAGGCGTATCTTTTGACCTTTATAAAGGCGAAACACTTTGTATTGTTGGTGAATCTGGTAGTGGCAAATCAGTTACCTCTAAAACTATCATGGGAATTTTAGCCAATAATGCTGTTGTTGAAAGTGGGCAAATTTTATATGAAGGCGAAGATTTAATTCGTGTTAGTGAAGAAGAATTCCATCGTATTAGAGGACACAAAATTGGAATGATCTTCCAAGATCCTTTAAGCTCATTAAACCCAATTTGTAGAGTTGGAAAACAAATTACTGAAGCCACTCTTATTAACAAAAATATTTTAAAAAGACATTATAACGATTTAATTTCTAAAGAACTTGTTAATCTTAGAAACTCAAAAGCTAACAAAGAATATGAAGTTAATCGTCTTAATAATGAAATTGAAAAAGTAAATGGTTATATTAAATTTTTAGCAGCTTCTTTAAAAGATAATACTAGCGAAGAAGAAGTTAAAAAATATAACGACAAAAAAGAAGAAATAGTTGAGTTTTGCTCACTTTTTGTTCGTGATAACAAGAAACTTCTTGATGAAAATCAAAATGAACTTGATGCTTTAAAGCATACTAGAGATTTTGATTCTCGTTATCTTGAAGAAGAAATCAATTCAAAAAAGATTGAACTTCTTGAAGAAAAACGCGAATTAATTAAAGCAAATCTTGAAGCTTATGAAGGAAAAGACGAAAAAGAAGCTTTATCAATTAGAGTTAACTTTTTAAAAGATTTAAAAGCATATACTTTAAAAGAATATAAATCTTTAAAGGGTTTATATAAAAAAGCGTTAGCAAACAAGAAAAAAGATGCTAGCCAAGTTAACAAAGAATATGCAACTCAATTAAAAAATACACGCGATGAAAAAGTTGCCGCTTTAGAAAAAGAGGAAGCTACTTTAAAAGAAGAATTTGATGCGGCTTTTAATGAAGCTAGTGAAGAAGAAAAAGCTAACTTTAAGAAAATGAGCGGAGAAGAAAGCACTAATAAAAAATCATTCTTCTCATTCTTTAAAAAGCAAAAGCAAGAAGAAATAAATATTTCTAAATTAGGCAAACAGGAAGAAAAGATTACTTCTAGTGGAAATGAAAGATTAGACAAAGCTTATTTTACTCTTAAAAAAATTCAAGATGAAATAAGAAAAGTTAAAGAAGATTACATTAATTCAACTAAAGTTACTAAAAAAGAAGCTAAAAAGATGGCTCTTGAAGTAATGAAAGAAGTTGGTATTCCTCTTCCAGAAAAACGTTTTAAACAATATCCATTTGAATTTTCTGGTGGTATGAGACAAAGAATTGTTATTGCAATTGCCTTAACTGCTAATCCAGATATTTTAATTTGTGATGAACCTACAACGGCACTTGATGTTACAATTCAAGCCCAAATTCTTGAACTTATTAACACTTTAAAAAGAGAAAGAGGCCTTTCTTGTATTTTCATTACTCATGATTTAGGTGTTGTTGCTAATATGG
This sequence comes from uncultured Caryophanales bacterium, assembly GCA_905197045.1. GTDB lineage: Bacteria > Bacillota_I > Bacilli_A > RFN20 > CAG-826 > Onthovivens. The sequence continues at coordinate 41,164 of CAJJXG010000012.1, forward strand.
CAGACCGTGTCGCAGTAATGTATGCTGGTAAGATTGTTGAATATGGTACAGCTTATGAGATTTTCTATAATCCAAAGCATCCATATACCTGGGCTCTTCTTTCTTCAATTCCAGATATTGATTCTAAAGAAAAACTTGAAGCAATTCCTGGAACACCTCCAGATATGCGTTTCCCTCCAAAAGGTGATGCTTTTGCTTTAAGAAGTAAATATGCTCTTGAAATTGATTTTAGACATGAGCCACCATTTTATAAGGTTAGTGACACTCACTATGCAGCAACTTGGTTATTGCATCCAGATGCTCCACAAGTTGAAATGCCTAAAATTGTCAAAACTCGTATTGCTAACTCAATCAAGCTATATGAAGAAAATAAAGAAGCTAATCAAGATCAACTTAAAGAAGTTCCACAAGAAAGTTTTAAAATTCTTGAAAGCGTTCTTGAAGAAAACGATACAAGTAAAAGTGCTAAACAAGCTTTACTTTCTTCAAATATTGAGGCTTATCGTATTGCTGAAGAAGGTAAAAGTATCATTTCAAAAGAAGATCACTCTCTTGAACTTAGCGATGTAAATCCAACTAAAGATGAACTAAGTGGAATCGAAGAAGAAAACAAAGAAGAAGCAATTAAAAATATTCGTAATAAATGCAAATATAAAGATGAATATGTTCAAAATAACATCATTTTAAGTGTTAATCATTTAAAACAATATTTCTTCTTTGGAAAAGGACCAAATCGTTATAAGTTAAAAGCTGTTCATGACGTTTCTTTCCAAATTAAGGAAGGAGAATGCTTTGGTATAGTTGGTGAATCAGGATGTGGTAAAACAACAACTGGTCGTTCAATTATTAGACTCTATCATATTACTAGCGGTTCAATTTATTATAAAGGCGTCAGAATTGGAGCTGGTAGTAGATGGAATGTTAAAGAAATTAAATACACCAATTTAAGATATAACGCTAAGGTTAGAGAACTTAAAAAATTACTTAAAGACGGACAAATTAACCAAGATGAATATAACTTAGAATTTAATAAGGCTAAAGAATATCGCGATAATGTCGTTCGTGTCCAAAAAGAAAAGATTAAGCAAATCAAACATGATGATAAGCATGTATCTAGTAAATTAATGAGTGAAATTCAAATGATTTTCCAAGATCCAATTGATTCGCTTGATCCAAGAATGACAGTTGAAGATATTATTCAAGAAGGTTTAAGAATTCAAGGATATACAAATAAGGCTGAAAACCATAAAAAAGTTGTTAATGTTTTAGAAAAAGTTGGCCTTATTGCTGATTATTGTAATAGATATCCACATGAATTCTCAGGTGGACAAAGACAAAGAATTGGTATTGCTCGTGCTTTAATCATGAATCCAAAACTTCTTATTTGTGATGAACCAATTTCAGCACTTGATGTTTCAATTCGTGCTCAAATCATCAATCTTTTAAATGAATTAAAAGAAGAGATGGGTTTAACTATCATGTTTATTGCCCACGACTTATCAGTTGTTAAATATTTCTGCGACCGAATTGCTGTTATGTATTTTGGAGAAATTGTTGAACTTACAACAAGTGATGAACTCTTTAAACATCCATTACATCCATATACAAAATCACTTTTAAGCGCAATTCCTAAACCAAATCCATTAACTGAAAAAGAAAGAGTAAGAATTGTCTATAATCCTCGTGAAGTTCATGATTATAGTGTTGATAAGCCAAGTTTTGTTGAAATTAGACCTGGCCACTTCGTTCTTGCAAATAAAGCTGAAATTGAAAGATACAATAAAGAAATGGAAGAAATTGATGCTCGTCTTGCTAAGGAAGAAAACGAAAATAATGAACCTACAAAAGAAGATGATTCTTTAAACAATAACAATGACTCTTTAAATTCTTCTTTTACTGAACAAAATAGTGAAATTAAAGAAGAAGTTGCTAACGATGAAATTCATGAAGAAACTTTTAGCAACACAAGTCAAGAAGAAGTAAATGAAGAAAAACATGAAGAAGAAATTCCTTTAGAAAAAGTTGAGGAAGTCTTAAAAGAAGAAAAGAAAGAGGAAGAAACTTCAAAAGAAGTGAAAAAAGAAGCTTCTGAAACTCTTTTAAAACAAAGAAGAGGCGAAATTAAAAAAGTTTATCATGTTAAAAAAGTTGATGGAAAATGGGAAATCATCTTAAAAGATGGACTTAAAGCAATTAAAACATTCTCGACTAAAAAAGAAGCAGTAGAATATGCAAATAATCTTGCTAAATCTCAAGATGGAACTGTTCTAGTTCATGCTTCAAAAGGTAAAAATAAAGGGAAATTCATAAAATAATTCCTTTAAATTTATTTATTTTGATTAATGCCTTGGCAGTGTGCCAAGGCATTTTTCAACTTTTGAGCAAAAATGGTTTCAAAAAATTTATTTATGGTATGATTATTCAGATATGATAAAGTTTAGTAAGTTCAAAGCATTCTTGTTTAAGAAATGGAAATACTTTTTGTTTCTATTTATTTTTTCTATTGCAACTTATTTTGCTTTCTTTTTGATTATGCGGAATTTTACTATTTCTGGAGCTTCCGATGCTTTTTTTATTAATTCTGCTCTTTTTATTGGAGTAGGAATTTTGCAAATTATCGGAAATTATGGAACATTTGATCTTTTAGCTTATTCAACATCAAAGTTTATCGATTCATATCGCCATGAAGCGCGTTATAAAGAAGGTTTTAGCTTACTTGATTATAAGGAAAGCAAAGTTGAGAAAAGAAATGGAAATAGATGGAATTTCATTTTCTATGAATTTATAGGTGTTTTATATTTAATTGGTGCAATTGTGAGCCGGTTTTTAATTTAAAATTAACCGATTAATATGCATCAAATTAGTCAAATAACGGTCTTAAACCAAAGGGTTGCTTTTTCGCTTTTTCCTACCCCTAGAATATA
>CAJJXG010000013.1 GCA_905197045.1 uncultured Caryophanales bacterium
TAAATTACATTGACGTTTCTTGTTTGTACATCTATTTAGTTTTCAAAGATCTCTTACGCTATAAGTTACTCACTTAACGCGTGCTCAATTATCATACTACCTACTTATATATAGTGCAAGAGGTTTTTTAATTTTTTTTGCAAAAATTTTAGACCATCAAAAAAGCGCTTTTTACAGCGCATTTTTCTAGATAAATAAAGTCAATTCTATTCAATTAATACTCTTTGAGTAGAAATTGTTCTCTGCTTTCTTGAAATTTTGAAAGCACCTAGGACTTTTTGATAAATCTCACTACTATTATCTTTATTAGTATATAAAGTAGCTAGTAATTCTCCTTTATCAACATGATCCCCTATTTTTTTATTAAGAATAATACCTGCCGACATATCAATTACGTCGTCGAGTGTTTCTCTTCCTCCACCAAGTCGCATTGAACTCTCGCCAATTGTTAAAGCATCAATTCGAGAAACAAAACCACTTTGAGTGCTATAGACAGGAATAATATTTTTAGCAACTGGGAATTTTTCTGGATGGTATAAGTATTCTTTATCTCCGCCTTGAGCCGAAATAAACTCAACAAACTTCTCAAAAGCTTTACCATTATTTATATTTTCAATCAAAGCTTTCTTCGCTTCCTCTTTATCGTTAAAAATTTTAGCTTGGACAAGCATAATTGATCCACTATCAATGCAAAGCTCAGTAATATCTTTTGGTCCCTTGCCATGTAAAGTATCAATAACTTCTTTTACTTCAAGATTATTTCCAACCGCCATTCCTAAAGGTTGATCCATATCAGTAACTTCAGCTTTAACATCTTTATTTAACGATTTACCAATATTCACCATTGTGATTGCTAATTTTTTTGCATCTTGCATTGTTTTCATAAATGCGCCGCTACCATATTTAACATCAAGTAAAATCGCATCGCTTCCACTTGCTAATTTTTTTGACATGATGCTACTTGCAATTAAAGGAATTGAAGCAACAGTTCCTGTTACATCACGTAAAGCATAAAGTTTTTTATCGGCAGGATCTAAGTCTTCGTTTTGCCCAATAATAGAAATTCCAATAGTTCTAACCTGATTTTTAAATTCTTCTTCCGTTAAATTAATTCGACAACCTGGAATAGATTCAAGCTTATCAAGTGTCCCACCAGTATGGCCTAAACCTCTTCCACTCATTTTTGCAAGTTTTGCTCCTAAAGAAGCAATCATTGGACCTAAAATTAACGATACTTTATCGCCAACTCCTCCAGTTGAATGTTTATCAACTTTAATTCCTGGAATATCACTTAAATCAAGAGTGTCTCCGCTATTTTTCATTTCATCAGTTAAATCAGAAATTTCTTGATTATTCATCCCATTTAAATATATAGCCATTAATAAAGCGCTAGCTTGATAGTCTTTAATTTCTCCACTTACATAATTTTGAATGAAGTAATGAATTTCTTCTCTTGATAAGACTTTTTTGTCTCTTTTTTTAGCGATAATATCCAAAATGTCCATATATATTGACCTCTTCTTTTCTTAAATTATATATAAAAAGATTTAGTTTTAATATTGAAACTTTTTAGAAAAACATCGATTAATATGCGTTTAATTTAAGTGTATAAATAATTAGATAAATATTTTTCATTACACTTTTTAATTAAAATATTTAATAATTGTTAATATGACTTTTGAAGAAAATTTAAAAGAATATTTAAGCGATACATTTATTGAGGAATTGTTGCTTGCTCAGGAAAAAGAAAGGACTAATTCCTTAATTTTAAATACTTCTAAAATGAGTGTAGAGCAATTTAAAAAGTTATTTCCTTTAATTTCACCTCATCCTTTTATCGAAAACGTTTTTTACTATGATAAAAATATTTATCAATTTGGCAAAAGCTATCTGTTTGATAATGGCCTTTACTACTCAATTGATGCTAGTTCACTACTAGTTTCCTACTATTTACCTACTAAAAACGGTGATTTGGTCTTAGATTTATGCTCTGCTCCTGGTGGTAAGACTATTTCACTACTACTTAATAACTTAGATAAAAATTTAAACGTCATAGCAAACGATATCAGTCATCAAAGAGCCCTTGAACTCTCAAAAAATATTGAACGACAAGGCTTTGAAAATGTTATAGTTAGCAATAACGATTTTTCTAAACTTTATAATAAATTTACACAAAAATTTGACGCTATTATTCTTGATGCTCCTTGTTCAGGAAGCGCGATGTTTAGAAAGAATTCTTTAGCTAAAGAAGACTGGTCAATTGGAAAAGTTTTAACACTTCAAGAAAAGCAAATTGAATTATTAGATATAGCTTATTCTATGCTAAAAAATGGAGGTTATATCATATACTCCACTTGTAGTTTTTCAAAAGAAGAAAATGAAGACGTCATCATTCAAGCTTTAAATAAATATGATGATTTAGAAATTATTAATATCGAAAATAAAGATTCTTATTATAAGAGCGAGGAACTACCTCAAGCTATCCACTTATTCCCTAATTTATATGATGGAGAAGGTCAATTTATTGCCTTACTACATAAAAAAGGTGTTTCTATTCCTCAATCCTATAAATTTAAATCAAAAATAGTTCATAAAGATTTACTCAATAAGTTTAATTTAGATTTTAAAAATGAAATCAATCTTAAAAACGAGATTTATTTTAATAATTTTCCTTTAGACATATCTTTTTTAAACTCGTTAAGACCTGGCCTTCATTTTGGCACTATTGAAAAAAATATCTTTACTCCTAGTTTTCATTTAGCGCACTATTTATCTTCGCTTAATTCTATTCCTTTAGATGAAGATGAAGCTAAAAGGTATTTACATGGAGATGAAATTCATAAAGACCTTAAAATAAAAAACGATTTTTACATCGTTTCTTATAATGGTATAAATCTAGGTTATATAAAATATGTTAATGGGAGATTAAAAAACTACTATCCAAAAGGCTTAAGACATTAAGACTTTTTGTTATACTCTAAAACGAGTTTTTTATCTTCATCAATTAAACTTTGCACTCCTTCTCGACAAATTTCATAAGCTTTTGTACTTAAATCAACAGTTTTTAAATCTTTATAATCTTCATGAGTAAAAGTTCTATCAAATTTTATTAAAACAGGGTTTTTCTTATTTTTACACTTATAATTTAAAACTCTTTGGGTGCCAAGTAAGGAAAATACACTTACTTCAAGTGAATTTTTCATAGCTGGTTTAAATGTACCATAATGAAATGATTTAGTATCAGTTGGATCAACTTTATTGCGTGTTCCTTCAGGGAAAATCAACCAATCTAAATCAGGTATTTCAACCATTTTATTAGTAATGTTTCTAAAAATTCTAAGAGATTGCTTTAAATCATCACGGTCTAAAAATTCGCCTTGTAAACTTTTAATAATTTTGCCAACAAAAGGATATTTAATAATTTGAATTTTAGCGACAAAAGTAATTGGTCTTTTTGCTAAAGCAATAAAAATTAAAGGATCTAAATCACTTATATGATTAGCGACAACTAAACGGGGCTTCCCTTCTTTTAAGCTTTCTTCAAATTTATCAACGTCAACTTCTTCGATAATAACATTAAAAGCTTTAAGCACTTTTCTAATTAAAGATTGGACCTTACTAAAACGAAGGCGAAGGTCGTATTTTTCAGGGTGCCTGGAGTATCTAAAAATCCAACTTATATAAGCCCAAACCAAGATTGGTAGACATTTAATTATTACTTTTAAGTACTTTCTCATCTTTTTTCTTCGCTACGTAAACATTAACTGTATATGGATCAACGATGAAATTTTGAATATAAATATCAGAATTTCTTAAATAACCTGCTGAACCAACAATTAAACGATAATAATCTTCAAAAGTTAAAGAAATCTTTTGATCGGTTGGATTATAAACATAAGCATATGTTTCATTGTTATTTTTTGAGAAGATTTTGACCTCTAAAGCGCCTCTTTCTAAGTTAACAAAGACATTTGAATTTGCAATATCTTCACTACTATTAAATGCTGAAAAAGCGCTACGATACAATTTTCTTGCTTCAATTAAGCTCTTTAAATAAATGCTTTCTTCAAATCTTTCATCTAAGATATGGTAATCAAATTTGTTATATTCATCACCCTTATTATAGGTATTATCTTCCATTTTTTTAGAAAGACCAATCTCTTGCCCAGCATGGAAAAAAGGAATACCAAAAGAGAATAAAACAGTTGAATTAATCATCTTTAAAATTTTTAACTTTGTCTCTAAATCAGCGTTTGGAAAACTTCTTGTTATTTTATCAAAAACTGTTCCATTATCATGACATTCAACGTAATTTATTGATTGTTCTTGACTCTTAAAACGTGGCTGATAGCAATAATTAACACAACTTCCTAAATAAACAAACTTAAAGCCTTCAAGGAAAGATGTGTTTCCTAAAATATAACCTGGGTAGCTATTATTTTTAAAATCGTTATTGCCTCTAACAATATCGCGATAAGTATCATTAAAAAAGGCAATTTCTGGTGTTTTAAAAGAGTTATAAATTGTTGCTTTTTTATCAGAAGGAAGATTTGTTGCCATATCCCATCCTTCACCATAAATCATACAATCTGGTTTAATTTTACGAAGGGTTTTAAGAGCTAAATTCATGGTATCAATATCAATTAAACCCATAAGGTCAAATCTATAACCATCAATTCCATATTCTTTCATCCAGAAAACTAAAGAATCAATGATCATTTTGCGAACCATTGAACGTGAAGTATCTAAATCGTTGCCACATCCACTTCCATTACATAACGTTCCATTTTTATTTTTTCTAAAATAATAATTTGGAACAATTTTTTCAAAAGTTGAAAATTCGCTAGCATAGACATGGTTAAAAACAACATCCATATTAACTTTGATGCCATTTTTATGGAAAGCTGCAATCATCTTTTTAAGCTCTAATATACGTGAATAAGCATCATTTGGATTTAAAGAAAAACTGCCTTCTGGTACAAAATATTGAGCAGGATCATATCCCCAGTTATAAGTTGTATCAGGATTTAATTCATCAGTAGTTTTAAAATCATAAATTGGTAAAACTTGAATGTGAGTAACACCTAAAAATTTAATGTAATCTAATCCAGCTGGATTACCTTTTTCAGTAACTCGACCTTCTTCAGCAAGGCCTAAATATTTGCCTTTATTTTCAATATTTGTATGTTTATCTATTGTTAAATCACGAACATTAAGTTCATAAATTACTGCTTCAGAATATTTATTATAAACTGGAAGATCTTTTTCAAATAAATCAATCTTTGTTTTAGCAAAATCAATAACGACGCTATCTTTACCATTGGCAGTTGAGCCTTTTCCATAAGGGTCTGTTGTAATTAAATTTAGACCACTATTTGTAATTGAGTAGCGATACATGAAACCATCATAATCGCCAAAAAGAGTTATTGAATAAACACCCTTTTCACCTCTTCTCATTTTATAAGTTATAAAATTATCACTATTTGATTTTCTAATAAAAAGAGAAACCTTACTAGCAAGAGGTGCCCAAATTTTAAAAGTTGTTTTTTCTTTTGAATAAGTTGCACCTAAATCATCGCCATCATAATAAAAATCTTCATCAAAGGTTGGAAAAGTTGTCGCTTCATTAACATTTAAAGAAGTCGAACCAAAGTCACGGCATTGAATTACGTAATTATGACCAAGTTCGATTTTGTCTTTACTGCGACATTCATATAAACAAAGTCCATTTAAATAACTTTGCTTTGCAATTTCTAAAACAACTATTTTTTCTCCGTCGATAATTAAATTAAAAGGAGATGATGCGTTTTTAGTTACTTCAGAAAATATAGCAATTCTAATTGTAAAATAGTCAACTAAATTAGCCCCAAAAAATGTGTTAATCATATACTACTACTCCAATACAATATTCGTTTTCATGAGAAAGAGAAGCTGGATAATTTCTATCTTTATATTTAATGTGAACTGCTCCACTTTTTTCTTTTTCGACTATAATTTCTTTAAGTTCTATCTCTAAAATTCCTTTTTTAATTGATTTTAAGAAAGCCTCTTTCAAAGCGAAGCGACTTGCCAAATAAACATCTCTTCGACTTGATAAATAATACTCATTTAATTCAGAAGTTGAAAGCACTTTTTTCGCAACTTCTTCTTTATTTATAAAGCGAGGGATAAAAGTTAAATCAACTCCCACATTCATAAATAATAAACCTATTTAGAATAATCCATTGTCGTCACTTCAATTGAGCCTGGATTTTCACTTTGAACAAATGGTTCTTGAGGTGTATGAACTAATACACGACGACCTTTTGAATTGTTAGCGGCGGTTGCTTCTCCTTCAATAATTCCTTCTTCTTCAAGACGAGTAAACATCTTTCCAGCTCTTGGGAAGCCAAGCGAGAAAGTTCTTTGGATCTTCGAAATTGAAGTATATTCTTGCGACATAACCCACTTTTTAATATCTTCATAAACTGAATTATAAGAATCTTCTTTTTGTTGCCCAATAACCTCTAAAGAAGCTGTCGATTTAGTTTTTTCTTCAAGATCCAAAAATTCTGGATCGTATTTCACTGGATAATTCTCTTTTAAAAATTCAACTGTTTTTCTAATTTCTTTATTATCAACAAAGCTGCCTTGAACTCTAACAAATCCTTGTTTTGAAATTAAAGAGCAAGAGACGAGCATATCACCATTTCCAAGAAGTTTTTCAGCGCCACCTTCACCTAAAATAGTCATTGAATCAGTATAACTTGAACAAGATAAAGCAACTCTAACAGGTAAATTAGCTTTAATTGTACCGGTAATGACATTTGTTGAAGGTCTTTGAGTTGCAATAATCATATGAATTCCACTAGCTCTAGCTTTTTGGCCAAGTCGAACGACTGGCTCGCTACATTTTCTATTGGTATCCATCAAATCAGCAAACTCATCACAAATTAAAACAATATAAGGCATTTTATCTTTGCCGCTTTCAAGAGCTTCTTGATTATATTGCTTAATGTTACTAACGCCACAGTTTTCAAAAACTTCATAACGACGATCCATCTCATCGCATAATTTTTGTAAAGCAATATAAGCTTTATGAGAGTCGTTAATTGGTGGACAAAGTAAATGTGGCATTTCTTTATATTTACCGAATTCAACTCTTTTTGGGTCAATCATTACAATTTTTAAATCATCAACTGCGTTTCTCATGATTAAACTCATGATAACGCTATGCATAAAGATAGATTTACCACTACCAGTAGTACCACAAACAAGTAAGTGTGGGAACTCTTTTAAATCAGCCGAAATATAATTGCCGCTAATATCTTGACCAAAAGGAATATAAAGACCATATTTATCACCTTTTGGAAGATGTTCGACACAATCTTTAAAATTTACTAAGCTAACTTTAGCATTAGCAATTTCAATGCCTGAAGTTGATTTTCCTTGAACGATTGGAACAAAACGACAGTCAACTCCACCTAAACGAACTGAAATATCATCTATATATTTACTAATACCACTAATTGAAACGTTTTTATCTGTTTGTAAATCAAAACGAGTAACTGATGGACCAATGGTGTAATCAATAATTGATGCGCCAATATTTAAATCTTCAAAAATTTGATTAATTTTTTCTTTTCTTGAATCACAAACTTGTTTATTTTCATCAAGTGTATCGCTAGAGTCACGATTTTCAAGAAGATCAATTGGTGGATATTTATATTCGCCAACATATTGTTTTTTATTTTCTAATTCGACCTTATTTGAATAAGTTGTTTCAGGTTCTTCAAATTCAGGTTTTTTTGCTGCCAAGCGATCAATTTCTTCTTGCGTTAAATGACTTGAAGCTGGTTGAGGAGTTGCTTCTTTTTTGTGAGCAAGCTCTGAAATAGTAGGTTGTTTATTAACTTGGGAATAATTTTTGACTGGTTCAACAACTACTTTTTCCTTAACTTCTTCCACTTTTTCTTCTTCATTAATTTTATTTGCATTAATCAATACTTCGTGAGTTACTTTATTACCATAATTAATTGTCTCATTAGAAGTATTTTTAGCTTCTTCTTTCTTTTCTAAAGCATTTTCTTTTCTATCTAAATCTATTTGAGAATTTGTGTTTTCTTGACTTACTTTTTCTGAGTTAGCTTTTTCAAAAGATTTTTCATTTTCATCAAGATCAAAACGAGCTTTTACTAGTCCGCTAGTTTGATTTAAATTGCTAACCATTGGCGAAGCACGATAAACGACATTTTCCTTATTTGTTTCTTTTACTTCTTCTTTAACAAAAGGAACTTCTTCCTCTTTGATAATATTTTCTACAACTGGATTAGTTTCAGGTTTGATTTCCATATCATTAACTAAAACAGTTTTTTGAAGAGGTTTTTCATCTTTAATATTGTTAACGTTTTGATAAGTATAATTAACGTCTTTTGCTACATCATAACCAGGAACATTATCTTTAACATCTTTTCTAAAAACTTGATTCTTATAATCAATTATTAAACGAGTCGCTTTAATGCATGGTTTTCCAAAAGCAAAGAAGCTACCAATTACTAACAAAATCGATCCAATTACATTTGAACCAATATTTGTCATACCACTATTAATTAAGGCAGCTAAAAACATTCCAATTATGCCAGTATTCGAATAATTTTGAACGTTAGGAAAATCATTATAAACATGTTCAAAATAACCGCTAAAATTAGTGAATGTAATATAGCCTAAACTATCATCAACCATTGAATTTGATATTAAAATTAAGCAACCAAATACAATGAATATTGCACCAAGAATAGTTAAATTTAAATTAATTTTTGCAAGCTTTTTAGTCGAAAAAATAAGGCTAATACCGAATAAAAACATAATAAAATAAACTGCATAAGCCAAAATTGAACCCACTAAAAATGAAACACACCAATTGATAAATTTACTTACATAAATTAACCAATCTCCAACTGGTGCATTAGATAATGCACCAAAAACTGCAATTAAACAAACCAAAAAACCGAGAGCAATTCTCGTCCAATTAAAATTAATCGTGCTAAGCACTTTTTCTACAAATTTATCCACGTCAATATTATAAAAAAAATGATTAAAAAATGATAGACAAAGCGCCTATCATTTATAATTCTTTTAACTATCAATTTTTAGTCGATTACAATTATGTTTGGTTTAACAACTGGGTTACGGTTGCTGCCTCTTAAAAGGTATTTTGAAATTACTCCAGTAATTTGTTCTTCTATACGACGAGTATCAAAATCTTTTGTTGTCTCAAGCCATTTACTAACCATATCAACAAACATTTTTGACATTTCCTTAAGCATAATATCGGCTTCTTTGTCTTTTAAGAAAAGGAACCCTCTCATTTGAACATCTGGTCCAGCAATAATTTTTCCTTCTTTTTTACTAACAGCAAGTCCAAATACTGCTACTCCATCTTCACTAAGTCTAGTTCTTTCGGTAATGATTTCGTTAACAACATCGCCAACTCCAATTCCATCGATCATAACTTCCCCAGATGGTACTTTGCTACTAGTATTAAAATCTACACTGGCTCCGTTTTCATCGATTAATAAGGAATTACCATTATCTAAAAGGAAAATATTACGATGTGTTAAACCAATTCTCATTTCAAAAGCAAGTTTTGCATTTTCTAAAAGATTTACATAAAAACCTTCAATTGGAAAATAATACTTTGGTTTTAAAAGAGAAAGAAGCATCTTGATATCTTCTTCATAGGCATGCATTTTGCCAAGTGTTTTTCTTGTTAAATAGAAAACATGACATCCACTTTTATAAACTTCATCGATTGTACTTGTTGCAATAACTTCATTGTTGTCATTAGCTGGACAACCAATAAAGAAAGTATCATTTTCACCAAGTCGGACTTGTTTTTCTTCGTTTTCTCCATTAGCTAGAAGAGAAATCTTATCGTATATTTTTTCACCTTCATCAGAAAGTAAAATTACTAAATCATTTTCTTTGCAGCGTAAAACATCCTCAATTGGAACAATATTTTTGGCGTTAAAATATGGATCAGCTTCATATTTTCTTAAATTATAAATCCATTGAGTTGTTTCATCGTATAAACAAACTTTTTTATTAAATTCAGCACATGCTCTAAAAACTTCATCGATATGATATAAATTATCACTAGGAACAGCGACAAAAATTCTACCAGGAGCACTCTTAAATTGGCTTACTAAATGGTTGTAAATTTTATGATTTGGTGAACAATAACCAGATTTTGTAGCGTTTACTGATTCACCAAGAAGTAAGCAGGTAGGAAGTTCACTAATTTTACCTAATGTATTTAAATCAAGTTTAAAGTATTTATTGTTAGCATATTCAACAATAAAATCGCCGCTATAAACAATATTACCTAAATCAGTTCTGATGCTTAATCCAAAAGTTGAAGGCATTGAAGCACATGTTGAAAAGAAAATCATTTCATGCCCTGCAATTGTAAGAGTGGCAGGTAAATTTACAAAATGATAATCGTAAGTGTATTGAATTTGTCTTTTTTTCGTAAATAAATCAAGGTAAATACTAGTTAACCTTGTACAATAAACAGGAGCTGGTACTTCTTTAATAATATAAGGAAGAGCTCCAAAACTATTTTCTTTGCCTTTAGGTAATATATAAGCTTTTACTCTTTCCTTGTTTTCTTTTAAATAGTCAAAATTGGCAATAATAAAATCAATACCAGGAGTATTTTTTGTTGGATATTTAAATCCAGCGCCGATAACAAAAATATCGTCGTTTATTTCAATAACATAAAGATCTTTTCCATCTTCATCAAGACCACCGAGGGCCAAAACTTTTATCTTATCCATATATCTTTTTCTGTGCTTATTATCTAAAAATATTTATCTAAGTTCAAGTCTTTTTAATAAGTTATCATCAATGTCAAAAAGGGCAATTGAATCATCACTCAAATCATAAATAGCATAACTTTTAGGATTACCACCTTTTGGCAAAGTTAAACTACCTGGATTTAATATAAAATATCCATTTTCGCTCTTTTCAAGAACAAAAATGTGGGTGTGTCCATACATAAAAATATCGCCTTTTAACAAAAGCGTATTATTTTCATCATATAAGTCACCATGTGTCAAAATTACACGATGATTATTTAAATTAATATTTAATATGTCTTCAAATTTAAGTTTTAAAACAAATTCATCGACTCGTGAATCGCAATTACCACGAATAATAATTAATCTATCACTTACCTTAGATAAATTTTCGCAAACGGAAATTGGGTAATAATCTAGCGGAGGCACATTACGTGCTCCGCTATAATTGATATCACCTAATAAAATAATTTTTTCAAAATGAAATTTTTGATCTAATTCAATAATTTTTTCACTAGCTCTTTTTGAGCCATGTAAATCGCTAGCAATTAAAACCTTCATTCTTATTTTTTCTTTAAGAAACCAAATAAACCTTTCTTTTCTTCATTTGGTTTATTCTCTTCATGACTTTCGACCTTAATTTCTTCTTTTTTAAATTCTTTAAAGCCTTCTAAATTCTCATTACTTTCTTTCTTTTGATATGAAGATTGAGGTCTATTTTGTGATGGCTTTTTATAAAAATCTTTGCGTTCTGCAGGTTTTTTTCTGCTATCGTAAGGCTTTTTGCCTCCTTGAGGAGCAGCACTATCACCCTTAGCTTCTTCAAATTCTTTATGAGAAAGTTTAATCTTGCCATGATCATCGATTCCAATAACTTTAACTTTTAAAGTATCGCCAACTTTAACAACATCATGAGCATCTTTTACATATCCATAAGCAAGAGCTGAAACGTGACAAAGTCCTTCTTTATCAGCGAATAATTTTACAAAAGCACCATATTCTTCAACTCTAGTAACTTCGCCTTCAAAGACTTCACCAACTTCTATTTCTCTTACAATATCTTCAATAATGCATTTGGCCTTTTCAATAGAAGCTTTATCAGTATGATAAATTGTAACTTTACCATCATCTTCGATATCAATTTTTACATCATTACATCTTTCAATGATATCGTTAATAACTTTTCCACCACTTCCGATAACATCTTTAATCTTATCTTTATCAATATAGAATGTTTCAAATTTAGGTGCGTATTCAGAAAGTTCTTTTCTAGGTTCAGAAATTGCTTTTGACATAACTTCTCTAATTTGAGCTCTTGCATTATGAGCTTGCATTAAAGCATCATGAAGAATTTCTCTTGTAACACCTTTAATCTTAATATCCATTTGAAGTGCTGTAACACCAACTTCAGTTCCAGCAACTTTAAAGTCCATGTCACCAAAGTGATCTTCAAGACCTTGAATATCAGTAAGAATTGTATATGGATGATTTCCATCAAGTGGTCCAGAAGTAATTAAACCCATAGCGATTCCACTAACCATTCTCTTAATTGGAACACCAGCTGCCATTAAAGCCATACAAGAAGCACAGATGGAGGCTTGTGAAGATGAACCATTAGATTCACAAACTTCAGCAACACACCTAATAGTGTATGGGAATTCCTCTTCACTTGGTAAAACATAACTTAATGCTCTTTCACCTAAAGCACCATGTCCAATTTCTCTTCTTCCTGGAGTGCCCATTCTACCAATTTCACCAACTGAGAAAGGTGGGAAATTATAATGATGCATCCATCTTTTATGATCTTCTGGTGATAAACTCTCAAGAATCTGTTCATCATCTTTAATTCCTAAAGTGCAGGTTGAGATAACTTGTGTTTGACCTCTAGTAAACATAGCTGAGCCATGAACTCTAGGAAGTAAATCTACTTGAGCATCAAGTGGACGAATTTCATCAACTTTTCTTCCATCAGGTCTGATCTTTTCAACTGTAATAAGTCTTCTAACTTCATCAGCAACCATTCTTTCAAGAATATCGTTAACCATAAGCATTGTTAAACGATGATCCTTATCATCTTTATATGATCTTGTATCGTAATCATCTAAAATTTCTTTTTTAAGTGCATCAATTGCATTTTGTCTTTCTAACTTATCAAATATTGAGATTGATTTAACCATGCGGTCGTAGATACGATCATAAATATCTTTTCTAATAGTTTCATCTGGAGCATATAAAGAAACTTCTCTTTTAGCCTTACCAATTTCACTAGCAATTTCTTTTTGGAAAGCACAAAGTTTTTTAATCGCTTCATGTCCAAACATAATTGCATCAAGCATAACATCTTCGCTTAATTCATTAGCGCCAGCTTCAACCATGTTAATGGCTTCCATTGTACCAGCAACAGCTAAATTTAAATCGCTCTTTTCTCTTTCTTCAACAGTTGGGTTGATAACAAATTCACCATTAACTCTTCCAACATAAACTCCAGCAATTGGTCCATCAAAAGGAATATCGCTAATTGATAAAGCTAAAGAAGAACCAAACATTGCAGTCATTTCAGGAGTTGCATTTAAGTCAACACTCATGACAGTATTAACAATTTGGACTTCATTTCTAAATCCTTCAGGGAACATTGGTCTAATTGGACGATCAATTAAACGTGCAGTTAAAGTAGCATGCTCTCCTGGACGACCTTCTCTTCTTAAAAATCCGCCTGGAATTCTTCCAATAGCGTATTGTTTTTCTTCATAACCAACAGTTAAAGGAAAGAAATCTCCTTCTTTTGGTTCATCACTACAACAAACAGTAGATAAAACAACAGTATCATTAAATCTTGTAAATACTGCTCCGTCAGCTTGTTTGGCAATTTCGCCAGTTTCAACAACAAGCTTTTTTCCATAAAATTCTAATTCAAAAACTTTTTTCATTCTTTTTCCCTTAATAATTATAAACAAAAGTATTTTACACTTATTGAGCGTAGATTTCACTCACTTAAAATAAATTTTGATAAAATTGCTTAACAAAGCATCTAACTACTTATTTTCTTGGATAAAGCTTTCAAAATTATCAATTATCTCTTGTGTCTTATTAAAGCCTTCAGCCATAGGAAAGCCATCAATTAAAGCGTGAGAAGCTGTTAAATTTAAAGTCATTTTATAGCGGCCATTTTCTAAAACATATTTTCCCCAAAGTGCTCTTGTACAGCTTTGACTCGATTTATCTTTATAGATCATTGGGTGAGTCATACCAACAAAATCTAAAGTTGGTAAACAAGAAAAATAGAAATCGTCATAATATGAACTATCATTATATTCTTCGCGGTGTTTAAGGTTTATCTTTTCTTCTTCAACAACTTTATGGCATCTTTTGTAAAATTCAGAATAGCTTTTTGAAAAATCATGACGCGCATTGTTATAACTTCCATCGATGCATTTTACGGTATAAGTTGGATTAATTGTTTCATAAAGTCGAACTTCATTATTGACATATCTTAATCTAAATTCTGGTATTTCATTTAATGCTACAGTTAAGCAATATAAAAAATTAATAAAAAATGAAGTTTTTGTCTTTTTTGAATAGTTTACAAGATTAGTAACATCCATTCTTACGTCAAGACCATAAGTGGTATTATCAAAAGAATTAAACCAAAGAAATTGGCTTTTTCTATTCCAAGATTCAATATCAATAACCTTGTAAGACTTTTTCATATTAATTCATCACTCCTGCTGCGACCAAGATAATCAAGATAGCCCCGAGTAATATTCTATAATAGCCAAAACCAATAAAAGTATGCTTTTTAATAAATTTCATTAAAGTATTAATGATAACAAGAGACGTGATAAAGGCAGCCAATAAGCCAAATACCATATAAAGAGTCATATTCAAATCCCACGTGACACCTTCGCCCATGAAAGAAATGAATTTGACTAAACTTGCTCCAATCATAACCGGAATTGAAAGATAAAAACTAAATTCAGCTCCGCATGTTCTAGAGCAACCAAGTAATAAAGCAGTGACTATTGTAACACCACTTCTTGATGTACCTGGAATTAAACTAAGAATTTGAGATAAACCTATTAAAAAGACAATCATGTAAGGCATATCTTTGGTGGATTGGTATTTAAAATATGCTTCACCTTTACCAATTAATCCCAAATCCTGACATGTAAGGAATTTCTTTTGATCTTTTTTAATGAAAGTTTCAAGTGCAATAAAAATAAAACCATAAACAATTAAAGCGATTGAAACAATCAAAGTATTGTCAAGATAAGCATCAAGACCACTTATTTGAAGGATTAATGCAATGAAGCAAACCGGAACAACACCAATAATGATTTTTAACCATACCTTCCATATATCATTTCGGTTTTCTTTACTTAATTTAGGGTTAATCGGATTTAGCTCTTTGAAAAATTTCAATATAACCGCCATAATCGCCCCTAATTGAATAACAACTAAGAAGAAATCCCAAAACTCAGGATAAGTTGCTTGCACGTTAAAAATGTCATCTAAAATAATTAAATGTCCAGTTGATGAAATAGGAAGCCATTCAGTAATACCTTCTACCACTCCATAAAGTAACGCTTGTAAAATGACAATAAAGATTTCCATACAACACCTAGATTATAGCATAATAGGTTTTACTATCAAAACAAAACATCGTATAAATAGGTTGACAATTTGTAGAAAAACACTGCAAAACTCAATTTATTTTTGAATATTGGGCATTATATAGTTCATAATAAAAACCTTTATTAGCTAAAAGTTCGTCATGTTTGCCTTTTTCTATAATCTTTCCATCTTTCATTACAACAATTAGGTCGCTATGAACAATAGTTGAAAGTCGATGAGCAATAACAAAGGATGTTTTTCCCTTCATAAGCAAATTAAAAGCCGCCGATATTTTCATTTCCGTACGAGTATCAATATTACTTGTTGCTTCATCAAGAATCATAATTTTAGGGTTGACAAGCATAACTCTTGCGATTGAAATAAGTTGTTTTTGACCAACACTTAATCCTGAATAATCATCAATATATGTATCAAATCCATTAGGTAGACGCATAATAAAATCATAGCAATTAGCTTTTTTACTAGCTTCAATTATCTCTTCATCACTAGCATCTTTTTTACCATAAGTAATGTTTTCTTTGACTGTTCCAGAAAAAATCCAAGTATCCTGTAAAACCATACCAAACGATTTTCTTAAGCTCTCTTTAAGGATGTCTTTACTATCACAAGAATCAAAAGAAATCTCGCCACTACTTGGATCATAAAATCTTAAAAGTAAGTTAATAATTGTAGTTTTACCACACCCAGTAGGTCCAACAATAGCAATTTTTTGTCCTTCTTTAACCTCAAGAGCAAAATCTTTGATGACCTTTTTCTCTTTTGTATAACCAAAATCAATATGATTAAATTCAATACTTTTTATCGTATTTAAAATCTTTTTAGTACCATTATTAATATCATTATTTTCATTTAAAACATCATTAATTCTTTTTAGGGAAGAAAATCCTGTTTGAATTTCAGGTACGCAACTTGAAATTTCATTAAAAGGTTTAGCAAATTGATTTGAAAATTGAATAAAGGTTAAAATTGTGCCGATAGTACAACTTGCTCCTAAAATTATGTTGTTATCATTAAAAGAAAAAGCGCAAAGTAAAGCCGCAATCATCCCAACTATTGCATAAGTAGAATTATTAACAAGACGAGTAATTGGATTAGTTAAACTTCCGGAAAATTGGGCTTTTTGACCTACTTTATATAAAGCTTCATTTTCTTTTTGATATGAAGAAAAGCAATCTTCTTCATAGTTAAAAGATTTAATTAAATCTATATTATTAATATCTTCTAAAGCAATCGCGCCCATTTCACCAACGATTTTGGCTTGCCCTTTAAAATATTTATTAGTTTTGTGAGCTAATGAATAAGTGATTAAAAAACCAAAAGGAGTTAAAACAACAACTACTAAGCCTAATATCCAATTTAAAATAAACATTACAATAAAAGTAACAATTATTTGAATTATTCCCTGATAGAATTGTCTAAATCCGCTGATTAAAGCTACGTTTATATTATCGCTATCATTAATAACACGAGAAACTAAATCACCATGATAATTCGAATCGATATAAGAAAGCGGAACTTTATTTAATTTTATAAAAACATCATCTTTTATTTCTTTAGTTATTTTTTCAACGAAAAGAGAATTTAAATATTCAAAAAAGAATTCAAAAATAAGGACAGAAATTATCAAAATCCCTGCAAAACTCAAGTAAAATATAAACTTAGTCTCTAATAAAGAAAGAGAATTATTTAAAGCAAAAGTAATCTCATCAATTGCTTTACCAAATAAAAGTGGAGTTAAACACATTGATGTTACAAAAATTAATGCACATAAAAGTGAAGCAATTAAAAATAGAGGATATTTTTTAATATATGAAAAAAGACGATTAATTGGCTTCATAACTATCTCCATATTGCGAAGTATAAATTTCTTTATAAACTTTGCTCTTTTTTAACAATTCTTCATGAGTGCCAATGCTTTCAACTTCTCCATGATACATCATAATTATTTTGTCACAATTTAAAAGTGAAGAGACTCTTTGAGCAATTATCAGCGTAGTTAAATCCTTTTTGCTAAAAATATTAGCTTTTAATTCTTTTTCTGTTAAATAATCAAGCGCGCTAGTTGAATCATCAAGAATTAAAAGTTCGCTCTTTTTAATTAAAGCTCTAGCAATTGAAAGACGTTGTCTTTGACCTCCACTTAAATTTTTCCCACCCTCTTCAACTTCATAATCTAAAAAATCAGGAAATTTTTTAACAAAATCATAGGCGCAAGCTTCTTTTAAAGAATTAATCATATCTTCTTCGCTTGCTTCTTTATTTCCCATTAAAAGATTTGATCTTATGCTCCCCTTAAATAAAACAGCTTTTTGATTTACTAAACTAATCTCTTTATGTAAGGCACTTAAATCGTAATCTTTTATGTCTTTACCTTTATATAAAATTGTTCCATTACTACGATCAAAAAATCTTTCTATAAGCTTAATTAAAGTTGTTTTACCACTTCCAGTTCCACCAATTACACCAACTTTTTCGCCTTTTTTAATTGTGAAGTTTAAATTTTTAACAACATTATTTTCGCCCTTATTATAGTGAAAACTAACATCATTAAATTCAATCAAATTTTCCCCATTATTAATTGAAAAAGGCGCAAATTTAGGATTATTTACTAGATCTTCTTCAAGATTTAATAAAATATCAACACGTTTTTTACTGGCAAAAGCTCTAGTAAAAATGATTACTAAATTGCTTACGGCAATTAAGGCGATAAAACATTGATTTAAATATTGAATAAGGCTTGTTAATTCACCTGTTGTTAAACTATTATTATTTAAAATTTGTGAAGAAGAAAAATAAATAACAAGACAAATAGCAATATTAATAATTAAAAAAGTAAGAGGGTTAGTTAAAGCATTAACAAAATTAACCATCTTCATTTCATTAAAATAATCTTTTGTCTTATCTTTGAATTTATTAATTTCGACCTCTTCGTTATTAAAAGCTTTAATAACGCGCATGCCATTTAATGAGTCATTAGTTAAAGTTACCAAATTGTCTACTTTCTTTTGAACACTTATAACTTTTTTAGAAGAATAGAAAAGAATAAAAAATAGAATTATTGAAATTAATAAAACCACTCCTAAGAAAATAAAAGCGACTTGATAATCAATAATAAAGGCACAAATTAAAGAACCTAGAACAATTGCTGGTGCCCTTAAAACAAGGCGGATCATCATTGCAACGGAAACTTGTAAACGATTAATGTCGTTACTTAAAGCTGTATTTAAATTGCCCTTCCCTATTAACTCAACATTTCTTAAGGACATGTTCATGATTTTTTTAAATAGGGCATTTCTTAAACGCGTACCATAACCTTGACTAGCTATTGAAGCAAAATGTTGACAAACTAAAGTTGAGCAAAGTCCTAAAACAGCAAGTGCAAAAATCACAAGCCCAGGGAAAATAATTTTTGAATAATCGCCATAATGACTAGCTGCTTCAATTCCTTGATCAATTATATAAGACATCAAAAAAGGCATCAAAAGCTCGAAAGCAACTTCAAGCATTTTGAAAGTTGGGCCTAAAATAAACTCTTTTTTAAAATATTTAATGTATGAATATGAACCAATCATAAAATAAAAAGAAGACTTTATTATTATAAAGTCTTCTTAAATCAAATTCACTCTTAACTTATTTTCTTAAGCCTAAATCAGCAATAAGTTTTAAATAAGCATTTCTATCTTGTCTTTCAAGATAAGCAAGTAATTTCTTTCTTTGACCAACAAGAATAAGTAAGCCTCTTCTTGCAGTGTGATCTTTGTCGTTAGCCTTTAAATGCTTTGTTAATTCATGAATTCTTTTTGTTAAAATTGCAACTTGAACTTGAACAGAACCTGTATCCTTTTCATTTGCACCAAATTCTTTAACAAGAGCGGCTTTTTCTTTCTTTTCTAATGCCATTTTTCTTTTCTCCTTTCAAAATATACGCAATAAACTATGCAAAACGTCGGAGTGTTCGTTAAACATGGTTTAATGTAGCCTTAATAAATTATCAAAATTAAGACAATATTGCAAACTGTTTTTAAAAGTAATTAGAAAGCTTAACCTTTATACTTAAAATAATCTTCACAGTTTTTAATATCGTTATCGATTTGCTTTTTTAAAGATTCTAAACCATCAAATTTGGTTTCATCTCTTTCCTTATCATAAAAATATAAGGAAACATTTTCACCATATATATTTCCTTCATAGCCAATAATGTAAGTTTCGATGGCTGGTTTATTAAGTTTTTCAATTGTTGGATGAATTCCAATGTTAGTGACGGAGTTATAAAGATAACCGTTAATTAATGTTTTTGTAAAATAGACTCCATTATTTGGAATTACATAATCAGCTGATGGAAGTAAATTTGCAGTTGGAAAACCAATTATTTTTCCATTATTTAATCCATGTACCACGGCACCAAAAATCTTATAAGGACCACCAAGATAGCGATTAGCTTCTTTAATATTTCCTTCCTTAATTAATTCTTTTATGCGTGTACTAGAAACTTTATTTTCGGTATGGTCATTTACATAATTAAGAACATAAACTTGATCAAATCTTTGTTTTAAATAGTTAACGTCCCCTTTTGCTTGATAACCAAATCTAAAATCAGGTCCACAGAAAATTTTGGTAGGGTTAAAGACTTTTAAAACAGTATCGACGAATTTAACGTAATTCATTTCCTTGAAATTATCATCGCATTCCACAATAAAAAGATAATCCACATCAAGTTTTCTCATCGCTTCAATTTTATCGTCAATATTCATCAAACACCCTTCAATAGTTTTTAAAGGTTTATCAAAAGTAAAAACTCCTAAACTCCCTTTTTTAGTATTTGATCTAGCGTAGCGAATTAATTGAACGTGTCCAATATGAACTCCATCAAAAAAACCTAACACAAGGCCAAGATCATTGATGCCTTGTTTAATATCATTAAAATTCTTTAAAAATATAACTTCCATGAATACAATTATATGCCAATTAAATACTCTTTTTAAATTCAAAAAGCAATTTGTCATTAAATTTCTTACTTTTGGTTTCGTTCAAAACCATTTTGACTTTTTAGACTATAAAACTTTGCTTATCTTTATAATATTTAATGCATTTCATTTATCTTTTTTATTTAAAAAATTGGTTAAATAAAGAATAATTATACCTATGGATGCAATAAGAATAGTTTTAGCTAGTATCAAAAAAGCCGATTTAGACTTTAATCTTATTAATAATGGGGACCGCATTGCTCTTGGAGTAAGCGGCGGAAAAGATTCAATGGCTCTTTTATTTGCGCTTTCCCTATACAAAAGATTTTCAAAAATTGATTTTGAGATAGTTCCTATAAATATAGATCTAGGTTTTCCGGATTATAATAATCAAAAAATGAAAGAGTATTGTGTCTCTTTAAATTTAGAATTAATTATTGCTAATGGAAAATCTGTTTATCCAATTTTAAAAGAGCAACAAAGATTACAAAATAAATCAATGCTTCCTTGCTCAATCTGTTCAAGAATGAAAAAAGCAATTATTAATAAAAAAGCAAAAGAGTTAAATTGTAATAAAGTAAGCTTTGCTCATCATAAAACAGATGCTATTGAAACATTATTTTTAAATGAAATATATGGAGGAAGAATCGCAACATTTGAGCCTAAAATGTTTTTAGAAAACGAAGGGATTACTTTTATTCGCCCATTTATTTATATTGATGAAAAAGAAATTATTCGTCTTGTTAAAGAAAAAAATATTCCAATCTTTCCAAGTAATTGTCCAAACGATAAAAAGACGAAAAGAGAAGATATTAAAAATTTGTTACTTTCTTTAAATAAAACTTATCCAGCTAGTTATGATAATTTTTTAACGATGCTTTTAAATAAAGAAAAGTTTAATATTTTCTTTCTTCATGAAGAAAATAAAGTTGATAATAATGGACTATATTACAAGAAAATAACTGATTTTTGCAAGGTTTTTGATGAAAATGAATATATAAAAGTACCTCATGAGATTAGCAAAAATTCTGAGCATTTTCACTTATATAAAAATAACGAACTATTAGGAATTCTCCTTTTAACACATATCGAAAAAAATTACACAATTCAAAAAATTTGGCTAAAAGAAGAAAAATATTTTATACCTTTTGTCTTTACTTTATATTGGAATATTTCTTTAAAAATTAACCCAATTACTTTTATATTGAAAGGCAAAAAATACCTTTTAGAAGCTAAAAAAATGAAATTTGAAAACAAAAAGGGTTCGTATATTTTAGATATGAACCCTCGAAATTTAGATGCTTATTTAAAGAAAGAAAAGATTATTTAAGTTTCTTTTCGATTTCTTCAATTGATTCAATTTCTTTTTTATCTTTGGCAAGTAATTCTTCAAAGCGAGCTTGCTTTTCAAAGGAATCGTCAAGAACAAAACTAATTTCTGGTACTCTTCTAAAATTTACTCTTTTAGCAAGAGCACTTCTAACATATCCTTTTGCTCTATTTAAAGTTTCAAGAGAATGTTTTGCATTATTTAAAAACGAAACATAAATTTTGCAATATGAATGATCGCTACTAACCTCTACATTTGTAATCGTCATAAAGCCAATATGCTCGTTTTGTATTTCTTGAGAAACAATATCTTTGACATTACGAGCAATTAAGCTTTTGATTTTTTCAATATCTTTGCTATTTTTAGGCATTCTCTTTTTCCTTCATTTCGTAACATTCAATGATATCGCCTTCATGAATGTCGTTATAATTTGAGACACGAAGACCACATTCATAGCCTTGTTTTACTTCTTTAGCATCATCTTTGAATCGTTTAAGAGAATCAATTTGGCCTTCATAAACAATGGCACCATCTCTTAAAACACGACATTTAGAATTAATTTTAATTACGCCATCTGTAACCATACATCCAGCAATTTCTCCAACTTTAGAGATTTTAAAGATATTTCTAACTTCAGCTTGACCGGTAACGACTTCAAATTCTTCTTTTTTCATCTTACCTTTGATAGCGTCTTCCATCTCTTCAGTTAAAGCATAAATAATTCTATGAAGTCTAATTTCAACTTTTTCTTCTTCGGCTTTCTTTCTAATCATCGCCGATGGTCTAACGTTAAAACCATAAATAATTGCATCAGAAGCACTAGCTAAAAGAATATCACTTTCTGTAATTGCTCCGGCTGCAGCTCTAATAACGTTAACTTTTACTTGTTCATTATTCAACTTTTCAAGAGCGCCTTTAACAGCTTCAGCACTTCCAGTTGAATCAGTTTTTAAAACAATGTTAATTTGAGCAAGTTGACCTTCACTAATTTTCGAATATAAGTCATCAAGAGAAGAAACTCCACTACTAGCCGCTCTTTCTTCTTGAACTTTTTTAAGTTTTCTCTTTTCAGCAATATCTTTTGCTTGTTTTTCAGTTGGGAAAGCCATAAAGCGATCGCCAGCAAGAGGAACTTCACTTAAACCAATAGCGCTACATGGTGTACCTGGACCAACCTCTTTAATGACTTGTTTAAATTCATTAGTCATTCTTCTAATTTTTCCATAAGTTGTTCCAACAACAACATAGTCATTGTTATATAAGGTACCATTTTGAACTAATAAAGTAGCTTTTGGACCTTCACCCTTATCAAGTTCAGCTTCTAAAACAGTTCCGATTGCATAACGCTTTGGATTTGCTCTAAGTTGAAGCATTTCTGCTTGAAGAAGAATATCTTCAAGAAGGTCATTGATACCTATCTTTTTCTTAGCAGAGATTTCGCAAGTTAAAACATCTCCACCAAATTTTTCTGCAATAACATCATGTTGCATCAATTCGTTTAAGACTTTTTCAGGGTTTGCACCTGGAACATCAATTTTATTGATGGCAACAATAATAGGAACACTAGCGGCTTTAGCATGGTCTATTGCTTCAATTGTTTGAGGCATAACACCATCGTCAGCAGCGACAACTAAAACAACAATATCAGTAACACTAGCCCCTCTACTTCTCATAGCTGAGAAAGCTTCATGCCCTGGAGTATCAATGAAAGTTATCTTTTTACCATTTACAACTTTTTGGTAAGCGCCAATCTCTTGAGAGATTCCACCAACTTCATTTGCTGCTAAATTTGAATTTCTAATGGCATCAATTAAAGTTGTTTTGCCATGATCTACATGGCCCATAACAGTAACAACTGGTGGACGTTCTTTTAAATCTTCTTCTTTATCTTCAATTTGAGCTTTTTCAAAATCTTCTTCGTTAATTACTTCTTCTTTTTTGAAGTCATAGCCAAATTCAAGACAAATTTCACCAATTGTTTCATCATCTAAATATTGATTAATGGTAACAAGTTTCTTTTGTAAGAATAATTTTTTAATAATATCACTTGCGTTAATGTTTAACTCTTTTGCAAGTTCTCCAACCGTGAGAGATCTAGTGAAAACAAAAACACCGTTGTTAATTTTATTCAAATTTTGTTGTGAAACTTTTTTTGAAGGAATATTAGCTTCCCTTTGATTCATTTTTTTATTTGCTGGTTTATTCTTCAACGTTAATCCCTCCTTATTTCATTTTTAAAAACAAAATCATACGGTCATAGATTTCTTGCGGAACGCTAATTTCAAGAGCGCGGTCTAAGCATTTACTTTTTCTTGCTTTTTCAATAGCTTCTAGTGATTTAGAAATATAGGCGCCTCTTCCATTAGCTTTCCCTGTCATATCCAAAGAAACATCACCACTAGGTGATTTAACAACCCTAAAGAGGTCTTCTTTGTTAAAAACCTCATTGGTTGCTAAACATTTTCTAGTAGGCTTTTTCTTCATTATCTATCCTCGTAATAATCATCATCATCGTATTCTGAATAATCTTCTTCGTCCTCGAAGTCTTCATCAGCATCTTCGTTTTCAAAAGCCTCGAGTTCTTCATCAGTATAGATGTCCATTTTTTGGATGACTTTTTTATCTTCTCTTTCTTCATCATCCTCAACGTCTTTTTTAACTTCTTTTTTCTTTTTCTTAAAGGATTTCTTGCTAGAAGATTTTTCTTTCTTTTCTTCTTCAAGTGATCTTTCTAATGACTCAAGAGTAGTTGTAGTTTTAACTTCTTTGAATTCAACTGGTTCTTCTTCCTTAACCTTTTTAGTTTCAACAATAGGTTCTTCTTCAATTTCCTCGCTAATCTCAGCTTTTTCTTCAGTTTTAGGAGTTTCAACTTCTTCCATAACTGGTTCAACAGTTTCAGCAGGAGTCTCAAGTTCTTCTTGTTCATCATCACCTTCTTTAACAAAGATTTCTTCTTGATTTTCTTCTTCGTGAAGATTTTCAACTCTTGATTTAATAGCTTCTTGTTGTTTTTCTCTAAATCTCTTTCTTTCTTCTTCTTTAGCTTCGACAACATATTCATCAAGCTTTTTATATTCAATGCCTTCTTCGCTAGCTTTAGTTTCATCAATAACGCGGATTTGATAACCGGTAATTTTTCTAGCAAGAACAACATTAGTTCCTTTAAAACCAATAGCAAGATTTAAAGATTCTTCATCTGTTACAACAAGAATTTCTTTCTTTGTTTCATCAATATTCATTCCTAAAACTTTACCAGGTCTTAAAAGTTCGCTAATAAATAAACCAAGATTTGGATTCCAGGTCACAACATCGATTTTTTCTTTGCTATCTTTTGCATTACCAAGTTGAGAAACAATATTTTGAATTCTGTTACCGTTTTGACCGATACATGCACCACTTGGATCAACGTTTGGATCATTTGAATAAACACAAACTTTGGCTCTTCTTCCAGGAATTCTTTCAACATATTTTATTGAAACTGTTCCATCATAAATTTCATGAATTTCATTTTCAAAAAGACATTTTAAATATCCATTACAGCTTCTTGAAATTTTAACAAGAGAACCTTTCTTATCGTCTTTTCCAATGCCTTCAACATAAACTTTAATTGAATCGCCTTGATTAAATTTTTCATCACCAATTAAATCTTTTTGGAATAAAGTTGCTGTTGTTCTTCCAAGTTCAACAATTACTGAATGAGCATCACATTTTTCAACAGTTCCAGTGACGATAGTTCCAATTTTATTAGCAAAATTAGCAAGTAAAGCGTCTTTTTCTGCTTTATTAATTTTTTGAGTAAAGCAAGATTTAAAACGAGCAATATCCTTATCTTTTAAACTATCCAAAGATAATTCTTCTTCATAATATTCACCGACATTAAGTTTAGGATTCTTTTCGTGAGCCTCTTCTAAACCAATTTCGATATAATCGTCTTGAACATCATCGTCATTAACAACTAACCATTGTCTAAAGCAATCAATTTTAGCTTTTTTGACATCAATATCTACTCTAACTAAAGCATCAGGAAGTTTATTCACAACTTTTTCTTTATTTACTGAATTAACTTTGACAGGTTTTTTGTCAACTTTATATTCATCTTCAATCTTTTTAGCAAACGTTAATCTAAAACTTTCTTTTAAAGCATCAAGAAGTGTGTCTTGATCAACCCCTTTTGCTCTATTCATGTCTTCAAAAGTTTCAAGAAATCTTTTTTTATTCATATTTTTACCTCATTACCCTTTTAAAACTTTATTGCAAGTCGAGCTTTATCTATATTTGCTCGATTAATTTCACATTTGATTAATTTTGTTTTATTTTTATACGACAAGATTATCTTGTTCTCATCACAATAATCTAAATTACCTTCTAAGATATTTTCCCCTTGATAAGGATGTGATAAATGGATGTTTATGTATTTTCCAACATATTTATCAAGTTTTTCAACGTTAATAGGTTTTTCAACCCCAAGAGATGATACATCTAAGGTATATGGATTATCTGTGAAATCGTGTTCATCTAAATAAGCACTAATAACTTCTGAAACACAAGTTATATCATCAAGATTAATCTCTTCATCACGATCGACAATAACTTCAAGCATTCTAGTTTTTGCTAGAAACTTAAACGAGTACAAATCATAACCTATTTCATTTAATTTTTCTTTTAAGCCTTCTTGAACGCGGTTGATTTCTTCCATTAAATACCCCTTTTAAAAAAATAAGAATACCCACAGGTACTCTAACGAAGATAATTTCTTATCTGAATAAAATTTAAGCGATTTCATATATAAAAGTCAAGATTATTCTATCTTTTTTAGCTCTTATAGTGTATATTTCACTATTTTCTTTATATATAGTTTTTAGTAGCGTAAAAATATATCTTAATCTATAAATTACTTTAAATATAAAGAAAATTATTCTTCTTCTTTTATCGCTCCAAAACGGCGATCTCTTTTTTCGTATTCTTTTAAACATTCAACCAACTTTTCAGGTGTAAAATCAGGCCAACATGTCTTTGTAAAAATAAATTCACTGTAAGCTAATTGATATAAAAGAAAATTAGATACTCTTTCTTCTCCACTAGTTCTAATCATAAGATCAATTTCTGGTAAACCACTTGTATATAAATAATTCTTAAAGGTATCGATTGTTAAATCTTCTTCATTAATTTTTCCTTCTTTAATATCTTGATAAGCAAGTTTAGCAGCGCGAACAATTTCTTGTCTTCCTCCATAATTGAGGCAAATATTAAAGACAAAATCATCAAAACTAGAAGTCAAATTAATTGCCTCTTGAATTGTTTTTTGACTTTTTTGAGGTAATTTTGAAAGATCCCCAGAAACATGAATTCGACATTTATTTTCAACAAACTCATCAATATAGTCTTTAAAGAAGTCATCAAGATATTCAAATAATTTTGTAATTTCGTCTTTTGGTCGATTCCGATTTTCGGTTGAAAAGGCATATAAAGAAACAACTTTTACATTTAAAGTTCTTAAAAAGCGAACAATTTCGATAATTCTTTTACAAGCAACCTTATGCCCATAAGTTCTTGGCATAAGTCTTCTTTTAGCCCATCTTCCATTGCCGTCCATAATAAAAGCGATATGATTAATTTTTTTCTGAAGTTTAAACTGTTCCATAAATTTCCCTCATCTTTTTTTCTATTGCATCAATTAACTCTTTTGGGCAACTTGTTCCACTAAAAATTGCGCACTTTTTATATTTAGAAAAATCAAAATTAGCAAGTTCATCTAAAGTCGAAATAAAATAAGTATCATGATTCTTGTTTTGAGTTGAGATTTCATAAAGCTTAGTTGTATTAGAACTATTTTTGTCGCCAATTATCAAAACTAAATCATAACTATCATCAAGATTCACCATTTTTTCTTGTCTAATTCGACTTGCATTACAAATCTCATCTGTAAATGAAACATTTTTAACATTTTGTTTAATGTTTTTAAAAATATCTTCAAGTTCCAAAAAAGAAAGTGTTGTTTGATTCATAACTTTAACTTTGCTTTCTTTTAACACACTATAATCAAAACCTTTTTTAATATCATAAAGATAAATATTTTGGCTTCTTGATAAGCTCGCCATTGTTTCAGGGTGGCCATCTTTCCCAACAAAAATAATATCTTCCTTGCTTTCTTCAATTTTCTTTAAATTTAAGTTAACAATTGGGCAAGTTGCATCAAAATAACAAATCCCTTTAGCCTTTAATATTTCTTCATATTTTTTATCGTGCCCATGAGCACTAAAAATTACTATATCATCCAATTTAAATGCATTTAAGAGGCTTTCTGTAGAGTTTTTGTCAAATTCTACAACCTTTACACCTCTATTAAGAAGAGGTTTCATTGCTTCTTTATTGTGAATTAATTCTCCAAACAAAAATATATTTTTGCCTTCATTTTCATCACAAATTTTATTAACTATATCAATAGCTCTTTTAACTCCAAAACAATAACTTGATGGTGAGATAACTTTAATTTTCATGAGAGTTTTTTATTACATCATTTACTAAGCTTTCAACATCAACACTTAATAAAATTTCTTGTTCAAGTATATTTCCCTTATTAATGAATTTTAAAGGAATAGCTCTAGTTAAGATTTCACCTTTATAGTGATGTTTAATTAAATCAAGAGTCAGATTAGCAACAAATCCAGTTTCAACTCCATATGGATCGTAAATATATATTTTTTTAAATTTTAGAAGTTCTTGAATAGATTTTTCTTCATAGCCTTTTAAAAATAATGCATTAAAAATAGTCACATTTTCATCTTTCAATTTAGATAATATGCTTAATAGATGTGGACCTATGCTTATTAAAGCAAGATTATTATCTTTACCTTTTTGTAAAATTTCAAAGTTTCGATCAATAATTTCTTTTCCAGCATCAATTTCATCATAATTTTTATAAGTTGGCGTATATCGAATAGCCATTGGATGATTGTATTTTTTCGCATAATTAAATAAACGAATTGCATCATCTTGGTCTTTAGGCATCGCTAAAACAAAATTTGGGATTGAATAGAAAAAACCATCATCATAAATTCCTTGATGGGTTTCTCCATCATGACCAATCAATCCACAGCGGTCGATAAGTAAAGTAATATGTCGATTGTTTCTTGCTATATCATGAAGCACTTCATCATAAGCCCTTTGAAGGAAGGTGGAATACATGAAAAGATAAGTATGATACCCATTAATTCCAAAAGCATTAGCAAAAATGGCAGCATGTTCTTCACTAATTCCAACATCAAAAGTACGGTCTTTTAACTCACTAAATAAATTTGTAAGCTTAGCACCTACTGTTGTTGAAGGGCAAATTGCAATCGTGTTTTCGTTCTTTTTCATGTCTTCACTTACTAAATCAGCAAAAACCTTAGAAAAAGAAACCGTGTTTTTCCCTAAATCAATCTTTTGTTTTCCTGTTTCCTTGTCAAAAGGATTTACAAAATGATATTCCCCAGTATGATCTTCTTCTGCATATTTATAGCCTTCACCTTTAGATGTTTTAACATGAAGTATAACACTTCTTTTACTAACCTTGGCTTTTTCAAAAGCTTTCTTTAGTTGGTCAAAATCATCTCCATCTATTGGTCCCAAATATTCAAAGTTAGCATCTTTAAAAATAATTTTAACTAACGGATTTTTCCTAATTCC
This sequence comes from uncultured Caryophanales bacterium, assembly GCA_905197045.1. Taxonomy (GTDB): domain Bacteria; phylum Bacillota_I; class Bacilli_A; order RFN20; family CAG-826; genus Onthovivens. The sequence continues at coordinate 29,436 of CAJJXG010000013.1, forward strand.
TTTTAAAATAGCACTTAATCCACCATTTGTTGGAGAAATTGACATTTCATTATCATTAATAATGATAATAATTTTTGTATTAGCTATAACAAGATTATTTAAAGCTTCAAAACAAAGTCCATTTGCAATGCCACCATCTCCAACTAAAGCTATAACATTATAGTTTTCATGTTTTAAATCTCTTACTTTAGCAAAACCAAGGGCCGCACTTAAACTAGTTGATGAATGACCAGCATCATAAACATCATATTTTGATTCATTTATTTTTTGAAAACCGTCAACACCATTAGATTGACGTAAATTGGTTAAAGGTCTACCAGTTAATATCTTATAAGGATAGGAATTATGACCAATATCAAAAATAATTTTATCCTTATCAAAATCAAAAGATCTAAAAAGAGCAATTGTTAAATTTGTAATCCCTAAATTACTCGATAAATGACCGCCAAATTTTGAACACTGATCAATAATTAAACTTTTTATTTCGCTAGAAAGTTCTGAAAGTTCTTTTTTATTTAAGTTTGGAATAATTTTAAAATCAAAATTCTCATCCAAATCAAAACGTCTTGTCATGCCTCAATTATAGCCAATATAAAAGGCATTTTCTATTCATATTTTTAAAATTAGTTTCAAAACGTCAAGAATGAAAATGCCTGATTTTTTAAATTATCCTTGCAAAAAGCCTTTATTTATTCGTTAAAAGAGAGTTTTCTTTAATGACTTTATCACGCAATTGATGAGGCACTTCTTCATAGGAATAAAATGCTCTATTAAAGTAACCGCTACCTTGAGTTAAAACTTTAAGTTTTGTGACATAATCTAAAGTTTCGGCTTCTGGGAGTAACACTTCAACCATCGTTGTATCACTTTCTTTATCGACAATATTTTGAATTCTACCACGACGTGAATTAAGATCGTTTAATACGTCGCCTAAATATTTATTATCAATATAAATATTAACAGTCAAAATAGGTTCAAGTATTGTAGGAGCTGCTTTCATGTATGCATCTTTAAAAGCTAAAATTGCAGCCATCTTAAATGCTAATTCGTTAGAATCAACAGGATGATATTTTCCATCAAGAAGAGTTGCTTTACAGTTGATTACAGGGAATCCTGCCAGCAAACCTTCATTCAAAGCTTCATAAAAACCTTTTTCAATTGAAGGGAAATAGTTTTTAGGAACAGCACCACCAAAAATCTCTTCAGCAAATTCGATTTTTTCGCTTGGTTCAAATTTCATCTCGACAACACCATAAAAACCACTTCCACCGCTTTGCTTAATGTATCTTCCAGAACCATTTGCTTCTTTTGTAATTGTTTCACGATAACAAATTTTCTGATCAGCAGTTTGTACTTCTACACCATATGTTGATTTAATCTTAGAAAGGACAAAATTGATATGCGTTTCGCTCAATCCACCAAGTAAAAGTTGTTTTGTTTCATTATTTCTTTTAACTTCAAGAGTTTTATCCTCTTTTACTACTTTAGCTAAAGCACTAGATAACTTTTCATCATCTTTCTTATCCTTTGTAAGTAAAGCCTTAAAGAAAACAGCGGTTGGGAATGTTGTTTCTTTATACTTAATATGATTATCTTTATCACAAAGTGTAAACGAAGTTTCGAGTTCAGTTGATTTAGTTATTGCACAAATATCTCCGGCGCCAACTTTATCAATAGCAGTTAAATTATTCCCAGAGATAATGTTAAGACCTGAAATTTTAATTGTTCTATTTAAATTTGGAACAAAAACTTCATCGCCAGCACTTAAAATACCACTATCGACTTTTACAAAATTAATTTGTCCAAGATATTGATCAATTAAAGTTTTGAAAACATATCCACTAAATGGTTCATCACTTCTTGTCATTCTTGTGACTTCTTTACCTCCATCATCAATTCCACTATAAGGTTTTAAATCATCAGGTGCAGGTAAATAATCAATCAACATTCTGATTAACGTATTGATACCAATATTGTTAATCGCACTACCAAAAATGATTGGATAAATTTCAGCATTTAAAACGCCTTTTCTCAATCCTTTATGAATTTCTTCACTTGTTAAAGGTGTACCAGAGAAAAATTTATCAAGCAAAGCGTCGTCAGTTAAAGCGACTGCTTCACATATACTATTATAAAGTTCAAAAACTTTTGCTTTCTTATCTTCATAAATTACGTCATCAACGCAATCTTTTCCATTATATTTTCTTGCTTTTAATTCTACACAATTAATAAAACCATCAAATTGATCAGCATGTCCCAAAGGTAATGTAAATGGAATACACATTTTCCCAAAAGTCTTATTAATCTGTTCTAAAATTTCTTCATAATTTGGATAACCTTTATCCATTTTATTAACATAAATTAAAAATGGAATACCTCTTCTTTTTAGAAGTTTAAAGGCCTTAATTGTTCCGACTTGAATGCCGCTAGAAGCGTCAATCATTAAAATAGCACCTTTGACGGAGTGAGTAACAGCAATTTCCTCACCAACAAAATCGTCATTCCCAGGCACATCAAGTAGATTTATTTTGTAATCATTATAAAAAAGTGGAACGACTGATGTTGAGATAGAAGAAAGTCTTTTCTTTTCTTCCTTTTGATAATCACTAATTGTGTTACCTTTTTCAATCGATCCTTTTTCGGTTTTGTTTACAGCAGCATAAAGCGATTCCACCAAAGATGTTTTTCCACTACCTTGGTGGCCAAACAAAGCCACATTCCTAATATTTTTTGCTTCATAGACCATACAGCAATTATCCTCCTATGTAAGCGCTTACATTTTTTCTATTACTAGATTAATATAAAAGGAAAAAAATATAAAGAAAAATTTCAAAAAGACGAGTTTAATCGAGATAATCCTCAATATTTTTAACTTTTAAATGTTCTTTATTTTCTTCCTTGATTTCTTCATCCTTTAAGAATGAATCCTTTATTTTATCAAGTAGTTCGATAAATTTTTCACTTATATAATAGCCTGAATCAGCACTTTCACTATCTAGCAAGACATTAAACTTGTTCCCATAGAAATAGTTTATTAAGTATTTAAGACACTCAAAAGTAAAATTAAGTAAGATTTTGGCGTAAAAACTATAATCTTTTTCTTTTTTAAATAGTAAAAATGCATCACAATGCGACAAAACTACACTCTCAAAATAAGCTTCCATCAGTTCTTGTTGATCTTCAGCATAATTTTCTTTAAAAAATCTTTCTACAGATGCTGAATAATTTTCAACTCTATTTGTAATTACAAAACTAGGATTGTTTTCTATTTTGATTCTAAAAGACGTCATACTGAGATTTTTATTTTTCTTAGCATGGTTTTTATAAATAGATTCAAAATGTTCGCTATAGTAATTTTCACTAGTTATACCCATTTCAGTAATTGTGTTATTCAAAACATACATTGAGCAGAAATTATATTCTACAAAAGCTTCATTCGCATCACTTGGTTTCATTTTTAATAAATTATTGAGTACAGCAACTTTTTCAACAAAAGGTTTAAATGTAGCAACAATTGCACGATAACTATGCATTTTCAATAACATCAACGATGAATAAAGAAAATCCCATACAAGTTTTACAAAATCACAAAAATAATTAAACTCAGTTGAGTTAATAGAATTAATAAAAATGATAATATTATTTAAGAAAGTTAAAACAAGATAATCGTTATCAAGTAGAAGACTCTTCTCAACATCGAAAAGGGAAGTTTTATTTAATTTTTTGATACGCTTTAAATCACTTATGAAAAAGTCAGGTGAATAGCGTTTACATGATTCAAGCAATCTTGTATCAAGAGTTTTAAAATTCCCGCTAAATAAATTCAAGTTAGTTTGGTGAATTCTCAAAGAAAGATAATCATAAACATGCTTCATTGCTTCATCTTTCATATTAAAAAGATTGCTTACAAAATTTCGATAAGTAAATTGTTCAGAAAATACGCCATGCAAAAATAGAAAATTGTTATTTTTAATTGCATCATTCATGTCACATTTTTTGAGTTTTAAAGCATGCTTAAGTTTCAAGCCTTCTTTTTCACCAACTTCTCTTTTTTGAGCCTGAATTTTATAAACTTGATAATTAATCTTTTCAAATAATTTACTGTACACAGGGGTGTAATAAGCCACGCATTCAAAATGTCTTCGTAAAAAAAGTAAAGAATTAGATGTATCTCCAGAATCTAAAAATAATGAATAGTTTAAAAGCGCAAAAGAATAGGCAAATTCATAATTAAGAGCGTTTAAATAAAATTCTTCATATGAGAGATTAGTGTTCTCACTTTTCTTTTCACATTCAGACATTATTTCCAAAGCTTTTCTGAATTGTTGGTTAGCCTTTTCTCTATTAATTTTCATTAAAAATACCTTGCAAATCTTTGCTATTTTTGAAAAATATAAACATATGTGTGAAACTCACCAAAACTGTAAACTTGAGTTTTTTCAAATTTAAACCCAATTTTTTCATACATTTTAATAGCATTTTTGTTAATAGGATGAACCATAATTCCGCATCCTTTAACGCCATTAATCTTCTCCATTTCATCAAGCATACAATTAATAAGTGTTGTCGCTATATGTTTTCCAGTATATCCAGTTTTAACCATTAATCTGGAAAAAGCATAAAGCCCATCTTGGTCAAAAACGTTTTCTCCAAATTCTTTTTGAACATTATCAAAAACCGCGTAAGCTACAATCTCCCCGTTTTCTTTGATAACTCTAGCATTTGAATGCAAGATATCTTCTTTAATTAATTCATCACTTGGATATTCTTCATCCCAAATATTAAGACCGCTTTCATCCAATCTTTTAATTACTTCTTTTTTAAGAAGTTGACATTCACTAATATCTTTTTCAATTGCCTTTAAGTAATTCATAGTCCTTGTTTATTTAAAAATTTTACACCATTTTCATAGCTAATTAAAATTTTAAAATTGAATTTTATAGGTTTTTTAACTTAATTTGAAGGCAATTTTGCACCGATTTTACTGACATTTCAAAGGAACTTAATTTTTAAAGTTTTATAATTTGGCATATTGTATTAAAATGTTTTAAGTAAAACGAACCAAAGAAGGGATATTTTTTATGAATAAAAAAGAAGAACTTGAAAACTTAATTAAAGAAAGACTTGGTGTTGATGAAATTGATAGAGATGCTACTATTGCTACAGCTGGTCTTGATTCACTTGATGTTGTCGAACTTTTATTAGATTTAGAGGATCGCTTTGGTGTAACCTTTACTTCTGAAGAAACCAAAGACCTTAAGACATTTGGTGAATTATTCGATTTAATTCTTTCAAAAATTTCGTAATTTTTTTTACAAAAAAGTATTGCAGTGAATTTTCATTTTGTGATACTATTATTAGGCGTCAGTTGTGCTGACTTAGCTCAATGGTAGAGCAATCGGCTGTTAACCGATCGGTTGTAGGTTCGAGTCCTATAGTCAGCGCCACTAATATGGCCTATTGGAGAAGTGGCTTAACTCACATGCCTTTCACGCATGCATTCATGGGTTCGAATCCCGTATAGGTCACCAAGATTCAAATTACACGATGAAAATCGTGTTTTTTTGTGCTTTTAAATTGCTAATTTGCGGATGTTGAGGGGCTCGAACTCGCAAACTTATTTGTAATTTTAATTCTCTTTCTTTAATAAATATGGTCTCAACAAATTACTAAATTTCAGGTTAAACATCGTGAATTATTTCTATCAAGTTCGTAAAAGTTAGACGTGCCTCCTATTTCAACCAACATTCTCAATATACATTACACATCCACTATTTTTAACTAAATTAAAATAACACCTTCGGTTAACTTTTATTGGCAAAATAAGTCTAAACCAAATAGTTTAGTTAAATTTCATTGATCCGCTCTTCTTATTTTGCTTTTTAATAGTATAAATTCTGATATTTCTCTTTTTGTCTATAGCATGTTGACTTATATTACGATATGTAAACTTTTCGCCATAATAATTCTTATAAATCCTTTTTCGATATATTCCGGAAGGAGTTTTAAAACAAGATAACTTTCTTGCTATAAGTAAGCCACTTTTAACTTTTTGCCATCTGTTATATAGATGAGTTGTTTCAATAGCATATATCTTGCCTTCCTTATCTTTACCTATTATCCGCCAGTGAGATTTTCCTTCTTCGCCTCCAAACATAAAAGAATCTTTTATCTTGGCTAAATACATTTATCACCTCACTTTCAATAACTAAAATAATAAAGTTGAGATTTGTTTTTGATTAAAAAGATTGCAAATCTCAACTATTTTTATCTATTTATTAATATTCAACAAATCTAAAAATTAGAAATGTAATAAATTAAAAGAGCTATTGAATTGTTTAGCTTCAAGCGCCTCTTCTTCTTGAATTGTTGGCTCTGTCGTAATTTTCTCTGCAGTGTTTGCTGCAGCTGTTTTAAATGCACCAAGCAATACCCCAGCAACAGCTCCAAAAATAGCAACAACTAAAACAATACCTAATAATTGACCTTTAATTTCTGACATAATTTAAAACCTCCTTTTATCAAAAATCATCTATATATATTAATCACAGCGTAGCGTCTTATCTTAAGTTCTAAAGGTTCACTATCATAAGCGATTGGCTTGTACTCTTTTATAAGATAGTACCCTAACATCGAACCTTCTTCATAAGATGCAGACGCTCCGACTGGTTTAATATCAGCATTAATTTCTTCTTTTACAAACTTCTTTAAGTCATCATTAATTTCGCCAGTTTTAGAAATTCGATAACTGATAGTTGTAGAAAGAGCATCCAAACTTGTATAAGTTAGTTGGATCATTACAAAATCACTAGCAAAAAGAAAAGCATAGAAGAAAAATATTAAAGATAGCATTACACCGATTTTAGAAGCCATTTGTCATTTCTCCTATCACTGTAACTATTACAATTAGCATAACTAGCATTAAATAACCGCTTCCGACTAATGTTAATAAATTAAGGTTGCTCATCTTTTTATAGCGATTATTTAAGCTTTCTTCATTGCTCCTTTTTCTTAAGTTTTCAAAAACAAGAATAAATTGATTCAGATAATTTTGAGCATAACCCCCATCCACCATTTGATATAAAGAAATCATCACCTCTTCAATTATTTTATTGTGAAAATACTTACCAAATTCTAAAAAGGGAATAATGCTTTTATCTTCGTCAATTTTTAAAAGAAATTCATTAATCTTTTCATTCATCTCTTTAGAAGTATATTCGTTAGCCTTAGTTAAAGCCGAGTAAACCGTTTCCTTATTTATTAGATAAATTCTTAAATATGAAAAGACTTCAACAAATTCAACCTCTAGCCTTTTCCTTTTATCTTCTTCAAATTGGGTATAACGATAGAAAAAAGCATAAGAAAATAGCAAAACTCCGATAAACAATACAGCTAAATAAAATAAAGATTTAAATATAAATATTAAAGCAATTGAAAGTGCAATAATGATTAAATTACCTATTACGAATTTTAAAAATTCTTTTTTTGGATTTAGATTTAACTTTAACATTTTTTGTTTTTGTTTCTTTAACATTAGAATCTCCTTTCGTCATAAATGAAATGTCATAAATCCTATAGGTCATTAAAATTAAACTCACAAGGAATATTAAATAGAATATGAGGATTAAAATTGGATAATTACTTATTGTCTGTATCGATTGATAAATAGCGGATATTGAAAATTGTAGAATAAACAGGATAACAAAAGTTAGAGCCCAACTAGTTATAAATTCACCAAATTTTCGACGACTTATTTTTTCAAATCCCATTAAACGATCTTCTAAAGCTCTTGAATCACGAATTAAAGCTTGAGAAATATCTAGTATTTCTCCACCATTAAAAATGTATTGTTTAATAATGTTTACAAACACACCATAAATAGGTAATTCAAAATAGCGATATAAATAAGCAATTTCTTCTTCAATTGGTAAATGCTTAATAGATTCAATTTGCTGTCTTAATTCTTTTGAAGCACTATTTTTTGCATTTTCAAAAGCATAATTAAGGCTAGGATTAACACTTAAAGAAATTATGAAATTGTTTATGTAATTTATCGCTTCATAAGATCTAGATAAATTTACCTTATAGTATTTTCTTTTTTTCTCATAAAGAGCAAAAAAGAAAACCAAAAATAAGAGTAAAACTCCACTAGAAGTTATAAAGTCAAAAGTTAAAATAAAGTTACTTACTCCAAAAAGAAGAGAAACAATAATATAAACTATATACCTAATTTTCATTCTTTAACCCCGCAAATCTTCGATTAAATTTATTAAATTCAATTAAAGACATTTCAAAAAGACTTCTAAAATCAGCCGGAAGTTTTCTAAATGTATTTGGATATTTATATACTTCTAAAAATTTTCCTTTGTCATTTGTTGATATAGAATCTACATAGCGTATGTATGTTTTAGTCTTATCATCAAATACTTTTTTAACATAAACCAAGAATCTAAAATGCTCCTTAACATCTTCTAATGTTTCTTCAAATACTAAATTCTTGGAATTAATCATGCACATTCTTGCAATTCGATGATAAATACTTTCGCTATCTCTTGCATGCATTGTAGTAATTGTTGGAGATCCACTCATTGTTGAGTTTAAACATGCTTTCATTTCTTCTCCTCTGGCTTCTCCAATTACCAACCAATCAGGATTATTTCTTAAAGCATTCTTTATTAAATCATCAAAGTTATTAGTGTTATTATTCACTAACCAAGTTTGACTATCTAAATTATCTTTAAAATAATTCGTTTCAAACTCATTAATGTTATCAATAAGAATTAATCTAGTATTTTCATTCATTCGAGAAATCAGAAATTTTTGAAATTCAGTTTTCCCACAACCTGTTTTTCCCGCAATTACTATGGAGCATTTTTTATGAATTGCTTCGTCTAAAAGCATTAAGGCTCTTTTATTGATGAATGAACCATCATCACTTATTCTTAATTTGTCATAACCAATTCTTATCGAAAAATTATAAACTCGATCTCTATTTTTTCTTGCTAATGATGAATGCAAAGCGCTAATTCTATACCTTCCAACACTTACATCTAAAATTGGATTAGTAATAGAAAATTGTTGATCTGTTAAATTAGCGATTTGCCTTAAAAACGCATAAACTTCATCATTTGAAACAAGCAAATCACTTTGTAAACGCCCACTTAAATTGTCCTGATAAAACAACTTTTCTCCATTAAAGCTTATATCGGTAATAGTTTCTCTTTCTAATAATTCTTTTAAAAAACTATTTTCGATAAATTCAATTAATTTTAAATTCATATATTATTTGTCCTTTCTATTTCAAAACCCCTTCGACCTTCAAAATTAACAAATGTCGAGTATGTACAACTAAAATAAATCTCTACCTTGCGAGGATATATAGATGGTTCAAATGAATATTCCCCATTACTTAATTGTCGATAATAAATAAAGTCGATTTTATAGCTATCTACATAACCCTTAAGATTAGATGAAAGATAATTTTTGACATTATTTTCTAAAGTTGACTGATAATAATAGGGATTAAAAACTCCATCCTGTTGATAATAATTAATACTAGTTCTAGCAAGTGCGACAGGCATTGAATAAAAAATTCTATTTATTGCCATACCATTTATAGAAACACCAAAAACGCTGGTTAATGATGTCAAAAGCATGAAAGAGAAAAATATTATTACACTACTCATATGAAAATTTCCTCTGGGTTATAATTCCAATCTTTTACACTATCCACCATTTCTACATAAAAAGTTTCATAAGCAAAATTTGGGGAAAAATGTAAAGTAAACCAATATTCCATTTTTGCTCCACAATCTCCATAATTGCTAATGGTAAAATTGCATTTTGTCTCTTTAAAAGTATCATAGTGATGAATCGGGAAATATATTGCGCTATCACTTCTAAAATAAAGAGCATCTTTTGGCTTACTTCTATGCGAAGTTAAGGTTTCAGCATTCACATAGAAAATAATATTTGAACGCAAGGTTGACATATTATTGTTTGATGTGGAGCTAAAAAATAATGGGGTTCCTACATAATCTTGATATTTGTCATGAATTTTAGGAAAACCATCATAAAATAAATGCTTCGGATCATGAATATAAAGATAAATATCACAATATCGTGATGGAAAATTATCGTTTGATATTGCATCACAATTTATTGAGTTTAAGAAAAAACTTTCGTAAGTATCAATATAAACATCTTTTTCAATATTTAAAAAATGAAGATATTCACGATACACTTTTAAACTTTTGGTGTTATAACTTAATCTAGTTATGTAACTTAATTCATTAGATTCAAATACTAAATTCCAAATATTGGATAAAGGCAAATCAATATAATGAACAATTCCAAAAAATGGTATGCTTTCAATAGTATGAGCCCCAATTCTTATATAAAAATCATTACCAATACCTTCAAGATCTAAAACATTAAATTTTGCACTAACTTCGACTTCTTCCTCAAATACATCCATTTTACTTATCGTTAAAGTATCCCATAACTCTTTATTTTTATCTAAAATGAAAACAAAGTAAGCTTGTGATGCCGCTGGTTTTTTCTTAAGTTCAAAATTAAATTCAATTTCTTCTTTATCTTTAAAATCACCTAAATCAAAATCGAAGCTTTGTAATTCAAGAATACTAATTTTATTATCAAGCGAAATAGTTTCAATTTTACTAAATGTAGTTGAATTTGCTTTTTTAACTTCATTTACAATGATAGAATTTTCTTGTGATGGCAAAGCTGGTGTTGAACCTATAAAAGCCAAAATCAAACTTGATAGAATTTTTCTCATAAATTAACCTCCTCACATATATAAAGGAGTTTATTTAGAAAAAATAAAAAATTTTTAAAAAAATATGATTATTCTTATTGGACCAAGTGCAAGTGGAAAAACTGAAATAGCAAAAAAGCTTATTTCTTCTTTTAACTATCAAAAATTTGTCACTACGACAACACGAGCCATGCGACAAAATGAAAAAAATAAAATAGATTATTATTTCATATCGAAAGAAGAGTTTTTAGAACAAATTAAACAAGATTTATTCATTGAATATACTATTTATAATGATAATTATTATGGTTCTTATAAAAAGGAAAAGGATGATAATAAAGTCTTAATTGTTGAGCCAAATGGTCTAGAATCTTTTAAAAAACTTAAAGATCCACATATCGTTTCTTTTTATATTAAAAGCGATGAAAATGATCGAAAAGAAAGAATGATTAAAAGAGGCGATAAAAAAGAAGATGTTATTAAAAGATTAAATAACGATCGCTTATTATTTAACGATTCGATAAAGACAGATTTTGTAATAATAAATAAAAACTCAACCCTTGAAGAGTTGAGTGAAAAGATAAATCAATTATATAAAGAAAAACTATCTTTAATTAAATAAAGTTATTCTTCCTCTTCTTTATTTATTTTAACAAGAAGTTTTTCAATTGTATGTTTTTCATCAATTGCAATAACTTTCATTGTTAAATTTTTGTAGTTAATAATTGTGTTAATGGAAGCAAATTTATCATCGAGCAATTCAACACAAAACCCACCAATTGTCACATAATCAGTTTCAATATCATCGTAATCTATATCAAAAAGCTCGCAAAAGTCCTCTAAATTCATTTTTCCATCAACAATATATGTGCCATCATTTTTCTTAGAATAAGGAGAAGAAATATCATCACTTTCATCCCAAATTTCACCAACTATTTCTTCTAAAATGTCTTCCATTGTTAAAACGCCTTCCACTCCACCATATTCATCAAGTATTACAGCAAAATGTTGATGCGTTTTCTTAAACTCGATCAAAATATCATTAATTTCAGTTGATCGAGGGAAAGTTAAAGCTGGGATTAATAAATCTTTTAAGGTAGCGTGATTATTTTCAAGTTTTGCTCTTACTAAAGATTTTGTTAAAACATAACCTAAAATATTATCCACACTTTCTTCATAAACTGGAATTCGTGAATAAATATAAGTTTCCTCCTCTTTTAAAATGTCATCGATTTGCTCGTTTACTTCAACTGCATAAACGTCAACTCGAGGGGTCATAATTTCATAAGCTTCCGTTTCAGCATAGTCGATTGTGCCATGTAAAATATCGGCTTTTTCTTCGTTAACTAAGCCACTATCTTCGATTTCATCAACCATTTCATGTAACTCTTCTTCTGATATTTTAATATCTTCAACATTTTTTCTAATTGGATAAGAAATGATTGCTCCAAAACCACTAACAAAGAAAGTAATTGGATAAAAAACATATTGAAGAGCATTTAAAACTCTAGAATATAAAGAGGCTAATTTATAGTTATAGATTTTACCAATTGACTTAGCGATAATTTCACCAAAAGTAATTTTAATAACAAGACATATTAAAGAAGCAATAAAGCCCCATGTTTCACTTGTTAAAGAGGCTAATTCAGTTTCTCCAAGCACTAAAAAGCAAAGATTGACACCAACAAGAGTTGAAACAGAATCTAACCCAGCATTTACCGTGTCATTTAATAAAAGAATAGTTGAGATAGTTTTATCATAATTTTTAGATAATTTATAAGCGTATTTATTGCTCTTTTTACTTTCATCATTTCGATAAATTGCTTCAAGTTTAGTTAAACTAGCACTTCCATAACTCATATCAGCACTAGAAAAAATGAAGCTTAAGAAAAGTAAACAAATTAAGACAACACAATATAAAATTATTAAACCTGTTCTATTCATTTTCTAGAAGCCTCTTTTAATATATTTGTTTTCTTTTCGTTAATCTCACCAACTAACTCTTCTAAAACATCTTCCATTGTAATCATTCCAACGACTTTTTCGCCATCTTTAACAATTGCAATATGTTTTTTCTCATGATTAAAAGAGCGGAATATTTCATCAACTTTTGCCCCATAATCAACAAAAAGAGGTTTTGAAAGAACACTTCTTATATCAATATGTGGATCAGAAGTATACTCTTTAAAATAATTTTTAACAGTTAATATTCCGATTATATGATCGATATCTCCATCATAAAGTGGAATTCGAGAAAAAGTTGTATTTAAAATTATTTTGTTTAATTTATCACAAGTCAGTCCATTAATATCTAAAGCAAAGATTTTTTCGCGAGGCGTTAAAACTTCTTTAACATAAATTGAATCAAAATAAAAAGCGCGATTTAAAAGTTGGAGTTCATTTGGCTCAAAAAACTCATCCTCTTTTTCTTTATTTTCTTCAATATTTTCATCTTCACTTACCGCTTCATCAGCTTGCAAAATAAAATCATCTTTAGTTAAGAGGTTATCTTCTTTAATATTAAAGATTTTATGAACAGCTTTTAAAATCAATTTAAAAATCCAAGTAATTGGAGAAAGAATAATCCCAATTATAAAAATAGGATAAGCTAATACATAAACTAGTTTATTAGGAATTTGTTTTGAGATTATTTTAGGAACTGTATCGCTAACAATATAAATTAATAAAGCCATTACAACTGTTGATAAAACAGCTTCAACACCACTTCCAAGTCCATAATAAAGGCAAAGATTATAAAAAAGCATGGCGCTTAAATAAGTCATGAATGTTTGGACAATATTATTACCAACTAAAACTGTGACTAAGGTATTATCAAATTTTTCAACTAAACGAACAATAATCTTAGCTGTTAACTTCCCTTCATCAGCTAGTACCTTAAAATGATATTTATTGCAATTTGAAAAAGAGTTCTCACTAGCGCTAAAAACTCCACTAATTAATAAACAAACAGCAATTATTATCCAACACACATAATCTGGCATTCCCCAGATTGTATTTAACGGTTGATCTATAGAATCAGCTAAAGCAGATATAAAACTCGGCGACATATTGAGATAATTATAATATAAAGCTTAATCCTTTACAACATGGCAATGGCGGCAACGAGCTTCATAAGATTCACTAGCCCCAACTAAAACGACTGGATCATTTCTAGAAACAGGAACTCCATTTACAAGACGTTGAGTCATTGTCGCTTCTCTACCACAAACACAACAAATTGCAGTTAATTTTGTAATATATTCAGCTTTTGCAAGGATAATGGCACTTATTTTAAATGGGTCACCTTTAAAATCGCAATCTAAACCAGCACAAATCACTCTTACCCCGCGATTTGCTAAATCATCAATTACTTTAATAATTCCTTCATCAAAAAACTGTACTTCATCAATGCAAACAGCATCAATATCATCAGTAAAATACTTATAAATTTCTTCGCCCTTAGAAATAGCGATTGCTTTTGAACTACGTTTGGAATGAGAAACAACTTCGGTTTCACTATAGCGATTATCAATTTGAGGTTTAAAAACAAGAAATTTCTTTCTTGCATATTTAAGACGATTAATTCGTCTTAACAATTCTTCACTTTTACCAGCAAACATTGGACCGGTAATCATTTCAATTGATCCAATTTCTAAATCATCATGACCCATATTTTAAACCCTTTCACACACGAAAAGATTATAACATAAAAGGGGCTGTTGAAAAACCTCTAATTAAAAGAGGCTGATTCAACAGCTTTTTTTAT
>CAJJXG010000014.1 GCA_905197045.1 uncultured Caryophanales bacterium
TTATAAAAATCAACATTTTTAAAAATTTACCTGCAAAAACCATATAATTTTAATTTTTTAAAAAATATATGCTTTTCATTAAAGCATACAAATAATTTTGAGTAATTTTTATAAATATTATTTTCGCTATTTAAATTTGCCAGGCTAGCTTTTTAGTAAGTTTTATATTTAAATATGCTCTTTCTAATATGCTCAAATTTATTAAATTAGAGAGTTCAAACCTAAATTTCAAACAACTTTATGAAAAAAGTTCGTAAAAGTTCGACATTTTGCCGAGTTCAACTCCTAAATTTATTATTTAGAGCTAAGCTCACAACGACTTAGAATTTTTACCACCATCAAAACAGCCTAGTTTTCTCCATTATGGTGAGAAGGAGATATTATGTACTCATCTCCGAAAGGAGAAGTTTTATGAAACACAAACTTAGAATCATCGGGTCTAATAATTCTTCAAAAAAAGCGTATTGCTATTTATAAGAAGATATCTTTTGATGTAATGGTTAAACGTTTAATTGGCGAATTAGACGAAGTAATAATTATCGTTCCTGGAGATTCAGCTAAATATAGAGGAGTATAAACTGCTAATTGATTTAAACTGAGCACTTTTTATAAAAACAAAAAAATTGCGCAGTATAAACATGCTATTAATAGTGGAATGATAGTTTAAACTGCGCAAAAATACATATTTATAAAAAATTGCGCAGTATAAACACAATAATAACAAGAAAATAATAGTTTAAACTGCGCAAAAATACTCATTGACTAAAAATTGCGCTGTATAAATACAAAAATAATCCGATAATAGTAGTTTATACTGAGCAAAAATGTTTAATTATGGAAAATTGCGCAGTATAATACTAGTAATAAGAGGTGATTCTATGATAATACGTGAAAAATATTTAAAACAAATAAGACCTTTTTATGATAGCGACTTAGTTAAAATAATAACTGGTATAAGAAGATGTGGTAAATCGGTTATTCTAAAAACTATATATGATGAAATAAATCAAATCACTTCGAATACAATATATTTAGATTTTGAAGACGCTGCTGATTTAAAAAAAGCAAGCTCTGCTGATTTGTTGCTAAATTATGTAGAACAAAACAAAAAAGATGGAAAATGCTATATATTTTTAGATGAAGCGCAAAATGTAAAAGATTGGGCAATTGCTGTTAGAACACTTAGACTTCATAATAATTCTGTATTTATCTCTGGCTCTAATTCGAAGTTACTATCTAAAGAATTTGCCACCGAATTATCTGGAAGATATGTTTCCTTTAGGATTAGACCTTTCGTTTATAAAGAAATTGTTGAGTATTCAAATCAAATAGGAAGGAATTTTAATATTACAGATTATTTAATATGGGGCGGTTTTCCAAAAAGATTTGATATGGAAAATGATGAGTCAACAATTAGGTATTTAAAAGACTTAGAAGATACAATTGTTATTAAAGATTTAATAAAAAGATATAAAATTAAAAAGCCTGATTTATTTAAAAAGTTTGTTAATTTTGTTTTGAGAAATAATTCTAGAATTTTATCAGCAAGATCGATTCATAAAGACTTAACCGGCCAAGGTATTGAGTGTTCATCAAATACAATATTAGCTTATATGCATTGCCTTAAAGAGGCTTATGTTATAGATGAATTGCCACAATACTCTACAAAAGTTAAAAGAGAATTAAGTTTTGTTAATAAATTATATAATTCGGATGTATCCTTTAATTCTTTAAAAGTTGATAATAATAGATATGATTTTGACCATAATTTGGAAAATATTGTATATAACGAACTTTTATATATGGGATATGATTTAAAAGTTTTTGATAACAATGGAAAAGAAATAGACTTTATAGCTTCAAAAAATGGGAAAACATATCTAGTGCAAGTTGCTTATAGTGTTGTTGATGAAAAAGCTTATAAAAGAGAATTTAGTGCTTTTTCTAATTTGGATAATAGCAATCAAAAAATATTAATAACAAATGATGTAATAGATTATTCAACATCCACGGTCCGTCATATTAGACTTGAAGATTTCTTGCTGATGGATGAATTATAATATTTAACATTTAAAAGCAAAATAAAGATTAGCTTGTTTCATAACAATATATTCGCAATTCTTAGAAATAAGAGAATTTATATGATGGTGTAGCAGAGTGGTTTGCTACATCATTCAATTTAATATTAAGAAAATATTAAGAATATATTTTTTAAATTCATTTCTCATTTTTAAGTGACTAGAATTTTTAACAGCGATGTTCTTCAGCAAATCGCCAAATATTTGAAATTTAGGGGTTTTAAAATGAGAAAGAAATTTACAATTTTGAGTGTAAGTGCTCTTTTGGCGTTAGTTAGTTTAGCTAGCTGTTCAAATTCATCCGAGTGTCCTGTTTGTGAAGAGGACCCAGATGATGATAATAATCCTAGTGATAATCCAGGTGAAAATCCTGATGATAATCCAGATGAACCTTTACCTGATGTACCAGATCCATCAGAAGGTTTAATAGATAAAGAAGAATCTCCATGGAATGAAGAAATTACTAATTTAATGTTTAATTCTCTTGGTGGTGCTATTCTTCCTTTTGTAGATTTGGGTGATGGAGAAATCCAAGCTGAATATGTTAAAAATGATGAAGATAATGACTATAAATCTTATTTAGAGCTTGTTGGAGGTAGTTTTTTAGCTTCGCATCTTGAAAAAGCGGTTGAAACCTATGAAGAGCATTATTGGAATACAGTAATGCTTGGAGATAGCTTTTACGCATCTAATGAATTAATTGATGTTTCTATTGAGATTTATAAAAATTATAATAATTTATTTGAACTTAGAGCTTATTATGATGAACCTTTTAATCCAGCTGATGCAACTGAGTGGGATGATGTTACTTCTTTATTAATTAGTGAACATTTTGGAAGATTTGAAGTTCCATTTACTTATTTAGGTACAGTAAATTATGATTCATCTATTAATGATAGTGGAGCTTTAGTTGTAACAGGTGGAACATGGAATGACCAAGTTTTAGATGAATTTAATGCTGCTTTTAAAAATTGGACTATTTCTAAAGATGAAGAATTATTTACAACTTTATATGCAACTCATGAAGTTGATGGTTCAAAATTAAGCGCAACCATTGAACAAGTTAATAGTAAGGCTCAACTTACTGTTTCTTTAGAAGAATCTTTCAACAAAGAAAATCAAAGTAGTTGGTCAAAAGAAGTACAAGTTGCAATGGATAGATCATTAAATAAAACTATCTTACCTTATGTTTATTTAGGAAGTGTTTATCCAACTATTGATACGACATCTACAAACGAAAGAAGTATTACATTAGTTGGTAAAATTTGGGATAACGAAATTTTAGAAAATGCTAAATCAGCTTTTGAAGCAGATGGAAAATGGGAAAGTGTCGCAAGTGAAACAAGCATTACTTTCTCTAAAGCTATCGGAAATGAAGATTTTGAAGTTGTAATCGAACAAAACGCAGAAGGAGTCCCTGTTTTAAGAGCTTCTAGAGAAGAAATCTATAATGAATCAACTTTAACGGATTATCCTGAAACAATTAAGACTGCCTTTAAAGATAAATATGGAGAAGAAGTTAGCATTATTCCATATTTATATTTAGGCACATCTTCACCTACAATTAATAACGAAATCCCTGCAGAACACGAACAAGATCTCCATAAATTAGTTATTACAGGTGGTAAATATGATGCTCGAGTTCTTGAACAATTTAGAGAAAAATTTACCAGCAATGAATGGTATGCTGAAATTGATAATTTTGTTACAGATACTGGCTCTGAATACGGCGATTCTAGCGATGTTTTAGCAGTCGCAATTCAATCTTTTGAAAAGTTTACTTATAAAGTTGGTTTGTTTACCTTAGGAGAAGGCGAAGAAAAAACAGTTTATTTAGAGATTAATAGATCTGAAAATAGTGGTTCTCAAGCCACTAAGTGGAGCGATGAATCATTAACAAACCTCGAAAAAGTTTTGGGAAGTGGCGTTGAAATTCCTTACTTTGATATCGGAAGAGATACTTTAGAATTCATCTTCAATGAATATGGACATCTTGAATTCCAATTTGTTGCAGATGCAAATAACATCTCTTATAGAGTTTGGTGTGCAATTGATGCTTTAACTGAAGATGGCTGGGATGTAAAACTTGCTCATAATGATACTTATTATGACGATGAAGTTTTAATAAGCTCAATAAATGCTACAAGAGACTTTAATGGTAAAAAAGTAAGTATCGATATTGAAGTTAATTCTAATTACTATTATAGATTTGTAATGTTTGGCAATGTAAAACTAGTTGAATCATATGATTCTTCTAAAGAAAGTGGAAGCTGGAGTAATGAAATTAAAAAAGCTATTAGTGATAGATATAAAATTGATTTACCTTTTATCTATTTAGGAACTGATAATCCTTATATTTATGAAGATCCTGATGAAGGTCAATTGATGATTATTGGTAATGCTCTTGAAAAAGAATTATTCACAAATGCTAGAGAAGTATTAACTAAACAAGGGTTCCTTATTGATAATGGCGAATCATATGACACTTATATAGTTGCAACAAAAGAAAATAGTGATGGAAACATTGTTACTCTCTATGTCGATTCTGATGATGAAAGACCTTATATCACTTTTGACTTAACAGAAGTATTTAAACCAGGCGAAAACAAAGAGTGGAGTAAAAAAATTCAAGATACTTTAAATAAAGAACTTCCTGAAGGCGTTACTTTACCTTACCTCTATTTAGGTACAGTTGACCCATCTATTAGTGTAGAAAATCATGATAGTGGAAAACAAATTTCTATTGTTGGTGGAAACTGGGATGACGAAGCTATTAGTTTAGCTTATGAGTATGTAAGTAAAAGTGAAAGTGGTTTTACAATTGATATAACAAGTGACACATTTACTGGCTATAAATTACTTGAAGATAAAACAGCAGTAAGAATGCGAGTTTCTAAAAATGATGATGATCTTATTCAATTAGATGTTTATGTTGACGAAAAACCAGAAGAAGTTATAGAAGGACTTGCATCTTGGAAGGATTTCCCTAAAACGTATGGGGGTGGAACCGTGAGTGATTTAATGAATCAAACAATTGGCTCTCAGTTGCCAGAATTTGTTCCATTAGGTTTATTACCAGATAGTGTTAGTTTATCTACTCCTTCAAGAACTGGTAATAACTACATGAAAGTAAGTTCCTATTATAGTAATTTCAAACCTTACTATTTATATCTTGCAATGGATGAACTTGAAAAAATGGGCTATGAAGTGACATTTAATCCATTTGCTGAAAGGGAAATGCCAGGATTTGTTGCTAAAAAAAGCGATGAAAGCGGAAAAGGCACGACAATGATTACACTTTCTTCATCAAGTGGTTATTACTATGATGATGAAAATGGTTTACGTTTATCAGCATTATATTTACCTGATATGAGCAAATTTGAAGGAACAACTGATTTTGCAGAATCAGATAGAATTAACATTAATAAAGCTTTAAACGAATTACCATTACCATATGTAAATCTTGGATCTGAATCATTAAGTATTAAAACTTCATATGGCAAAGTTTCAATAACAGGATATAATTATTCATTGGCAATTATTGCTGGTATTAAAGCTGCTTATGTTAAAGCGGGCTGGACAATTTATGATACTTATGTTGTAAAAAATGGTCAAAGATATGATACTATTGGAGGCTATTTAGAAGTAGAAAATGGTCCTACTTATGTCTTAACTGTTACACCTAATATCTCTGCAGCAGTTTATGGGAGCGGATCTTTCTCATCAGACTCTATTTCAACAAATTTACTTATTCAAATGGCTTAATTATTACCTTAACTGAAATAAGGGGGTTAATATATGTTAAAAGACTACGTTAAACGATTAAAACTTGAAAAAATAATGCAAGGATCACTCTATGCATTAAGCGGCGGCTTATTAGCTGCCGCTATTATGGTTATGGTCTTTCAACTTCTCGGTTTAATAGAGTGGTATTTTTATCTTATTTCAGTTCTTGGTGGGGTAGTAGTTTTATTTATTATTCTTTCTATCTATTATTTTGTAAATAAAGTTAGTGATAAAGAAGTAGCTAAAAGAATTGATCAAAACTTTAATCTTCGTGAAAAAGCTTCAACAATGGTTGAATTTAAAGGTCAAGATTCTCTTCTTATTAACAAGCAAAGAGAAGATGCTGAAAAAAGTATTAAACTTAAAAGCCCTAAAAAGTTAATTCTTAAAATGACTATGGCAAGCTTACCTCTTCCTTTATTAGGAGCTGGTGCCTTTACAACATCATTTTTTACTCAAGATATTGTTAACATGTTAAAGGTTGACGAAACAGAAGATAACTTTGATGATGAGACTGATCAAATCATTGATGTTATTAAAGATTATATTGGAAAAAGTCAGGCTTCTGCAGCGTTTAAAGAAAAATTGTACCAGATTTTAGAAGAACTTCGTGAAGATTTAAAAGGAGATACTTCTATTCCTTCTAGACAAGCAAAAGTTAATGCTGCTAAAGAAGAAGTTGACGTAGCTTTAGATGAAGTAAATACCAAAGAAGAAATTGGTAATGAACTTCTTAATGAAGAAAGTGATTTTACTGAACTTGGTACAATCCTTTTAGAAGCTAATGTAGAAGCTATTGAAGGAGCTTTTGATGTAGTTCTTTCTAAACTCGACAAAATTTATACAACTAGTGGATTATTAGATTATTTTGAAGAATGGATAAAAGCATTAGAGCATTTACTTAAAAATGTTGATGTTCCTTCAAGCGATGCAAATTATTCAACTTTCTCCGATTTATTAGCTAAATTAGAGGCAATTTATGATAATGTCGAAGAAAAAATTGCCGGCAGTTCAAATGCTTCAGCTTCACTTATTAATAAATTAATTAGGGATTCTCAAGAACAAGCTAAAAAAGCAATTGAAGAGGCATGCGAAAAATTAAAAACCGATATTTCTTTAGAAAAAGCAAATGACCAACTTGCAGAAGATGTTAAGAAGTTAATGGATCAATTAGTAGATCCAGATAATGTTATTGATTCTGATGAAGGTATGGAAGGCGGCCAAGGAGACCAAGATGGCGAAGAAGGCGATGCTGGTGATAAAGGCGACCAAGAAACCGATGCAGGAGATGGTGAAGAAGGTGGCGCTGAAGGCGGAGAAGGAAATGGCGATGGCAATAAAGGCGAAGGCAGCGGCACTGGAAGTGGCGGTCAAGAAGGTGAAGGGGATGGCCAAGGTCAAGGTGAAGGCGCTGCAGGAGGCGGTGGCGAAACCGAATATGGTAGTAACGATAAAGTTTACACCGGAGAAAAAGGTGAAACCGAATATGGTGATGTAATTGGTGATTATCAAAACGAAGCCAGCGATGATGCTAAAAATACCGGTGATGATGATTTAGAAGGAGCAATTGGAGATTATTTTGATGAACTTTATGGTGAAGGAAATAATAATCAAACCAATCCTTAATTTTTAAAAATATATTAGTTTAGAGGAGTTATACATGGAAAACGAAGAATTACTTAAAGAATTTAGCGATGCATCTAAAAAGATTAAAGAGCAAATTCATCGAGATATTATTGGGCAAAATGAAGTTGTCGATAATGTTATCATCGCAATTATTGCTGGAGGTAATGTTTTGCTTGAAGGCGTTCCTGGAACAGGTAAAACTCGACTTGTTCGTTCAATGGGTCAAACATTATCTTTATCATTTTCAAGAATTCAATTTACTCCAGATTTAATGCCAAATGATGTAACTGGAACTAATATTATTCGAAAAGATAGCGAAGGTAATCTTGTTTCTTCTTTCCAAAAAGGGCCTATTTTTTCACAAATCATTTTAGCTGATGAAATTAATAGAGCTACTCCAAAAACTCAAGCCGCTATGCTTGAAGTTATGCAAGAACATAAAGTTACTGTAAGTGGTATTTCTTATAAGATGGAAGAGCCATTTTTTGTTTTAGCAACGCAAAACCCTATTGAGCAAGATGGAACTTATCCTCTTCCTGAAGCCCAAATGGATAGATTTATGTTTAAACTTAACATGGTTTATCCAACTGAAAAAGAATTAGCAGATATTGTTAATTTAACTCAAGAAGATCAAAAAGAAAGAGCAGAAAAAGTAGTTGATGGAGAAACAATCCTTAATATGAGAAAACTTGCAACAAGTGTTCCTATTATTGAAGATGTTTTAAATTATGCGATGAAACTCGTTCATAAAACACATCCTGAAGTCGATAAAACATCGGAAATTGCTAAAAAATATATCAAATTTGGAGCATCTCCTCGTGCTTGTCAATCTCTTATAACTGGGGCTAAAATTAGAGCTTTAATGAATGGAAATTATAATGTTTCTTACGAAGATATTGATGCTTTAGCTCTACCTGTTTTACGTCATAGAATTAAACTTACTTATAATGCTATTAATGATAATTTATCAGTAGATGAAGTTATTAAAAAATTAATCGAAGAAACCCATAAAGGTAAATAAGCTATGAAGCAAATCATTGATGAACGTTTTTTATCTCAACTTGAGTTATTTTCACTAGCAATAAAAGACAATATTGCTGGTCTTTTTGGTGGAAGTCATCAATCGAAAAAATATGGAACATCATGTGAATTTGCTGATTATAGAGAATATGTTGAAGGTGATGATATTTCAAAAATTGATTGGAATATTTATGGGCGATTTGAAGAGCTTTATCTAAAACTTTATCTTGATGAGAAGCAGATGTATACCAAAATCTATATTGATGCTTCTAAATCAATGTCCTTTTTTAATAAAGGAGAATATGCTTTACGTCTTGCAGCGGCTTTAGCTTATTTATCAATTAGTGAAATGGACCGTGTTTCAATTTATCTTGTTAAAGAGCATAGTGTTATTCCTTTATTTGAAAAAATTATTGGTCGAGAAAAATTTTATGAAAACATCTCAAAGCTCAACGAAGCAAGTTTTAATGGAGATGTTTATTTATCTGAAGCAATCATGAGAAGTGATGTTGGTTATGGAAATGGGAAAAGTATTATTATTTCTGATTTTTTAACTTATAACGATTATTTTTCAGCAATTGATTATTTAAGAGAAAAACACCGTGATGTTTTATGTATTCAATTATTAGCGCCAGAAGAAATTAATCCTACTTCTAGAGGTAAAAATATTTTATATGACGTTGAAGATACAAATAGATTTTTTAAAGGAAATATTACTCGTGATGTATTAAATGCTTACCATAAAGCTTTAGATTATATTCAGTCAAATTTACTTCATTATTGTGGTGCTCGTGAAGCCGATTATACGCTTTATGATACATCAATTTCTTTAAGAGAACTATTTATGGATCGTTTATTAAATAAGGGGGTGATTAGATGAGTTTTAATTTTCCATTTGGTCTTCTCCTTTTACTTGCAATTCCTGTTCTTATTATTATTTATATTATTAAAAACAAATATAAAGAGAAGGTTATCTCTTCTAGTTATATTTGGGATTTAAGTAAAAAGTTCTTAAAAAAGAAGAATCCATTAAATTCAATTGCTAATCTTTTAAACCTTATTATTCAATGCGTTTGTATCGCTTTTTTAAGTTTTTCCCTTGCAGATCCTGTATTTAATTTTCAAAATAGTGCTGAAAATGAAGTTTTTATTTTAGATGCTTCAGCAAGTATGAAAGCATTAAATGAAAATGGAGAAACGCGCTTTGAAACAGCAAAAAACCAGATTAAAGAGCTAGTAAATGATACTCCTAATGGTTCAACTTATACTCTTATTGTAAGTGATTCTAATTCTCGAACACTTTGTAAAAATATTGAAGATAAAGATATCTTTATTTCTTTATTAGACCGCGTTGAAATTGATTATGGAGAGAGTGAACTTGAAAATGCAATAAGTCTTGCTCAATCTCTTGCTTCAGTTGGCGAAGGCAGTAATTTTTCTTTATTTACTGATAAAGATATTAAAGTTGAAGAAGGAATTAAGGCAATAAATGTTAGTGATACTACAAAAAACTATGCAATTAGTGATTTAAGAATTGATGAAATTGAAGAAGAGGAAGTGCCTTATATCTTATTAGAAGCAGATGTTATTTCTTTTAGCGAAGATACTTCTTTAACGGTTGAATTTATTATTGATGAAACTTCTTTAGGAACTGTTGAAGAAGAAGTTAAGCAAAACGAAACAAAAACTTTTTCTTTAAAAGTTTCTAATATTGATAAAAAATACGATAATTATTCTTCTCTTAAAGCAACGATTTTAAATGAAGATTATTTAAAAGATGATAGTGAATTTATTCTTTATAATACAAGTGATTTTGATACCACTAATATTTTAATTGTTAGTAATTCACCATTTTATTTTGAGTCAGTTTTTAACGCTTTAAATAAGAATAAAGTTAAAATAACTTATTCAATAATTTCACCTTATTTATATTCATTATCTGGTGGAACTGTTGGATATGATGTTGTAATTTTTGATGGTTATTCACCAGAAAAATTACCAGCTGATAGTGCAGTTTGGCTTTTTAATTGTGGCGAAACAATTCCAAATTCTGGATTTTATTTTCAAAAAGAATTTACTGTTGATGATCCAGGGATAAATGCAACTTATGCAAATAATAATGACGACATTTTGTATCAAGAGTTAACAAAAGATTTAGTAAAAAGAGAAATCACTATTAAAACTTATCTTCGCTATACCTCAAATTCAAAATTTACAACAATTTTATCTTATGATAATCTTCCATTTATTTTTGCTGGAAGAAATGAATTTAATCAAAAAGAGATTGTTTTTAATTTTGATTTACATAATTCAAATTTACCTCTTTTAGCAGATTTTATCATTATGATGAGAAACTTTATTTCTTATTCAAATCCATCAATTTTAAGTGATTTTAATTATATTTCTCATGATGAAGTTACTTTTACTTTTCCAGATACTGCATTATCTTGTAAAATCCTTACTCCATCAGGAAGAAATGATTATCTTAATGCTTATGATTTGCAAAATTATAACTTAGAAGAAGTTGGAACTTATTCTATAAATGTTGAACTTGCAACAGGTAAAAATAGAGAGATTAATATTTTTAGCTCTTTCCCTCTTTCAGAAAGGAATTTAGCTCAAGAAGATACAAATACATATA
Source organism: uncultured Caryophanales bacterium (assembly GCA_905197045.1). GTDB lineage: Bacteria > Bacillota_I > Bacilli_A > RFN20 > CAG-826 > Onthovivens. The sequence continues at coordinate 11,152 of CAJJXG010000014.1, forward strand.
GCATCCTTTTAGATGAAAATATGCCAAAAGCTGATCGAATTTTTGAAGGTTTAATTGTCGTTTTAGTCGTTTCGTTAGTGTTTCTTTTAACAGATTGGATTTTATACAGCCATGAACAATTTTAAATTTAATAATCCTTGGTTATTATTCTTAATTATTCCACTAGTTATTTTAATAGTAGTTGGCTTTTTCATGATGAAAAAAGAAAAGCGATACACTAAGAAAAATATAATTTCTTTTTCATTACATTTAGTTATTGCTGTTTTAATTTCAGTTGCTTTTGCTGATCCAAGTTATTTAACAATTGATAAAGAAACTGAATTATATATCCTTGTTGATGCTTCAGCGAGTGAAAAAACTTCTTTAGATCGACTTGATAAAGCGGTTAAAGATGTGACAAGCGCTGCTTTAGTCACACCAAATACAAAAGTTGGAGTTATTCCTTTTGCAAAAGAAGCTAAAACGCTTGTTGAATTAGGCGGCTCTTTTAATTCATTAAATGATATATATAATGATGAAACATTTGATTATACTGCTACAAATTTAGAAAGCGCTCTTATTTATACCACTGAAAAATTCAATGAAGATTCATATAAAAGAATTGTTTTGATTTCTGATGGAAATGAAACTGATGGAGAAGCGATTAATACGATTGAAACTTTGATGCAAGAAGGCATTACAGTTGATGTTATTAATTTAGATGCTGATTTTCCTGTTGAGATATCATTAACTGGGATTAATTATACGGATAATACATATTTAAATAGAGAAGAAAAGGTTGAAGCTCTGATTAATGCTTCAACGCCATCTAATGTAACAATTGAGTTATATAAAGATGATCATCTTGTTGAAACGAAAAACACTTATTTAAGTGGAGGATTAAATGTTGTTGATTTTTCTTTAGATACTTCAAGTAGTGGAAGCTTTAAATATCGCGTTGAAATAAAAGAACAAAATGGTTCTGCATTTAACGATACATTTAAAGAAAATAATGCTCGTTCTTTTATTCAAAATGTTTCTGGCGATTTTGAGGTTTTATTTTTAGGAAAAACAGAATCTGAATTAGCTAAATTTAAAGAATTAGCTGCTCTTCCTCAAGAAGCCAAAATTGATTCATATATTAATGAAGAAAATGTTCCATATACTTTAGAAGATTTAATTAAATATGATGAAATTATTTTATCAAATACTGATTTAGCAACACTTAATAATTATGCTGAATTTGTAAATAACTTATCAACAGCAGTTAAAGTTTATGGTAAATCAGTTTTCACTTTTGATGCAACCTATGTTGGTAACACTAACGATCCAGCTTTAGTTTTATATAATGATTTATTGCCTGTTCAATATCAACCTGATGATTCACGTGCTTTAGTTTTAGTTATTGATTCTTCTGGTTCGATGGGTGGGAACAATTTAGATATGGCCATTCAAGGAGCTAAAGAAGTTGTCGATAAACTTGACGTTAATGATTCAATTGCAGTAATTAGCTTTGAAACAAATGTTACTGTTCCAGTTACAATGACAACCATTAGAAATGAAGCCAATCGTAAAGACATCAAAGATAAAATTGATCGAATTACTAATAATGGTGGGACCAACATGATTAATGGTCTTGATGAAGCTTATAAACAAATTCAAGGAGTTACTGCAGAATATAAAGATATTATTACTCTTACTGATGGTGTTGCGGGTGATGACATTGATGATTTAAAAAAATATGTCACTTCTATGAGCTTTTCAAATATTTCATGCTCTTTTATTAATATTTTAGATAAGAGCGGAGAAGAACTTTTAAGAACTTTAGCAAAGCTTGGAAATGGTGAATATCATTACGTTGATTCAAGTCTTGGATTAAAAGACATTATGGTTGATGCTATTGAAGAAGAGATTATTGATACAGTAATCGAAAAAGATTCTCCAGTTATTTATCAAATCCAAGATGATCCTTCTCTTGAAGGAGGAGTTTATAACAACTTAGAAAATGTTTTAGGCTACAATTATTGCCGTATGAAAAGTGGAGCCAACACTGTTTTATCTGTTCAATATATTCATACAAATTCAGAAAATGAATTAAGTGTTATCGCCATTCCTTTATATGCTTATTGGGAATTTGGTGCCGGAAAAGTTTCGTCGTTTACATCTTCTCTTAATTCTAATTGGACTACTAAATTTTGGAATGCTACTTCTGGAAAAACTTTCTTTAAAAACATAATTAATCAAAGTTTACCTAATCGCTTTAATAAATCGATTTTAGATGTTCAATTTAAGGCTAATGGCTCAACTTCAGAAATTGAAGTTACTCCAAATGTAGATACTAAAAATTCTAAAGTAAGCGTTGAACTTAAATCTTTAAACGGAGAAAATTCAAGTGTTTCTTATGATTTAATTTATGATGGAAGTAGTTTTAACTATGATCTTCCTACTCCAAATGTTGGCTTTTATGAAACTAAAATTAACTTTTTAAAGTTAAACAAAGAAACTAACGAGTATGAATTAGTTGAATCAACAAATCTTACTTATAGTTTTGACTATTCTTCAGAGTTTAATTTCTTTGATGAGACACCTAATACCTTACTTAATCAAATTGCTTCACAAAGTGGTGGATCAATTCTAGCTGAAAATAACATTCATATTGATATGAGTAATAATCAATTAGCTGAATCAAGCTATGTCTCTTTAATGGTTTGGATTTTACTTGCTGCAGTAATTATTTATCTTGCTGATATTACTATAAGAAAATCTATTTTTAGAAAAAAAGAGAAAAAAGAAGTGAATCAAGTAGCGGACAATTATTTTTAAAAATAAAAATGAATTTGTAGAAGTTTAAGCAACGCTATATAAATTCTTTTATTAATTATTGTCACTATTTGAAGAAAAAAATAAAATCTAATTGAGACTTTAAAGGTCTCACAGAGAATAATTTTGAGTTAGTAAAAGGCGGTTATTATTGACCGTCTTTTACTTTTTTAAGCTTTGTTATATCTTCTATAAATGTAAATGAAGCAGTTAAGTTAAAAGCATGACCAATTTTTACCAACGATACACTTTATGTGAAACAAAATTCTAAAAAAGTTTCACATATATTATAATTAAGCTTTTTAAATATTTTTCCTTTAAAATTGGCAATTTTGACCACATTTAAAAAAAAGTTTTTGCCATCTTTTCTATATTTTTCTGTAAATTTTCAAGCTTTAAAATAATTATGCATTCATTGAAGCAGTTGTCGCTGAAAAAGTATTTGTCTTTTAAGACATTTTAGAAATACAAATCTTCCTCTTTAAAAGCGTTACCAATAAACATTACATAATATATTGGTAAATAAATTATTTTTCCTTTTTGTTTAACAAGGCGTTCGTTAGATAAAACATAAGCTTTTTGAATGTTATAGGCATCATTAGAAACTAGATTATTAAGAGCACTATGAATTGAATAATCTTTGCCTGATTTTACTTCAATTGGTAAAGTAGAAAGAGTTTGATAATCATCAATTATATAGTCGACTTCACCTTTATCTCTATTATCATAATAAAATAAATTATATCCATGAGCTATTAATTCAGTGGCTACAACTGTTTCATAAACAGAACCAAGATTAACACTTTTAGTCTCACTTAATATTGCATTTATGTTTGTTCCATAAAATATATTAGTTAATAGACCAACATCATTTAAGTAAAGTTTTAAAAGGTTTTTGGTTTCTGATTCAATTAGTGGATATTTTGGATTAGAGATAGCTTTAACTTCTAAAGCAATACCAGCATTAATTAAATAATCAAATTCTTCAAAGTATGCATTATACCTTGCACCTTTTTTGTTTTCGATGTTTTGCACAATTAATCTCTTCTTTTTATTTTCTAAAGCAGAAGGTATGAGATTGTATATTCTAGTCACTTTTAGTTTATGTTCATTATCATACTTTGCTGCATCAATACCATAATATTCATGTATTTCATTTTGTAAATCACGAACAAGTTTAATGTTATGTGTTGCTAAATATGTATTTACTACATCTGGCAAACCACCAACTAATAAATATCTACGAAATAAATCTAAAATTCTATTATGCAAACTTTCTTCAAGAGGTTCGAGATTTTTGTATTTTTCCCTTAATACATTAATTGCAAATTCGTTTAATCCATTAGCAATAAGAAATTCTTCAAAATCCAATGGAAACATTCTGATTTTTCGGATACTACCAATTGGAATAGAAGTGGTTTTGGCTAGTGTTACTCCTAATAAAGATCCACTTGCGATATAGGTGAATCTACCATCTTGGCTTAGAAATTTTAAAAGTGTTAATAAGACTGGATATTGTTGGATTTCGTCTAGAAACACGAGTGTATTAGCTTTATTCCCCATTTTATCTCCCGCAAATGTACTTAGTTGGAGATAAAAGTCTTCAATCGTATGAACATTAGCAAAAAGCTTAGGGCCTTCATAGTCTTTAATCATGTTAATCTCAATAAAATTTGTAAAAAGACTTGTTGCTACATCTCTAACGATAAATGTTTTGCCAACTTGACGAGCTCCATCTATCAACAATATTTTGCTAGAGTTTGATTTTAAATGTTCTACTATAATAGACCTAATTTTGCGAAATAACATTTTTGCTTTCCTTTTCTATTGCGTTGCGGCTTGAATTATTTAAGATTTACACTTTTCAATATTATTTTATTAACAAATTTTACACTTTTCAATAAATTTTAAGTGTTGAAAATTACACTTTTCAATAATTTACTGTAAATTAGCCAAATATCCAAATGAAAAACCACCAAAAAGCAAAATGAAAACTCGCCAAATAGCCAAATGAAAAAGCGCCAAAAAGCAAAATCATATATTAAATTTACTTTATTTGATGTAAAATTAAGTCATGAAACAATATTATCCACGAATTATAGATGAACTGTTAAAGAAGAAATTAAGAACTTCAGGAGCAGTATTATTAAAAGGCCCAAAATGGTGTGGTAAATCAACTTCCGCAAGTCAAATCGCTAAGTCGATAATTTACATGCAAGATCCTTCAACAAGAGAACAAAATATAGCGCTTGCAAAGGCTTCACCAAAAGTATTTTTAGCGAAAGAAACACCTTTATTAATTGATGAATGGCAAACTATTCCTTTTATTTGGGATGCAATTAGATTTGAAATTGATCAAAGAAATGCTTTTAATCAATTTATTCTTACTGGCAGCTCTTCTCCAACAGAAACAAATAAAATAACGCACAGCGGTTTAGGTCGAATTTCTACATTAGTAATGAGACCTATGAGTTTATACGAATCTAAAGATAGTAGTGGTGAATTTTCAATTAATGATTTATTTAATGGCATTTACCCAAGTGGTGCGTTTTCTCAACATGATATTTTAGATTATGCTTATCTAGCTTGTCGTGGTGGTTTCCCTAGTGTTTTAGAGCTAAATAAGGAAGACAGTTTAGAGATTAGTAAAAACTATTTTGAATCATTGGTTAACCAAGATTTTGTTTTAAATGTTAAGCAAGATCGAGATATTCAAAAGTTTAAATTAACATTAAGGTCTTATGCTAGAAATATCGGAACATCATGTCCTTTAACAACAATCTTAAAAGATGTAAATAGTGATAATAATGTATCAATTTCCGATTCAACAGTTTATTCATATTTGAAATATTTAAATGATATTTATATTCTTGATGAATTGAATGCGTGGTCTCCTTTATTAAGAAGTAAGGTGGCAATAAGAACCTCCCCAACACATTATTTTGTCGATCCATCAATTGCTACAGCCGCTTTAGATGTTACACCTCATGACTTAATTAACGATTTTAAAACTTTTGGTTTTATCTTTGAGTCTATGGTGATCAGAGATTTAAAAATTTATGCGGAAGCTAATGGCGCTAGTTTATATCATTATCGAGATAAAAATGACTTTGAAGTTGATGCAATAATTCACTTTAATAATGGGAAGTGGGCCGCAATCGAAATTAAACTTTTTGATGATGAAGCTATTGAAAAAGCTTGCAAAAACCTAATTAAATTTAAAAATAACATCAATCTCCAAAAGATGAAAGAACCATCATTTTTAATGGTTATTACAGGAACCAAAAATGCTTATAGAAGAGAAGATGGTGTGTTTATAGTACCAATTGATTGTTTAAAAAACTAAAAATTAAAAGGTTTAAAAGTGTATTCAAAAATAAAAGTTATAAAATAGTGAAGATAGAGTAAATAAACAATTAAAAATTGTTTAAACTTAAACTACAAATTAAAAAAGCGATAACGTTTGAATCCATTTTCAAATTAATCGGATTCATTAAAGACGTTATTTATCGTAACGTCGTATTTTTCACAAAACCGGTAAATGAAGTCGCCATCAGGCTCTTTCTTTTCATGTGAGTCATAATATTATTTTAAACCAGATTTAGCTTCTTCATATCTTTTATAAATATCATATTCTTCAGGGTCAACATGGATATCTCCATACGTTATTCCAAAAGAAAAATAAATTCTTCCAACTTTTTTATCGTTTGTTGAAATATTAAATTCAATAAGTTTAATATCATCACCATATCTCTCGCATTTTTCTATATACTATACTTTTTGATAATGTCGCCTTTCTTCTTCAAAGGTATCTGTAACAACTTCCCGTTTTCTATTTGCCATAATTTATTCCTTTTTTGCTAATATAGAGAAGAATGAGGTATTAAGATATTTTATTTCTTATTTCATAACAATTTTTGCGAAATTTATGAGAAACTAGAATAAATATGAAAGAAGCAACTAATAGTTGCGGCTTTGTAAATATAGAATGGTGTTGCATAAAACGCGTTTAATTTAATATTTACCTAGCTAAAGGAGAAAGTATTTATGACTTTAGGAGAAAAGTTAAAACAATTAAGAATTAAAGAGAATTTGTCACAAGAAGATTTAGCTAATAAGCTTAATGTTTCAAGACAAGCAATAAGTAAACGGGAGCAGAATTTATCTTTGCCAGATACTAATAATCTTATTTTGATCGCCAAAATTTTTCATATAACTCTTGATGAACTAGTTAATTATAATGGTGATTTAAATAATGTTAGTGAGACAAAAGAAAATAAAGACAACATCGAAGAAAAAGAAAATAATGATGAAACAATAGAGGAACAGGAAGAAAAAGACTATGAAGTTTTTGAAAAATCACCTCTTTTTGCTCTTCTTTCTTCCTTAATTTTTGTTGCTTGTTTTTTAGTTTTTATTTTAGTTGGAGTTTATGTTAGTGGAGGATGGACTTATTCTTGGATTTCTTTATTGTTTATTCCAGTCTTCCTTTCTTTAATTGAAAGTATTAAAAGGAAAAGAATTAGTGCTTTTCTTTTTCCAGTTTTAATTGTTGCAATTTATATGATTCTTGGACTAGTTTTTGGTTTATGGCATCCTTATTGGTTTATCTTTTTATTTATTCCACTTTTTTATATTATTGCTGAAGCCATCGATCGAGCTTATTTTGTTAAAAAGAATAAATAAGCTAAATAATTATTAAAAAAGAAAACTAAGAAATAATCTTTTAAATCAAATTTACACTTCGTTATAATTTTAAAGGTTAGTTTGTATGAAGATTGGTTTAATTATAGCAACAGAAGAAGAATTTGATACACTTGTTGAAGGTTTTAAAGTTGAAGCTCATGAAGAAAAAGATGATATTTACCATACTTTTCTTTTAAATATAAACGAACATGAAGTTTATGTTGCAAAAAGCGGAATTGGAGAAATTGCAGCAAGTAGCTTAACTCAATACCTCATTACAAAATATGATGTAAAGCTAATTTTAAATTATGGTGTAGTTGGTGCTTTAAAACCTAATTTTAAAATTGGCGATTATGGAATTTTAAAAAGTGTCGTGCATTATGATTTTGATATTTCTGGAATTGATGATATTAATGAAGCAACTTATGAAGAAATTGGCCATTATGAAATTCCACTTACTAGAAAATATATCGACCTTGTTAAAAAAGTTAATCCTAATCTTCCTGAACTCATTTGTGCAAGTGGTGATAAATTTATTACTAATAAAGAATTTAAGGAAAATTTAGTAAAAAAGTTTAACGCTGATATTTGCGATATGGAAAGTGCTGGAATTGTTTTAACTGCTTTAAAAAATAAAGTTGAAGTGTTCTCTTTAAAAGGAGTAAGTGATTCTGCTAGTGATGAAGAATATTTAAATTTTGCTAAAAAAACTTGTGAAGTATTATTTAAAGTTTTAAAAGAAATTTTATTTTCTCTTTAACTAAAAAAGGACTATATTAATCTACTGGAGTTAGTTTATGGAAATTTTAATTACTTTTTTAGGCTTGATTATTCCTTTTATTGGTACAACATTAGGTTCTAGTTTCATTTATATATTTAAGAATAAAGGAATGAGTGTAAATCTAGGCAAAATTTTTAATGGTTTTGCCGCTGGAGTTATGCTTGCAGCATCCTTTTTTGGCTTAATGTTACCTGCACTTGAATATCAAATTGATTATATGCCAACAATTTTAGTGGTTATAATTTCTTTTTTAATCGGGGTTGCTCTTATTTTTTGTATTGATCATTTTGTTCCTCATTTTCATAGTCAAGAAAACTATGAAGAAGGTATTAAAACACAAAAAATATCTAAAGATCAAAAAATGTTTTTGGCAGTTTTAATTCATAACGTACCAGAAGGTTTATCGGTAGGTGTTACTTTTGGCGTAGCTCTTGCTAATTTAACAAGTGGAAATGATATTTTTACTATCATGAGCTCAGCTTTAATGTTAAGTCTTGGAGTAGCAATTCAAAATATTCCAGAAGGAGCAATCGTGTCTTTACCATTTAAAGAAGAAACTAATTCTGCAAATAAAGCTTTCCTTTATGGAATGTTTAGTGGAATCATTGAACCAATTGTTGCAATTTTTGGTGTTTTACTAGCTTATTATATTCAACCTTTAATGCCTTGGGCTCTTGCTTTAGCAGCTGGATGCATGATTTATGTTACTATTGAAGATTTAATACCAACAGCGGTAAGCGGGGAAGGCAAAAATCACTATGGAATTATTTCTTTTATAGTGGGATTTTTAATTATGATGAGTCTTGATTATTTACTAGGATAATCAAGATAGTTTTCATCAATCATTAAAGCGTATTTTTTATTAAAAACCTTGCAAATCTCAATTAAATCCTTTGATAAATAAGTTAAAGCTTTAGAATTTATTTTCTTTATTTCTTCCTTTTTTGAAGAAGATAAAGAGGAAGTTATTTTATATCCTTCTTTATTATTTTTGTTTAAATAATAAGCTTCGCTTAAAGCTAAAACCATATCAGAAATCGTATCACTATCGCCACCTATTGAGATGGCATTTTTTAAAGCGTCAAGATAATCTGTACTAATTAAAAAGAGATAGATAGCTTGCGGAACTGATTTTTGACAAGACATTTCAAACTTATAGTTATTAACTAATTCACGATAATCAAAATCTAAGGAATAATAACTACTTTCAATATAATTTTTAATCTCGCTTTTACTTGCGCCATGAAGCAAAAGAAAAATAGAAGTAGCAATACTTCTTGCTCCTTTAATGCCTTCTTCATGATTATGAGTAATTGAAGTTATAAAATCAGAAAGCTTGATGACTTCATTTAAATTTTTTGCAATATAGGCTACAGGAGATATGCGCATTGCAGCACCATTTCCATAACTATTATAAGCTGATGAAGAATCACTTTTTAACCATTTTAAAAAGCTAGGTCCATAACCAGCGTTAATATATTTTAAAGAGGTTTCTTTAATTATTTTAATAAGTTCGTCACGATTTAAACTTTTATTAAATTTAAGAAAATAGTTAGAAACTGCAAGAGTTAAAACTGAATCATCAGTAAAACGTGTTGTTTTGTTAAAAAAAGAAAACTCTTTTGACTTAACGTTATTGAACTCAAAAGCAGAGCCAATGATATCTCCAACAAGTGCACCAAACATAACCAAATTATAAACTAAAATTTACAATGTTTATATACCTTGAAAGCTCTTCTTCATGGTAGAATTTTTCTATGAATGAATTAGAGATACATAATTTAACAAAAAAATTTAAACTAAGTAAAAAGCAACAAAAAACTAACAAAACAACCGATCCTTATTTAACAGCCCTTAAGGATTTTTCTTTAACTTTAAAAGAAGGAAAAATATTTGGTCTTTTAGGTCCTAATGGTGCTGGTAAAACAACAGCTTTAAGAATTATTTCTTCTTTAATTAAAGCTGATGAAGGAGAAGTGAAATTAAACAATGAAGATATCTATAAAGATATATATGCTTATAGAAGAAAAGTGGGTTTTTTAACAAGTGAATTAAAACTTGATGGATTTTTCACTCCTGATTATACCTTTACATATATGTCGCGTCTTTATGGAATTGAAGAAGACAAGATCAAACAAAATAAAGAAAGATTGTTTAATCGTTTTGGTATTAATTCATTTAAAGATGTTAAAATTTCTGATTTATCAACTGGTATGAAACAAAAAGTTTCATTAGCTATTTCGCTTTGTAATGATCCACAAATAATAATTTTTGATGAACCAACCAATGGTCTTGATATTGTCGCTACAAAAGATGTTGAAGATTATTTACTTTCTTTAAAAAACGAAAATAAGATAATTCTTATTTCTACACACATTTTTTCACTTATTGAAAAACTATGTGATGAAGTTGCTATTATACTTCATGGTAATAAAGTAATTGAAGGTGACCTCAAAGAATTAGCAAAAGAAAAGAGCTTAAGTGAATTATTCTTCGAGCTTTATAAGGAGGAAGAATAATAATGAAAAATATAAAAACAATCTTTTTTAAAGAACTTAGAAGATTTTTTACGGAACCTCGAATGCTTGCGGCTTTATTTTTGCCTGGCATTATAATTTATATTTTTTATTCCTTAATGGGCACATTTATGGAATCCTCTTTTGCTCCAAGTAGTGGTAAGCCAGAAAATTATACTTATCAAATTGTTGCAACAAATAATTATTCTTCGACTGATGAAGTAGCACCTTTAATTTTTGATGTTTTTGATGCTTATTTACCAATCAATGAAAGCAGCAATAAAAGTGAATATCATTATATTAATTTAGATCAGGTTTCAGAATATAAAGAAGGTCTTTCAAATCACGAATACGATTTATTAATTGTCTTTAATGATAATTTTGAGGATTCTTTAAAGGGTGAAATTAGTTCAACTAAAACAAATATTTCCCTTTATTATGATGGAAGTGATTCTATTTCGACTTATTTATATACAGTATTTACTTCTTTAGTCGATACAACATATACCAATTTTACAGTTAATATTGAAAATGGAATTTATGTCGATGGTAACGTGAGCCCAGAAAATTACACATTTAAAAATATTATGAGTTTTGTTGTGCCTCTTGTTACAATTTCACTTTTGTTTTCTACTGTTATTTCAATTTGTCCTGAAGCAATTGCTGGCGAAAAAGAAAGAGGTACGCTTGCTTCTTTATTAATGACTCCAATGAAACGAACCGAATTAGTAATTGGAAAAATTAGCGCCTTATCTATCGTAAGTTTATCAAGTGGATTAGTTTCTTTTTTAGGTTTAGTTATTTCTTTACCTAATTTATATGGTGGTGGAATGACTTTGGGTAGTTTATTTTCACCAGCTAGTTTTATAATGCTTTTACTTTTAATTCTTACGACACTTTGTGTTTTTGTGACTCTTGGTTTAGTTATCTCAGCTTTTTCAAAATCAATTAAGGAAGCTGGATCTTATTTAACACCAATTATGACTATTTTGATGGTCGCTTCTATCATTCCTTTTTCAATCGATATGAGTGGAATTGGTTATGCTTTTATTCCTTTACTTAATATTGTTTCATCAATGAATCTTTTAATTAGAGAAACAAATCTTGATTTATTATTACCATATATTTCAATTACCGCCGTCATGAATATTGTTCTTTCTGGAGTTTTAATTTTTATCACTGCAAAATTATTTAATTCCGAAAAAATCATGTTTCAACGATAAAATAGTTAGGATTTGCAGGCTTTTTAATCATTTTACAATTTTAGAAATAGCGTTAAAATTATAACAAAGACACAAGTGGAGGAAAGATAATGGATGCAATTGAATGCTTATTAACAAGACGTAGTGTTAGAGAATATCTTGATAAGGATGTAAAAGAAGAGGATATTAAAACCATTTTAAAATGTGCTAGTTTTGCTCCTAGCGCCATGAATAACCAATCCTGGCATTTTTCAGTTGTCACTAATAAAGAGTGGCAGTTAAAAATGAGCAAGATTATCGCTAGATATATGAATAGAGATAGTTATCATGTTACTTATCATGCTCCAGTTTTGATAATTGTAAGCGATAAAATTAGTGATCATTTAATTTATGAACATGACGGAAGTTGCGCTCTTGAAAATATCTTTTTAAGTGCTCATGCATTAGGCTTAGGTTCTGTTTGGATTAATCAACTTGGAGAACCTGAACTTTATCATGATGAAGAATTTTTGAAACTTTTGAAGGAAGCTGGCTTGCCTGAAGGCTATCGCGTTATAGGTTCTGCCGCCATTGGTTATCCTAAAACTGTTCCCGAAGCAAAAGAGAGAAAAACAGGTAATCTGACCTTCTTAAAATAAAAATAATGAACTTTTGCAGGCTTTTTTCAAAAAATAGTGGCTAAAAATCCACTATTTTTTGTTTTCAATGTCTCTAATGCGTTTTAACTCAAGCAAAATTAATGATTTTGAAGTAGAAAATGGTTAGTTTTAGAACACTTTTTGCTAGTTTTAACGCAATTTCATATTTAGGTATTTTTTAATATTATGTATAATATTAAACGGTGAGGGTATGTATGGAGAACTTTGATGTTATTGTAGTAGGGGCTGGACCTTGTGGAATTTATCTATGTTATGAATTAATCAAGAAAAATCCATCTTTAAAAGTATTACTTCTTGATAAAGGTAAGGATATTTATCATCGAACTTGCCCAATTCTAGAAGGCAAGATCAAACAATGTCCACAAGATATTTTTGGTAAAAGTGAATGCTATCCAAGTTGTTCAATGACTAGTGGCTTTGGAGGATGCGGAGCATTTTCTGATGGAAAATTCAATATAACCAGTGAGTTTGGTGGTTGGATGAGTGATTATCTACCAAAAGATGAAGTTGTCAATTTAATTCGCTATGTTGATGAAATTAATTTAAAACATGGTGCTCCTCAAAAAATAACCGATCCTAATACCAAAGAGATTTTGGATATTGAAAGAAGAGGCTTGGCGGTTGGCTTAAAACTTTTACGTAGTCAAGTTCGTCATTTAGGTACCGAAGTCAATTTAAAACTTCTTCAATCAATTTATGAAGAGCTTCTCGCAAATGGCGTAAAAATGAAGTTTAATACCGAAATTAAAGATGTTCTTGTTAATAAAGATAGTTCAATTGACGGTGTAATTGATTCAAAAAACGAAGAATATCATGGTAAATACGTTGTTTTAAACGTTGGAAGACCTGGCTCACAATGGCTTTCAAAATGTTTAAGAAAGCATCGTATTAAGCTTACTAATAACCGCGTTGATATTGGGGTTAGAGTTGAAACAAATGATGTTATCATGAGTGAAATCAACGAAAAACTTTACGAAGGCAAATTTATTTATTCAACAAGTGTCGGCACAAGTGTTAGAACTTTCTGCTCTAATCCAAGTGGCCATGTTGTTGTTGAAAACAATAATGGCATTATCACTGCTAATGGACATGCTTATAATTCTAGCGATTTAGGAAGTAATAATACTAATTTTGCCCTTTTAGTTTCTCATACTTTTACTGAACCTTTTAAAGATAGCAATGAATATGCTGAAGATATTTCTGCCTTAGCCAATAAATTATCTAATGGCACAGTTATAGTTCAAAGATATGGTGATTTAATTAAAGGCCGTAGAAGTACTTATAAACGAATTGAAGAAGGTTTTGTTAACCCAACTTTAAAAGAAGCTGTTCCTGGTGATTTAGGTCTTGTTTTACCTTATAAAACAATGCAATCAATTATTGAAATGATTCAAGCTTTAGACCACATTACTCCAGGTATTGCTAATGCTCACACCCTTTTATATGGAGTTGAGGCCAAATTTTATAGTGACCGAGTTGAATGCAATGACCATTTTGAAACCAAGATTAAAAATCTTTATGTTGGTGGAGATGGGGCTGGCATAACAAGAGGACTTGCTCAAGCTGGAGCAAATGGAGTTTATATTGCTCGTGATATTTTAGCTAAAGAAGGTGAATAAGAATGAATCTTAATTTACTAGTTACAGTTTTTGATGGAGGAGATGCTAGCGCAATTTGCGATTTTGTTTTTGCTTTTATTGCAATTTGTGTTTTAAATCTTTTTATTGATTATTTTGTTAAAAGAAAATTTGTTTGGTACTCATTACTTGGAGCTAGCATTATTTTCATCATTTCTCATATTTTCTTACTTCATTTCCTAGCTGAAATTTCTTTAGCAGTAATTACTGTTTTAGCTATCGTTTCAATTTTTGTTAATTTAAGTGAATTTAGACCAATTTTAGCTAATAAATTTAATCGTGGAATTAAGCTTAAGAAAAAGAAAACCACTCTTGATGTTGATGAACCATACGCCGCAAGTGATCTTTATGACATCATTAATACAAGTGTTTTATATCTTTCTCAATATAAAATTGGAGCATTACTTTCTTTTGTTAGAAATGATAATTTAACTGAAGTTTGTGAGGATGGAAATAACGGAGTTATATTAAAAGCTCCAGTTAATGCAGAACTTATTGAAACCATTTTTTATAAAGGAACTAGACTTCATGATGGAGCAATTATCATTAAAGGCAATGTAATTTATGCGGCAGCTGTTATGTATAAAGACGTTTCTACAGCCACACTTGATGGTAAATATGGAACTCGTCATAGAGCTGCACTTGCTATTTCTACTCTTTATGATTGTGTTACTGTTGTTGTTAGTGAAGAAACTGGTAATATTTCAATCGCTTATAAAGGTGTTTTAGAACATTATAATCGCGATACTTTTAAAAACGCCTTTGCTAATATTATGGAACAAGCCAAAACTCCAATTGATTCTCAGGAGAAAAAGGAAAATGCAGAGTAAAGATTCGATTTACTCTTACATTATTAATGTTTTAACTCTAGCTAAGATTTCTAAAGTTGAATTAACTTTAAAGAAAAAAAGTGAAACTTTAGATAAAATTATTGCTTTATCACTTTCTGAACTCGATAAGTTTGAGGAATTAGATACTTTAAATCCTCATCAAAACTTATCACTTAAAGTTAAATGTATTGTAATAAACGAAAAAGGAGAATATTTATTAAAAGTAAATAAAAAAAGTGAGGAGATTTTATCTTTTACACCATCTTTGTCTTTTTCTTTAAAAGATGATTTAAAAAGACGATTAAATTTAATTTTTGAAAATGAAGTTAACTTAGATTATAAAATTGTTGATTTAATCAATTTGGCCGATTTAAAGGCAGAAAAAATCATTAAAAAAGAATTATCAAATCCGATTTATTTACTTGTCATGAAAGTTTATATTAATAGTAGTAAAATTAATAAGAAAGGTTTTATATTCAATAAAGATATTAATAAGGTAAACAAAATTGATAAGTTTATCTTGTTGAAGGGAGAATAGATATGTCAACACACATTAAAGATAGTGCTCATTTTGCAAAAACAGTTTTAATGCCTGGTGATCCTTTAAGAGCAAAATGGATTGCTGAAACTTTTTTAGTTGATTATGAACTTGTAAGCGATGTTCGTGGAATTTTTGCTTATACTGGCAAAACTAAAGAAGGTAAAGAAATTAGCGTAATGGCTAGTGGTATGGGCTGTCCTTCAATTGGTATTTATTCTTATGAATTGTTCACTTTTTATGGAGTAGAAAATATTATTCGTATTGGCACAGCCGGAAGTTATCAAAAAGAATGCCATGTTGGGGATGTAATTATTGCAACTAGCGCTTCTAGTAATTCAAATTTTGCTAATTATTACACAAATAAAGGCTTACACGTCTCACCATGTTCTGATTTTTCTCTTATGATGAAGGCTTATGAAAATGCTAAGAAAAATAATATTCCAGTTCATGTTGGACCTATTTTTTCTAGTGATATTTTCTATGATCCACAAAAAGATTTTTATAAAATTCCACAAGAACTAGGAATTTTAGCCGTTGAAATGGAAAGCTATGCTTTATTTTTAAATGCAATGAGACTTCACAAAAAAGCTCTTTGTTTATTAACTGTTAGCGATTCATTTGTAAACGATGAAAGAGATTTAACACAAGAAGAAAGAAGTCATAACTTAACAAGAATGGTTAATTTAGCTCTAACTTTAGCATAAGGGGTGTGGTTAGTTTGTTTTTAAATGCACTTTCAAATATCTTTAATCCTGATGAGAATCCATTAGGTTTTACAATAGCGATAGTATCAATTTGTTTAATTGGTTTACTATTGATATTTTTAATGATTTTTCCTATTGCCAAAAGACATTACACATTTAAAAATTTTCAAAACATTTACTATAAAGCAATTAGAAAAATTGCTGATATTAATGACTATTATTTAATTAACAATTTAGTTATTAAAAATAATAATCAACTCGTTTGTCGAATCGATCACGTTTTATTTGGGGATAAATATATTTACGTTATTAAGGATCGCTATTATCGTGGAGCAATAAGTGGTAATAAAGAAGATTCAACTTGGTTTTTCTATTCTAGCGATGGAAAAAAATATGAAATGGAAAATCCAATGAGTATTAATGAAAAGCGTGTTGAAAAATTATCACTTGTTACGCAAATTGATCCATCATTTTTTATAAGTGTGGTTATAATTAATGATAATTGCGTAATTAAAAACGCTAATGAACTCAATAAAGATAACTCCTTTATTGTTTCAAGAAAGAATTTAAAAAAGATTATTAAGATGGTTGAAAGACGCGATGTTAAAAGAATGGATCAAAAACAACTTGAATACGCAGTTCAAGATATATCTCGTCTTTATGGCAAACAATCTTATAGTGACACCACTCAAGAGGATATTTATTAAAGATGAAGTTTACTCCAATTGTTAATTTTAAAAAAGTTTATCAAAGATTTTTAGATGATGTAGGATTTACAATTAAAATGAGCGGCACAATTACTGTTGCTCTTTTAATTATATATCTAATTTTTGCGCTAATTTTAAATCAAATAGGCTCTTTAAATGTATTGTCTTATTTAGAATATTTTCTAGCAATTATTGGGATATGCCTTGTTTTAGGAATTGTTTCTCCTTTTATTTATAGCTTTTTTGCAATCAATGGGGGATTACATTCTAATGCTAGAGATAAAATTAAATACACGAGTTTTTTGAAAACTTATTTAATTGGAACTCGTCCACCTTTTAGTGGCCAATTACGTTTATCAATGACTTTACTTAAAGCCATTTGTATAAATATACTTCTTACATTTTTAGTAAGTATTATTGTTTATTTCTTTTCCTTAAATAGTGGTAGTGAATTAAATGCTATAGTTAATGAAATAATGGCTGCTTTTAATTTAGCCGATAGTAATGAAGCTTTAACTGCGATTGAAAATGTAATTTTAAATCATCAAGAATTTATCAAGGAATTATCTTTATTAACTACATTTTTCCCTTTATTAATTGCGGTTTATTATTTTTTACACACTGTATCACGCAATACTTTTAAATATTATCTTGCAACCTCTCTTGGAGTAAGAACACCAAAACAAGCAGTTGAGTATATTTTTGTTCGCACTTTAAGAGCACATCGTAAAGATTATAATTTAAATTATTATTATACGGCTTTTCCTTTAACGATCATTTTTGTTGTATCTTTTACCTTAAGTTATTTCTTGCTTGGTTATTTTGGCCCTGCTCAAATGAGCATTTCAATTCTTTCTTTAACAGCTATTGTTATTGGAATTATTGTTTCTCTTCCATTTTTACCAATTATTTTTAATACTCATGAAGAGATGTGGTCTAAATACTGGCTTCTTTTTATGGGAGTATTTTTAGAAAATGCCGAAAAAGAACTTGCAATGTATAAGATGAATAATGATATGGCAACTCGTTTAGGAGCTGAGAATCTTCAAAAAGCTCAAACCTCTCTTGAATCGCTTAAAAACAATATGATTGAAGGTCTTAAAAGCAAAGGCTATGAAGATAGTGATTTTGAAGGTTTAAGCGCTGAAGAAATTTATAAAGGCTATGCTGAAAATGATACTTATGCTCCTTATCGTAAAAAGATGGAACGTCTTAAAAAAGAAGGGGCTGGCCAAAAAGAAAGTAATGCTAGTTTAGATAATAAAGAAAGCGGTAATAGTGCAACTAGTAGTGAAGAAAATCAAAACGAAAAGAAGGAGTAGTTTTCTTAAAAAATAAAAAAAGCTCAGATTTGCAAGCTTTTTATCAAAATTAGAATATTATTATCTTAAAATTATGGCGTAATTAGCCTAACGAACTTTAATAAAAAAGCTAAGGTTAATTTAATTAAAAAATGTATTTAAAGATCTGCGGGTTGAAATTGGCCAACTATCGAACTTTTACAAAAATTTAGAAAAAGTACTCTATGAAGAGGCCTTAAAAATCCGCTTATCTTTAGAAAAATCACGCTTATGTTTTAAGAGTTTATAAAGTAAGAAAAAAAGACCGTTTCGGTCTTTATTTTTCGTTTTGTTTTGCTATACTTATCAAGACACATCTATTGATGTGATAAATGCAGTTTGGAGCAAGTGACGAGAATCGAACTCGCATATTGACCTTGGCAAGGTCACGTTCTACCACTGAACTACACCTGCGTGCTGAATTATTATAAGATAAAGATAAAATTTGTGTCAACACTTATTTTTAAAAAAATGGAGAATATTATGGACGTTAGAAAAGAATTAGCAGATTACATTTTTCCTTCTATTAAAGAAACAATAGAAGATCTTAAAAAAAGGTATCCTGAAAGAACACTACAAGAAGGAAGTAAAGTTACTCGTTTTGCACCTTCTCCAACTGGGTTTTTACATACTGGTAGTTTATTTACTTCTCTTGTTGCCTATAAAATGGCAAAAGATAGTGGCGGTATCTTTTATTTAAGACTTGAAGATACGGATACAAAAAGAGAAGTTGAAGGAAGTGCTAAACTTTTAATTAAGCAACTTCATGATTTTGGAATTATTCCTAATGAAGGTTATTTAGGAGATTCTGAAAGCGGAATTTATGGACCATATGTTCAATCAGCCAGAAAAGAAATTTATGAAACAGTCATTAAAGAGATGCTTATTAAAGGACTTGCTTATCCTTGTTTTTTAACAGAAGAAGATTTAAAGACTTTAAGAGAAGAACAAACTAAAAATAAAGAAATTACTGGTGTTTATGGAAAATATGCTAAATATCGTGATTTAGACGCTAGTGAAGCCTTAAAACTTATAAAGGAAGGAAAACCATATGTAATTCGCTTTAAATCTAGTGGCAACCATTTAAACAAGATTAAGTGTCATGATGAAATAAGAGGAGATTTAGAGCTTACTGAAAACGATCAAGATATTGTTATTTATAAAAGTGATGGACTTCCAACATATCATTTTGCTCACGTTGTTGATGATCATTTTATGAGAACAAATCTTGTAACTCGTGGAGAGGAGTGGCTTTCATCATTACCAATTCATATTGAGCTTTTTAAAGCTTTAGGATTTAAGGTGCCAAAATATGCTCATCTTCCAGTTATTATGAAATTAGATAATGGCAATAGAAGAAAGCTTTCAAAAAGAAAAGATAAAGAAGCTAGTGTCGATTTCTTCTTAAAGGAAGGCTATGAACCTCATGCTTTGCTTGTCTATTTAATGACAATTGTTAATTCTAATTATGAAGATTTTATCGTTCGTGATAAAGACTATAATCTTGATCACTTCAAGATGTCTTTAAAGAAAATGTCTTTAGATGGAGCTTTATTTGATAATGATAAACTTGATTATTATGCAAAAGAAGTTTTATCAAAAATGAATAAAGAAGAAATTAGTAAAAAAGCTTATGAGTGGAGTAAATTATATTCTTTAGAACTAAAAGAGTTTATTGAAAAAGATTATGCTCGTTTTGAAGAAATTTTAAATATTGAGCGTGAAAAGAAAAATCCTCGTAAGGATTATGCAAAATATTCTGATATATATCCTGTTATTAAATTCTTTGATCGTGATATTTATCTAAAAATGATTAACGAAACCTCTTTAGATTTTAATCCTGATATTTCTAAAGACACGATTAAGCAATTCTTAAATTTATATAAAGAAACGGGTTTTGCATTAAATAATGATGAAAATACATGGTTTATGAATGTTAAAGAAGTAGCAAGTAAATGCAATTTCTGTACAGATAATAAACTATATAAGGAAGATCCAAGTAAGTGGAACGGGAACACAAACGATGCTTGTGAAATAATTAGAGTTGCGATGACTTTAAGAAAAGTAACTCCTAATTTATTCGCTATTATGAAAATATTAGGCGAAGAAGAATCTTCTTTAAGAATTGAAGAAGTTATTAAAAGATTATAGAAATAACCAAGAGATATGAGTATAATATCTCTTGCGATTTGCTCTGTTGGAGAAGTGGCTTAACTCATTGCCCTCTCAAGGCAACATTCACGGGTTCGAATCCCGTACAGAGTACCAAAATCTTAAAAATACACGATAATTATCGTGTTTTTTTTATGCTTTTAGAAGTTGCAAAATAGAACTGATTCGAACCATTGGGCTATTTTTAAGTAAGAGTTAAATACGACAAAGAATCTATTAAAGTTAATGATAACAACATTATAGTTACTATTCCATTTAATAGAATTAACCATGTGGGTAATAAAGTGGGTAATAATATTTTTTCTATCTTATTTAAGCACGAATTAATAATGTGCACAAAAAATGATAAAATTTAAGCACGAGTTTATAATATGCACAAATTACCATTTGATTTAAATCTAGATGATATCGATATCTTGAAAGCTTTATCTAATGCTAATAATAAAATTGGTGAGCTTAATGGATTAGTAAAAGCTTTGCCAAATCCAAATATTATTTTAAATGCTGTTATTTTATGTGAAGCTAAAGAATCTAGTGAGATTGAAAATATAGTTACGACTTACGACCGTATTTTTAAAGAAATAATTTATAAAAATTCTTATTTGTATGATTTAATAAAAACATGGTAAGTAGTGGTCTGAAATGTTATTTTGTATTTCACCAAATCACCGAATAAAATTTAGCCAAATCACCGAAAATTCTTTGTAAACGCCATAAAAATAGTCAATGAAAATTCATACAAAAATATTTTATGAAATAGAATTTACAGATAGCTCCCAAGTTCAAAATTATTAATTAAATAAGGCATGGCTCTCAAACTCTAGAATATTCAGAACATTCATTAATGAGAAAATGTAAAAATAATAATCTTAGTAAAAATCGGAGTTGAACTCCAAATAATACTAAAATATAATATAGCCATGAGGTAGATATGATGATAAAAAGAACAATATTTAAAGAAATAGAAAAATCAGTTAAAAGCAGGCCTATTACTTTAATTACAGGTGCAAGGCAGGTAGGAAAGTCAACAATCGCTTCACTTTTTATAGAAAAAGGATTTTCATATATTTCTTTAGATAATGGCAGAAATAGAGAACTTGCACAAAGAGATCCCTATTTATTTTTGGAATTAAATAAGTGGCCTTTAATTATTGATGAGGTTCAAAAAGCTCCTGAACTTTTTGATGCAATCGAAGCAAAGGTGAATGAAGAAAAACTAAAAAATATAAATAATTATGGAATGTATATTTTAACTGGCTCACAAATGTTTAGACTCATGAAAAATGTTTCGGAATCAATGGCTGGAAGAGTTTCTATAATTCATATGTTACCGTTATCAAGAAGCGAAATTTTAAATCGAGATGAAATTCTATTTAATTTTGATATTAATAAAATTGAAGAAAGAGCAAGAGAAAATCCTTTCAATATCAATGATGTTTTTAAAGATATTGTTAATGGTTATTTTCCGGAAATTTATAGTAATCAAAGTTTAAATCCAGAAAGATTCTTTAGCGATTATGTAGATACTTATATTGAAAGAGACATTAATGAAATTATTAATATTAAAGATAAATTTCTTTTTAGAAAGTTTATGGAATTACTAGCTTCTTTAACCGGGGAAGAACTTATCTATGATAATTTATCAAAAATAATTGGTGTTGATTTAAAAACTATTAAATCTTGGATTTCTGTTTTATTAGCGCAAGATATTATCTATTTACTTGAACCATATAATGAATTTTCATTAACAAAAAGAATTGTGAAAAGACCAAAAATATATTTTAACGATACTGGCTTAGCTTGTTTTTTAGCAAAAGTTAATGATCCTAATGTTTTATCAAGTAGTTTTCTTAGCGGAAGATTTATGGAAACTTTCATTATTAATGAATTAAGGAAATCATATATTAATAATGGAAAAAATCCTAATTTCTATTATTATCGTGATAATAATATGAATGAAATCGATTTAATTATTATAAATGCAGGCAAGATTCATCTTATCGAATGCAAATCAGGAATGAGTTATAATTTGAAGGCAATTAAATCATTTAAGCAATTAGATAATACAAATTATCAAAAATCAACTTCGGGAATTATATGTAATACCGATTCTGTTTATCCATTGGATAAAGATGTTTATGTCATTCCTCTTAGCGGTATTTAGTATTTTATAATATGGAATTTTATTGCTTATAGATTATCGCATTTTATTAATAGCATGACACATTATGTATTGAAATTTTCTAAAATTCTTGTAGTTAATTAAAAAAGTAACTTCAAAAGATAAGATTTTATAAACATCCAAAATTATTGTTTTGTTTTCAAATAATATGTGTCGAATTTTCTTAAGATATATCGCTTTGTATCAAGTCTCATTTAAAGCATATCCTTGTTCAATTCAAACCATGGCAACTACATTATTAATACTAGTTCAGAAGATAATAGTAAAATGTCTAAAAATGATTTGGGATTTGGGAATTATTTGGGAAAGTCTCTTCGAAACTAAATAAAGAAATCTCGAAAATTGAGAAAACAATTAAAGAATTAAAAGATTATGGTCTTATAAAAAAATGGCGACAATTAAAAGTATCAGAATAGAAAAAAATATGTGCAATTTGCACATATTTTTTGTTTATTTTTGTGGTGATTAATTAAACAAGCTTTTTTCTAATACTTGTTGAAACAAAATCAACAAGAAGAATTAACACAAGTAAACCCCAAATTAATGAACCAAGTTGAGGCCAGTTAGCGTTACTAGAATAAGTTAAAATTAATTGACCTAAATCACCAGCTCCACATAAACCAAGGATTGATGCTGTTCTTAAATTTAAATCAAAACGATAAAGAATAGTTGAAATAAAGTTAGGAAAAACTTGAGGGAAAACTCCTATAAAGATTTTTGAAAGTCTGCTTGCACCAGCAGAATCGAGTGCTTCAAGAAAAGACATATCAATTGAATCTAAGTTATCACTATACATTTTTCCGATCATTCCAATAGATTGAATCGATAAAACAACAACTCCGGTTATAGGTCCAAATCCAGTAACTCGAATCATAATATAGCAGAAAATAATTTCTGGGATTGTTCTTATTATGATTAAAATAGTCATAGAAATATAAGACCAGTTACCAAATAATTTCTTACTTGCAAAAAAGCCAAATGGAATTGATAAAATTGACGAAATTAGCGTTCCAACAAAAGCGATCCCAAATGTTTGTAAGCAAAGATAGATTACGCTTTTATCAAAGCCATAATTATTTGTTCCAATGAATAGATCATAATCAGGAACAAATAAACCTTTAATGAATAAAAAGAAATTATCTAAGCCACCGTGGCTTGGGTTAAATATATTTGTTAAAACTGAGAAATATATAAAAATCCCTGCAAAAATAAGGAAAAATATTAAATTTACAATCCATTTTGGTGGGCAAGAAAAGAAAGCATCGACAGCATCTAAATAGTGTCTATGTGTGCTTTCATA
This sequence comes from uncultured Caryophanales bacterium, assembly GCA_905197045.1. Lineage (GTDB taxonomy): Bacteria > Bacillota_I > Bacilli_A > RFN20 > CAG-826 > Onthovivens. The sequence continues at coordinate 35,208 of CAJJXG010000014.1, forward strand.
TCGTGTCTCGCTAATTATATTTTTCTTTTGAGTTTTAACATATGATTTGAGAGAACTTTTTTGGTTTCTTAAATCAGCATAAATTTTCTTTTTTTCATCGATAGATAAAGAAGTGTTGTTCTTTGTTTCAATTTCTTTTAAGTTAATCTTGTTTAAGTTTTCTTTGCTGGCTTTCTTTAACTCAAAAAGTTTTTCTGCGCGATTTTTTCTTGCGAGTAAAAAAGCTTCTTTGTTTCTTTTTAAAGATAAGGATCTTTCTTGTGGAGTTAATCTTTGAATATCATTTTCCATAACTACATTGTCCTTTTCTTAACTTCGTTAGAGATAACTTGAAGAATGAAAACTAGAATAAATAGAGGAACTAGGATAGCTCCAATTTTGTTATATTGATACATTCCTACTGCATTAGATATTTCTGTACCAATTCCACCTGCTCCAACAAGTCCAAGCACGACACTTGCACGAATATTTATTTCGAAAGTGTAAAGAAAATTTGAAAGAAATTGAGGAATAATTTGTGGCACAATTGCGATAACAAAAGCTTTTGGTTTACTAGCTCCCGTAGAAATTGAAGCTTCATAAGGGTTCATATTTACTGTTTCTATGAATTCAAACATGATTTTTATCATGATTCCGGCTGTAAAAATTATCATCGCAAATATACCAGCAAGTTCGCTAATACCAAAAAATGCGACACCTATAATTGCCAAAACAACAGTAGGGAAAGTTCTAATAATATTTAAAATAACTCTCATTGTTGAAGTAACAACTCTGTTTTTAATGATATTTGTGGCACAAAGAATCATAAAAGGAATTGTAACGATTGCACCAATTGTGGTAGCAACAAACATCATTACAAATGTATCCCAAATTAAAGGAATTGCGGTGTTACCCATATAAGCCCACCAATCACCCCGCGTTTTAAATGAACTTGTTCCACCTTGTGGGCCAAAAAGTTGACCAAATATGGTTCCTATTTCACTAAAATTAAAAACAACATTATTAGGATTACAGAAATAAAAAGAAATCCCAAAAATAACTAAAAGAATTAAACCAACAGCGATAGTTGTGCCTTGATGTTTTAATAAATAGTTGTCATTAAAAATTATAGGTTTATAAAAAAGACGAAAAGGGAAAATAATCATCCTATTTTCTTTATTTAATCTTTTTATATCTTCTAATTCGTTTTTGTGACGGCTTTTTAAATTCTTTAAAGAAGGTGCAATAAAATCATGAGCTAATTTAAAGTTCATGCCTTCTTTTTGCTTTTCTTTTTTTGCATCAATTAACTTTTGTTTATTAGCCTTATAAGTTTCAATTTTTTCTTTTTTTAACTTTTTTATCTCGTTTTTGCGGGTTTTATAGTCAGAATAACGAATTTCTTTACTAGCAACGAAGCGGTCATAATTTGGATCTTTATAAGCAGCCATACTATTTCTCCAATAGTTCGCTCTCGTTTAAATCACGACCATAAATTTTCTTTAAAGCTTCATCTGTAAGTTCTTCTGGTGTCCCGTCAAATGCTATTTGGCCTTCTTTAATTCCAAGAATTCTTGTTGCATATTTTTTAGATAAATCTACATGGTGCATATTAGCAATAATAGTTATACCTAGCGTTTTATTTATCTTTAAAAAATCATCCATGACTTGTTTAGAAGTAAGTGGATCAAGAGAAGCTGTAGGCTCGTCAGCTAAAATAATTTTTGGGTCTTGAGTTAAAGCACGAGCTAAAGCAACTCTTTGTTGTTGACCGCCACTAAGTTTATCTGCTCTTTGATATGCTTTATCTAAAATACCCATTAGTTGTAGATTTTTTAAAGCTAAAAGTTTTTCTTCTTTGGAGTAATGAGAGAATAAAACTCCCCAAAATGTGTGAAACCCTGCTCTTCCTGATAGAACATTTTTATATACGCTTATACGTGAAACGAGGTTAAATGATTGGAAAATCATTCCAATTCCTCGACGAAGTTCTCTTAAACTTTTTCCTTTACATTGACTAACATCTGTATCGTTGACATATAGCGAACCACCAGATATATCATGCATTTTATTAATTGTACGTAAAAGGGTGGATTTGCCTGCACCGGATAAACCGATAATACAGACAAATTCACCATCTTTAATAGTTAAATTAATATTAGAAAGCGCTCTAGTTCCTTCAGGATAAACTTTTGAAACGTTTTCGAATTTAATCATATTTATAATTATTCAAGGTTTTCAATGGACCATTTTTGGAAAGCGATTTCTTCATCGTAATCGCTATTTTTAGCATCTTCGTATCCGCTATGTGAATAAAGATTAAAGATAATGTATGCAGGGGAAGCTTTTCCATCCTTATCAACATCGTTTGCTGCTCCATCATCTTTAACATCACCAGTTTTAACTAAAGTTTTAAAAGCATTAGCTAAAGCAGTTGAAGTTTCGCTATCCATATCACTTCTTACAGCAATACCATCATTTAAAATGCCTTGAGTTAAAGCAACAGTATATGTTTTATCAAATACTTCGGCATTACCTTTCCAGCTTTCCCAGCCTTTTCCACCATTATAAGCATCTTTTCTAACATCCATATAACCCCATAAAGCATCAACTGTTCCATTCATTAAACTATTGAAGTCAGTAGAATAACCAGATCCTTTAACATATTGGTATTCGCCTTTAGAAGCATCAGGAGTGCCACTAGTAACCATTGTCATACCATTTTCCCATTTACCACCATTTGTTTCTTGACTAAAAGCATAACGTGGATAGGAATAACCTGCAGGTGAAGTAGCAGCTTGCATACATATTTTCTTACCAGCAAGTTCAGCTAAACTGATTTCGCCATCATTATTTGTATCCCATTTTTCAACGTTTTCTCTTTTAATGATACATTCAGCATAATAATAAGAAACAATTCCTTCATCTTCTGCACGATATGTATAAGCAGCACCAGTTGTAGGGTTTTTGCCATTCATTGCTTTACGTTGCATTTCTCTAGCATCAGCACTATTATGGCTACCTTTACTATCAGCAAAATCTTCAATGACTTTAAATCCAGCACGTGTTGAACGTAAAATCATATTGATTTTACCAGGATTTGAAATTTCACTTGTTGCAAAAGTTGAAGCAGTCATAAAAGCAGCATCTATAGTTCTTGCTTGTAAGCCTGTTGCATCAGCACTAAAATCTGTTCCAACTGAAATTTGGAAATCATAATTTGGCATTTGTTCTTCAAGATATGGTTCAAGAGCTTTTGCGTTTTGATTTAAGACTTCACCAGGTTTTGAAGCAGTAAGTTGAAGTTTAATAACTTCTTTTCCATTGCCACATCCTGCCAAACCAACGAGTGCAGTAGCAGCTACGACTAGACTAGCAAATAATTTTTTGTTCATCATAAAATATTTTTTTCTC
>CAJJXG010000015.1 GCA_905197045.1 uncultured Caryophanales bacterium
ATGATATAATCCAGTTAACAAACATTTAATGTCTAGGAAACTGGGTACCTCTCAACAGCGAGGCGTTTTATTTATTTGCTTATTTATTGAAGAACTCTTTTAATTCGTAGATAATTCCATCTTCTTCATTTGTATAGCGAGTAACGTTATGAGCAATTTTATGAAGATGAGGATGTCCATTTTTCATAACATAACTATGTTTATAATCTCTTAACATTTCAATGTCGTTATCAGCATCACCAAAAACGATAACGTTATCTAAAGGAACGTTATAGATTTTGGCGATTTCTTTTATGGTGTTTGATTTACTAATTCCGTTTAAATAAAGTTCACAATATTCATCTCCACCCCAAAAACGAACTTGGACATCTTCAAAATTAGAGACAATTTCTTTAATCTTGTTTCTTTTTTGATCATCATTATCGATTTTCATTACAAAAGTAAAAACATCATCGTTTAAGGTTTCATTTAACGGACCTTCAATAACTTCAAGATCATCTTTTTCATAAAAGGCAAAAAGAAAAGCATCGTTTTTATCGATGTATATTTTCTTTTCGTTTTCACTCATTGCTGAATAGATTAATCCATCTTTTAAAAGAGAATATATTGATTTTGCAGTGTTTTTGTTGATTTTATGAATAATTTCGTAGTGTTTTAAATTTGGATCAGTAGAGTAGTGACCATTATAAGCGATAACTGGAGAGGAACTTAAACCAATATCGTTATAATATTCAAGAACGCTTCTTAAAGCTCTACCTGAAGTAATTACAATTAAGTGTCCTTCGTTTTCTAACTCTTTTAAATATTCCTTAGTTTTTATTGAAATGGTTTTATCGTCCTTTAAAAGGGTCCCATCTAAATCTAAAGCAATTAAATATTTTTTATTCATGAACATATAAACCAACAGTCTTTTTAACCTTTGTTAAAGTTTTATTAGCAACATATCTTGCTTTTTCTTTACCAGCATTTAAGACTTCATTAATTGTTTTGCTGTTCAAGAAAGTCTTATATCTTTCTTGAAATGGTACAAGTTCTTCTAATACCTTATCAGCAACAATCTTTTTAAATTCACCATATTGATGAATGTCTTTAAATTTTGCTTGAGCTTCTTCAATTGTGATATCACTTAAAGCAGCATAAATTTGAAGAAGATTAGAAATTCCAGGTTTATTAATTGGATCATAATAGATATCGCTTCCAGTATCGGTTACGGCTGACATAATCTTTTTTCTAATAATATTAGGTTCATCTTTTAAGAAAATATCGCCTTTTGGATCACTTTTTGACATTTTTTTGGTTGGATCTGTAAGAGACATAATACGAGCTCCAACTTTAGGAGTGATGGCTTTAGGCATAATAAAGACTTCTTTGTTATAACGAGTGTTAAAACGATGGACTAAATCTCGACATAATTCAACGTGTTGCCTTTGATCTTCACCAACTGGAACAATGTCAGGATTATAAAGAAGAATATCAGCACACATTAAAACAGGATAAGCAAAAAGTCCAACTCCAATTGCTTCATGATTCATTTTGGCTGATTTATCCTTAAATTGAGTCATTCTTGATAATTCACCCATATAAAGATAATTAATTAAAATTGAATTTAATTCTGAATGAGCAGAGACATCGCTTTGAAGAAAAATAGTAGTTTTAGAAGTGTCTAGTCCAGCTGCAAGATAAAATGCAACAATATCTTTTGTATTGTTTTTTAAAAATTGGGGATCAATTGGAAGAGTTAATGCGTGTAAATCCGCAATAAAAACAAATGACTCATATTCATCTTGGACTTTTTTAAAGTTTCTTAATGCTCCAATATAATTACCTAAAGTTAAGTTTCCTGTAGGTTTAATTCCACTTAAAGATCTTTTCATGTTACACATAGTTTCACCTCATCAAATATTATATATGAAAATTTATGGAATGCATTTTATTCATGATTATTTTACTTTTCATTTACATTTGTTAATAAAATTAAGAATTCTATTTACTATTAAATGAAGAAAGAGACTATTTATGATATGATTTTTTCGGAGATTAGAAATGAATATTAGATTTTATAACTCATTAACAAATAAGGTTGAAGAATTTAAACCAATTAAGGAAAAAGAAGTATCAATTTATGTGTGCGGACCTACTGTTTATAATGATCCGCATATTGGAAATATGCGTCCAGTCGTATTTTTTGATACTTTCAGAAAGTTTCTGGAAGAAGTTGGCTATCAAGTTAAATATGTTTCAAACTACACTGATGTCGACGACAAGATTATTAAAAAAGCTATCGAGGAAAAGAAAAGTGAAAAAGAGATCACAACATTTTTTATTAATGAGTATGAAAAATGTTTATCTGCTTTAAATGTGGCTAAAGCTTATGAGAATCCTAAGGTTACTGAATACATGCCTTCAATTATTTCTTATATTAATGGACTTGTTGAAAAAGGAGCAGCCTATGTAAATGATGGGGAAGTCTTTTTTGACGTAACAAAAGATAAAAAATATGGCGAGTTATCAAAAATCAATGTTGAGGATTTAATTAGCGGAGCTAGAGTTGAACAAAATAGCAAAAAAGAAAACCCTTTAGATTTTTTACTTTGGAAAAATACAAATGAAGGGATTAAATGGGAATCCCCATGGTGTTTAGGTAGACCAGGGTGGCACACAGAATGTTGTGTTATGATAGATACAATTTTTAAAGGGATGATTGATATTCATGGTGGTGGAATTGACTTAAAATTCCCACATCACGAAAATGAAATCGCTCAAGCTGAAGCAATGCATAAAAATCACATCGCAAATTATTGGCTTCATACCGCTATGATGGATATCAAGGGTGAGAAAATGTCTAAATCTTTAGGAAATGTTATTCTTGCTAAAGATGCCATTAAAGAATATGGAGCTGATACAATTCGTCTTTTACTTTTAAATTGCGATTATCGTAGTGTTATCAATTTTTCTGATGAAACAATTAAAGATGCTTCTAGTATTGTTCAAAAATTAAGTATGGTTTATAAACAACTCAATCTTTTATTAAATGTAGAAAAAGTTGAACTAAATGGTGTAAGCGAAAAAATTAAACCATTTCTTGATAGCTTAGCAAACGATATTAACCTTCCTAATGCAATTACTAATTTATTAGATGTAATAAAAGAAGCAAATATTGAGTTAAGAAAAAAAGAGAAAAATATCGATTTATTAAAAGAAGATTTCTATGCATTAACCAAGATGTCTTATATTTTAGGTCTTCATTTTGCTCCATTAAAACTTAATGATACAGACTTAAATCTTTATCAAAATTATCTTGATGCAAAAAGTCAAAGAGATTTTGAAAAATCGGATATTTTAAGAAAAGAGTTAATTGAAAAAGGAATTCTATAATCTATTGTATAACTACGTTATATCAATTAGAAAATGATTAAAAAAAGTCTAGTTTTGAGACGATAATTTACTGTAAAGGTTAAGAGAAATATGATTATATATGGAATAAACACCATCCGCGCCTGCCTTGAAAAGAACTCATTATTAAAGGTGATGGTGTCAAAAGAGTTTTCTAACCGTAGTTTACTAAACTCGATTAAAGAAAAAGGGATTAAGATTGAACTAACTACAAAAGAAAAGATTAATGAGTTAGCTCCAGGAGTAAATCAAGGGATATGTGGATATATTAAGGATGTTGAGCCACTTGATTTAACTGGGCTCATTAACAAAGCTAAAAAGCAAGAAAGTAATGGGATTACTCCAATTATTGTTATTCTTGATCAATTGACTGATCCACATAATTTAGGAGCAATTTTAAGAAGTTGTGATGCTTTTAATGCAATAGGAGTAATCTATAAAAAACATAATAGTGTCTCTTTAAATGGGACGGTTGCTAAAGTTTCTACGGGCGCGATAAATTTTGTTAATTGTTGTGAAGTCACTAATTTAACTAGAGCAATCGAAGCACTAAAAAAGAATGGTTTTTGGGTTGTTGGATTAGATGGGGAAGCTAATTCAAAATTTAAAGATGTACCACAAAATGCTCCATTAGCCGTTGTTGTTGGCAGTGAAGGATATGGTATCTCCCGCCTAGTTAAAGAAAACTGTGATTTAATTTGTGCTATCCCAATGTTTGGACATGTTAATTGCTTAAATGCCTCTGTTGCCTGTTCAATTGCCCTCTATGCTTTAAGAACGCGCTAAGTTTCTTAGCCTAAGAGGTGGGGTATGACTCAAAAAAATGAATATTATAATAATCTTGTAAAATTAGCTCGAACGAATTCCATTTACCATCAGAATTTGCTTTATAAAGAAGCCTTATATTTAATTCAACCGATTATTTATAAGTATAAAAACTATGCCATTAAATTTGGCATTAGTCGTAATGACTTACAAGATTTAATGAATGAGACATTCCTGAAACTGCTTTTAGAAAAAATTGATTTTTATGAGAATTTTTCTTCTTATTATCGAAGGAAGTATGAATTCGACATTTTAAGGCTTTTTAAAACTTATAAAACAAAAAAGAGCCTTGTATTAAAAGAAGCTTTGACAACTTCTTATTTTAAAAATAGAAATAATGAAATGAATTTACAAAATAGTTCTGTTGAAGAAATTTCTTTTAGCGAAAAGATCTTTGATGAAAGAAATTTTGCTTTAGAACGCCTTAAAGATCTTCATCATATCGAGGAAGTGGAGATGAATGTTTTTCAATATTATCTTAAGGGTTTTAAGATAAACGAGATCGCCACAATCTTTAAAATATCGGAATACAAAATACGAAATTCTATACTTGATACAGCAAGGAAGCTCGCAAAACTCGACTTTTTTAATGAAGAATCTGAAAATATAAATCTTTCTTGAAAAATAATAAGCGACAATTTGTGTAATTATCTTACTGATTTTTTATTGTGAGTTATAATATTTTCAAGGAGAGAAGTAATTAATGGTTGATGACAGCTATGTAAGTGCAAAAGTATTACTATTAGAGCATTATAACTTTATCAGTAATAAGATGAATGAACTTAAAAACATCAAATCAAGTGATGATTATTTAGCTTGGTTGAAAGAAAACAAAAAAATCCTTAATGACTTTGCTCGTGTTAATCATCAAATTACATATCTTTTTGATTATGATATTGGTCAATTCACAACCGATGATTTTACTTATGAATTAGCGCGCCGCTATATTTTTGATAATATCAAAGAACTTGACGATATTATTGATAGATTCAAAAAAGGTGAAGAAGTCTATTTAAATGAAAACGATAACGAACATACAGATACTAATGTAATTGTTGTTCCACATGTAAGTATCGACGATATGATTGGCTTAAAAAATAGATATCTTACTTATCTTGAAGATTTAGATTCTCACCTTCCAAAATGCTGATTATATTATTGACTTTTTTCTAGTAGAAAAGTATCATTTGTGATAGTTTGTTATGTATAGGAAATAAGTGATGAGAAAAAAAGTTATTTTAATTTGCTCAGAATGTCTAGCTAGGAACTATACAACAACGAAGAGAGTGGAAGACAAAACTACTAGACTTGAACTTAAAAAGTTCTGTCCTCATTGTGGTAAATATACTATTCACAAAGAGAGCAGATAGGAGGTATTTATGCACAAGATTATTGGTTACTTCAAAGGTGTATTTAAAGAAGGCAAAAGAATCAAATGGCCTAAAAGACTTCAATTTGTTCCAGCCGTTACTGTAGTTTTATGTATAACTATTTTTGCTGCAATTTTCCTCGCTCTTGAGGATTATGCTGGCGGAATCTTAGTTCAACAATTAAGAGATGCATTTAGTTCTCTTAGAGGCTAATTAGTTAAGAGGGGAAAGTTATGACAGAAGAAACAAATAAACTTGCTGAAAAGCAATGGTATATTGCTACAACCTATAGCGGACATGAACAAAAAGCCGCTGAAAACATCAAAAGACGTATAGATAGCATGAATCTTAAAGATTACGTTTTTAGAATTGTTGTAGCTGAAGAACAAGTTCAAGAAAAAGATAAAGATGGCAAGTTAAAAACTGTTAAAAATAAAGAAACATGTCTTGAAGAACCAAAAATGAAAACCATTAACCTTTATCCTGGTTATGTTTTTGTTGAAATGATTATGACCGATGAAAGCTGGTTTATGATTAGAAATACTCCAGGAGTTACAGGCATTGCTGGATCTAGTGGTGGTGGGCAAAAACCTACACCTGTTTCTGGAAGAGAAATTGAAGCTGTCTTAAAGAGAATGGGTGTTGTTGATAGCTCAATGTATGAGGACTACCATATTGGAGATAATGTCAAAATTATTCATGGCACCTTTGATGGTCTTGAAGGTAAAATTTCAAGCATCGACAAAGAAAGTGGAACAGTTGTCGTTCAAACAATGTTCTTTGGTAGAGTTACTCCAGTCGAACTTGAATTCTCTGAAATTATTAGAATTTAAGAAGTTACAAATAAAATTTATTGAACTCGGTTTATCCGAGTTCTTTTTAAATTAGTTAATTTTACTGAAGAATTTAAAAATATATTTTAAACTTTATTATCTAAAAACCTTGCAAAACTTAAATTTTTTAAACGAAAGTGTAACAAATTGATAAATGGATTGAGATTTAATTTTCTTCAAATTATTAGTTTTTAAGACCTAGTTTTATATACAACAAAAGGTGCTTAATTTTGGTTATTGTGGTATAGAAAAGAAATTTAATAAAAAAGTGCTTGTTTTTATTATAGATTTAGGGTATATTATTAAAGCGTTTCGGCTGATTAAAAATGAAGCGCTATTAGATTTATCTAATAGGTGGGAGGAGAGGCGAACTACTCCAAACCACTAACATTGAAAGGAGAACTACAATGGGTAAAAGAGTCGCAAAAGTAGTTAAGATGGAATTACCTGGTGGTGAAGCAAAACCAGGACCAAAATTAGCTAGTGCCGGCGTTGTTATGCCAAAATTCTGTACAGAATTTAACGCAAAAACAGCTGACAGAAAAGGTGAGGTTGTACCTGTTATTATTACAGCCTATGAAGACAAATCCTTCAGCATGGAAATTAAAACTTCCCCAGTTACCGGTTTACTTTTAAAAGCCGCTGGAATTGCTAAAGGTAGTTCTAATGCTAAAACCACAAAAGTTGGTAAAGTAACAAAAGAACAAATCAAGAAAATTGCTGAATACAAAATGCCAGATTTAAATGCTAACGACATTGATGCAGCAGTTAAAATTATCGAAGGAAGTGCTCGTAACATGGGCCTTGAAGTCATTGACTAATTGGAGGGTATGAGAAATGAAACACGGAAAGAAATATGAAGCAGCCCTTAAATTAATCGATAAAAACAAGGTTTATAGTGTTCATGAAGCTTGTGAACTTGTCAAACAAACTTCTGTTACAAAATTCGATTCAACAGTCGGCATTTCAATGAAATTAAACATCAATACTAAAAAAGCTGACCAACAAGTTAGAGGAACAGTTATTCTTCCAGCTGGAACTGGTAAAAATGTAAGAGTTGTTGCTATTACTTCTAAAGTTGATGTTGCTAAAGAAGCTGGTGCTGATTATGCAGGTGGAAAAGAATTACTCGAAAAAATCGTTGGAGAAAAATGGTTTGATTTCGATGTAATGTGTGCAACACCTGAAATGATGGGTGAAATCGGTAAAAATGGTAGAGTTTTAGGTCCTAAAGGCTTAATGCCAAACCCAAAAACTGGTACTGTTGGACCAGATATCGCCAAAATGATTAAAGAACTTAAAGCTGGTAAAGTTGAATACAGAGCTGATAAAGACGGAAACGTTAACGTTGCTGTTGGTAAAGTTAGCTTCGATGTTGAAAAACTTGAAGAAAACGTTACAACTCTTATCAATCAAATTATCAAAGTTAGACCATCTGTTGTTAAAGGAAATTACATCTTATCTTGTTCTATCCACACAACAATGGGACCATCTATCAAAGTTCAATATTAATTTAGTTTAGTAGGCAAAATATACCATAGACAGTAACGGACTTAAGTCTTAATTATGTTACCGAGGTAAGTGAATTATAAAGATCCTCATGTATATTTGGCCTCGAAATATATTAAGGAGGTAGAAGATGAATCAAAGTATCTTAAAGCAAAAAGAAACTGTGGTTAATGAAGTTGCTGACTTAATGAAAAACAATTCCGCAACAGTTGTTTGCGAATATCGCGGACTTACTGTTGATGAAATTACAGCATTAAGAAAGACTTTAAGAGAAAAGAATGCTGTTGCAACAGTTTACAAAAATACTCTTGTAACTAGAGCAGCTGATACTCTTGACCACAAAGATTTTGGTCAATACCTTACTGGACCTAACATGTTTATCTTCTGTGAAGATTACACAAACGGTTCATTAAAGGATGTTGCAAAATTTGCTAAAAAGTATGATGCATTCTCAATTAAAGGCGGCATCATCGAAAACAAGGTATGCGATGCTGATTATGTTAAAACTATCGCTGCATTACCATCAAAAGAAGGTCTTGTTTCTATGTTATTAAGCGTATTACAAGCACCTATGAGAAACTTAGCTTATTCATTAAGCCAAGTAGCCGAAAAGAAATAAAAATATTTGCTTATTATTAAATGGAGGAAAGAAAAATGGCAAAATTAACAAATGAAGAAATTATCGCTGCTGTTAAAGAAATGACAGTTGTTGAATTAAATGAACTTGTAAAAGCAATCGAAAACGAATTTGGTGTTACCGCTGCTGCTCCAGTTGCTGCAGCCGCTGCTCCAGCAGAAGAAGAAAAGAAAGGACCAAGCGAAGTTACCTTAACTTTAAAAGCTTGCGGTATGAACAAGGTTGCTACAATCAAGGCAGTTCAAGCTATCACTGGCTTAGGCTTAATGGATGCAAAGAAACTTGTCGATGCTGCTCCAAGTGTTGTTAAAGAACACATTTCACCAGTTGAAGCAGAAGAACACAAGAAAGCATTAGAAGCTGCTGGTGCTCAAGTTGAAATTAAATAGTTTTTCAAAAAACGAGTAAAAATACCTGCTCTAGTTTATAGGGCAGGTTTTTGCCTATTTATAGAAGAAGAAATGAACCACTATTTTATTTACGATCCTGAATTAAAAAGCCACGAAAGGCTGATTAAATTTCAAGTTTTTGATCAAGAAATCTCGCTAGTTAGTGATAGTGGCGTCTTCTCAAATAAGGCGATTGACAAAGGGAGTTTATTCTTTATTAAAACTCTCTTAAAAGAAAATTTATATGGTAAAGTTCTTGACCTTGGATGTGGATATGGAGCAGTTGGAATTAGCTTAAAACTCTTTTTAAAAGATAAAGTTGATTTGACTTTCTCAGATATCAATCCTAAATGTGTAGAACTAACTAGTAGAAACTTAAGGCAATACGATTTGGATGGTAAATGCTCTCTAAGTGACGGCTACTTATTATTAAATGGGACGTTTGATTTTATAGTGTTTAATCCGCCTATCTCGATTGGTAAAGAAAAAATATATTCTTTATATAAAGATAGTAAGGAACATTTAAATGAAAAGGGGAAACTATATCTAGTCATTCGTAAAGATAAAGGAGCCCATTCCCACATGGAATATCTCAAAACTTTATTTGACTCTGTTGAGATTATTGATAAAGAAAAGGGATATTTTGTAATCGAATGTTTGTAGAAGGAGAAGTATTAGATGAAATCTTATAAGGATTATCCAAAGATTAACAATGATCGTATAAATTTCTCTAAGATTAGCGGTAATCTTGAATTACCATATCTTGTTGAAATCCAAACCGAATCTTACAAAAACTTCCTAAAAGATGGAATTGATGAGGTCTTTAAAGATGTATTTCCTATCAATAACTATGGCGATACAATGTCAATTGTTTATAACTCATTCCGTCTTGACGCTCCTAAACATACATATTTAGAGTGTAAAGAGAAAGATTTAACTTATAGCGCACCATTAACTGTCAATTTACGTTTACTTTTTAAACAAACTGGTGAATTTGTTGATAGTGATGTCTTTATGGGTGATATTCCACTCATGACTGAAAGTGGTACCTTTATCGTAAATGGTGCTGAAAGAGTTATCGTTTCTCAAATCGTTAGATCTCCAGGAGCTTATTTATCCAAAACTTTTGATACAAAATTTGGTAAATATGTATACAATGCCGATTTAATTCCAACCCGTGGAACCTGGCTTGAATTTGAAAGCGATGTAAAAGGTTATTTATGGGTCAGAATTGATCGTCAAAGAAAAATGCCAGCTTCAATTTTACTTAAAGCTTTAGGCATTGAATCAGATGAAGATATCTTAACTCTTTTTGGTGATAGAGATTGTTTAAAACTTACTTTATCAAAAGATCAAGATACAAAAACTTCTCTTAAAGCTTTAAAAGAAATCTTCAGAAAATTAAAACCAGGTGAACCTATTACCGATGAAGGTGTTCATACTTTCTTAATTCAAAAATTCTTTGATGCAAAAAGATATGATTTAGGTAGAGCTGGTAGATTTAAATATGCTAAAAAACTTGGCATTTACAATAGACTTGAAAACAGAATTTTAGCTGAGAATCTTGTAAGTGCTGAAGGCGAAATTAAATACACAAAAGGCACCCTTTTAACCAAAGAAATGGTTGATCAACTTCAAGATGAAGAATTCTTTGAAAATGGTGCTCATAGATACGATCTTAACATCAATAAAAAGCTTGATGAATTTGGCTCAGTTAATATGGTCAAAGTTTACACAAGCGATAAAAAAGATGTTGTCGCAAATGTTATTGGTACCGATCTTAACTTAACAGTTAGTAGAGTCACAATTAGCGATATGATCGCAATTTTCAGCTATTTTATGAATTTAATCGATGGATTTGGCAATGTTGATGATATCGATAATTTATCAAATAGACGTATTAGATGTGTTGGTGAACTTATTCAAACTCAATTTAGAATTGGTCTTACCAAGATGGCTAAAAATATCACTCAAAAAATGAGTGTTACAACAGGTACTGAAACTAAAGATTCTCCAAAATCTTTAATCAATATTAAGCCACTTGCTAGTGCAATTCGTGAATTCTTCTCATCTTCTCAACTTTCTCAATTTATGGATCAAACCAATCCTCTTGCAGAACTTGCCAATAAGCGTAGAATTTCTGCTTTAGGTCCAGGTGGTTTAACCCGTGATAGAGCAAGTATGGAAGTCCGTGATGTCCACTTTACACATTATGGTAGAATTTGTCCTATTGAAACACCTGAAGGACAAAACATCGGTTTAATTAATAACCTTGCAACTTATGCAAAAATTAATAAATATGGATTTATCGAAACTCCATATAGACTTGTTGATAAAGAAACTGGCGATATTTTAGAAAAAACAGTTTATTTAAGTGCTGATGAAGAGAATAACCACGTTATTGCTCAAGCTACAAAAGAAGATATCGTCAATCATAAACTTGCAAACGATAAGATTGTTGCAAGATATAATGGTGAAAACATTCTTGCTGATAGAAAAGATGTTGATTATATTGATGAATCACCAATGCAAATCGTTTCTGTTGCAGCAGCTTGTATTCCATTCCTTGAAAACGATGATAACACCCGTGCTTTGATGGGTGCTAACATGCAAAGACAAGCCTTACCACTTTTAAAACCACACGCTCCATTTGTTGGAACTGGTCTTGAACACAAGATTGCTCACGATTGTGGTCTTGCAGTTGTTGCTGTTAATAGTGGTGTTGTTACCTATACTGATGCTCTTGAAATTAGAGTAAAAGAAGATGAAGGCGAAAGAACATATCATCTTCAAAAATATGAAAGAAGTAACAATGGTACTTGTATTAACCAAAAGAGCATTGTTAAAGTTGGTCAAAAAATCGAAAAAGGTCAACTTATTGCTGATGGTCCTTCAATGGACAACGGTGATCTTGCTCTTGGTCAAAACGTTGTTGTCGCTTTCATGACTTGGGAAGGTCTTAACTATGAAGACGCTGTCACCATGAGTGAAAGACTTGTTAAAGATGATGTTTATACAACAATTCATATCGAAAGTTATGAAATTGAATGTAGAGATACTAAAAATGGTAAAGAATATTTAACTCCTGATGTTCCAAATATTGGAATTGATGCTAAAGCTCATCTTGATGAAAGAGGTATTGTTTATCCAGGAACTGACGTTAAAGAAGGCGATATTCTTGTTGGTAAAGTTACTCCAAAAGGAACTAGCGAGCCTTCACCAGATCAAAAACTTCTTGATGCTATCTTTGGTGACAAATCAAAAGATGGAAAAGATACTTCTTTAAGAGTTCCACATGGTGGAGCTGGTACAGTTTTAGACGTTAAAGTCTTTACAAGAGAAAATAAAGACGAATTATCTCCAGGCGTTAACATTAAAGTTAGAGTCTATGTCGCTCAAAAGAGAAAAATCTCTGAAGGTGATAAGATGTCTGGAAGACATGGTAACAAAGGTGTTATTTCTAGAATTGTTCCAGTTGAAGATATGCCATTTTTACCAGATGGTACCCCAGTTGATATCTTATTAAACCCACAAGGTGTTCCATCTCGTATGAACATTGGTCAAATTCTTGAAGTCCATTTAGGTATGGCTTGTAAAGCTCTTGGTGGACTTAAAGTTGCGACCCCAGTTTTCGATGGTATTTCCAATGACGAAATCATGCAAATGATGAAAGAAGCCAATATGCCAAGCGATGGTAAATATACTCTTTATGATGGCAGAACTGGTGAAAAATTTGACGATAGAATCAATGTTGGTGTCATGTATATGATTAAACTTGTTCACATGGTCGATGATAAACTTCACGCTCGTGCGACTGGTCCATATTCAATGGTCACACAACAACCTCTTGGTGGTAAAGCACAAAACGGTGGTCAAAGATTCGGTGAAATGGAAGTTTGGGCTCTTGAGGCTTATGGTGCAGCAAACATCCTTCAAGAAATGATGACTATTAAATCTGATGATAGAGTTGGAAGAAGAAAAGCTTATGAATCAATTATTAAGGGTAGACCTCTTCCAAAACCATCAATTCCAGAAGCTTTCAAAGTTTTAACTAAAGAACTTATGGGCCTTGGAATGGATGTCGAACTTTTCTCAAAAGATGGCAAAATAGTCGATATGGATTCACTTGCACGTCAAACTCAACAAGAAGAGCAACGTTCCATGACATCACTTAGAAATTTAGGTAGAGAATCTTCTAGCGAAAGAACAAGTTTACTTGAAGAGGACACTTCTAGTTTCACTGGTGAAGATACAATTGATGACTTATTTAATTAATTAAGGGAGGAAAATATTGTGTTTGATGTTGAAAAATTAGCTAGCATTAAAGTTGGTCTAGCATCTCCTGAAAAAATTAGAGAATGGTCTCATGGTGAAGTCACAAAACCTGAAACCATTAACTATCGTAGCCAAAAACCAGAAATGGATGGTCTCTTCTGTGAAAAAATCTTTGGACCTAGCAAAGACTACGAATGTCATTGTGGTAAATATAAAAAGATTAGATATGCAGGTGTTGTTTGTGAAAAATGTGGCGTTGAAGTCATTTCTAAAGAAGTTAGAAGAGAAAGAATGGGCCACATTGAACTTGCTTCACCTTGTTCACATATTTGGTATTTAAAGGGTATTCCATCAAGAATGGGTCTTGTTCTTGATGTTAGCCCAAAAGCACTTGAAGAAGTAATTTACTTTAGTGCTCACATTTGTTTAAATCCAGGCACTTGTAAGAGTTTATATTATAAACAATTCTTAGATGATAGAATTGGTAGAGAAACTTTTACAACTGCAATTAAAGAAATCGATGAAACTTTAGATAAAGATTCATTTGAACATACAAAAGCTAGTGAACTTTTAGATAGATTACATAATCTAAATGATCCTTTTGATTTCTTCTCTTGTGCTGAATTTATTTCAGAACACACCGGTGCTGAATTTGGCGAAGGTGCTGAAGCTATTAAAAGACTTTTAAAAGAAGTTCAAATTAACGATGTTAAAACAAAAGATGATGAAGGTAATGATGTTTTAATTGAAGGCGAATTCACAAAAGTCAGTAAAGAAATTAAGAATTCAAGCGGTCAAAAACGTCAAAAACTCATCAAAAGACTTGAAGTTTTAGATGCATTTAGAAAATCAAATAACAAACCAGAATGGATGATTTTAGATGCATTACCAGTTATACCACCAGATTTAAGACCAATGCTTCAACTTGATGGTGGTAGATTTGCTACTAGTGATTTAAACGATTTATATAGAAGAATTATTACTCGTAATAATCGTCTTAAAAAATTAATTGATCTTGGTGCTCCTTACGTTATTTTAATGAACGAAAAGAGAATGCTCCAAGAAGCAGTTGATGCTTTAATCGATAATGGTAGAAGAAATGGAAAACCTGTTACTGGACCAAATGGTAGACCTCTTAAATCTTTAAGTGGTGCTTTAAAAGGTAAACAAGGTAGATTTAGACAAAACTTACTTGGTAAGAGAGTTGATTATTCTGGACGTTCAGTTATTGCAATTGGACCAACCTTAAAGATGTATCAATGCGGTCTTCCAAGAGAAATGGCTATCAATTTACTTAGACCATATATCGCTGCTGTTTTAATTAAGGAAGGAAAATGTCTATTACATAGACAAGCCGACAAGAAAATTGATGCTAAAGATAGCGATGTCTACGATGTTGTTGAAAAGATTATTTCTGAACACCCAGTTTTATTAAACCGTGCTCCAACATTACATAGACTTGGTATTCAAGCATTCCAACCAATTCTTGTTGAAGGAAGAGCAATCAGACTTCACCCACTCGTTTGTACAGGATTTAACGCCGACTTCGATGGTGACCAAATGGCTGTTCACGTTCCATTATCAAAAGCTGCTCAAGAAGAAGCTCTTGATTTAATGCTTGCAAGTAACAATATTCTTGCTCCAAAAGATGGAAAACCAATTGTTACTCCTTCTCAAGATATCTTAATCGGAAATTACTACTTAACAACTGAAGCTAGTAAAGAAGATTTCTTAAGACAAGCTCAAAAATATGAAGATTTAGGTGATGAAGAAAGAGCAAAACAATATCGTCACTTTGCTTCTATGGAAGGTAAAGTCTTTAAAGATATCAATGAATGTTATAAATGTTATGAACTTGGAGAAATCCATTTACATAATAGAATTGCTATTCCTGGAAAAGAGATGAAGAGAAGTTCATTTACTGATGAAATGAATGATTCTTATCTTATTACAACTGTTGGTAAAGTGATTTTTAACTTCGCTTTCCCATCAGATTTCCCATATATCAATGATGTCTCAAGTGAAAATTTAAGACACAACAAGATTGATTTCTTTGTCAAAAAAGGCACCAATATTCCTGAATTTATTGCTGCTCAAAAGATTAAGGAACCAATTGGTAAAAAACAAATTACTGCAATTATTAACCAAGTTTATCAAGATTATGGAACAACAAAGACCAGTGCTGTCCTTGATAAGATCAAAGACCAAGGTTATAAATATTCCACAATTAGCGGCTTAACTGTTGCAATTAGTGATATTTATGTTGTTAAAGAAAAAGATAGCTTAATTAACGATGGTGATGCTCGCGTTGCTAAGATTGAAAGACTTTATGATAAAGGCTTCTTAACTGATGATGAAAGACATGCTAAAGTTGTCGAAGTTTGGAACCAAGTTAATGGTAAAGTTGCTGATGATGTTCAAGAAACTTTATCTAAAGACAAGAGAAATCCACTCTTTATCATGTGGAACTCTGGCGCTAGAGGTAGTAAATCTAACTTCGCACAACTTATGGGTATGAGAGGTCTTATGGCTTCTACATCCGGCGATACAATCGAACTTCCTGTTAAATCTTGTTTCCGTGAAGGTCTTAACGTTGCTGAATTCTTCACTGGTACACACGGTGCTAGAAAAGGTGGTGCTGATACCGCTTTAAAAACAGCTGACTCTGGTTATCTTACAAGAAGACTTGTTGACGTTTCTCAAGATGTCATTGTTAGAGAAGAAGATTGCCACACAGATCATGGAACAATCGTAAAAGATATTGTTAATACTGCTCAAAACCAAGTTATCGTTTCTTTAGAAGATCGTTTAATTGGTCGTTTCTCTTGCCACGATATCTATAATCCAAATAATGGAGAATTAATCGTTCCAGGAAATACCATGATTGATGAAAAACTTGCTAAAGAAATTGTTGATGCAGGTATTAAAGAAGTTGAAATTAGATCCTTATTTGGTTGTCAAACTAAAGATGGTGTCTGTCAACATTGTTATGGACGTAACCTTGCGACTGGTAAACTTGTTGAAATTGGTGAAGCTGTTGGTATTATGGCTGCTCAATCAATTGGTGAACCAGGTACCCAACTTACCATGAGAACTTTCCACTCTGGTGGTGTTGCAACAACTGAAGATATCACTCAAGGTCTCCCTAGAGTTCAAGAATTATTTGAAGCTAGAAATCCTAAAGGTGAAGCTACAATTTCTGAAATCAGTGGTAAAGTCACTAAGATTGAAGATAAAAATGGTAGCTATGTTGTAACTGTCACTAATGATCTTGAAGAAAAAACATATCCAACAAACTTTGGTGCAAGACTTAGAGTTAAAGTTGGCGATATGATTAAAAACGGTGGCAAGATTACAGAAGGTGCTATTTCTCCAAAGAAACTTCTTGAAGTTAGCGATGTAAATTCTGTTGAAAACTACATCATTAAAGAAGTTCAAAAAGTTTATAGAGTCCAAGGTATTGCAATTAGTGATAAGCACATCGAAGTCATTGTCCGTCAAATGTTAAGAAAAGTTGTTATCGTCGATAGCGGTGATACAGATATGATTCCTGGAACAAGAGTATCTCTTCCTGAATTTACAAAGAATAATAAGGTCGCTTTACTCGCTGGAAAACGTCCTGCAGTCGCAACCCCTCTTATTCTTGGTATTACAAAAGCTGCTCTTGAAACTGATTCATTCTTATCAGCTGCTTCATTCCAAGAAACAACTCGTGTTCTTACCGATGCAGCAATTAAAGGAAAAGTTGATCCATTACACGGATTAAAAGAAAACGTTATTACTGGAAAACTAATTCCTGCTGGTAGAGGTCTTATCTCTAGAGATAAAGAAAAAGAAATTCTTACTAACTTTGATGTTTTAGGAAGAATGGCTGAAGTTAAAAAGCAATACATTGGTATCCATGATAATGGAGTCGATGATAATAGCGATCATACCGATCCAAAGTATGAGAATATGCAATCTCTTGATACTGAAGGAATGATTACTAATAAATCAATCGATTAATAAATAATTCACATCAATTGAAAGGTCATGATAGAAATATTGTGGCCTTTTTAATTTGCTTTAAAATTATAATTGTTTTTGGATGCTTAAATATCGCGTTAATAATATGTTCTATCATAGAAGTAGTTTGTTTTACTTGGCTTAAAAATAGAGGTAAGATTTCTTACTAGTTGCTCGTTAGAATAAAAGTAGCTAGTTTTTATAACTTATAAATATGAGATATTAGAAATTTATCCTTAACTTTTGCACGGATTTTAAACTAAAGATAGAGAAATTGAATAAGATATAATACAGTTTTCTTTTTTAGTTATTAATAGCTTACTTTCTTACACTAAAGAAATTAGGTATGACAAACCTTGGTTAACCAAATTGTAAATTTTAGTCAATTACTGAAATATTTTTAATATCATGTTTTGCCTTGAATAATCTTTATGAATTTTAGAAAAAACCTTGCAATTCCTCAATTAAAATCAAAAGTATTAGAAATTTAACATATTATTAGCTACTTTTAAAACCAGGAATTGCAAGGTTTAAGAATTGGAGTCAAAGGTGCACCAAAAAAGGAGAGGACACAAACGCTTAAATATTTTTTATAATATTTAAGCAGAATATTTGTGTTTTGCGTTTTTTTCGCGGGGTGAAAACGTTATGAAAAGAAGAAAAAGTTTATTAGTTTATAGCTTGTTGTTAGGGGGAATTGTTACAACAGGAGCAGCTTCTTGTGGGGAAGAAGGTAGTCAAACACCTGAACAAGATCAATTCGTATTTAAACTTGAATATAACAGTGAAGGTGGATCAGTTTTTGTTGACAAAAAATCAGGCTATATTTACGAAGACACTGTCGTAAAAATTAACGTTATTGCAAATGAAGGTTATGTTGCTGAATCAATTTCAATTAATGGCGTTCCTCAAGAAGCCAGCAAAAAAGAATTCAGCATTAAACCAATGAGTGGAACAAATATTGTTTCAGTTAAGTTTGTTGAGAAAACTGAAGAAAACGAAGATACATATAATGTTAAAGTTACGTATTCTGAAGGTGGAGTCGCTGAGGTAGATAAAACCTCTGGTAATGTTGGAGAAGATGTAAATATCACAATTACACCAAATGAAGGTTATGAAGTTGCACATCTTTTTATTAATGGAGTTGAAGTGGATAAAGAGGAAAGAAGCTTTACTCCTGTTAAAGGAGACAATTTAGTTGATGTTGAATTTAGTAAAACTCCAGATTTACCAACTTATGAGATTTTAATTGAAACTGAAGGGGAAGGCGAAGTTAAAGTTGATAAAGAAAGTGGTTATGTTGGAGAAACCGTTAAAATAAGTATTGAACCTGCTCCAAATAATGAGGTTAAAGTAGTAAAAATTAACGATCAAGAAAAGCCAACTGCGACAATTAGCTTTCAACCTATTGAAGGCGTAAATAAGATTTATGTTGAATTTGGACCATTTGAAGGAGCAATTAATAAAGGAATTGAATTTACCGGTCTTTCTTATCCTAATTCAACAGATTTTGCTAGCGCTGATGATTTTTATGAGTTTATTTTAGATAAGGTTGAGCCATATTTCCCTGATATGGATCGCGATGCAACAAAAGAATGGTTTGAATCTTTAGATTTTTATAATTCTTTTGCTTTAAGATATGGATTTAATAAAAATAATTTAGATTATAACTTTAGATATTTATTAAATAAGGATTTAATTAGTCTTTTAACTAATCCAAAATCAAGCGGATTTACAAAAGAAGATGCAACTGCTATTGGAACATTCCTTTATGATGCAATTCACAATTTAAGTTTAGAAGAATTTGCAGGTTTAGTTGCTTTTGGTAGTTATGCTTTAATTATCAATAGTCAAACAAACAATAATCCTAATAATTTATTAAATTATGAAAACTATAATACATTTATTGGTGCGCAAAATTCCGCTTTATCTTTAGAAGCAAAGAATTATCTTAATAAATTAATTGATAATAGCTCGTTTGATTTTGAAGATAGTTTAAATGAATACTTAAAATTTGTAGATGTTATTTCTGAATTTATATATAAGCCATTTAAAGCGATTTTAAATAATTACACTGCAACTGATTTTTCTAATTTAATTTACAATGTAATATCTCTTACTGGAAGAAGTGACCAAGGTCAAAATTTTGTCTTAAAAGATAATGATTATGTTGAAATGGCAAAGTTTCTTTCTAATATCTTTGATAAAAACTTCTTCAGTAAGTCATCTTTTTTAAGAATTTGCTCAACATTAAATGAACTTTCTGATCCTGTTGATGTTTTAATGAAGGTTTTACCAAATAATAGAAATTTAATTTATTTTGGTGGAATGAAAGATGCTATTAACTTATTAAATGAAAATAGTGAATTAGTATATTATTTGATTAAAACTTTAGGCAGGATGGCGACAAGCATCGATCAAGAATTCGTTAATAAAATTATTAATGTATTTGCTGATCCAACTCAAACAAATGAGAAAAAGATAGCTACAACTTTTGCTTATATTGGTAATCTTTTTGAAAAAGGTTTAGCTGCTTGTAATAGTGGCGGAAGTGATGTTACTAGTTTATTTAAAAACAGTTCATCTTTCTTTAAAGGAATTAAAAATATTATTTCTTCTGGATATAATGTAGAAACTGATGAAACTAGTTTAGATACAACTTCACTTGTAGAAGCTTTGCTTGATTCAAGTAAAAAGGATCCTTTAACTTTAAGTGATTCTGAAATTGAAAAATATAACAAAACATATAATGATTTTATTTCTTTCTGGAAACTTTCTGAAAAGGTTGTAACAACTTATCCAACTTCAGCTGATGAATATTATACAGTTGGAGAAAAAACTAAAGTAACCGTTTTTGATAATGATAAAAACGACATTACTGATCAAGTTGTTATTGATAATTTTGATACAACAACTATTGGCTATCGTCGAATGAAAATAACTTATCCAAATGATTCAATTACGTACAAGAGTTATTTTGTAACCTATTCTGGAAGTTATGTTGATGTTCCTAAGATTACTTTAAATAAAAATGATAGTTTTAACTATAATACAAGAGTTGTAGTTTATGATGATGAAAATCCTAATGGAGAAACTGTCTTAATTAACAACTTTGAAGTTGGCGATATAAAGACAAATCAGTTAGGAACTTTCTATTCTTACATTAAAAATAGCGAAGGAGATTATTTCTTCTTTGAATATATTGTAAAATAATTTCAGCCACATTTTTTTACCGGAGAGATTGACCTTGGGTATTGTTCTTTTCTTGCTGTATTTGTTTCTTTGTCTTGGAGCTTATTCCTTATTTTTAATCTTATTTAAAAATAGATATACTACCTATTATCAACTTGATGATATTATCGATACAAATGATGAAACATATGCTGTCTATCTTCCAGAAAATAGATGGAAAGAATATATCAAAGATTATACTGTTTATATTAACGATGAATATCGTTTTTAAAGTTCGAATTAACCGATAAAGTCCAATATATAAATATTAATATTATTTGTTATCGCGATAAAAAGATTAAGCGAATAATCAGCTTTTTGAATGAAATCGACGTAAAACAAGAACATTTTATTATTAAACTTCCTGATAACTGCGATGAAATAAAGTTAAATGTTGTCGAAGTTAATGGCATTCCTTACTTTGAAGATAGCAATATAAAATGTGATGTTTTGTGGCGCTCAATTGTAAGTAGTCTGATTCTTGCCTTTAGCGCAGTTTTAATGTTATTTATTTTTAGACTCGCAGCGATGGGGTTTGAAAATAGTTATTTTAACTGGAATCACATATATGAGTTGTTCTTTTATGAACCTTGGACTTATATAGCTGGAATTTGTTTTGCTTTAATACTAGCCCTCTCTCTTTTTCTAATCTTGTATTTATCAAACAATTTAGAATTTAAAAAAGCTAGATTTAATAAAATTAAGAAACTTAAGATTGATAAAGTTTTAAAAACTAAATTAAAAATCCGTAAGAAAAAGGATTTTGAGTTGCCTTATTTAGTATTTAAACCAAAAAGAAAGCGGAAGTTTAAACGTGGTGAAGCAAAAGTTAAATGCTTTGATGAAAATAATAATTTACTTAAAGAAGTAGAGCTAACCTTTTATAAAAAGAAAACAAGATATTGGCTTAGTTCAATTACTGGAACGAAAAGAGTTGAAGTTAATTTTATTGGCGCCGACTTTAAGAAAATTTATTTTAGAAGCGGAACTTTTAGAAAGAAAATTACTAAAAAAGGGGTGCAAAGCGGCTTTTTAACTCTTAAAGGAATTAAACAAGCAAGAATTCTCTTTATTGTTTCGATTTTGGCGGTCAGCTCTTTTTCAATTCTTAAATATTATGAACTTAATAATATTAATGGAGATTTATCTAATTTTGTTTTTGATTATGTTGAAGGAAGTCAAAATTTGTTACGTATAAAAGAATATAAAGGAAAAGCCTCTAAAGTTGTTGTACCAAAAGAGTTTAATAATATGCAAATTGTCTCAATTGACCCACTAGCTTTTGCGACTAATTTTTATATTGATGAAGTTTATTTTACAGCTCCAATTGATATAGGAAATCGCGCTTTTCAAAATTGCGCTAATTTAAAGGTTGTAGACTTTTCTTTTGTTTCTCGAATCGGTTCGCATGCTTTTGGTGGAACAAGAATCCGCGAACTTATAGTTGATCATCCAATGATAATTGAAGATGGTGCTTTTTATAACAATACCTTCTTTAGGAAAATAATTATTGAAGAAGCAGGTGCCTCTTTATTAAGCGGAGCTTTTTCAAATACAAAGACTCAATATTTTGAATTACATCAAGAAACAAATCAAATTGAGTCAGGGTTTTATTCAAGCGGAGAAATTGTAAAAGGGTATGTCTTTGATACTGCTCCAATTAATAGAGATAATTACATAAATTATTTTAGCTCTAAAACCATTAAAGTTGAAAATTCCTGTGTTCACGATAATAATAGTTTCTTTATTAGAAATGGTCAGATTATTGATACAAAATCTTATACCTACTTTGCCACTATTTCTGAACCAACTTGTGTTACTAATGGTCTTAACGAGGTAACCTGTAATTATTGTGGGAGTCATTACAATGTATTTACACCAAGTGATCCAAATGCTCACAACTTTGTTAACGGAAATTGTATATATTGCGGAAAAGAAGGCCCTAACTATGTTTTTACCGAAGACGTTTCAGAAAGGAGACCTGCTTAATGATTTTCTTTAGCTTTACTTCGCCAATTTTTATTTTTGTTTATTGCTTGATTATATTTTTAATTATTGGTTTAATTGCAGCTTTAATTATTTTTAGGGAATATAAAAATACAAATACTGTTTTAATTAAAGAAAATAAGAGCAAAAAAAGTTTAACAGTTAGTAAAGATATTCAAAAAGCAAGTAGTGGAGACCCAACTCAAGTTAACAAAAATATAGAAAGGTTTTCTGAATTATTAATTCTTGATGAACATGCTGAAGAGATTAAAAATGTTACTTTTGATAATGTAACTTCCTTAGCAACTTTTTGTGATGATTTTAGAAATTTTTGTGCATATAACAAAAAACTTTATTACTCAATTGATGATATTAGAAGTTTTATTGCTAATTTAGCAACTAGCAAAATAATGATTTTACAAGGTATGTCTGGAACAGGTAAAACCTCTATTGCTCTTGCTTTTGAAGATTTCATTGGCAATCAAACAACAGTTATTGCTGTTCAACCAATGCGGAAAGAAAGAAGCGACATGGTTGGATATTTTAATGAATTTACTAAAAAGTTTAACGAAACTCCACTTTTAAAAGAGCTTTATAGATCTAATTTTACAGATCAAATTTTCATTATTGTTTTAGATGAAGTTAATATTGCTCGTATTGAATATTATTTTGCTGAATTTTTATCCTTACTTGAATATCCAAATATAGATCAAAGAACTTTAGAAATCACTAATGATAGCTGGGCTAAAGACCCTAAACTTTTAAAAGAAGGCCGTCTTCAAATTAAACCAAATGTTTATTTTTTAGGTACTGCAAATAATGATGAATCAACTTTTTCTATTTCAGATAAAGTCTATGATAGAGCAATGATTATTAATCTTGATAAGAAGGCTGATAGCTTTGAAGGAAAACTAACTTCAAGATGCAGAATTTCCAATTCAAACTTTGAAAATCTAGCAAAAAGTGCGCAAAACTCATATAAAAACTACGATTCTTTAAGTGTTAAGATAGATAAAATCAACGAAATTCTTATTGAGTTTTTTGAAATTAATTTCGGAAACCGTATGGTCAATCAATTAAAAGCATATGTTCCAATTTACATTGCTTGTGGCGGAGATGAAGATAAAGCATTTGATGATTTTGTTACTAAAAAGATTTTAAGAAAGCTTGAAGGAAAGGATGCATTAAAAGTTAGTAATGCCATTCAACCTTTCTTAGAGAAATTAAATAGTGAATTTGGAAAAGATAAAATGCTTTTATCTAAAGAGTATTTATCACACTTCTTAATTAAAGGATAGTTATGGATAGAAGCGGTCGTCGTTATACACAATATAAGAATTTTAAAATTTATACTGATTCGGTCAATAAGAACGAAAAACTTTTATCTGCTTATGAAAAGATTAAATCTTCTACAAGAAGCAAAAACGAATTCGAAATTAAAATTAATGATGTTGTAATTGATGAAGTTTGGGTTAAAACAATTGAAGAATTATTGCCTTATGTTTCTGCAGCAATATCTGAAGATCGTCGATTTATTAGAAATCAAAGCGAAACTTTACCTGTTGAAAAAACAAAAAGAGTCAGTCGAGAAACTGTCATTGATTTATCAGTTAATTCTCAAAATATTAGAAAGATTAAAGAAAACGATGAGATTGAACCATCAAAATTATTAGTTGTTGAAAAGCTTGATGATTATTCAATTTATGAGAATAAATTTTTAGTTTATTTATTGAAACTACTCAAATCTTTTATTGATATTCGTTTTGAAAAAATTAAAGAAGCTAAATCAATTTATGAAAATCATACAAAATTAACTGACACTGTTAATCTTTATCGAAATAAAATTGCTTATTCAATTGACATTACTGATAGTAGGTATGGTGATTTAAATCTTGAAGAGAATGATAAAAATATTGCTTTAATTAAGCGAATTAGAAATCTTGAAGTTTATATTAACCAACTTATGAGGACTGATTTGATTGAGCAAGTCAGTAAAGCCCCATCAATTAGACCACCTGTTCAAAGAACGAATCTTCTTAAAAACGATGTTAATTTTTCTAAAGCATTAAAACTTTATGATTTTATCTCTAGTTATGCTAAACCTGGTTATACAATTACCCCAATTGTAAACAAAAAGGATCAACTTTCTGAAGATTATCTTGATTATTTTTCACGTATTCCAACTCTTATTGCTTTTTTATCTTATGCTGAAGCAAAGGATGTTTATCCATTATATAAAAAAGAATATGAAGTAGAAAAAGAAGAAAATAGGATTGCTGAACTTGAAGAGATTAACCGAAAAATTCATGAAATGTTTGGCAAAGATGAACTTAATAAAAGACTTGTTTATGAGTTTATCGTTGGCATGCAAGAAGAAAGAATTATTCTTCAAAATAAAATTGAAGAAATGAGTAAAGCTCATAAAGAAGAAATTGATTCATTAAATTTATCTTTTAAAAAAGCGAAAGAAGAAATTATTAATGATTTTACTTCTAAAATTGATGGCATTAATAAAGAGAAAGATGCCCATGAAAAAGAGCTCTTACATACAATTGATGAAGCTAATGAAGCTCATCAAAAATACGTTCTTGATGTTGAACAAAAAATTAAGCAATTAAATTTAGAAATTGAAGAATTAAAAGGACGTATAAAAGCTTCAAAAATTAAAGAAAACGAAGACTTAGATGAATATGAATTAAGTGAAGAATTCTTCAATGAGCTAGAAAAAGAAAAAATTGCTTTTGATAGATACTTTAATAAGAAGTGGAACAATGTTCGTAAAGCAATTTTGAAGAAAAGAAAAAAACAAGCAATTGCTGAAGTTAAAGAAAAACGTAACAAAAGGAAGGAAAAGAAGTGAACAAAAACAAAAGATTAAATAAAGCTATTTTGATTTTATGCATCATAGAGTTTATTTTAATACTCTTCTTTTTAGCATTCTTACTTGTTTATAGTTCGCTTGTTGGAGGCGATTCATTAATCATGTCGCCTGCTTTATATCTAGCAGTCATCTTTATCTGTTTAATTCCTATTGGAATGCTTTGCTATTATATTGGAATAAGAAATCGTAAAATTAATGTCTTTAAATTTGAGATTGACGATCAAAAATTTACTAATAGAAGCAAAAAATTAGTAAAAAGTGAAAAAGGTAAAAGATTTAGTGAACTTTTAAAACTTGATATAGAGAATTACGAAAAAAGTGAGCCAGTTAAATTTGATGAAGTTACTGATTTAGCTGATTTTTGCACTCGCTTTAGAAATTTTTGCGCTTCAACAAAGAAACTTTATTATACAGAAGATGATGTTAGATCATTCGTTTCAAGTTTATTGACTAGTAAAATGATGATTTTACAAGGTATGTCTGGCACTGGTAAAACATCAATTGCTTTAGCGTTTGAAGAATTCATTGGTAATCCAACAACAGTAGTTGCAGTTCAACCAGTGTGGAAAGAAAGAAGCGACTTAATTGGTTATTTTAATGAATTTACCAAAAAGTTTAATGAAACGCCTCTTTTAAAAGAACTTTATAGGTCTAATTTTGATGATCAAATTTATATTATCGTTTTAGATGAAATGAATATTGCAAGAATCGAATATTATTTTGCTGAATTTTTATCACTTCTTGAATATCCTAACGAAGAACAAAGGACTATTGAGATTACAAATGATAGTTGGCCAAAAGACCCAAAATTACTTATCGAGGGTCGACTTAAAATTAAGAGTAATGTTTACTTTTTAGGTACGGCAAATAATGATGAATCTACTTTTTCAATTTCAGATAAAGTCTATGACCGTTCAATGGTTTTAAATCTTGATAATAAGGCAAAACAA
The DNA here is from genome assembly GCA_905197045.1 of uncultured Caryophanales bacterium. GTDB lineage: Bacteria > Bacillota_I > Bacilli_A > RFN20 > CAG-826 > Onthovivens. The sequence goes on from CAJJXG010000015.1 coordinate 26,285, forward strand.
TTCGATGCACCTCAGCAAAATCCTATTAAAATTTCCAATCAAAATTTTGAAAACCTTGCAAAAACGGCATTAAATTCTTTTAAAGGGCAAGAAAATTTACAAAAAATGATTAACTCAATTAACAAAATTTTGATTGAAAATTTTGGAGTTACTTTTGGTAATCGTATGGTTAATCAAATGATGAATTATGTTCCAATTTATGTTGCTTGTGGTGGAAAAGAAGAAGATGCTTTTGATGATTTTGTCACAAAGAAAATTTTAAGAAAACTAGATGGGAAAGATATATTTAAAGTTGCTAGTGCCTTGCCATCCTTTTTAGATGCCTTAACGCAAGCTTTTGGTGTTAACAAGTTACCAAGATGCCGTAAATATTTGAAGAGATTTGAGGTGAAATAATATGAAAAAACTATTTGGCTCAAAACTTGCTTTTATCGGTATCTTAATTGTTCTTATTGCTTCTTTTGGAGCAGTAGCGGTCTTTTCTTTTGCTGCTAGTGGTCAAGCTGAACTATTTAAGGATAATTTAATAATTACAACTAACGATGTCTCTTTTACTTATAATGGGGAAGAAAGAGTTGTTGATGATAATGAATTACATCTTGAATCTGGAGATTTAGCTCCTGGAGATTATTTTGCAATTGATCCTGAAGAAAAAGTTGTTTTTGAAGCAAAAACTACTAGAAATCGTGTTAATTATAAAATTTTAAATTTTAGTGGAGAAGATGTAACTAGTGATTACAACATTACTAATAATTGGGGAGACATTACTGTTAAAAAAAGAAGCATTACAATCGATTTAGCTAGTAGTGTTGACCCAACAACAATTACAAATGGACAAACATTAACTGATGAATTTTTACAAATTGGTGATGATGGGTTAGCAAGATCAGATAGGTTAACCGCAACAGTTAAAAAACACGAAAGCGAAGGAGGATACTTTTCTTTTTCCTTTAATTTTAAGGTTTATAACAATGTATATCAAAAGGATGTTACTTCAAGTTATGTTTTAAAATCAGAATTAAATTTTGCAACTCGTCCAGATATTGATATTCCTCCATTTGAGGATTGGCCAGAAGATGTTGAAATTCCGGATATTAATCAAGATTTTGGTTTTGATACAACTTTTGGTGATATGTTTCAAAATTTTCCAAATGATCTAGATTTAAAAACTCCTGTTTTTCAAATGAACTCTGATGTAGAAGGTACTTATTATTTTAGAGGTCTCTCTTTAGGAGATTATAATGGGGTTGGTTTTGATGAGGCCTCAAGTTATGAATCAGGAACAGTAAGCCCTTTAGAATATTCAACAACAAATATTAAAGAAGAATATCCAAAAGCAACTGTTTCGGTTAAACTAGCTGATAATTTAAATTTTAGTGTTTGCGACTTTGTTCCTAACTTTACAGAAAGCTCAAAAAAGTTAGCTAACGATATTTGCTATAACCTTGATAAAAATGATGAAAATGCTTATCAAGTAAATAGTTATGTTGTCGGCGATTTGAATTTGGATGAATTGAGCAATTATCAAATCAGTAATCCAACAATTTATAATGAAGAAATCAAATATTCAGAGTATGTTAAAAACACTTATCTTAGTGTTTCAAGTTATTTAAAGATGCAATTAAATGATTGGTTAAACGCTAATGGTATTTATTTGAATACTCTTCAAAGTTTTACTGATGATTTAAAGAATTTCTTTTTAAACAACTTTAAATATGACATCAGGGGTTATGCTGATGAAAGTGTTGATAACGTTTATACCTTTTTAACGGATGTAAGATCTGGAAATTGTATGAATTTTGCAGCTTCGGCAACAATGCTTTTTAGAAGTGTTGGAATTCCAGCTCGTATTGTAATGGGCTTTATGGTCAATCATAATGAGGCCAATGTTCAAACTAACGTTACAATCATGAACGCTCATGCTTGGACTGAAATATATGTAGATAATTTTGGCTGGGTGCCACTTGAATTTACTCCTTCTAATCCATATTTACCTGATTTAGATGAAGAAAATCATTATGAATATGTTAAAAATGATCCTAATGCCACAACAGAAGGAAGTGGTGTTATGGGTGATATTAACTTTGTATCGCCTCAATATAATAATTTATTTGATGTTCAAGTAAGTGAGCCAGGAAGTTATTATTTAAGAAAAGAAAATTATGGTGATTTCCAAGGCAATAAGTTTAATGATGCTACTGTTTATAATGTTTCAGAAAATCCTAATCCAAATTATTTTGTTGGAGAACAATTAAAAGATAGTGGCAGAAACAAACGAACTATCAATATTTATTACAATGAAAATATTCCTAGAGATAAGGATTTAGTGAGCTCTTATTATTTTGGCGAAGGCGATCCAGTTGCTAATAATGATATTTATTTTACGCCTCAGGAAGTTGATGGGACTTTAGCTTTAACTTCTTCAATGAGCGATATTGATTATGATTTTGCAAGCAATGTTGATTCAATCGATTCTTTGAGTTTTTTAAATCCATCTTACACTGAAGCTGAAAGTCTCTATTATCATTTTGCAAAAGTTTACTATACGAATATGCCTGAAGGGTTAAGTAAAGAAATTGATAAAATGATTAGTAAAGTAACGCCAGTTGTTCCTCAAGATCCAAAAATTGTAATTCCTCTTGTTATTGAATATCTTTCAAAAGCAAATGTGATTTATGATCCTTTATATGAGTCTGATTATAATTATGATTCACCTCAACAAACCATTGAAAATATATTAAATAGAAATGAAGTGCGCTGCGATTCTTCAATTCTTGCTGGAGCCGCTGCTGTTTTATTACGTTATTTTGAAATCCCAACTAGATTAGTAAATGGCTATCTTTATGAAGCAAACTCTAATGAAAGAAGAAGTATTACCGAAGTTAATGAATACTATTGGAATGAAATTTATATTAAGGGACATGGTTGGGTTAGACTAGATTTAGCAAAAGCTTGTAATTTTGTAGATGATGTTTATTATCAAGGAAAAACAAAGATTACTGTCAAAACTGACAGCATCTCTAAAGAATATGATGGAACAAGTATCTCGAGCGAGCCTAAAATAGAGATAGAAGGAGAAGTTCCTTCTAGTCACGTTATTTCATGTTTACCAAAAGCATCGATTACTGATGCTGGTCAAACTGTTGCTGATGCCTTCTTATTTATTACAACAGGTGATGGAAGCGATGTAAGTTATCAATATTCTATTGATTACGATTATGGATATTTAGAAATTTTGCGACGCACCATTACGGTTTATACTAAGACTGTTGATACTATCTATGAAGAAGGTAAAGTTTTAGTGCCGGAAATTAACAATATTCAATCTGGCGACCTTGATATGTCTAAATTTGAAATAAAATTTAAACCAATTAAGACTTTAGATAGTGTAGGAAGTTTGGAGGCAGAAATTGAAATCTATGCTATCTATGATCAGTATGGGAAAAATGTCAAAGACAACTTCGACATTAACTATGTATTTGGACAATTGACGATGTATTGATTATGTTGACACAAAAGTATAACAAAAAAATTGACAAGTTTATTGCTATCTATAAGTTTGCTTATAGATATCGAGTTTTGCTTTGCTCACTTTTTATTATTTCTGCATTAACCAGTGCTACATTAATGGGCCTTGTCGGCACAATAATTGATGATATTACTCCAGAAAACTTTACTTATGGCGATGATTTTGAGCTTGAAGCATCTTCTTTATTTAATGATAAACCTAATATTCAATATTCTAGTAGTGGGGCAAATCATTGGAGCTATGATAAGCCAATTTTGGTTGGTAAATATGATGCTAGAACAGTAAGCAAAAATGTTTTTGGTGGCGATAGATATGGGAAAATCCATACATTTGAAATTGTTCCTCGTGAAATTAAACCGACTGTTGATGGTGGATCTTTTCAATATGGTAGTAATCCTGATCTAGAATTTACGAATCTAAAAGAAGGCGATAAATTAGTTTATCGTAACTATAAATTAAATAGTGTTAATACTGATCCTAATTTAAGTTTTGTAGACGGCGATTTTTTAATCGTTAATGAAGAAGGAGAAAACGTCACCAGTAATTATAAAATTGACTATACTCCAGTGAACGTTTCGCTTATGTCAAAAGAAGTTGATTTATCAATTAGTGCAGTTAAAACTTATGATGGTGAGCCACTTTATGCAAATAATGAAAATGTTTTTACAACCGATGATTTAGTTAAAGGTGATCATATTGAAGTTGTGGGGTCAAATAAGTTAACAAATGCAGGAACAATTAATGCTAATGCTAATTTAAAAGCAGTCAGTGATACTTTTGGGGATGTGACTTCTTTATATAAATTTGATGTAAAATCTTCTTCTTTAACTGTTAATAAACGTTCAGTTTCTTTAAAAATCAATGATTATGAAAAAGAATACGATGGTAAAGCAACAAATATTGATGCTTCTTATTGCGAGATTAGTGAAGGCGCTTTAGTAGAAGGTCATAATCTTGAAATAACCTTTAATCAATATATTGATGTTGGAGAATATGAAATTACTCCATATACAATTAAAGTAATCGACGAAGAAGGGGTTGACGTAACTCAAAACTATAATTTTGATATTACAAGCGGGATTTGCAGGGTTTTAAAGAGAAATATTACAATTTCTACGCCATCTAGTTCATTTATTTACGATGGTTCAGTACATGGAATTAACGAATTTTCACTAAGTGAAGAAACCCCTTTAGCTGAAGGTGAAAATATCATAATTAAAAATGAATATTATAGTGATGGAAGTAATGTCGGAACTTATGAAAATAAAGTAGAGCTTGATATCGTTAATAGCGATGAAAAATCAACTATAAAAAACTATAACATCACTTATAAATACGGAAGCATTACAATAACTAAAAAAGATATTGTTGTTTCTTCTCCAGATATGACAGGCGATTATAATGGAAATCAATTACCATTTTTTGATGTTTCAAATAATATAACTTATAATCAAGCCGATTTAGGTGCTGGCGATACTCTTCAAGTGCAATCTCAAGAAGATTTCCGTTACGCTACTCCTGGAGTATACGAAAATACTTTTAGCGTAAGTATTTTAAACTCCTCTAAAAAAGATGTTAGTAACAATTACAATATTATTTATAAACCTGGCAAAGTTACTATTAATAAAAGAGAAATAAGTTGCACTACGGCTTCAAGCACATTCTATTATTATGAAGGTGGTAAATATTCTTTTGGGTCCTTTAATTCAACAAATAATTTAGCTAGTGGCGATGAATTAATTGGTGTTGATTATACGGTTGTTACTGAAAAAGGTATTTTTGATAATGAAATGACACCAGTAATCACAAATGATCAAGGAGCTGATGTAACTAGTGCTTATAAGATCAATATGTCTTTAGGAAAACTTGAAGTAATTGATGATCCTAATGATGAACAAGAGGACGTTGAAGCTCCTGTTGATGGATCTGATTCAGATACTTCAAGTGGTGGTCAACAAGTAGCCGATTCTGGTGTTATTTTAATTGATAAAAAACCTAACGAAGGTGGCGAATCTGGTGGAGAAGAAGGCGGCGAAACTGGTGGTGGAGAAGGCGGAGAGTCTGGCGAAGATCCTGATCCAGGCGAAGATCCTGAAAATCCAGGAAGTGGAGAGGATAATCCAGGAGAAGATACTAAACCAACCTATCTTTATAAATTCACTACAAACGAGAATAGAGATCATTATTATTTCAGACAAAATGTATATGGAAAATATTCCGATGGTAAATTATATTATGCCCCAACTTATGATATTTCTCGATTAAGTGTTGCAAGTAATCCTGACTTATATTTATCTAAATTAGTTCGTGGAAAGAAAACTTCTAATGAAATTAATATTAATTACAACGCTTTATTTAAGAAAGATATTGCTCCTTATTATGTTAATCAATTCCCAATGAGACAAAATTATGAAGGGAAGTTTGATTATTCAGGACGGACAAGTAATTCCTTCAAAACTTTTAACTATAATTTTTTAGAGGAAGGATTTGGACCTATTAATTTTGACAACATGGAATATAACGAAAATGTCGAAAGTTATGAAAACTTTGTAAAGAATAATTATTTGTATGTTCCTGATAATTTATATGCTCCAATTGATCAAATAATCGATGAATATAATCTTGAAGCAGATAACGAGTTTGACACAATTTATAATATTGCTCGTTATATGAGCAAACATAATACAATTTCTAGTGAGCCTTTATATGAAATTGGTGATGACCCAGTCTATAAAATGCTAACCGAGACACATTCTGGTAAATCATCTCATTTTGCTATTACTTACGCTATGATGTTAAGAAGAGTTGGTGTCCCAGCTCGTGTTGCAAGTGGATATATAGCCCAAGGATTAAAAGGCAATGAAAATGAAGTTTATAAAGGAGCCTGTGAATCAACTTGGACTGAGGTCTATAGTTCCGATTTAAAATGTTGGGTTTACGTTGATACTTTCCCAACATATGCAATCGAATATAAACCAGAACCTATTATTCCAGATGAACCAGAGGAACCAGAAGAACCTGATAATCCTGGTGGAGAAGAAGGCGGCGAAACTGGTGGTGAAGGTGGAGAGTCTGGCGAAGACCCTGATCCAGGCGAAGATCCTGATAAACCAGGTGGTGAAGACCCTGACAAGCCAGGAGAAGGCGATGGAGAAGACAAACCTGAAGAATTCCCTCGCGATCCAATTAAAGGTAGCCTTACCATAAAATCACCTGATATTTTCTTTACTTATAATGGAAAAGCTAATAAGTGTGACAACGATAATTTCACTTACTTTGGAGAAGCCTTACTTGATTATGATGAAATTCAAGTTGAATACATTCGTTCTGCAATTGATGTTGTGGATCCATTAATTAATCCGTCCATTCTAAACGAATTTGTTTATCGTATTGTTGATACAAGAAATGGTAAAGATGTAACAAAAGAATATGAGGGAAGAGTTTCGACTATTTTTGGAAATTTATATGTTGAAAAAGCGCAACTTGATGTAATTTCCGCTGACTTATCAAAGGCTTATGATGGTACAAGACTAATGGGGACAATTGACTGCATTAGTTTTGGAGAAAATGGTTTACAAGGTGATGATAAAATTACTGGAGTTATCTTTACTTCTTTCATAAGTGAAGTAGGAACTGTTAAAAATAAATTCGAAATTACTCGTATTTCTAGATCTGGTTATGATAGTTGTCTTAGCAATTACGAAATAAATCCTACTTACGGTAATTTAACAATTTATTAAATATGAATGTAGGAACTTGTTTCCTACATTTTTTGGTTGTCACATCTTAACCGGAACACTTGAAACTGTTTACCTAAAACTACTTTTTCTTTTTAAAATATTAAAAAAGCATAGTTTATTGTTGCATTAAAATTAGCTTAAAAAAGTGCTGTGGTTATTCATCTAAGTTGTCACTATTTTTACACAAAGTTATTCATTTAATTT
>CAJJXG010000016.1 GCA_905197045.1 uncultured Caryophanales bacterium
ATTTTGAGTATTTTATTTTGTGCAATTTTTTACGGGGTCAGTTTTGCTACAAAAAGAGGAGAACTTATACAAAACCCCGTAAATACCCCACAAAAAATCGGAGAGCCTTTTAAAAAATAAGTGTTCTAATATTCAATATCTATATCATTTAGAAATGGTTTAGAAGTTAAAAAAATATATAGATATAAATTAAAGACGAATGGCAATAAATACCAATTGTGATGCACTTGCGACCCCTTGTTTATTTTTTGCAACCCCCTTAACAATTTTGCGACCCCTATGTAAGGTGTTTATTACTATAGCCTCAGTTACCTATATTTGCCAAAGTACTCTTCTTCACCAGCTAGTCTTGCTTTCAATAATTTGTACCTGCAAGAGCGGCAGACTGTTTAGTATGTCATACGCTTTCCTTTGAATTACTATTATCGTTTAATCTTTTGAAATGTAGAATTGATAATATACAAATCGATAAAAAGAATAAGCACCAGCAAATCAATGCTATTGTCCCGCCGTTACCTTGATTAGTCGCGGGTAACGGCAAAATAGGAACAAACATACAAACAAAAAATATACCGTGTAACATTAAAAGTAATTTTAAGGCACTGTCGATTTTATCTTTCGTTTGCAGGGTTAACCCGATAAAAAAAGTAGAGATTGAAAGTAACCCATAACCCAATAAATCGAGGTTAAATAACCAACTGCCCGCAGACGTAAACGAAAAGGCTTGTAATATTATTTCGTCAACAGATTTATATAATACAGTAGTTAGTTGAGTAAAGTACACAATACTAATTATTGTGGCATAAATCACGCCTATGGAAACGCCGATTTTTGCCGCTGCGGAATATTCTTTTTGTGTAAAGCAGGAATAAGCGCAGGTTGTAGCAACCCAACCCCACGAGAGTACAGTACAAACGCCGTAACTCAAATTTTCTGTAAATATATTTTGAGCAAATAGCGCAATCACCAAGCAAATCAAAAATACTGTAACCAAATAGCATATTACGATTGAGGAAATTAAACCTATTTTTCTATTCATCTTCACCTCCGAATAATTTATCCACGATCTTATCAATTAAAATATCTCTCTGCACTTTGTCTGCAAAATCAAACTTATCTTTATAAAGTTCCTTACGCAAAAAAATACCTTGTAACCCGTGAATTAAAAAGACGGTTTTGAAAAAAACATCTTTATTTATACCTACGTTACTTGCATAAAAATAGTAGCGCGCTAATGTCTGAAAGGTATTGTCGTTTAATTGCCCTTGCATAAAATCGCTCAAAATTGATATTTTAGCAATTTCAGGATTTTCCATTAAAAAATCAACTGGTATTTTTACCGAACGCTTTAATTTTTCCATAGGCGACAATCCTTCCATATTAGGCTTTGATTGAGCAATAACATTACTGATTATTTGCTTTACGCATATATCAATCAAATTCTTTTTACTTTGAAAATGGTAATTGATAAGCGCAACGCTTACACCTGCATTTTTAACGATTTCCCTTGTAGTAACCAGTTTAATATCACCATTCTTCTCTTTTATTAAGTTAATAGTAGCCTCAATTATCTTTGCCTTTGCGTCCATTTAGCCTCCAAACTAAACAATGTTTTAATCATTGTTTAGTGTATAGAAAATTGATAGACTTTTCAACTGATTTATGTTAAAAAGGATTATTTTTTTGCTTGTGCTTAACCGCCTTGTGAGATTGTTTCGCCGCCTTGTGTTCTGATTAAGGCGGCTAAGCATATAAGCACCGCAAAAAATTAAATTAAGGCGCACCCCGCGCCGAAAGGGGCAACCGCAATGAAAAACGCAGTTATATACGCTCGTTTTAGTTCCCACTGGGCAACCCATAGTCCTCTATCTTTATCAAAATGAACACCTCGTATTCCTGAGGTATTGTTTTTATTAAGCTTCTTATCTTTCTTAATGCCACACTTCATAGTGCCATCAACTAATCCACGATCTAAAGTAGGCAGGGGTGCTCTATTTTCTTCATTCTTGCATCCACAAGAAACTGTAAGTCTTGTACTCAAATAAGTAGTCGGTACAAAACACATATTTCCATACTCGCATTTGCGCTCCCAATAGTTCTTTTTATTTTTTATAGGCAAGTCCAATAACTGTTAGTCTTCCAAATTTCTGACCTGTTAAATCTTTGCACCTAAATCTACGACAACCACATGACTTTACATGGCCGGTATGAAATTTGTTGTTATTCACTTCTATAGTGTTTCTACAGATACATTGACGCTTATAAGTTCTAATTTATCTTTCTAAAAACTCTCTTAATTTATTGTACCATCTACAATTTATCATATAACTAAAATGTCCTTCATCATCTAATATCAATAACTCTGAATTTTTAATATTATCAGAAATATATTTTGCCTCGCTTATAGGAACTATATCTTTACTTCCTCCATTTACAATTAAAGTAGGCACATTTATTTTTTCAAAATCTTCTTTATTCAATGTTTTCATATTATTATTTAATTTTTCAAACATTTCATTTGATTTCTTGCCAGGATAGTATGGAATTTTTCCCATTATTTTTGCATATAGAGGTTTTTCAATAATTCCATTTCTAGCCACTCCACTACAACAAATTAATTTTGAAATACAATCTGGATAATTAATTGCTACATTCATTGCAACAGTTGCACCACCACTGCAACCTAATAAATATGGTTTGTTAATATTTAGTTTTTTTATAAATTCATATACATCTTTTGCACTTTCTTCATAACTCAAATCACAATTTCTTTCACTTTTACCACAACATCTTCTATCAAATAAATAAACTTGATATTCTTTTGATAGTTTTTTCGCAATAAATTTCATTCCATTTGTATTTCTACTATTAGGATTTAATAATATTATTGTTTTTCCTTTTCCCAATATTTCATAATGAATTTTTATATTATTTACATCTATATCCATATTTTATTCTCCCTACAACTTGTAATTTATATAACAGCATTTTCCATTGATTTTTCTTTTGTAACTTTTTCACCTAAATAATTAGCAAGCTTTTCTGTAAAAAAGCTAAAGTAAGATACTCCGTTGTTTCTTTTATTTTGAAAATATGGCAAAAATCCCCATAGTGTTGATGGAATCCCTATTACTATTAAATATAATGGTCCAAATATAATGGATTGAATTGTATGACCATATTCGTGAACTAAAAGTCTTTTACTTAATTCTTCATCTGGTATTTTATTTTTTGTTCTTTTATCTTTCATCGGATTAGTTGTTGTAAAGACGAACATTCCCAAAGATAAACTTGAAGGAACATTTCTTTCAGTAATAATTGCACCGTGATAAAAATAATGTTTATTTTTTATATTAATTAAAAGTACTATAAATCCTAACAATGTTTGTGGCAATCCCCAAGTGCATTGAATTAATATATATATTACATTTTTCATAACTAACTCCAATCTACAACTTACTATTTATTGCTGAGATTATTATATCGTTTTATTTCAAAAAAAGGTTTGAATAGCCGTTTTTAGCGTATCAAACCATCGCTTTCAATATGGAGCTCACGGTGAGACTCGAACTCATGACCTGTTGCTTAGGAGGCAACCGCTCTATCCAACTGAGCTACGTGAGCATTTGGTGACTTCAATTACATGAAGTCAAATAAAGATAGTTGATCATTTTCTCTTAAATGATCTAAAACGTGTAACTCTTTAAGTTTTTTAAGATTCTTTTCAGAAATCTTAGCTCTATTTTTTAAATCTTCTTGTGATTCAAATGGATGAGCTTTCCTTGCTTTAACGATTTCAGAAGCACCATTTTCACCTAATCCATCTAAAACTTTAAAAGGAGGGATTAAAGCTTTGTTTTCTTTATCAACGACAAAGTTAACGGCATCACTTCTTTCAATATCAATATTTGAGAACTTATACCCTCTTTCGCACATCTCAAGAGCAAGTTGAAGAGTTTTTTCAATTTCTTCTTCTTTAACAGATAGGGCTAGCTCAACATTATTTGATCTTTTTCTAGAAGCGAATTCTTCAAGTCGAGCATGTATTGCATCAATTCCTTTAATCATTGAATCAATATCATATTGTTCACAGCGTAAACTAAAGAAAGTTGCATAAAATTCAAGAGGATAATAAACCTTATAATAAGCAACTCTTATAGCCATCATAACATAAGCACAAGCATGTCCTTTAGGGAAAAGGTATTTAATCTTAGAGCAGCTATCTATGTAATAATCAGGGACATTATGCTCTTTCATAAGTGTCACTTCTTCTGGAGAAAGTTTTTTACCTTTTCTAACTTTTTCCATAATGACAAAAGATTCATGCCCTTCAATTCCACAGCTCATAAGATAAGACATAATATCGTCTCTACACCCAATAACTCCTCTTAGATTAGTGATTCCCTTGTTAATTAAATCTTGAGCATTATTGTTCCAAACGTCTGTTCCATGAGATAAACCTGAAATAATTAAAAGATCACTGAAAGATTTTGGTTGAGTTTCTCTTAGCATTTGTCTAACAAATTGGGTCCCAAATTCTGGGAGACCTAAAGCTCCATTATCTGGTGCCATATATTTATGAGCTATTCCTAAAGCTTCATCACTAGAAAAGACAGATATAACTTTTTTATCATTTAATGGTAAGGTACGACAATCAAGATGCGTTAAATCACTCATCATCTTTAAAGCTTGTGGATCAACGTGACCTAACATATCAAGTTTTAAAATTGTGTCATGAATTGAGTGGAAATCAAAATGGGTTGTTTTCCAACTTGCATCAGTATCTCCAGCTGGATATTGAACTGGGGTAAAATCATAAACTTCATAATCGCGAGGAATAACAACAATACCACCTGGATGTTGACCAGTAGTTCTTTTTACATCTTCACAGCGATGAGCAAGCGCAGCTGTTACAGAACCTTTGATATTATTTGGATTAATCTGTAAGTTTTCAAAATATTTTCTAACATAACCATATGCAGTCTTAAATTGAACTGTTGAAATAGTTCCAGCTCTAAAAACTTTATCTTCACCAAGAAGAACTTTAGTGTATTGATGTGCAGTTGCTTGATAATCGGTAGGGAAATTTAAATCAATATCAGGTACTTTTTCAGCTTGGAAACCAAGGAAAGTTTGGAAAGGAATATTTTGTCCATCACTTTCCATTTTAGTCCCACAATCTGGACAAATCTTTTCAGGCAGATCGTATCCAGATTTAATATCCTCGCCCTTATAGAAAATAACTTTTTTACAATGAGGACATCTATAATGAGGAGGTAAAGCATTAACTTCAGTAATTTTAGCCATTGTAGCTGCAAAACTACTTCCAACTGATCCTCGACTACCAACAAGATAACCATCATCATTAGATTTTTGAACTAACTTATGGGCGATATAGTAAATAACAGAGTAACCATTTTCAATAATACCTTTAAGCTCAGTATCAAGTCGATTTTTAATAAAAACTTTTGCCTCGTCATTAGTGTCTTCAATATTTCCATATAATTCATGAGCTGTTTTATAACAAAGTTCTTTTAATAAATTCTCACAATTATCAATAGTTGGAGTAAAGAGTTTATCAGGAATTGGTTCAATAACCTCGCAAATATCAGCTATTTTGTTCGTATTTGTGATTACATATTCATGAGCTAAATTTTCTCCAAGCCAAGCGAAAGCTTCTAACATTTCATCAGTTGAACGGAAATGTTGATCAGGATTTTCAAAAAAGATTCCTAATTTTTGATTATTCAATCTATCCATTGTCATTAATGGATGACGAATCCCTCCAACTGCTTCATTTTGTACATAAACATCACGAACAATTTTATCGTCAGGATTTAAATAATGAACATCTCCTGTTGCAACAATAATTTTATTAAATTTATTAGCTGATTTAATAATATCTTGAAGTAAAACTTTTAAATTCTCTTCGTCTTTAACTTGCTTATCATTAATCAAAAAAGAATAGTTTTCAAGAGGTTGGAGTTCAATATAGTCATAATACTTTATAGCTTCATCAAGTTGCTCTTCGTTTCTATAAGCAGATTTATAAAAAACTTCACCATTAAAACAAGCACTTCCAACTAGTAAACTCTTACGATATTTAGTAAGTAAACTTCTTGGAACAAAAGGATGAGCTCCCATATGTTCAGTATGAGCAAATGAAACAATTTTATATAAATCTTTTAATCCATCACGATTTTTGACTAAAACTGTTGCATGATACCCACCTCTATAATGCTTTAAAGCGATTTGGGGAATTTCTAATTCTTCTAAATCTTTAAGCATCTCTTTATGGAAATCTTTAATTAAGATATTTCTTAAAGCCATCCAACAATTAGCTAAAACTTCAGCATCGTAATCAGCTCTATGGGCGCTTTCACTATCGTAATCAACTTCAAGACGTTTTGCTAAAGCTCCTAATCTATGAGCTTGCTTGTCAGGATAGATAAATCTAGATAAAGCAAGTGTATCAATTGCAGGTTGCTTAAATTCACCAAAGCCATTTACCTTCATGGCTTCTTTTATCATGTTATAGTCGAATTCAAAGTTATGAGCGATGATAACTGAATCGCCAAAAAATTCAAGAATTTGTGGTAAAACTTCTTTAATAGTTGGCTTATCTTTTACCATTTCGTTCGTAATATTTGTTAATTTTTCAACGTTTTCTGGTATCTCCATTTCAGGATTAATTAAGATATCTAAACGGTCAATAACGAGGCCATTTTTAATCTTAACCGCGCCAAACTCAGTTATTTTATCATATTTAATACTTAAACCAGTTGATTCAAGATCGAAACAAACATAAGTTGCATCATTTAAAGCAATCTCGCCAGAATTAACTGCTCCTTTAAAATAGTCATCAATTAAATAAAGTTCGCAACCATAAAGCAATTTAATTCCATTGTCTTTGGCAGCTTTTTGCGCTTCAGGATAAGCTTGAACAACTCCATGATCAGTTAAAGCAATTGCTTTATGTCCCATGTGTTTAGCAAGTTTACAATAATCCGATATACTACTAACTCCATCCATATCACTCATTTTTGAGTGTAAATGAAGCTCAACTCTTTTTTCTTCGCTCTTATCTTCACGCATTGGATCAGGAGGTAAAGGATAAAAATAATGCCCTAAAACATATAAATTTTTACCAAAACGGTCTAAACCAACCTTCCCTTTTATTCTAATGTTCATGCCTTCTTTAATAGATGCAAAAGTTTCAGCAGGCATACTTCTTTTATTAGAAATCAAGGTAACATAGATTGCTCCGTTACTATTATTTTTATCAGCAACACCGATACTTAAAATAGTGTTTCCATTTTTAGAAGTGCGAGGATCTTTCTTTTCAAATACATAACCATTAAAATCAACGGCTCCACTATTAGAGTCTATTTGATCAATTGGAGTAAAAACATAATCGCCTCTTTTAAACATATCTTTTTGAGCGCGTTCATAAAGCATGTCTTGATAATTCTTTTCAATTTCTTTTAAAGCTTTTTCTCCAGCTTCTTCATCTATCTGCTTATTTTCTGCTTCAATGATTTCTTTTGTATATTTAATAGGCTTTTCCTCATTAAGTGTAACTTCCCCATCTTCCCAAGGAAGTTTTTCTTCTTTTACATTTAAATCAACTTTAATCTTTGAAGGATAAGAAAGAAATTCAAGAAGCATTTTTAAATCTTTTTCATGCTTAGAAAAATGCTCTTTATCTAATTCCTCATTAAAATGAATTATGATTTCATCATTTGTTAAGTCAAATCCAGCACAGCTAAATTCAACAAATTCTTGATTAAGATACCACTCACAAATTAAAGAATAGACATCATTTTTATTAGGCTTGCTTTCATAAATAAAATTAAATTCATAGGTATAACTTGTAATATTTCTTAAGCCATTTAAAAAGCGGTCTAATAATGAAAAAGACCAAGGTGATTTTTTCTTAATTGAAAAAATAAATCGATTTGGAAAATATTTACTTTTCGTAATCGATTCAAAATCTAAATCAAAGTCATTATAGTCTTCAATTCCAATTGAAGATAAAAAACGAATCGTTCTTTCTTGCATTTTTAAAACACCATGAATATATCTTTAACAAGCACAACAATCATGAGTAGCATTAAAAGACCAAGTCCAACAAAAGACATAATTGTTTTAAACTTGGTAGGAATTTCCCATTCAACAAAACCTTTTTCGGTTTTATCTTTTTTACCAATTGTTAAATTTACATCTTTATTTGTCGTCACTACATCTACTGCTAATTCATTTTCTTTGGCGTTTTCAGTTAATTCAAGTGGTTTATCATTAATTTTTTCTTCTTTGATTTTTTGACTTGCTTTATATTTGGCCTTTCTTACTCCATTTACTGAGCCTTCTACAATTTCAACAAGAATTTGCCATCCATCTAGACCAGGGAAAGGAAGAAGATTAAATAAGGCAAGGTTAACACTAAGTGTTCCCCAGGTATTTAAATAAGCATAAAAAGGATTATTCTGTAAGATATCAGTAGTTTGAGAAAAAATAGCTAGCGGACCACCTAATTGATCCCAGCCTTGGCCAATAAATAAACTGCCTAAAGCTTTGGCAATTAAGGTTGTTGATTGAGCCCAGTCTTCTCCAGCGACTGCAAAAGATTGCCAGCCATACCAATATTCATATTTATAAAAACTGACATTTAAAGGAAGAAAAGCGCTGCCATCACTTTCTAAGGAGATTTCACAAGGAAATAATTTTAATGTTTTATTAGCATCGTCTTCTCTTTCATATTCAATACTTTGATCAGGATTAGTTATTTTAATATCGCTTGTTGCATTTGCAAAATAAGCTTCAAACTTAAATTTATTACCACTTGTTTCTGAAGAGTGTGTATAGCGAATTGGCTCTCCATTTTCATTAAAAGAAGGAGCACAATATTTACTGCCTTCAACTATTGGCTCACCACTTGTTTCATAAAGAAAAATATTTTTAGAAATATCAGTGTTATTTACACCTCCAGCCAAAGAATAAGATAAACTTGCAATATATTTTTTACCGCTTTCATCTCCTTCAATAGTAAAACTCCCTTCATTTAAAATATGTAAAGCTTCACTTTCTGTAGGATTAGATAAATTCTTATCACCTGCTACATAAAAAGTTCCATCACGATAATAAAAATTTGCTGGTACAAGTTGATCGTTATCAGTAAAACTTGTTTCGCTAACTAAAGATACAATTCCAGGATTTTCCCCAACTTCATACCAAGAATTGGCCATAATTTGTGGAAAACAAGAAGCTGAAATAAAAAAGATTAAATAAGCTAAAACAAAATTCATTATTATACCAGCTGACATAATAATGACTCTTTTATATCTAGCGACTCCAATTAAAGTTCTTTCTTTTGTAACAACAATACCTTCAGGAACGCTTTCTTCATCATCTTCACCAAGCATTGAAACATAACCGCCAAGTGGTAAAACACCAATTGAAAAAGTTGTTTCCCATTTTTCTCTTTTAATTTTTACAATTTTTGGTCCAAAACCGATTGAAAAATCAGTGCAGTAAACTTTAAAAGATTTAGCCGCAATAAAATGTCCAAATTCATGGATTGTTACAAGAACACCTAAAGCTATAAAAAATAAAACTAGAGATAAAAGGGTGTTCCAATTAAATGAAAGTAAAACGTTAAATTGCATCTTTTAATATATATTCCTTTGTAAGTTTTCTAACTTCTTGATCTGTCTTAATTAAATCTTCAACAGTTGGGTGTTCTTTAAAAATAAACACTTTCATAATTCTATCAAGAATTGTCTTTATAGTCATATATTTAATTTGATGATTTAAAAAAGCATTAACCAATTCTTCATTGGCTGCATTTAACGCCGCTCCATAATTACCGCCTTTTTTAAGACATTCCCAGGCATAATTAATTAAAGGGAATTTTTTAAAATCCATCTTAAAAAATTCGTATTTATCGTAAGTATTGATTTCAACATCATTAAAACCATCTAAATTATCAGGTTTTCCTTCGTTTAAAGCATAATAAATTGGAAAGCGCATATCGCTAGGACCAACTTGAAGATAAATATCTCCATTTTTATAGCGGACCATTGAATGAACATGACTTTTTCGATCGACAATTGGCTCGATTTTACTACCATCTACATTAAATAAATAATGCGCTTCAATAACTTCAAAACACTTATTCATCATAGTAGAACTATCAATTGTTATCTTTTTACCCATTGACCAAGTTGGGTGTTTTAAGGCCTCTTCTGGAGTAATTTTCTCAAATTCTTTTTCATCTAAAAAGAAAAAAGGACCTCCACTTGCTGTAATTAATATCTTATCAATATCTTCGATTTTTTTATTATAAAGACATTTAGCAATAGCAACATGCTCTGAATCAATTGGATAAAGTTTTCCTTTTCCTTCTTTTAAAAGAGAGTTTACAATGTCTCCTCCAACAACCAAGCTTTCCTTATTTGATAAGCATAAAATCTTATTATTTTTTAAAGCTTCTAGAGTTGGTAAAAATCCAACAAAACCAATTAAAGCATTAACTACCATATCCGATGGACATTCTTTAATTATTTGAATCAATCCATCATCTCCAAAATAAAAGTGTTTTGTAGGATATTTATTTTTAAAATATTGATAATCTTTTTCATTTTTTAAACAAAAATAATCAAGATTTGCAGCTTTTTTAATTAATTCTTCAACAATTTCAATTCTATTTCCAACTGAAATACCACGTAAAGAAAAACGCGTATTATATTTATCTATTACATCAATTGTTTGTCTTCCAATTGATCCACTTGCCCCAAGTAATAAAACTTCTTTCATGAAATTAATATATACCAGTTGACATAAAATTCCAGTTCTTTGACATTACTTCAATAAAAAGTGACATCATAATAGAAACAATTAAAATTGAATCTAAACGATCTAAAATGCCTCCATGACTTCTTAAAGCGGTACCAAAATCTTTGATTTTGTAATATCTTTTTATAGCCGAGAATATTAAATCTCCAAAAACTGCACAAAGAGGAATCAATAAAGATAAAATAATTATGTTATAGAAATGATTAATATCAAGAATACCTGCAATAATTGGAACATTGCATAAGTCTAAAACTAAAGCAAATAAACCACTACAAACAAAAGAAATAATAATTCCACCAAAAAGACCTTCATAAGTTTTTTTAGGAGAAATACGAGGACTCATTTTATGTTTTCCAAATAAGACTCCAATAAAATAAGCTCCAACATCATTCATACAGGCTCCAATTAACATATATAAGATAAGTAAAAATGATTGACCATATCTAAATTCTAAAGGCGCACTATAATAAGTGTAAGTTTCTCCACCAGTTAAAAAACTAGAGTAAGTAAATGGGCAATATCTTAAATAAAGTATTGATTGAAAGCCAACTGAAACAATAAAAAGCATTGTTACAAAATAGAATGCATCATGTATTGAAAAGTTTTTATCAATAATTACGTTTAAAAAGAAAAATGCCATGCAGATAAAAAAGGAAGTCAAAGAAATACGAGGTCCATTAAACTGCGATGAAAGATCAAATACAAAACCTTCAGGATGTTGACCTAATTCAACCAGATTATTTTTAACGATAACCCAGTAAATTAAAATAAACATCATTAAATAGGAAAAAATATAAATTAAATTAGAAAACTTATGTTCAATTGATTGAGGTGCTTTGATAATTTCGTGACACGCAATTGAGCTAGCTAAAAGAATTAAAATAGCAAAAACGTAATTACCTAAAACAATACAAGGAACACAAACAAGCACCAAAAAGATACCAACCAAAATTCTATTTTTCATAGAATTTTTAGTATCTAAATTAAGATTATTCATGTAATGTTGTCTTTTAGTAGATAATTTGACATCTTGTGGCTCACTAATTGGAGCATCACTTACATTACTTTCACTATCTTTATTTTCTTTTTCAATATCAGCCATTTTTTCTTTTATATAGACATAATTTCGCTGTCTTTTTCCTTGATAATTTCGTCAACTGTTTTAACAAATTGATCGGTTAATTTTTGGATAGCTTCTTCTTCTTTTTTAAGTGTATCTTCTGTGTAAGATTCATCTTTTTTAATTTTGTCCATTGCATCACGACGAATATTACGAATAGCAACTTTGCATTCTTCGCCATAGCCTTTAGCTTTTTTACCAAGTTCTTTTCTTCTATCTTCTGTTAAAGCAGGAATGATTAATCTAATTTGCTTTCCATCAACGATTGGATTAATGCCGATTTCACTAGAATTAATAGCAGCGACAATGCTTTTAATATCTCCAGCATCATAAGGCATAATTAAAAGTTGTCTTGGTTCAGGTACTTTAACTGCTGCAATTTGATTAACAAGCATCTTTTCGCCATAATAATCACAATAAAGATTATCTAATAGAGCCGCGTTTGCTCTTCCAGTTCTTAAAGTATTAAGATTTGTTTTTAAAGAATCGATTGATTTTTCCATCTTTTCTTTTAATTCGTCTAAAATATCCATATTTTACTCCTTTGTTATAGTTGTACCAAGATCATCACCTTTAATAACCTTGATAAAATTATCCATATCTTCCATAGAAAATACTCTTGTTGCAATGTCACTTTCTTTTAAAAGTTCAATGGCTTCTTTATCCATCACTTTTAAATTATTCTTTAAAACATCACTATAAGATATATTTTTAATAAATTTTGCATTCTTGTCTTTATTTGGGTCAGCAGTGTAAACTCCATCAACTCCATTTTTACCAGCAAGAATAACATCTGCATTCATTTCAAGTGCTCTTTTAGCAACAGTAGTATCTGTTGTGATTTGTGGGCGACCTAATCCGCCGGCAAATAAAACAACAACTCCTTTATTGAAAGCCTCTTTTGCTCTATTTAAATCGTATTTTGGTGCAACATCTTCTAAAGCAAGAGAACTCATTAAAAGATTTTCAACACCTAATTTATTTAAAATGCTAGAAACTGCTTTTAAATTAATTATTGTGCCAGTCATTCCCATATAATCGCCATCGATTGTATTGATTCCAGCTTCTTCTGCAATTCTTCCTCTAAAAATATTTCCGGCGCCACAAACTACACCAACTTTAATATTATTTTGTATTAAAGTTTTGATTAATCCGCCGATATCATTAAGTTTTTTGGCATCCAAAATTAATCTATTAGAATTGTCTTCTAAAGCTTCACCACTTATTTTAAGGATGACTTTGTTATACTTAAAATTACTCATATCAAAATTATATCAAAAACTAATAATAAAGAGTGCAAAATTCATTAAAAATTGCATAAATCTGCAATTTTTAAAAAGTCCGCCCTTTGCAAGAGCGGACCCTATTTTTTAAAAATTAGTTAGCTTGTTTAGCAACTTCTTCGGCAAAATTCTCTTGTCTTTTTTCAATACCTTCACCAACTTGGTAACGGATGAATTTAACAACTGAATTACCTTTTTCTTTTAAAGCTTGAGCAACTGTCTTTTCAGGATCAAGTAAGTAAGATTGTTCATCTAAAACAGATTCAGAGAAGAATTTGTTAACTTTACCTTCAACAATTTTCTTTAAAGCAACTTCTGGTTTTCCAGCGAGTTTTGGATCGTTTTTGCAAGCTTCAATTTGAATGTTCTTTTCGTTTTCGATTTGAGCAGCTGGGATGTCGCTAAAATGGACAAATTTAGGATTGTTTGCAGCAATATGCATAGCTAATCCTTTGCCAAGTTCAGCATCATCTTTAGCAAGTAAAACTAAAACGCCAATTTTACCACCCATATGAATATAGGAATAAACTTTTTCTTCGCCTTTTGGTTCGACAATTTCAAATCTTCTAAAGCTTAATTTTTCTCCAAGTTTAACTGTTGCATCTGTAAAAAGTGGAGCTGTTTTTTCAACTGCTTCTTCAACTGTTTTGCAGTTTTCTTTTAAAACAGTTTCAGCACAAGCATTGACTAAATCTCTAAATGGATCTGCTTTTGAAACGAAGTCTGTTTCACAGTTAACTTCAACAATAGAAGCTTTTCCGCATTTTTCACAATTATGAACTAAAACTAAACCTTCAGCAGCAATTCTGTCAGCTTTTTTAGCTTGTTTAGCAATACCTTTTTCTCTTAACCAATCGCAAGCTTTATCAACATCATTTTCACAAGCAGCGAGTGCATTTTTACAATCCATAATGCCTGCGCCTGTTCTATCACGTAAAATTTTAATTAATTCAACATTAACTGCCATATTTTACCTCCAAATTAAGCAGCTTTTGTTTCAGCTACTTTTTCAGTTTTTTCGACTTTTTTGTTATCAACGCTTTGTTGTTGTTGAGCAGCTTGTTGTTTTGCAAGGAAACTTTCTCTTCTTAATCTTTCTTTTTCGAGTTTTTCTCTTTGCATTTCTCTTCTTGCAGCAAGTCTTAAAGCGTTTTCTCTATCAGCTTGTCTGATAGCATCTTTCATTGTTAAAGCTTCGCCTTCATCTTTTGTATAAGCAACTTCAGCAATACCGCCTTTAGCTTCAACAATAGCATCATTTAAGATTCCAATGATGAGTTTAACAGATTTTGTTGCATCATCATTTCCTGGAATTACAAAATCAATTCCATCTGGATCACAGTTTGTATCACAAATTGCAAAAACAGGGATGTTTAATTTATTTGCTTCTCTAACAGCGTTATATTCAACTGTTGGATCAACAACGATTAAAGCGTTAGGAATCTTTCTCATTTCCTTGATACCTTCAAGGTTTCTAGCGAGTTTATCTTTTTCTTTATTTAAAGCGATAACTTCTTTTTTAGGAAGTTTTTCCCAAGAACCATCTTCTTGAGCACTTTCTAAATCTTTTAATCTTCTAATTCTTGTTTGAATAGTTTTGAAGTTTGTTAAGATACCGCCTAACCATCTATTTGTAATGTAGAAAGATCCACTTCTTTCAGCTTCTTCTTTAACGATTTCTTTAACGTTTTCTTTAGTTCCAACAATAAGAACTTTTCCACCTTCTAAAACGATGTTTTCAAGCTTTTTATAAGCTTCTGTTAAAGCATCTTTTGATTTGTTTAAATCGATGATGTAGATACCATTTCTACCGCAATAGATATATGGTTTCATTTTTGGATTCCATCTTTTTGTTTGATGGCCGTAATGAACTCCAGCTTCTAATAATTTTCTTAATGTAACGACTTCAGCATTTTCATCATGAACGATTGTTTCCATGATATTTGCTTCTTCTTTAACTTCCTCTACTTTTTCTTCGCTGAGGTTAGCGACTGTTTTTTCTTCTGCCATTTTGGCTACCTCCAATTTGTTAAAACCTCCATTACTTCTAACCTTTTCCCTGAAAAATATCAGACTCGGATAAGGAATCCATAATGTGTGTATTCTTTTGCCTGCGCAAAAGTCTATTTATTTTATCTTAAATAGAAGCAAAATTCAATATTAAGAAAAAATGAATTTTTGGTCCAAAATTGGGCTTTTTGACCATAAAAATTGACTCTATAAACAAGTAACTTTTATTTATTTGCATTTTCTTCGCCTTTACTTGTCTTACTTTCGTTTGTTTGAGGAAAAAACTCATCGTATTGATTCTTTAAATTTTCTTTAGAAACATGAGTATAAATTTGTGTTGTGTTGATTGAAGAATGTCCTAAAAGCTCTTGAATTATTCTTAAATCAGCTCCATTTTCTAATAAACTTGTAGCAAAAGAATGTCTTAAAGCATGAGGGTGAAGATTAAATCCTAAAGTTAATCCAGTCTTTTTCACAATGGAATGCATAATATATTCAAGGCCTCTTGTTGTTAATTTGGCCCCTTTTGAATTTAAGAAAAAATATTGAGAGCGAGCATTAGCGATTTTTTCAAGCTCCTTTCTTAAATTTCTTCCATAGTCTAATAGATAAGTTTTAGCACTTTCAGAAAAAGGGACTACTCTTTCTTTGCCACCTTTGCCCTTAATTAAAAGAGTACGATTAGGAAAATCGATTTGAGTTATTGTTAAAGAAACAACTTCGCTACAACGTAAACCACTACAATACATTAATTCAAGTAAAGCTTGATCACGGCTTGCTAAAGGATCTTTTCTTGCTTTATTTGATTCTAATAACTTTTGAATTTGTGAAGCATATAAAACATCTGGATTTTTATTACGTTTTTTAGGAGAAACAATAGACACAAATGGATTAGAAGAGATGTATTGTTTTCCAAGTAAAAACTTAAAAAATTTTCTAAGCGAACAAATTCTTCTAGCTAAACTTCTTTCAGTTTCTAAATTACCTCGATAAGTGGTATGTTCTAATCTTTCACTCATCCAATTTCTAATAATTGCTTTATCAACATCTTTAACATTAAAGCCTTCCTTGTTAAGAAAACTCATAAAAAGATTGACATCAAAAATATAGGATTTAATCGTATTTTGCGATAAATTTAATTCAAAACGTAAATAATTATAAAATTCTTGAACGTAATCAGTTTCCATTAGTGTACCTTTTAAAATCACTAATTGCTTTTAAAGCACGTTCTCTTACTATCTCTTTTTGATCTTTATTAGCTTTATAAACGATTCCAAAATTAGCATTCATTGGTGAAAAATTATTAGCACCTGTATGAGTAATATAGCGAGTTAAAGAACCTAAAATCGAATAAAAAGATAATTCTTTAAATTCTTTCTTTTCAAGTCTTTGATAAAGATAATAAGCAGCAAGTAGCCCAGTCGCTGCACTTTCAACATACCCTTCTACACCACTTAATTGACCAGCAATAAATACATTTTTTGCTTTTTTCATACTTAAATCAGAATTCAAAACTTTTGGTGCAAAAACATAGGAATTTCGATGCATCAAACCATAACGAGCAAAACGGGCATTTTCTAAACCTGGAATCAAAGAAAAAACTCTTTTTTGTTCAGGGTATGTTAAATTTGTTTGAAAACCAACCATATTATAAAAATCACCAATTAAATCATCTTGTCTTAATTGGACAACTGCATAAAATTCTTCACCATTATGTTCTAACCCTTTAGGTTTAAGAGGACCAAAGCGTAAGGTGTCAATGCCTCTTGAGGCAATAACTTCAACTGGAAGGCAGCCTTCAAAATAGTCAGTATCAAAATCATGAAGCGGTGCTTTTTTAGCATTAATTAATTCGTTATAGAATTTAAAATACTCTTCTTTGTTCATTGGACAATTGATATAACCTTCTTCTTTTTGATTATATCTGCCCTTAATGAAGACCTTATTAAAATCGATTGAATCTTTGTATATTATTGGAGCACTAGCGTCAAAAAAACTTGAAGATTTTTCATTTGATAAACGATTAATTTCACTCAATAAGGTTTCATCAGTTAATGGACCAGTGCAAATTAAAGTATATCCATCATTAACATCGATTCTTTCAATGTTTTCATAATGGATTTTAATGTTCTTATTTTCTTTAATTTTCTTTGTGATATATTCAGCAAATATAGTTCGATCAACCGCTAAAGAGTCTCCTCCTGGGACTTCACTTACCTTACTTGCTTCCATCATTAAAGAATCTAAAAGAGCAATCTCTTCTTTTAAAATGCCACAAGCATTATCACTTTTTTTGCTCTTTAAAGAGTTAGAACAAACAAGTTCTCCAAATAAATCAGTATGGTGAGCAGGCGATTTTGCATTTGGTCTTTTTTCATATAAGTCGACAAAATATCCATGATTTGCAAGGAAATTTGCGGCTTCTACTCCGGCTAGACCTGCTCCAATTACTTTAATTTTTGGTTTCATTTTTTCTCTTTTTATAAGGCTCTACGTGTGTACAATTTGGATAGTTTGAACATCCCCAGAATTTTCCTTTACGAGAATATTTTACTACCATTTTTGCTCCACAATCAGGACAAAATTTTTCTTCGTCTTCAACTTCTTGATTTAATGATTCAACATATCGACAAGATGGATAATTTGAACAGCCAATAAATTCTTGACCTCTTTTATTTTTACGTATAACTAAAGGTGAACCACAATTTGGGCAAACTCTTCCAGTTTCTTTTGGCTGTTCTTTTTCTTCTTTTTTAACATAATGACAAGTTGGATAATTCGAACATCCAATAAACTCACCATGCTTTCCACTTTTATAAACAAGATCTCCTCCACATAAAGGACACTTTTCACCTGTTGGTTTTAAAGGTTCTTTATACATGATTTCTTTAACTTCATCAAAGTGTTCAATAAATGGATAATAAAAATCTTTAATAACTTGAAGTTCTGAAGCTTCACCAATTGAAATCTTATCAAGATTTGTTTCCATTTCAGCTGTATATTCAGTATTCATCAAATCTTTAAAATATTTATTTAAAACATTACTTGTTAAAATACCTTGTTCAGTAGGCACAAGTACTCCTTTTTCACTTGTTACGTATTTTCTTGCAAGGAGAGTTTGAATTGTAGCTGAATAAGTTGATGGTCGACCAATTCCTTTTTCTTCCATGAGCTTAACGATTTTTGCTTCGCTATATCTTGCTGGAGGTTTTGTAAAGTTTTGCTCAACATTTACATCGACTAAATCATAACTAGTTCCCTTTTCAAATTTAGGTAAAATGCTTGTTTCGTTATCATCATATTTAATGACATTATAACCATCAAAAATAACTCTATTACCTTTAAGTTCTAGTTCCAAATGTGAGTTTTTAAAACAAATTGTTGTAACTTCTAATACTTTATTAGCCATTAAAGAAGCTAAAGTTCTTTCATAAATCATTTTATAAAGTTTATAAACGTGGTCTTTAACAAATGGTTTTACTTTAACTGGTGTTAATTCTAAGTTAGTTGGACGAATAGCTTCATGGGCATCTTGAGCGCCTTTAACATCTTTTACACTCTTTTGGCCTTTATAATATTTTTCACCATATTTATTAATGATGTATTCTTTTGCTTGAGAAATGAAAATATCACTTAACTTAGTACTATCAGTTCTAATATAAGTAATTAAACCAACAAGGTTTCCATCGATTTCAATACCTTCATAAAGTTGTTGTGCTAAAAATGTGGTTTCTTTAGTCTTAAAACCATATTTAGTAAAAGCGTCTTGTTGTAAGGTCGAAGTTCTATAAGGTTCTTTAGAAGAAACTACTCTTTGAGTTTCGCTAATTGAATCAACAAAAACTTTTTCATTACAAAATTCTAAAACCCTGTCCGCTTCTTCTTTATTTGAAATCTTAGCTTCTGCTCCATCAATTTTTGTAAGGTTTAATTTGTATTTTTTATCGTTATGTTCAATTGAGGAGTCAAGAGTCCAATATTCTTCACTTTTAAATTCATTAATTTCTTTTTCATGTTCAACAATCATTTTTAAAGTGACGCTTTGAACTCGACCTGCGCTTTGACTTCTAATCTTTGATTTTAAAAGAGCAGATAATTTAAAGCCGATAATACGATCAATGATTCTTCTAGTTTCTTGAGAATGGACAAGATTTAAATCAATTGTTCGTGGCTCTTCAATTGCATGAGTAATGCTTTCTTTAGTGATTTCATGAAATTCAAGTCTCTTAGTTGATTCGATAGGTAGTTTTAAAACAGTTGCTAAATGCCAAGCGATTGCTTCTCCTTCTCTATCAGGGTCGGTTGCAAGAATTACTTCATCACTTTTCTTTTTCAAATCTTGTAAATGCTTTACGATTTCTTTTTTATCTTCATCAATAACATAGGTTGGTTTAAAATCGTTTTCTACATCAACTCCAAAACCGCCTTTACCTGATATGGCTAAATCGCGTATATGTCCGACACTTGCTTCAACAACATAGTCTTCTCCTAGATAATGACCAATAGTTTTACTTTTTGTAGGTGATTCAACAATAACAAGCTTCATTTATATTTTCTCCGCTTGATAAATATAAAATCACTTTATTATTTTGTCAAAGTAAATATTTTGCCTATTTCCCTCTAATATATCTTATATATTAGAATTTATTTCATTTCTAAAATATTTGTTTTTAAATATCTGCCAGTTTGTTTCGCTAGCCGGAGAATGAATAATAACTTTCTTCCTTTCTTCACCAGGATGGGACCTTGGTAAGATTTGAATCAAGATTATATTATCGTCACAATATTTAATTTTACGAACATTATCAAAATCATTATTTGTTAAATCTTTTTTATACATTTGATAAACAATCATTGCCTAATTTATTTCCTCCCTATTTCATCTAATATATCGGCAGCACTTTCAATTAAAGTAGCTCCTTCTCTTATTAGCTTATTACATAAGCTCTTCACATTTCGTGGATAAGGGATGCAGCCAACGGTTTTTCCTGCTTGTAAAGCATAATTTACAGTCACTGAACTCCCACTTCGATCATAAGCTTCACCAATTAAAAGAAATTGAGCAATTGAAGCAACTATCCTGTTTCTAAAGAGAAAGTGATCAGGCTTTGGCTTAAGGGACGAGGGATATTCACTAATTATTAAGCCTCCTTCATCTATTATCCTTTTATATAGCCATTCATTTTCACTAGGATAAACATAATCTATCCCATTACCTAAAACAGCAATTGTTTTAAGCCCATAATCAAGAGCCGCTTCATGGGCTTCTCGATCGATGCCTTTGGCAAGTCCACTTACAATTACAAAATCTTTAGGAAGCTCTCTAACTATTGAGCGAACACTTTTTGCACCATATTCTGAATTTTCTCTAGTCCCAACTATCCCTAAATAACGATGGTTTTCTCGATTTGTTAATAAAGATAAATCTCCTTTATAAAAGATAACAACCGGCGGACAATTAAGCTCGTTAAGGAAAAAACGCGGATAATCCTTATGAGTTACGTAAATATAATCAGTTGTAATTTTTTCATTATAATTACGAATTTCTTCTTCAGTTAACTCTTCTTTACTAGTTAATGCTTTATAAACCTTATCCCATTCACCATCATGTTTATAGCAAAGTGCTCCTAATACATTTTTTGCATTAAATAACATTAATAAAAAACTCCTTTCACATATATAAAGGAGTTAACGAAGGAAAAATTAAAAAAATCTTTTAAAAATTTTTCTAATTCATCTTTATTGTCTTTTGATGATTATTAAAAGTTTCTTTTCTTATAAATTAAATCAGTCATTTCTTTATTTAAAATTAAAATATTTTGTAGCTAAATTTATAAAAAAGCCTGCAAATTAAATGTTTTTTAATAGTATTAACTAGTCCAGTATGCTTTTCCCCAATTTTCAAAATCCCACTTTGGGTCATAATTATTGCATTCATAATCAATGTAATAAATTAAATCATCTTTTATATTTACAATAAAATTAGTTGGATAATAATCGATATTTAAGTTATGAGAGTAAAGTAAAGGAAGGAATTCACTTAATTGATCAATATATTTTTGAACGTTTTCTTTTTTATCAACTAAAGTTTTTATTGTTTCTCCTTCAATATATTCTTTAATAATTATTTCCTCATCTTTATCAAAAGAAATCATTTTCGGAATTCTTATACCAGTTTTTAATAAACGCTCATAATCGTTAAGTTCAGCTTCAATCTTATTTCCAAATTGATAATAAGAACATGGCTCATGATGAATCTTTTTTAAAACAAAATAAGTAGAGTTATTTTTTACTAAATAGGAATAACCGCCTTTCCCATGACCTAATAATTTTATAATTTCATAAGAAACGTTATTTATAGTAAGAGTATCTCCTTCTTTAAATGGCTCCATAAATTCTCCTAAAAGTGATTATTTTTAATTATTCTTAGTTTTTTCTTTTATCATCGACTTAATTGGTTCATAAGTTTCACGATGAAATCCTTTAATTATTCCAAATTTTTTTATGGCTTCAATATGTTTTTTTGTTCCATATCCTTTATGGGAAATAAAACCATATTGAGGATATTTTTTATCCATTTCTTCAAGCATATGGTCTCGAGTAACTTTAGCTATTATGCTAGCTGCGGCGATTGATTCAGCTTTAGCATCCCCTTTAATAATTGGAACAACTTCTACTTTTTGATTTTCAAGCTTCATTGCATCGGTAAGTATTAAATCATAACTAATATTAATCTGATTAATCGCTTTACTCATCGCCTCTTTAGTTGCTTGATAAATATTAATCTCATCAATTCGTTTTGCATCAACTATTCCAACTCCATAAGCTAAAGCATCATTAATAATTTCTTGATAAGCGATTTCTCTTTTCTTTTCAGTTAATTTTTTTGAATCATTAATATGCTCATTATGATAACCTTTTGGAAGAATGCAGGCTGCTGCAACAACTGGACCACATAAAGGTCCTCGCCCCGCTTCATCAACTCCTACTATCACTTTTACTTTTTCACTATAATATTCTTTTTCTAAATCAAGCATTAAAAATTCCCTCGATCTAAAGTAATTTTTGCTATAACTCCATTTCTAAAATCATTTAAAAACTTGAGTTTTGCGCTTTCTTCGTTTAAAACTCCATCTTTTAATAAAGGAATAAATTTAGAAGCAATTATTTTAATAACTTCAAGGTGGTCTAATTTTTCCTTATCAAAATCTCCATTATTTTCTTGTAGATAAGAAAGAAGTTCAGAAAGATAATATTTCTTTAAAAAGTTAACACCATATTCAATTAAAGTATCTAAAGGTAGAATTTCTTGTCTAATAGAGCCTAATAAAGCTAACTTAATCGATTCCTCTTCTTTTTCAAAGCGAGGCGTTAAAATCCCTGGAGTATCCATTAAAAAATACTCTTTTGATATTTTTATCCAATTAACTGAACGTGTTACGCCTGGCTTATTAGCTGTCTCTAAACGTTTTTTACCTATTAATTGATTAATAATTGTTGATTTACCAACATTGGGAATTCCAACAATCATCCCTTTATAAATAGAATTTTTAATCCCACGATTTAAATTTTTAATTCTTTTACTTTCAGTAAGATAAGCAAGTTGCTTAGTTAAAATATTTTGTAAACCTATTTTTGAATTTAAAGCAATACATCTAACATTCTCTTTAGAGTAATAATTAATCCAATAAGAAGTTAAATTAGGATCAGCTAAATCTTCTTTATTAATTAAATATAGTTTTGGCTTTCCACTAAAAACTTTAATTAAATAATCATTAGCACTAGAAAAAGGGGCTCTTGCATCTAAAACAATCACGACAAAATCAATCATTTTAAGATATTCTTCAATTTTGACATAAGCTTTTTTCATATGTCCCGGAAACCAGTTGATATTTGTCTGCTTCTTTTCCATGATTACACCTTTCTCTCATTAAATGTTTTAACTTTAAATTGTCTATTTCCGTGAATAATTATAGAAAAAAGGTGGAGATAATTCCACCTTCTAGTCACATCATCAATTTTAATAAATTTATTTATAAATAAGTTATTTTTTAAGAACTTCTTTAATTCTTGCGGATTTACCACTTCTTTCACGAAGATAGAAAATCTTGCTTCTTCTTACTCTACCAATCTTTAATACTTCAACGCTAACAACGTTTGGTGAATGAACTCCAAAAATTCTTTCAACGCCAATTTTATCGGACATTTTACGAACCATGAAAGTTTCTCCAACACCATGTCCACGTCTTTCAATAACAACACCTTCAAAAGCTTGAATTCTTGTTTTACCGCCTTCAACGATTCTAACGTTAACTCTTACAGTATCGCCAGCTTTAAATGAAGGGAAATCTGTTCTTAATTGAGTTGCTTGAACTTCTTTAATTAAGTTTGTATTCATTTTAATTTCCTCCTATCAATTCGTTCTATAAAATGTTCTTATAAAGTGACTATTTACATTGGAACACTTGAAGCACTAAATGTGCCTAAAAATAATATCAAGACTTGAATTAAAAATCAATGGTTATTTTTCTTCAAGATGTTAAGTAAATTTACTTGACACTTACTATGCTTTCCATTAAGATATTTGAGCAAAGGAGATTTTTATTATGGCAGTAAAGATTAGATTAGCTCGTGAAGGTAGAACTCACTTACCATTTTATAGAATCGTTGTTGCTGACAGCAGATATACAAGAGATGGTAGATATCTTGAAAATTTAGGCACCTATGATCCTAAAAAAGGTATCGCAAACGCAAATTTAAATGAAGAATTAACATTAAAATGGTTAACTGCTGGTGCTCAATATTCCGACACTATTAAAGGCATTTTAACTGCAAAAGGTTTAATTGCTAAAGCTAAAGAAGAAAAAGCTAAAACAGCAGTCAAAAAAGCTAAAGTCGTTTCTACAAAATCCGTTAAAGAGGCTAAATAACAATGGATTATAAAAACTTAATTCGCACAATTGTTGACTCATTTGTTTCCAATCCAGAATCTATTCTTATTAGAGAAATCAATGACGAAAACAAAAATAGTGATTTAACTTTCTTAATTTGTGCTCCTAGCGACGATATTGCTAGATTAATTGGCAAAAAAGGCTGTATCGCTAATTCAATTAGAGATATCGTCTCAATCGCTGGCAAGCTCGAAGGTAAAAAGGTTTTTATTAAGTTTGAATCATTTGAAGGTGAAAATGAAAAGGCTGGAGAATAATCTCCTTCCTTTTTTATATCTAATTAAGCAATATGAAAGAATATTTATTAGTTTGTAAAGTATTAAAACCATTAGGACTTAATGGGGAAATGAAGGTATATTCTTATACTACTTTTAAAAATATTAGATATAAAAAAGGAAATGCCTTATATATTAAAGACAATAACGAATATAAAGCTTTAACTATTAAAAGTCATTATTCAAAAGGCGGTAATATTGAAGTTATCTCTTTTAAGGATTATGAAGATATCAACTTAATCGCTCCATTTATTGGACAAGAATTGTATGCTTTAAAAGATGAAAAGCTATTAAACAAAAATGAATTTTATTATTCTGATTTAATAAATTTAAAAGTTTTAGACGAAGATAATAATGAGCTTGGAAAAGTTATTTCTGTTGAAGAATTTCCTGCTCAAATTACTCTTAAAATTTCAAAAAACCTTGCAAAAACTCACTTTTTTGTTCCTTTTAATGATTTTTTTGTTAAGAAGGTTGATCTTGAAAATAAAGAAATCATCATTCATTTAATTGAAGGATTAACTGATTAATGATTTTTAAAGTATTAACTCTTTTCCCTGAAATGTTTGAAGGAGTTTTAAACTCTTCAATTTTAAAAAGGGCAATTGGAAAAAATTTAATCGAAGTTAAACTAATTAATATTCGCGATTACACTAAAGATAAATATAACCGTACAGACACTCCTCCAATTGGTGGCGGAGCTGGTTTGATTATGAAGTGTCAACCAATTATCGATGCTTTAAAAGATAATATAACCCCTTCTACTCATAAAATCTTACTTTCTCCACGCGGAAAGCAATATAACCAACTAAAAGCCAAAGAACTCGCCCAAAATTACGATGACATCTTAATTTTGTGTGGTCATTATGAAGGCATTGATGAAAGAGTTTATCCTTATTTTGATGAAATTATTTCAATTGGCGATTATATATTAACTGGAGGAGAAATCGCTTCTTTAGCTATTATCGATTCAGTCTCCCGTCTTCTTGATGGAGTAATTAAAGAAGAAAGCATTCAAGAAGAGAGTTTTGAAAATAACTTATTAGAATATCCTCAATATACTGAACCATATGAATTTGAAGGATCAAAAGTTCCTGATATTTTATATTCTGGAAATCATAATGCAATTTCAAAATGGCGTAAAAAAGAATCTTTACGCCTAACAAAAAAATATCGTGAAGACTTATTTTCCACTTTAATATTTTCTAAAGAAGAAGAAAAACTTCTTGAAGAATTAGAAAGTGGCGAAACCCCAAAATGGGAAAATGAAGCTATTCTTAAAGGCCATAAATTTATTAAAAACAAATAATTTTGTTAAAAACCTTGCAAATCTTAAGTATTTTAGAAAAAAAGCTCTTGTCCTTATAAATAAACAAGAGCTGTTTTATATTTAAAAAGGCATTTTCCCATTCATTCCAGAAGGGAAATTAAACTTACCGTTTTTTCCTCTCATTTGTTTCATCATCAATTTCATTTGATCGTATTTTTTAATTACCTTATTTACATCAGCGTTAGTTTTTCCACTTCCATTAGCAATTCTTACTTTACGAGAATTCTTTAAAATTTCAGGATGTGCTCTTTCTTCAGGTGTCATTGAATTTATGATAACTTCAAAGTTTTTCATCTCTTTTTCGGCTGCACTAAGTTGAGCATCGTTTACTTTTGGCATTCCAGGAATTAATTTTAATAATCCTCCAAGTGATCCAAGCTTTTGGACTTGTTTCATTTGTTTTAACATATCGTCAAGTGTGAAGTTTCCTTCTACCATCTTCTTAACACTTTTTTTAGCGTCTTTCTCATCAATATTTTCACTAACCTTATCAATAAGAGTTAAAACATCACCCATTCCAAGAATTCTTTCAGCCATTCTATCAGGGTGGAAAATATCTAAATCAGATATTTTTTCACCAGTTCCGATAAATTTAATTGGGACTCCAGTTACATGAGCAATAGATAAAGCTGCACCACCTCTTGAATCACCATCCATCTTCGACATGATGGCACCAGTTAATTTCAAATCCTCATTAAATTTTTTAGCGACATTAACCGAATCTTGACCAGCCATTGCATCAGTTAAAAGTAAAATTTCATCAGGTTCAACTTTACCTTTTATATTTTTAAGTTCATCCATTAAGGCTTCATCAATTTGTAATCGGCCAGCAGTATCAATAATTAAAACATCATAATGGTCATTAAAAGCGGCTTCTTTAGCTTTAAGCGCGATATTTACAGGATTTTCTTTAGTACCTAAATTAATTAAAGGAACATTTATTTGTTTTGCAATTTGGTCAAGTTGATCAATTGCGGCAGGACGATATACGTCACAAGCAGCAAGTAAAACTTTTTTATTAAGTTTATTTTTCATTAAATAAGCTAATTTACCAGCCGTTGTAGTTTTACCACTACCTTGTAAACCAACGAGTAAAATAACTGTAGGTTTATTTTTGTTATAAGTTAATTCACAGCTATCGCTTCCAAGAAGTTGAACAAGTTCATCGCGGACAATCTTGATGACCATCTCGCTTGGATTTAGCTTATCAAAAACTTTTTCACCAATTGCTTTTTCTTTAACCCCATTAACAAAATCACGAACAACTTTGTAATTTACATCTGCTTCAAGAAGAGCTATACGCACTTCTTTTAGCATTTCATCCATGTTTTTTTCGCTTAAATGAGATTCACCTTTAATTTTTTTAATTACTTTTGAAAATTTCTCTGTTAAAGCTTCAAATGCCATATAACACCTCGTCAATTAATTTTTGTTTTTCTTCTTCTTTTAATGATGATTTTTCAATATCTGCGACTAGTTTTTGATTTTTTTCATGTAATCTTAATTTATTTTCATAATCATTAAGTTTTTTAATTGAATGTTCAATTGTATCTAAAACTGCTGCGCGCGAAATTTTAAGTTCATCAGAAATTTCTTTTAAAGAAAGATTGTAAGAGTAATATTTTTCCATAATACTCTTTTGCTTTTCGGTTAATAATTCTTTATATAAATCAAAAAGAGTATTAATGTATTCAACTTTTTCTAATTCATTCATCTTTAATCAAACTTGAGCAGAGCCCATATAAATATTTATCTAAATCAAATTCTTCTAAATCAGAATCTTTTTCACCAAGTCCAATAAATCTTACAGGAATTCCTAATTCTTCTCTTATTGCAAGAATAATTCCACCTTTTGAAGTGCCATCCATCTTAGTAATGACAATTCCAGTAACATTAATTAATTCTTTAAAAGCCTTCGCTTGTAAAACTCCATTTTGTCCAGTTGTCGCATCAATTACTAAAAAACACTCTGGAGCAAGATTAGTCAATTTAGTAACAACGTTATATATTTTTCTTAGCTCTTCCATTAAGTTTTTCTTATTTTGGAGTCTTCCAGCGGTATCAATAATTACTAAATCAAATTCTTCTTCAATTCCTTTTTTGGTGCCTTTATAAGCAACACTTGCTGGATCTTCATTTTCTTCCCCAGTAACAATTGGAATATTTAATCGATTAGCCCAAACCGTTAATTGCTCTTTAGCACCAGCTCTAAAAGTATCTGCGGCAACAAGCATTACTTTTTTACCTTTTTCTAGATAACGCTTAGCAAGTTTAGCAATAGTTGTCGTTTTGCCAACGCCATTTACACCAGTCATAAGTAAAACAACTGGTTTATGATCAAAAGTTAACTCATTTTTAATGTCTTCGCCTTCTTTTAAATAATTTAAAAACATTCGGTCAACGAGCATCTCATTAATCTCTTTTGGCTCAGTTATATTGTTTTCTTTTGTATATTCAAGTAAGTTTTCAATAGTATTAATAGTAAAAGAAACGCCACAATCGGCTTCAATTAAAATTTCTTCAAGCTCTTCAAAATATTCTTGATTG
This sequence comes from uncultured Caryophanales bacterium, assembly GCA_905197045.1. GTDB lineage: Bacteria > Bacillota_I > Bacilli_A > RFN20 > CAG-826 > Onthovivens. The sequence continues at coordinate 28,371 of CAJJXG010000016.1, forward strand.
GCGCTTTTATATCTTTTAGCTAATTCATCAAGTTTATTAGAAAAATTTTTACGAGATTTTTCTAATCCTGCATTATATTTTTGAAGAGATTCCTCCTCCTTTTTATTTTCAGGAGTAAGTTCAACCTTTTCTTCTTTCTTTTTACCAAATTTATCTTTTAAAAACTTAAATAAACCCATACTTATTCCTTAACTTAAATTGCTTTTTTATTTAATGCATCTTTAGCAGCTTCTTGTTCGGCGATTTTTTTACTGCGACCTTCGCCTCGGCCTAAAACAATTCCATTAAAACTAACTTCTGCAAAAAATACGCGGTTATGTGGTGGTCCTTTTTCAAAAACTATTTTATATGAAACAGATTCGCGATATTCAGCTTGCATTGCTTCTTGAAGAATTGATTTATAATCTTTAACTTCATCAAGCGTGAAATTTTTAACATCATCTTGATAAATCATTTCAATGAAATGACGAGCAAATTCGATTCCTTTATCAAGATAAACCGCTCCAATTACTGCCTCAAAAACGTCTTCTAAAATTGATTGATTATTCATAACTTCTTGAGGTGTTAAGCTTTTACCGGCGCGAATATAATCTGGATATCCTTCTTTTCGAGCAAGTTTTGCAAGGTATTCGCTTTGAACAAGATAACTTTTGGCCTTTGTCAAAGCTCCTTCAAGCATGTCAGGATGTTCTTTAAAGAGCATTGAAGCAATAACAAAACCTAAAACGCTATCACCCATAAATTCTAATCTTTCATAATCATGATGATGAGTTTTTGCATCACTATTAAAAGATGAATGGGTAAAAGCCATTTCATATAAATCTTTACGTTTTGTTTCAATTTGAAATTTTGTTAAAAAATCCTCAACTGATTTCACTTAGAAAGTTCCTCTTTAAACTTATTAACAATATCAACACTAACTAATTTATAGCCATTTTCTAAAGCACTTAAAAATGATTGAACATCGCTACTTCCATGAGCCTTAATAACAACGCCATTTACACCCATAAGCAAAGCGCCACCTACATTTTTATAATCCATTTTTTCTTTCATTTGACTGATTCCTTTTTTTGAAAAAAGATAACCAATCATTGAAAAAATATTACGTTTAAAGGCATCTTTTAGCATGCTTGACATCGCTTTAGCAGTGCCTTCAACAGCTTTTAAATAAATATTTCCACTATATCCATCAGCGACTAAAACATCAATATTACCATATAAAGGATCGCGTGCTTCAATATTACCTTTAAAATTAATTAATTCACATTCTTTTAAAAGTGGATAGGCCTCTTTACCAAGTGGTGAGCCCTTTTCCTCTTCAGTTCCATTTGATAAAAGATAGACGCTTGGATTTTTACTTTGATAAATAATTGAATAATAAATTGAGCCCATAACTGCAAATTGAACAAGTTCTTCTTTAGTATTTGCATTATTTGCTCCTAAATCACAAACAACAAACTTTTTCTTTTCTTTGATAGTTGGAAAAGAAGTAATTAAACAAGGTCTTGTAATACCAGGAATTCTTTTAATTTTAAATATTGCTGCGCTTAATAAAGCCCCTGTACTACCAGCACTAATTAAAGCATCACACCCATTTTTTAAATAGGTGTCGATTGCAACCATTAAACTTGATTCTTTCTCTTTTAAGGCTGTTAAAGGATCAACATCCATTTTTAAAACCGTTTTTGATTCAACAAGATGAACATTATTAAAAGAGTTAAATTCAGCTAATGGAGCTAATTCTCCAACTAGAAAAAACTCTACATCTTTATGTCTTTTAATAAATTCTTTGGTGGCACCAATTGTCGCTTTTAAGCCATTATCGCCACCCATCATATCAATAACAAATTTCATAAATAATGCTCCTTTAATAGGAAAAAATCCCTAAGTTAAGGGATTTTATTCAACACCAATAATGTAAGAATAAACCGGTTGTTTCCCAATTCTTACATCTGCATCACAATCTTTGAATTCATTTTCAATAAATTCTTCAACTTTTGCTTTTTCTTCATCAGTTGCAACATCTTCACCTAAAAGAACTGTAATAACAGAACTATCTTCATCAACCATTCCTTTAAGTAAAGCTTTTAAAGCATCAAATTTATCTTTGTGACAAGAAAGAATATCTTTGCTATTTAAAATAGCCATATATTCATCTTTTTTGACACTTACACCATTAATTTCAGTATCTTTAATAGCAAAAGTAACTTGACCAGATTTAACTGTAGATAAAGCTTCATTCATTACTTTTTCATTATCTTCTAATGATAAATCTGGATTAAAATTCATGGCTGAAACAACGCCTTGCATAATTGTTTTGCTAGGAATAACAACAACATTTGTTTTTCCTTTTAAAACATCTTTTACTTGGTTTGCTGCCATAATAATATTGCTATTATTTGGAAGTATATAAATATTTTTAGCGTTAGCTTTTTCAATGACGGTTAAAAAATCATTGGTTGAAGGATTCATGGTTTGGCCGCCACTTACAATATAATCAACTCCAACTTCCTTAAAGAGTTCATTTATTCCTTCTCCACTAGAAGTTGCAACAATTGCATATTCTTTAGCAGGATCTTTTTCAGCTTTTGGTGCTGCAAGAGGAGCTTTATTAAGTTCGCTTGCAGCCATATGTGGGCCGTTTCCACTTTTTTCATTAAATAAAATTTCATTATGTTGTTCAGTCATGTTTTCACATTTTAACTTAACAAATTCACCAAATTGTTGAGCATAATTGAAAATATCACCAGGTTTTAAGGTGTGAACATGTACTTTTACTAAATCATCATCTTGAACAACAACAAGAGAATTTCCATGTGCATTCAATACACTTGTAAATCTATTTTTATTAAAAACTTTCTTATTTTCACTTGGTCCTAAGCGAAGGATAAACTCAGTACAATAGCCAAATTCTTCATTTTCATCGCTTGCTGCAACTTGTGCTTGACCTGTTGCACTAACGGCTTCAGCTTCATGACGATTAATAACATAACCACCAATTGCACTTTGCATACCTTCCAAAATTTTAATCAGACCAGCGCCGCCACTATCAACAACACCAACTTCTTTTAAAACTGGTAATAAATTTGGAGTACGAGAAAGTGAAGCTTGAGCTTCTTTAAGTAAAATATCAAAAGCTTCTTCAATGCTCATTTTAGAAGTTGCAAGTTCTAAAAGTTTTGCGCTTGATTCTCTAATAACTGTTAAAATAGTACCTTCAACAGGTTTTAAAACAGCTTTATAGGCAACTTTACGCCCATTATCGAAAGCTTCAGCAAGTCCAAGAGCATCAATTTTTGTTTTTCCGACTAAACTTTCAGAAAAACCTCTGAAAATTTGGCTTGTAATAACACCAGAATTACCTCTAGCCCCCATAAGTAATCCACGAGAGAAAACTTTTGCAATATCAGCTAAATTCTCATCGTTACGATTAGCGACTTCCTTCATGCCGCTAGTCATAGTGAGATTCATATTCATACCTGTATCACCATCAGGTACAGGGAAAACATTTAAAGCATCAACTTCAGGATAATGATTATAAAGGTTGTTAGAACCACTAATAACCATCATCTTAAAAACTTTTCCATCTATATATTTCATATAAAATCCTCAATTAATCTTTAAATTAACATTAAAGGTCACGTAATTCTTCTACATAAACATTAATTTTAGAAAAAAGTTGACCATATTTTTTAGTTAAAACATAGGAAATTCGTTTGCTAACTTCGTTAACAATTTCAGTAATTTTTACTCCATAAGCGCAAATTAAATGAACATCAACGTTAAATTTATCTTTTTCTTTGGTGACGTTAACACCTTCAACATAATTTTCTTTTTTTAAAATAATTAATTTTTCTTTAATTGTTTTTGCGTTTGTTAAACCGACAACGCCATAACATTCTGAACAAGTTTCGCCAACTAAATTAGCAACATCTTTAACACTTAATGAAATTTTAATACTTTTTTCGTTTTTCTTTTCCATAACTTCATCCTAAAATGTGCAATTATTATATCATAATAAACGTCTTTCTTAAATACGTTTATGGCTACGAATTAGTTCAAAAAAGGTCTTTTTCGCTGATTTTTTTGTCTTTTTCAACAAAAAAAGCCCGGCAACGTGTTATTCTTGCATTTCTGCTACCTTCACCACTGC
>CAJJXG010000017.1 GCA_905197045.1 uncultured Caryophanales bacterium
TGTAATTTTAGGAAATTAAAATTTTCTCGAAAGGGTGTTATTTATTTACGTTTACTTAGCACCGACTAACTATTGCATAAATAAAAACAGCACCTCAGTGCTGGTATTCGAGATTGGCGGGAGCTAAAGGAATCGAACCCTTATCAACGGTTTTGGAGACCGCTGTTCTACCATTGAACCAAGCTCCCAATCATTTAAAGCCTTTAAAAAAGGCTTTAAAATTATAAACTTTTAAGTACCTTGTTGACAAGACCCATATCGCATTTACCTGCATAATTAGTCTTAAAATGTTTCATAACTGCAGGTATTGACTTGTCTTCAAGCGATAAAATAACGTTTTTAATTTCTTCTTCACTCATCATTTTAGGAAGGTAAGAAGAAATCGCGTTAATTTGCTTTTCAATTTCAGCAACTTTTTCTTTTCTTCCGCCTTTTTCAAAAGAAATCTTTTCTTCATCTAATTCTTTTAATGTTTTTTGAATGATTCTAATCATCTCAGGATCGCCAATTTCTTTACCATTAGCTTTAGCTTCATATCCTTCAAGATTATATTTAGAAATTAAAATGCTATAGACTGCTCTTAAAGCATCATCATGATTCTTTAATGCGAGTAAATTTTCTTTTTTGATAGTATCTATTAACATGGATTTACTCCTTTTTAATGCAAACAAAAACTATTTAAATATTTAAATTATTAAGATTAATAAGGCTAAATAAGAATTATTTCATGAATTTGCCTTTGTTCTTGCCTTTTGAAGCATGAACAAGAAGAGTTCCACCTTGTCTTTCAGCAAGAGCTTCACTATAAGCCATTGCTTCATCCTTGGTTTTAAACTTTTTAATAACTTTTTCGCCTTCTCTTAAAATTACTTGCCACTCTCCGTCAACTTTTTTTAAATGATAGACCTTTTTTCTAGGAGTGGCTTTTGCAACTTTTTCTTCCATAAAAAGACCTCCATCAATTAACTAAATCTATATATATTATAAATCAACATTGTGATAGATGTTTTGAACGTCTTCACAATCATCTAACATATCAAGTAATTCTTTAAATTTAGTTAAGTCTTCACCTTCAAGTGTAACATTATCATTTGCTCTCATAGTAACTTCAGCAAATTCATAATCAGTTACACCACTGTCTTTTAAGACTTCTTTAGCTTTATCAAATGAACTTGGATCAACAATAACTTCTGCAATTCCATCTTCTAAAGTAATTTCTTTAACATCGACATCACCTAAAACTAAAATTTCTTCAAGTGATTCTTCGCTTCCATCATATTTAAAATCTAATACACCAACTTGCTCAAAGTTATAAGAAACATCACCTAAATGTCCGCCTTTTCTTGTAATAATTGTTCTTACATTAACAAGTGCTCTATTAGAATTATCGCTTAATGTATCGATAATTAAATATGTGCCAGCTGGTCCATAAGCTTCATATCTACCTTCAATATAGTTAGTAGCTTCTCCACCTTGTGCTTTTTTAATTGCTCTGTCGATAACATCTTTTGGACATTGTTTTCTATATTTATCAATTGCAGCTCTTAAAGCAAGATTTGAATTAGGGTCAGGAACACCTTTTTTAGCAGCCATATAAATTTCTTTGGATGCTCTCATATAAATGGCGCTTTTTTTCTTTGCTGTAGCAGCCATTGATGCAGCTCTAACCTCGAAGTGTCTTCCCATAATAAAAAAATCTCCTTTAACGAAACAATTTTACTACTTAATTAAGTAGTATAAAAGAATTTTAAGTCTCTTGATGAGCGGTTTAAGCAATTTTAAGCAGGCAATAAACTTGATTAGTTCATCAGTAATATTAAAATAACTGACATAGTGACAAATAAATTGCGTGTTTGATTATTTGACACTATAATAATTTCTACAAAAAAGATGAACAAGATGAAAGAAATCAAAGAAAACAATTTCCCTAACGAAAGAGATTTATACGCTTCTAAAAACTTGCATTTATTCTCCTGTACTTTTAAAGGCAAAGAAGATGGAGAATCAGCTTTAAAAGAAAGTGAAAATATCATCATCGATGATTGTTATTTTGATTTACGTTATCCATTATGGCACGATAAACATATCTCAATAAATCGGTCTACTTTTACTGAAAACTCTCGTGCTGCTTTATGGTATTCAAGTGATATAAATATTACTTCTTCTACTTTAAATGGCATTAAAGCTTTAAGAGAATGTCACGACATTTTATTAAGTGATTTAAACATTAATTCACCTGAATTTGGTTGGAAAAGCCTGCAAATTAAAGGTAAAAATATAAAACTTGTCAGTGAATATGCTTTTTTAGAAAGCCAAGATATCTATCTAGATAATCTTGATTTTAGTGGCAAATACTCTTTTCAATACACCAAAAATGTTGTTATTGAAAATAGTAAACTTGATACTAAAGATTGCTTTTGGCACGCTCAAAATGTCACTATTAAAAATTCAATTGTAAAAGGTGAATATTTAGCTTGGTATTCAAAAAATCTTACTTTTATAAATTGTAAAATTACTGGTACTCAACCATTTTGTTATTGTAAAAACTTAAAATTAATTAATTGCACTATGGAAGGATGCGATCTCGCTTTTGAATATAGTGATGTAAAAGCTGATATAACTTCTTCCATTGAATCAATCAAAAATCCATATAAAGGCAAAATTAAAGTCAAAAAAGTTAATCATTTGATAATTACAAATGATTCCAAATATCCAAATAAAGCTAAAATTATTGAGACTAATTAATAATATACTTTAAATAGATATAGACCAATTGGACTAGCGGTAAAAGGGACAATATCCCTTTTTTCAGTTTCGTTTAAATAATATTTAATCTTTTCAATATTTATTTTGTTTAAAGAATAATAGATTAATGTGCCAATAATTTTTCTAACTTCATAGCGCATAAATCCATCACCACTTATCTTAATTAATAATTTTTTTCTTTTTTTAATAACTTTAAAATCATAAATTGTGCGAATAAATCCGTCTTTATCATCATCTTTAGAACAAAAATTAATAAAGTTATGTTTACCAAAAAATAATTTAGAAGCTACAATAAATTTATTAGTGTCGAAGTTTTTATCATTAATTGTTAATTGATATTTTCTTAATGTAGGTTCAAATTCACCTAAATTAATTAAATAATGATACTCTTTTTTAACTGCAGAAAAACGTGCATCAAAATCATCTTTTACTTTAACTATTTTTTTAACATAAATTTCTTCATTTAATAACTTATTTAATGAATGAAGAAATTTATCTTTATCATTAATTTTTTTAATGGTAGAAAAAGAAGCTACTTGATTAAGTGCATGAACGCCTTTATCAGTTCTTCCGCTTGCACTTAAAATAATATTTTCATTTAAAATTAAAGATAAATTTTTCTCAAGCTCTCCTTGAATTGTTTTTAAATTTGGCTGCTTTGCATAACCTAAAAAAGCACTTCCATCATAACTAAAGACAATTTTATATTTCATTAAAATGCCTCAATTCCAAAAAATAACTTTAAGAAATTATCAAAACCGGGATAAAAACTAGATAAGGCACAAAGAGTAATGAATATACCCATAATTAAAAGAACAATAATAAAAGAGATTGAATCGCGTGTATGGAATTTTAAAAGCTTGTAAGATGTTCTTTTCCCATATGGATCATAACCTCTTGCATCCATTGCAAGAGAAAGTTCAACGCTTCGCGAAAAACAACTTACTAAAAGAGGAACTATTAAAGTAGTAATTGATTTTATTTTTGTTGAAATAAATCCACGATTATAATCAACTCCTCTACTTTTTTGAGCTTTCATAATACGTTGAGATTCATCAAGTAAAGTTGGGATAAATCTTAACGCTAAAGAGATAATCATGGTAATAATTTGTGTTGGAAATTTAATTAGTTTAAGAGGATATAAATACCAATCTAAAGCATAAGTTATATCCATTGGTGCTGTTGTCGAGGTTAAAATTAAAGTTAAACAAATCATTAAAATTAACCTTAAAAAGACGTGTAAAGTTTGAAATAGTCCTTCCCAATATATTGTGTAGCCATTAGGGAAAATAATCATTGGATGAAGCGAAGAAGTATCAACGCCTTGTTGAACAAAAACAAAAATAATTAACAAAAATATCATCATTACCCAAAGGGATTTTAAACTTGAAAATATCGATAATGGTGAGATTTTACCAATTATCATAATCGCAACAATGATTAAGCCTAAAATACCTAAAACAATAAAGCGATTAGCATAATTACCATATGGCAAAAAGCACATTACCATTAAAGCAATGAGTGCAAAAAATTTAATTCGAGGATCAAGACGATGAATAATCGTATTGTATGGAGTATATTTCCCAAAAACGTTAGACATTTTTTACCTCTTTTATTCTTTCTATAAGTTCATCAAAACTATAAATATCATTTAAATTCCCTGCAAATCCTTTTTCTTTTAATAAATTAATGAATTTATAAAGGGTTGGAATTTCTAAAGAATATTTTTCTAAATTGGTTGAATTAAAAAGCTTTTGTGGAGTTGTTACTTCAACAAGTTTAGCGTCATTTAAAACAATTACAGTTTTTGCAAAGTTTAAAACAAGATCCATATCATGAGTTACGATGATAATTGTTTTACCACTATCATGAAACTTTTTAACAAGAGCCATAATTTCTTTTTTGCCATTTGGATCAAGACCAGCTGTTGGCTCATCAAGCACTAAAACATCAGGATTACTGGCAATAATTCCAGCAATAGCTACTCTTCTTTTTTCGCCTCCACTTAACTCAAAAGGCGATTTTTCAAAATAGCTTTCAGGGATCCCAACATCTTTTAAACTTTCTATAGCAAGTTTCTTGGCTTCCTCTTCTTTAAGTCCAAAATTTTTAGGACCAAACATAACATCTTTTAAAATAGTTTCGGCAAAAAGCTGATATTCAGGAAATTGAAATACCATGCCTACTTTTTTTCTTAAACTAGCAACGTGTTTATTGTCTTTTTTAACTTCATCACTTTCATTTCTCAAAAGTTCTTTTTTTAACTTTTTGTCGCTAGTTACATAAAAAGTTTCAACTTGAGTATAGCCACTTGTTGGTTCAATTAAACTATTAAAAGTTTGAACAAGAGTAGATTTTCCACTCCCCGTTTTCCCAACAATGCAAACAAAATCACCCTTGTTGATTTCAAGATTAACATCACTTAAAGCGTCATAATGATTAGGATCTTTTTTATCATAGACGAAAGATAAGTCTTTAGTTCTTATTTGCCACATAAAAAAGTACTTAGCTCCTCAATCGTTTTAATTTCTTTTGGAATAAAAATTCCACTTTCACTTAATTTATTTTTCGCTTTTAATACAAAAGGTATATCAAGTCCAATAGAAGTAATTTTACTTTCATCAGCAAAAACATCTTCTGGTTTGCCTTCTTCAAAGATTTCACCATTATTTAAAATAATTACTCGATCAGAAAGATAGGCTTCTTCGATATCGTGAGTTATTGAAATAAATGTTAAATCTGGATTTTCTTTTTTCATTTCACGAACAAGATGCATGATATCTTCTACGCCTTCTGGATCAAGCATTGATGTTGCTTCATCAAAAATAATTATTTTTAAACCTAAAGCTAAAATCCCAGCAATAGCAACACGTTGTTTTTGTCCTCCACTTAATTCTTCTGGTGATTTATTTAAGAATTTTTCCATTCCAACAAGTTTTGAATACTTGCGAACTAACTCAATCATTTTTTCACGAGGAACAGCTCTATTTTCAAGGCCAAAAGCAATATCACCTTCGACAGTAGAACCAATAAATTGATTATCAGGATTTTGAAAAACAACTCCAATTGTTTCTCTTATTGCACGGATATTTTTCTCGCAAACTTTAATCCCGTTAACAAATATTTCTCCACTTTGAGGTTCTAAAAGGTATGCTAAAAGTTTGGCAAGAGTTGACTTGCCACTTCCATTATGGCCAATTAAAGAAACATACTCTCCTTTATTAACACTAAAAGAGATATTTTTAATCGTTTGAATTCCTTCTTGGCTATCGTAACTAAAATTTAAATTTTTAACCTCTAAAGCTTTTTCCATTTATTTAAATTCGATATCACTATATCTGCCGTTATATTTAACGTATTCAACTCCGGCAAGATCTAACAACTTTTTACTAGCTAAATTTTCAATTGTTCCTGAATACTTATCACTTAAATAAACAAGTTTTTTAATTCCAGTTTGAACAATTGCTTTAGCACATTCATTGCAAGGGAATAAAGTTACATAAATTGTGCAATTTTTTAAACTTGAGCCATTACGAATATTTAAGATAGCGTTAAATTCAGCATGGCAAACATAAAGATATTTAGAATCAAGTCCTTCACCTTTGTTCCAGCTTAACTTAGTTTCATCAACTTTTCGTGGCATTCCATTATAACCGATTGAAACAACTTTGTTATCTTCATCAACAATACATGCTCCAACTTGTGTATTTGGATCTTTACTTCTTTTTGCACTAAGTAAAGCAATACCCATAAAATATTCATCCCAGCTAATACAACTCATAACCTTTTCTCCCGTGAGTGTTATTGTACTACAAATTAGCTTATAAAACACTTTAAATAATATGTTTTAGTTCTAAAAGAACTACCACTTAAAAATCTCTTCTAAACAGGCACTTTAAATAAGTGCTAAATGTCCCCTTTGATATTGTATTTTATAGACTTTTAATCGATAATTATTTACATGAACATATTATTTTTCTTAACACCTAAATCACAGGTTAAATTTATTGATGACACTATGAGTGTTCGCCAAGCTCTTGAAGTAATGGACTTTTATAGATACTCAACAATTCCTCTTTTAACAAAAGATGGTAAACTTGTTGGAACAATTAGTGAAGGTGATTTGTTGTTTTATTTAAAAAGTCATCCATTTAGTGAACTAGCTGATTTTGATAATCACAATGTATTAGAAGTCAAGCGTCATAAAGATTATCTACCAGTAAAAATTGACGTTGAGATGAGCGATTTAATTTCAAACGCTGTTAATCAAAACTTTGTTCCAGTAATTGATGATCAAATGAATTTTATTGGTATTGTAACAAGAAAATCAATTATCAATTACCTTTATTTGCAAAAATAACCTTGCAAAAATCAAGTATTTTGCACTTAATAAAAAAATGGGCGCGCATGTGACGCCGATTTTTTTATTTAAACAACTCTTTTAATATATCAACCATTTTAGTCATTTGAGTTAAACTAACAAACTCAAAGCGACCATGTGGATTAAAATCTCCAGTACCTAAATTTGGACAAGGAAGTCCCATATAAGTAATGGTTGCTCCATCAGTTCCACCCCTAATTGGTGTATATCTTATTGGAAGACGAGAATTAATGTAGGCTTTATTAATTAATTCAATTGCTTCCATATGATTTATAAAATAATCTCTCATATTGCGATATTCATCGTGAAGCTCAAGATCAATTTTAGCTTTAGGGTATTTTGCTAAAATCTTTTCTTTTGCCTTTTTAAGCATCTCTTTTTTATCTTCTAAAAGTGACTTATCATGATCTCTTAAAATATAAGAAAGTGTTACAGCTTCAACATCTCCCTTAAATTCATCAAGATGAATAAAACCTTCATGATCTTCGGTTTTTGAAGGAATCATGTCTTTTGGTAATAAATCATTAAATTCTATTCCAAGTAAAACAGCATTAATCATTATATCTTTTGCATTTCCTGGATGGACTCCAACGCCTTCAATTTTTACTTTTGCACTGGCAGCATTAAAGTTTTCAAAGTTAGCTTCATAAATTGATTCACCATCAAGAGTATAAGCAATATCTGCTTTCATCTTTTTAACATCAAATTTTGAAGCGCCTCTTCCAATCTCTTCATCAGCAGTAAATGCAATTGCAAGATTATAATTAAACTCTTCTTTATGTTTTAAATAATAAGTTAAAAATTCAAAAATAATTGCAATTCCTGCTTTATCATCTCCACCTAAAAGATGTTCACCATCCGTAACAAGTAAATCTTCACCAACTACAGTTTTTAAAACAGGAAAGTCTTCTACTTTCATCTTGTAAGTTGAATTTAACTCAATATCTTCTCCATTATATTTTTCAATTAAACGAGGATTTTTAATTCCGCCTTCAATTGTAGGGGCTGTGTCCATATGTGATATTAAGCCAATTGTTTTTTCTTTTTTATTATCAATAAAAGCATAAACAATGCTATGCTCATCTTTATAAGCATCTTTTACACCTAACTCTTTTAAATCATCAACTAAAATTTCTGCAAACTCGACTTGGCTTTTTGTTGAAGGGTAAGTTAAAGAAGATTCATCACTTACCGTATCAAAAGCGATATATTTTTTAAATCTTTCAACTAATGTCATTTTTCTACTCCTAAAACACTAAAATAAAAAGAACTAGAATCAATTTTTACTTTAGATAATTCTTCTTGCACACTATTTATAATTGTGGCATCAACTTTAACGCCAATTTGAGAGATATCATCGCTTTCTTTAAATTTATATGTAAAATCAGTTTTGACTGTTGGATAAGTATCGTATAAAACTTTAGAAACAGTTGAGCTTTCATTAGATTTATTTAAAGAGTATAAGTAAATTCCTTCTCCCTTTGCTGATAAGTTACCTTCAAGATTAGAATTAACCGCACTAACCGAAAAATGTAGATTAATTTCAAATTCACTATATAAAGAATTTAAAGTTAAAAACTCTTCGACGTTAAAATAAATTCTGTTAAGCTCACCTTCTTCATTATTTTCTGTTTTTATCAAATTGCTATCTTCAAGAGTATAATATTTTTCTTTATTTAAGTTACCTTCACTATCGTAAGTTTCAAGATTACCAACAAATTCATTGTTTTTAATTAATAAATAATTTGGTGTTGAAAAATAAATTCCACAATAAGTAGCAATTGAAGCAATAAGCGCTAAAGCCCCTAAAGAAAGTCCAACAATAAGTCCAATATTTTCTTTTGCGTTAAATTTATTCATCTTTCTAATTATAATTTAATCTTAATTTTTAGCAAACAATTATGATTAATTTAAAGTAAAAACCCTGCAAATCTTCACTTTTTTAAAGAACTAATAGTGTAATTAAGACAGCTATTATTAAAACAAAAATAACTATAAAAAAGATTAAAATGCCCCAAGAAGGTTTTTCAATTTTTTTAAGCGAATCTTTAATTGACTCTTCTTCGTTTTCTTCTTCAATATCGTTTTGATCTATTTCTTGAATAGATTCATCTTTATTTTCTCTTACGTTTTTATTTTCGTCTTCCATTTTTGCCTCACTTTTTTGCTTCAAGATTTTTCTTTAAACGATGAAAGAATGTTTCATTATTTAATAAAGCACCTTCCACATTAAAATTTAAAGAAACATCAAGAGCAACTGAAATTAAAAAGATATGAACAAAACTTGTTACAAAGCCTGTTAACATTCTAACTGTTAATATAATCAAAAATTCCCAATCTAAAATAAAAGCTTGTACAGCACTACCTACAGGAATCTTAAAAACAAAGTAGGTTAAAAAGACACTACAAGCAATTAGATTAATCTTATAGTGACGAGAAAATCTTTTATCTTTGTATTTTTTGTTTAATAGATATAAGGCAATAAAAAAGATAATAGAAAGAATAGCGCTAACTATACATATTGCAATTTTTAACCATGGATATAATTCATAGCTTGTTCTTCCGCTTTCGCTATAAATATGATCATTAAATATAAAGAAAACCCATAAAAGGATATTTAATAAAGTTATTAAGCTAACTGAAACAAAAGGAAATTTATCTTCAACATGACTTTTTCTTAAAGCAACATAACATAGATAAGGCATTAATCCTGTTAAACTTGCAGCAATTGTAAAAAGTGGATTATAAGGTCCAGTCGGGAATAAAATTGCGCCAAGAGTATCAACAAGCGTTCCTACTAAAAAGCCAAAAAATGGGCCAAGATAAAAACTTGAAAACATGACGACACTATTTGCTAAAGAAACTTTTAAAAAAGGTAAACCAAAAAGAGCTGGTACACTTATAAAACGCGATAAAATAATGCCTAAAGCAATAAAAAGAGCACTATAACTTATTTTATAAAGTAATGACATCTTTCGCATCGCATCTATTCCCTTTTCATGGCTTTAGCCATATTGCGTTTATCATCTCTTTCTTTAATCGTTTCACGTTTATCGAAAAGTTTTTTACCTTTACCTAAAGCAATTTCAACTTTTGCTTTGCCATTTTTTAAATAAAGTTTTGTTGGGACAATGGTATAGCCTTCTTTAATTACCTTTTGTTCGTATTTTAAAATTTCTCGTTTATTTAATAAAAGTTTACGTGTTCTTAAAGGATCATGGTTAAAAATATTGCCTTTTTCATATTCAGAAATGTTCATATTTAAAATAAATGCCTCATGATTTTTAAAAACTACATAAGAGTCATTTAAAGAAACATTGTGGGCTCTAATTGATTTAATTTCGGTTCCTTTAAGTTCAAGCCCGGCTTCTAAATAATCAGAAAGAAAGTAATTAAAATGAGCTTTCTTATTTAAACAAATACTTTTAATTTTTTCTTCGGCCATGACCTAAATTATAAGGTAATTTATCGGTTCATGCAAAAAAGATAATCACTTCTTGAGGTGATTATCTTTTTACTTTTCATTCTATTATTCTTTTTCAATTTTCCTTTTATATAAGAAAAGCGTTAAAGCATTTAAACAAACTGTAACACTACTTAATGCCATAAGCATTGAAGCATACATTGGCGAAAGCACAAAATGTAAGCTAGCAAAGGCTCCAGCAGCCACTGGAATAAAGATTACGTTATATAAAAAGGCCCATAAAAGATTAAATCCAATATTAGTTCTTATCTTTTTTGAGATTTTAATAATATCTAAAATGTCTAATAAATCATCATTCATCAAGATAAAATCACTACTAGCTAAAGCCACATCACTTCCTTTAGCAATTCCTACACCAACATCAGCTAAAGTTAAAGCAATTGAATCATTAACGCCATCTCCAACCATCATGACGTGATAATTTTCATTTTTTAATTTTTTAATCACTTCACCTTTTCCATCAGGTTTAACATTAGCAATTACTTCTTCAATGCCAACTTCTTTAGCAATATTTTGAGCAATGATTTCATTATCCCCGGTTAATAAAACAACTTTTTTAAAACTTTTTTTAACTTCTTTGATAAATTCTTTAGCATCTTTTTTAAGTTCATCTTTTAAAGAGAAAAGAGCATAAATTTCTTTTTCTGTAAAAGCCATAATTGGAAGAGTACCTTCTTTTTTATATGTAGCAAGTTTCTCTTCTAAAACTTTAATTTTTTCGCCTTTATAAAATTCATTTAATAAAGATTCGTTTCCAATATAAATAACTTCATCTTTATAAACGCCTTTTACACCTTTTCCTGGAACGTTACTCACCATTGTAAAATCTTTATCTAAAACTGCCTCTTTTTCTAATAAGGAAGCAATTCCTTCACTAAGAGGATGGGTTGAATACTTCTCAATAGTATAAATTCGATTGAGTTTTGCAGGGTTTTTAGTAAAAACTAAGTGATCATTAACAGTTAATTTACCATTTGTAATAGTATTTGTTTTATCTAAAACTAAGCAATCAATTTCTTTCATATTCTCAATTGCTTCACTTTTATTTACTAAGATTCCATTTTTTGCAAAGATACTTGAACCAACAAGAAGTGAAATTGGAGTAGCAAGTCCTAAAGCACAAGGACAAGAAACAACCATTACACTAATTGCAAAACTAAAGGCTTCATCAAAAGCCGAAGTAAAATGGGTATTTAATGTTGCATTTCCTGCGTTTGCTCCATAATCAATTCCAAGCCAAACGCAAAAAACAATCACGCTAATTACCAAAATAATTGGAACAAATATACGAGAAACCTTATCAACTTTTCTTGTTAATTTTGTATCCATATTACTCGCTTCCATAACAAGCGAAATAATTTTATTTAAAACGTTATCTTTTTTGCTTTTGTCAATTAAAACAGTAATTGAGCCATCCTTATTAACACTTCCACCAATTACTTTATCGCCTTCTTCTTTATAAATTGGTAAAGATTCGCCAGTTAATAAAGATTCATCAACGCTAGTTGAACCATTAATTATTATTCCATCAAGAGGTATTGTTTCTCCTTCTTTTATAATAATTTTATCGCCAGCTTTTAATAATTTAGTTTCTACTTTTATTACTTCATTTTCTTTAATTAAGTTAGCGTATTTTGGTCTTAATTTTAATAATTCATTAATAGTACTTCTTGCTTTTCTTTTTGATAAATTTTCAATTAATTTACCAATTGAAACAATAACTAAAATCATTGCAGCACTATCTAGATATGTATGGAACATGATTTTTCCAGCACTTGCTTCATAAATATAATAATCACTTGGCGCAATAATTAATTTAACAATGAAATAAACTGAATATATTAAAGAAAATAAAGAACCTAAAAATATTAAACTATCCATATTAGGAGAAAGTTTAATTAAACTTTTAAATCCACTAATGTAATAGTTAAAAAATACTCCAATAATTATTAAAGTTAAAACAAGTTCAATAAGTGGTAAAAGATAGATTGGCTCTTTTAAAGAATCTAAAATTAAATTAGGATACATGTCGCTCATTGAAAAAAACATAAGCGGCAAAAGTAAAACTATTCCAACGATTAATTTTATAATGTCTAACTTATAGCTTTTTTCTTTAGTAAACTCTTCATCTTCATCTATAACTTCAAGTTTATATCCAACACTTTTACAAGCATTTATGATGTCTTCTTCGCTAACTTTTTTCTCATTATAACGAACTTTTACGACGTTATTTACTAAATTTGCATTAACTTCTAAAACTCCATCAAGTTTTTTTAGTGCTGCTTCAATGTTGCCTTTACAACCAGCACAATGCATGTTTGAATTAAATATTTTCTCCACTTAACCTCTTCCCTCTAACTGCGTTATAAACTTCAATCATACGATCGATTGCACTAGAAGAAACAAGATCTAATCGTTGATTGATGCGGCTTTCAAAAAGCGTACGATCAACCCCTTCTGGCATTTGATTGCTATTCATGGCTCGCTTCATGGCAAAACGGAAGATTTTTTGTTTCCATTTTTTCATCTTATTAATATCTAATCCGCCAGGTAATAGATAAAGTCTAACATGATAAAATTCAAGCCCATTAGCATTGATAACATTTTCCTTTTTATCATCATCAATTGGTTGAATTCCAGTAGCAAAAACAAAAATGTCCTTATCACCAAATAAATCATTAGTCTTTAAGAATTTATTAAGACCAACAATTACATTATTTCTTAAAGGTCCTCCATAAAAAATAATGTCATTCTCCTTAACCATTTTTCTTTTAAAATGCTTTAAATCAACCACTGTAAGATCAGGTATACGAACTTTAATCATATCGGCATAAGCTTTAGTAAAACCGGTCTCACTTTTATAAATAAGTAATGTTTTCATATATTTAAAATTTTATATATAATTTTTCTAGTTTCAATAAAAATGCTGGTAATGATATGAATTTTAAACTTGATAAACACTACTTAAATAAATTAATCGAGACACGAGAAGAAAATATTTTAATTAACAATATTTATAACGATTTTTTAGAAAATTATTCACGCACAATTACTAAAGAAGATTTTAGCTATTTTTCTTCTTACTATGAACTATTTTTAGATAAACTTGAAATTGATCCTTTTGATAAAGATTTTCAACATTTAGCTAAAAAATATAATCTAAATGAATTCAAAAAGCTTGATGAAACTAAATATTTAAATAATCCTTATTATCAAAAAATTAAACTCAATAAAGAAGTTAAAGAAGGCAATCTTACTTTAAAAGAATCTCTTTTACCAAGTTTTTCAGCCTTTATTTATAAAGATATAAGTGTAAAAAGTGAAGATTACTATCGTGAAATCAATCATTTTGCTTATTTTGATAAACCTTTTAAATATTTAGAGTTAAGAGAAAAAGACGTTACATGGATGTCCGTTACTCCTCATGAAATTGAGACCATGGAAGAGAGTTTAAAGGAAGTTAAAGGAAACGTTTTAGTACTTGGACTTGGAATTGGCTATTACCCTTATATGGCTTCTTTAAAAAATGATGTTTTTAAAATTGATATTGTTGAACTTGATCAAAAAATCATCAACTTATTTAAAAATAATCTTTTAAATCAGTTTGAACATAAAGAAAAAATAAATCTAATTAAAGAAGAAGCCTATAAATATTTAAAAGAAAATGATTTAACAAAATATGACTATATATTTGTTGATTTATGGCATACTCCAGAAGATGCTTTGTCTTTATACTTAAAGATAGCTAAACTTTTATCCACTTTTAAAGGAAAAGTTTCTTATTGGATTGAAAAATCAATTCTTGCCTTAATTCGCCGCTATCTTATTACCTTAATTGAAGAAAAACTAAATGGCTATACTGAAAAAGATTATTTAGTTAGCGAAAACGAAAATGATCAAAACATCAATTACTTCTATCAAATAAGTAAAAATGAAAACATCTCTTCTTTCGAAGAGATGAATGAGTTTTTAAGTGATGAAAATATTAAAAAATTAATTACAAAATAAACTATTTATTGCGTCTTCCATTACCTAAAAGCACTAAAATAACAGTACCAATTATTGCAAAAACCACGCAAATCGCAAGGATAATCCAAAAACCATTCTCGGAATTAGCAAGAGGCATATTTTCA
This sequence comes from uncultured Caryophanales bacterium, assembly GCA_905197045.1. Classification (GTDB taxonomy): domain Bacteria; phylum Bacillota_I; class Bacilli_A; order RFN20; family CAG-826; genus Onthovivens. Next base: position 14,765 of record CAJJXG010000017.1, read on the forward strand.
ACATTCATACCATAAATTGAAGCAACAAGAGTTGGTAAAGATATAACAATTGTTACAGCTGCTAAAGTTTTCATGATGATATTCATATTGTTATTAATAACAGAAGCAAAAGCATCCATCATACCAGAAAGAATGTTTCGATAAATAGAACACATTTCAATTGCTTGATCCATTTCAACTTCAGTATCTTCCATTAAGTCAAAATCGCTTTCAAACTTTTTATAGGTTTGACTTCTTAAAAGACGAGATAAAACACCTTTATCGGCGTTTAATGCTGTTGAAAAATAAACTAATGTTTTATTTGTATCCATTAATTCAAGAAGTTCTTTATTTTTAGTTGAATTACGAAGTTTATTTTCAAGTATTTCGGTATGAGCATTGATCTTTTTTAAGTAATTAATAAAAAGAGTAGCAAGACGATATACTAGATAAAGAGTTAAACGAACATGCTTATGTGGTTCAACTACTTTTACTCTTTTAAAAAGTTCTGTAATTAACTCAACGTTATATTTACAAATTGTTACATAATAACTACGGTTATAACCAATAATAAATGGGACAGTTGTATAAATTGAATTTTCTTCATCTTCAACAAGAGGAGTATCTAAAACGATTAAAGTATCACCATCATCAGTATCAATACGAGCACTCTCTTCATCATCAAGTGCACATAAAAGAAGCTCATTGGAAATTGAGGTGAGCTTTGCTATTTTTTCAATAGTATCTGCATCTGGCTCAGAAATATGAATCCAACTTCCTGATTCAACTTCTAAGTTATCAGCATTTTCATAATCAGTCTTAATGACTTCTTTTCCGACTTCTTTAAATACCGTAATCATGCCTATATTCTACCACTACTAAAAGTTGAAATTAAAGCAAAAAAGGCTCATTAAAAAGCCATTTTTTAAGACGATAAAAAGTATGAGTTTATTTTATTTTTTTGTTTTTGTTATCCCTATTTTTTCTTAATACACTTTTGAATTAACAAGCGCATAAGCTGTAATAATTGAGAAAAAAGCCAACAAAATATTAACCACAAAAAGAATATAATTAACGATTTTAATAATTAAGACTTTCTTAAATCTTAAACTTATTAAAGATAACACAACATTACATAGAAAGCTTAAAAAAGTAATTATTACAACAGGATTACCGTTATTTATGGTTACAACAATTGGAAGAGTAAATTTTTGATAAATAATCGGAGGTAAGCCATGCGAATAATCATAATATGAATAAGCAACAATAGGTAAAAAGAATAAAATATTAATTAATGTTGAAAGATAGATTATAAGAAAAGATAAAACTTTATGTATTTTATTTGAATTTGTTTCTTGATCATTTAAAGCAATACTAATAGTTTCATTAGAATCAATTAAATCAGATAAATTAACATTAAAAAATTGAGCAATTTTTTCTGCATTCTCTTTTGTTGGATATATTGCTCCACTTTCATATTTACTAATTAACGTTCTTGAAACAAAAAGTTGGTTAGCAAGCTCTTCTTGAGTTAAACCTTTTTCTTTTCTTAATTCTTTTAGCTTTTAAGCAAATTCCATAACTTGTATTACCTGTTTATATTTTAATATTTCATTGCTTTATAAAAACGTGAAAATTCATTCACGCTTAATTAAAAGTGTGAATTAAATTTGCTCGCAGAGTGTCGCATCGTATTTTATTCCACAGGTTCGACCAAAAATAAAGATTTAAAGTGCTATAAATAAAAAAATCTCTGAAACAAATCAGAGATAAATCATCAAACTGGTCGGGGCGACAGGATTTGAACCTGCGGCCTTCTGCTCCCAAAGCAGACGCGATACCAAGCTACGCTACGCCCCGTCTTGTTCAGTGCGTTAATAATAATATCACACGCCAATACCAACGTAAAGAAGAATTTTTAATTTTTGAAAATTCATATCTTGATATTATTTATTGACTTTGATACCATAATTAAGCACGCACCCTTAGCCAAGTTGGTAAGGCAATTGACTGCAACTCAATGACCAGTGGTTCAAATCCGCTAGGGTGCTCCAAAAAGTCAAATAAACACGATGGTTATCGTGTTTTTTTATTGTTTGAACAGAAGAAAATTGTACCGGTTATATCAAAGTTTGCAAAAGTATAAACCTAAACTGTAAACATAAATTTTAAGCAAGTTAAAGGATTTTACGGTCCTCCAAAACAACCATTTTTTAAAAAAGTTCGTAAAAGTTCGACATTAGACCTATTTCAACCCTTATAAGTTAAAGTTATTTACAAATTATTATTTCTTTGATTTAATAACTATACTCCTTGCAGATACATGAACGGTCTTAGTAACCTGTTTGGCAGGAGTTTTTTTTATTTTTTGTCTATAAAAGGATATGAACTAGAAAATCTATTTACAAATCATTTCTTCTTTGGTTTAATTATTTTACTCCCAGATGATGTTACATCGCTTTTATTAGCTGATGCCGAGGGAGTTTTTTTGTCTATAAACGGATATTCAACGCTAAATCCTTTACGAACGTCTAATTTAAATTTAGAAAAACGATTCACTTTATCTTTTTCTATTCTTTTAACTATATACATTTCATCCTTTCCACTATATAAAGGATTAGGAGTAATTTCAAAATTATTTCTGCCACCAGATTTCTTTGATGAAGTTACCCTATGAAAAAAATATTTGTTACCAGCTTCATCAACTATATAAGCAGGATGATTATTAACTAAATAAATTCTGAAGTGTCTTTTAAATCCTTTTTTCATATAAATTTACTTTCTCCTCCCTTTTGATTTTTCTTCCACATTAACTTTAATTTTTTATTGCTAAAAAATTCGATTGTCCTTTAATAATACAAACACCAATAATGATTAAAATTTTGCAAAATTTCCAAAATTATATATTTCAAAGGACTTTACAGGTTATCAAATCTGTCAAAAATCATCTATTAATAAATCAAAAAATAGGAGCTAAATGTCTACAAAAGAATATTTTGAATTCAGAGAATCGCTTAACCAATTGAAAGCAATAGTATCTCAATTATCTTGTCTAGCTATAGCTTCAATTAATGCATTATAAATTTCACGACAAGTTGTTACATTTCTCTTTTATTGATATTCATATGATTGCTTTACTACCAAAAACCATAGTTTCACCTTCTTCTAAAGTAATTATCTTTTCTCAAAAAGCTTGCAAAACTGAACTTTTCTGGAAAATAAATTAGTTTTCATAAACAATAAAAAGAGTTCCTGTGCATCTTGCAAGAACTCTTAAATTAATGATTAAAGGACACTATTAAAGTTGTTCAAAAAGTTCAGGAAACAAATAAGATAACTCTATAAATTAAAACCGCCTTTAAATTATCAACTTATTACATTTGATAAGTAAAAGCGGTTTAAATTTAATAAGAAATATTAGTAAAAAACCTGCAAAAAACCACTTATTCTTCTAATATATCTTTATAAGCAGTATCTAAATAGTTAAGAGCTAATTCAAGATTTTCATATAAAGAATAAATAGTTCTTTTTAAATCATATTTAAATTCTAAAGAGTGAGGCGCATCTTCATAAATTGTTAAAAATGGAAATTTATTTTGAATGCTCTCTATCTTAGAAAAATCAATAAATGGATCAATTTTACTAGTAATAATAAAGTCGGTTTGTTTTAAATAAGGGAGTGTTTCATTAAGTGGAGTAAGGCAAATAAAGCGCGCATTATTTACTTTTAACTCTTCTCGTATTTTTCCAGCCACTACTGTTCCAATACTTTTAGCAATAAAGATGATTTCACTATATTTTTTAAAATCAACATTCGCTAATTTTTTTAAAGAATAACTATAAGCATCATTTATATTTTGATTTAACTCAGATATATCTTTTTCATAACGCTTTTTATCATATTCTAAATAAATAGCATCTCCATCGATATATCTATCAAGATAATATAAATAACTACGATCTATTCCATAGCGACGGCCTGGAAAAAATACTTTTAAAGTAGCCATTAATTATTTTCACTTACCTTTCTTAATTCTTTTCTCTTTTTAAGTTTATATTTTCTAATAAGTTTATATGAACCTAAATAAGCAACAACACCAACAAGGAAGATTACTAAAAGAACGACTACCCAAACAGGAAGAGGGTTAACTTTAACATTTTCCCACATTGAAACGATGGCGTTATTTTGATCACCAAAATCTCTCATAACATAAAGATAGTCGATATTTTTAGTTTCTGGATATTGAGCAACTAAACTTCTACCTTCATAGCTATCTAAATCAGTTTTAATCTTAATATCGATCTTTCCATCATTATCTTCATCTTTAAAGGTAAAGACGCGGCCATCTACCTCTTCTTCCCAAGGATCTTCAACTGTAATTGATAATTCATCTAATGGTTCGCCATTTTCATCTAAAAAGTCAAAGTAATAACTGATGTCGTATAAATCATATTCTTCTTCACCATCATCTTCATCACCATCTGACAAATCGTAAGAATATAAAATATAATTTAACATTGATAAATCAGATGAGTTACTACCAATAAATGAGGTGTAACCATTGTAAGACATATTATCAACAGCATTAGCTGGATCATTTAAATAGTCTAAGAACTCAATTGAATAAAGATATTCATCGCTTTCATAATAAGCTTCATCATGAGTTGGAAGACACCAAGCATCAAACCAAATATTGGCGCCAATTTCTGGAACAGTATAATAAAGATTTACTTTTTCATCATCTGGTCTTTCATCAACCCAATCTTCATCAGCATAATAACCTCTTCCAATTGAATTGACAGCATCGCCACTCCAAGCAATATTTACCGCAATTTTTTGAGTAACAATATCATCTTTTCCACTATCAACTTCAAAACCGAAAATATTTTCTTTTAAGTCAATAAGTGTATTTTGCACGCCTTCAATTGTTGCATCATCACACTTGTTAAATTGCTCATTACGATCTTTATAACTTGTTAGATAAGTTGAACTATTTGGATCAAAATAATCTTTATAGTATTCAAAAATACCAATAGCATAGGTATCTCTCATACTATCTTTAATAGATTGTGTTCCTTTAAATAAAGGATTCCAAAGATATGAATAGCCATCAAGCGATTCAAAATCGGCAATGATTTGATCGACTTTTTCTTCATCAGTTAAGTCTTTATAACGCTCATCGCTTGCGAATAAATCATAATTTCTTTCAAGGACTAAACTTGGATTATATAAAATACCAAGAGTTCCCCACATATAACCAACTGCGTAATAATTTAATGTATCTTTATCACCATTTGGTAAATCAACATTAATCGTATCAAGTTTTCCGCTATCGCTACCATCATAAGAAGCAAGGAAACTTGAAACATTTCCGACATAATTTGGCATTAATTCACGGTCAATTGCATCATGAAAAGAAGTAACCATGCCTTCTCTAGCAAGACGTTGAATCATGTAATCGCTACAGCAAATTAAATCATATGTTTGTTTACCTGTTTTTAAGGTATTGTACATGGTTTCATTTGTGTCATAAGTTTCATAAACTACTTTGACTCTTTTACCATCTCTTTCATAAACCATGTTTTCAAAAGTAGTTAAAAGTTCTTCATCAATATAGTCTTCAGCATTTAATGCATAAATATAACAATCATAATCTCCAGTTGAAGAACATGATGTTAAAGTTGGAGAAAGAAGAGCTAAAAAAGATGCGGAAGCTAAAGCTTTTTTCATTAATTTAGACATATTTTAATCCTTCCTTTCTCTAAGTCTTTTTCTTAAAAGATTCTTGTATGAGGTACCCTTATTTCTATAAAGAGAAATTCCAATAACAACAAGTAAAACGATTAAAAAGATAATTGTTGTTAAAGCTCTCATTTCTGGAGGAATAGGTCCTTTTTTGATTTTAGCTTGAACAAGAGTTGAGATAGTTTCAATGTTATTTGCTCCACTTAATAAACCACTTCCTCTTGTAAAAGCAGTAACGATGAAATCATCCAAAGATAAAGTGATAGCAAGCATAAATCCGCTAAAAATACCTGGAAGAATTTCTGGTAAAACGACTTTATATAAAGCTTTACGAGGATTGCATCCTAAATCTAAAGCTGCTTCATATAAAGATGGATCCATTTGTAAAAGTTTAGGTTTAACATTTAAGTAAACAAATGGAGCACTAATTACAATATGACCAGCAAGTAAGGTCCAAAATGAGAATAAGTTTTGCCCTGCAAAAATCATATTGCCAATAAAAACAAACATAACAACAAGAGATAAAGCCATAACAATTTCAGCATTAACAACAGGAATTTGGTTAATGTTTTCTAAAACAGCTCTTCCCTTTCTCTTTAAATAGTGTCCACCTACTGCACCTAAAGTACCTAAAATAGTTGAACAAATGGCACTAATTACAGCAATGATAACAGTATTGCCAATGGCAATCATGATTTCTTCACTCTCAAAAAGTTGAGCATATAATTCAAAGGAGAAACCATTCCATGTTCCAATATAGGTTGCATTAGTAAAAGAAAAGACAATTAAAACCAAAATAGGAACATACATTAAAAGTAAAATTAAATATACATAGCTATAAGCTAAAATCTTTTTTACCATGCTGCTTCCTCCTTTGTATCATCTTTTTCTGTAAAATTACGTGTGATTAGCATGGTTATTCCAATAATTAAGAGCATAATTACTGCCATAAATGAAGAGGAATTCCATTGGTTATTGGCAAAACCTAAATAGATAGAATTACCAAATAAAACGATTTTTCCTTCTGATAATGTTTCTGGAATAACATAGCTTGACATAGTTGGCATAAAGACCATTTGAGCCGCTGCTACAACTCCTGGGATTGATTGAGGAATAATTGATTTAGTAAAAACTTGGACTCGATTGCATCCTAAATCAATTGCTGCTTCAATTTGTGATTTATCAAGCTTAAGCATGGTGGTATATAAAGGAAGAATAACAAAAGGAAGATAGTTATATACAAGACCAATCATAGTCGCTAAATATGGACTTGTTCCTCCATTAATTCCAAGCCAAGTTAAAACATCACGAGTTGCACCAGTTCTTAAAACAAAGTTAATCCACATTGGCATAACAAAAAGAAGAACAATAATATAGTTAGAGTTAAACTTTTTGTTAGATAAAATGTATGCAATAGGATAACCAATAGCTAAACAAATAATGGTGTTTAGCGTGGAAAATAATAAAGATTGAACCAAAACATTAATCTTATTTGTTGTAGTAAAAAATTCTACTAACGAGTCAAAAGAGAAATTTCCTGTTCCATCAGTAAATGCATAATAAACGATGAAAAAGATTGGAATAATGACAAATAAGATTAAGAAAAGAAAATATGGAATACAAAGATATTTTCTTTGAAATCTAAATCTCATATTCACTTACCTCTTTTTTAAGACGTAATTTAATGTCTTCTTTTTTGACGGCAAGTCCAACTTTATCATTTAAGTTATAGCTATATGGAGTTACGAAAACAAAGTCTTCTTCATTTTCTGTTCTGACAATATAACGATAGTGATCACCAACATAAAGCGAATCGACAATTTCGCCAACGACTTCACATTCTTCACTTTCGATATCGTCAATTACCTCAATTTTATCAAGAGGGATTTCAGCTACAACATCTGCATCGTTAAAGTTATATTTATGTTTTCCGTCTTTTGAAACAACATTACCTTCTTCATCAACTGTGCCACCAATAACAAGTTGAGAGACATCACAAGCAAATGGATTTTCATCAATCATGACTTCGTTGTTTTTATTAATCCAAGCATCGGTATAGACATTTGTTGTAAAGTCTTTCTTCATGATGTGAATTCCATCTGGATCGATTGATAAGAAAGCAGTTGAACCAATTTCATAACTGGCTGTACTTTTTACCATAAGTTCATTTTTGCCAATCATGACAGTATATTGATAATTCATGCCTTTAAAAATCTTATTTGCAATAACGCCTTTAATCATTGCTTCACTTTCTTTAACAAAGTGAATATCTTCAGGACGCACTACAACATCAATTTTTTCATTTAATGGATATTCATCAAGACAAGTAAAATTGTAATCTAAGAATCTAACTTTCTTATCTCCAATCATTGTTCCATTATAAATATTTGATTCACCAATAAAGTCTGCGACAAAAGCATTCTTTGGTTCATCATAAATCATTTTAGGTGTACCAATTTGTTGGATAACACCATCTTTCATAACAACAATTGTATCACTCATTGTTAAAGCTTCTTCTTGATCGTGAGTGACATAAATAAAGGTAATACCTAATTTTTGATGCATCTCTTTAAGCTCGAGTTGCATATCTTTTCTCATTTTTAAGTCAAGTGCACCTAATGGTTCATCTAAAAGTAAAATTTCAGGTTCATTAACAATAGCACGAGCAATAGCAACTCTTTGTTGTTGTCCACCACTTAAAGTAGAAATATCTCTATCTTCAAGAGCTTCAAGGTCGACAATCTTTAAAGCACGAGCAACTTTAGCATCAATCTCTTTACTTGAAAGTTTTACATAGGAATAACTTTGAGTTGGAGTTGATTTGATTTTAGCAATCTTTTCTTCAATATCTCTAAGCTTGCTTGCTTTTACATCTTCTTCAAGATGTTTGTTTTTCTTAATAAGAGAATATTCTCTTTTAAGCTCTCTAATCTTTTTGTAGTCAATCTTTAAAACAGGATTACCGTCTTTGTCCTTTTTAGGAGTTGGTATTCTTTTTAAACGAAGACCGAAAGCGATGTTATCATAAACATCTAAATGTGGGAAAAGTGCATATCTTTGAAATACCATATTAATAGGTCTTTTATTAGGTGGCAAATTTGAAATGTCTCTACCATTTAATAAAATTTCGCCTTTTGAAGGAAATTCAAATCCTGCAATCATCCTTAAAGTTGTAGATTTTCCGCAACCGGAAGGACCTAAAAATGTTATAAATTCTCCCTTTCTAACATAAAGGTTGAAGTTATCAACAGCGATAGTATCATCATCGAAGATTTTACTAACATTTTTAAGTTCAATAATATAGTTGTTTTCCATTTAGAAACCCCCATTTATTGAAAGTAAAGTTCTTTCAACGCTTTTTGAAACGATAAAAATATATTCTTAATTAAATTAAATTACAATAAAAATTTTTAAAAATTTTATTTTTTGTGAAAATTAACTAATTGAAACAAAGAAAAAAAGCGATGATTATCGCATTTTTTTATATTTTTTAAATATCAATTTTTTTGTTAAATTTTGGTGAAAATTCAAAAAATTTCCGTTTAAATTTCCTCAATTTTTTTCCACGCACTTGTTAATTTTTTCACAGAATAAGATGCTTCTTTTTTTGAAATATTGTTTTTAAGATATCCATCAATTATCTGAGCAATCTTTCTAGCATCCTCTTCTTTTGCTCCTCGAGTTGTAACTGCAGCAAAGCCAATTCTTACTCCACTAGTAATACTAGGTTTCTCTGTATCATTAGGAAGCATGTTTTTATTTAAGGTAATTCCAATTTCTTCAAGCTTTTCTTGGGCTTCTTTTCCAGTAATATTAAAACTAACTTTTGTATTTAAAAGAAATAAATGATTTTCAGTTCCACTATTTAAATCACCAAGGCGAGTAAATTCATCAGCGCATGCTTTTGTATTCTTTTTTACTTGCTTTATATATTCTTTATATTCAGGTTGGAGCGCTTCATAAAAACATTCTGCTTTCGCTCCAATGATATTTTCAAGTGGTCCACCTTGAAGAGCAGGAAAACAAGCTTTATTAACTTTTTTGATTATTTCTTCATCATTAGTTAAAACAATACCACCTCTTGGACCTCTTAAAGTTTTATGGGTTGTGGAAGTAACAATATCTGCATATTTTAATGGATTATCTAATTCATGAGCTGCTATTAATCCAGCAATATGAGCCATATCAACCATAAAATAGGCGCCTACTTCTTTAGCTACTTCTTTAATCTTTTGATAATCGATTTCAAAAGGATATGCACTAAAACCAGCAAGAATTAAGTTTGGTTTATATTCTTTAGCTTTTTCTTTTAAAGCTTCATAATCAATTCGTCCATCATTACCTAAATGATAGAATTCAATGTTGTAGTAATGCGATGAAAAACTTACTTTAGATCCATGTGATAAATGTCCACCTTCATCTAAAGATAAAGAAAGAATCTTGTCTCCAGTATTTAATAAGGCATAATATGCAATCATATTAGCTTGTGTGCCAGAATGAGGTTGAACACAGGCATATTTTGCATCAAAAAGCTTTGAGACGAGTTCAATTGCTCGGTTTTCAATTTCATCAATATGCTTGCAACCTCCATAATATCTTTTACCAGGAAAGCCTTCAGCATATTTATTTGTTAAAATTGAGCCACATAAAGCGCGGACATTTTTGCTAGCGAAATTTTCGCTAGCAATCAATTCTATTCCATCATTTTGTCTATTTGTTTCTTCTTCTAGATAAGAAAATAAAAGATTATCTTTTTCCAATTTTTATCTCCTAAAATATATCTTCTTTAATTATTGTTTCATTATGATCTGGACCAACCGAAATTAAACAAGCCTTAGCATCAACTTCTTTTTCGATGAACTTGATGTAATTTTGGGCGTTAAGAGGTAAGTCTTCAAACTTTCTAACTTTTGAGATATCTTCTTTCCATCCTGGAAGAGTTACATAAACAGGCTTACATCTATAAGTTTCTTTTAAACTTGCAGGTACATAATCAATAATATGACCATCAAGTTCATAATGAGTACAAACTTTAAGTTCATCAATTCCCGATAAAATATCAAGGAGCATTAAAGCAAAATAATTAAAGCCATTGACATTACGAGAATATCTAAGTTGATTCAAGTCAAGATAGCCAATTCTTCTAGGGCGATGAGTAACTACTCCATATTCATGAGCTTTTTCACGAATATTATGTGCTAATTCATTAAAGAGTTCTGTAACAAAAGGTCCTTCACCAACTCTCGTTGTGTAAGCTTTTACAATTCCAACAACTCCTTCAATATAGCCAATTCCAATTCCACTTCCTGTAATTGCTCCTCCAGCTGAAGAATTAGAGCTTGAAACATAAGGATAAGTACCAAAATCTATATCAAGCATTGTACCTTGAGCACCTTCAAATAAAATCTTTTTGCCATCTTTTTTAGCTTTAGCAAGAAGAGAAACAGTTTCCTTAACGTAAGGACGTAAAAAATCAGCAAGTTTTTTATATTCTTCAAGAGAAGATTTTAAATCAATCTCTTGTCCGCCATAACGAGCAATTTCTTCGTTTTTCTCTTTTAAATGTTCTTCATAAATTTTTGGAAAATCTTCATCGATGAAATCACAAAATCTAATTCCATCACGAGAAATCTTATCAGTGTAGCAAGGTCCAATACCTTTTTTAGTTGTGCCAATCTTTTTATCTTTTAAATGAGCTTCTTTTAATCCATCAAATTCAAGATGATAATTTAAATCAACATTAGCTCTTGAAGATATCACCATATTGTTTAATGAAAACCCATTATCAAGTAAAGTTTTCATTTCATTATATAAGCTAATTGGATTAATAACCATGCCATTCCCAAGGATATTTAAAGTTTTTTCATTAAAAATTCCACTAGGAATTGTTTGAAGATGAAATTCTTTTCCATCGAATTTTACTGTGTGTCCTGCATTGTTTCCGCCTTGATAGCGAACAACAATATCAGCGTGAGATGAGTAAAAATTAGTTACTTTACCTTTCCCTTCATCGCCCCATTGACTACCTACAACAACAATTGATTTCATTATTTAACACCTACCTTCTTATAAATTTTATCAACGTTTTTAAAAACATATTCATATGAAAATAATTCATTAACTTCTTCTTCAGTTAAAAATTTCATCAAGTAAGAATCGTTTAAAATTAAATCCTTAAGTTGAGTTTTATTTTCCATCGCTTTAAATGCTAAAGCTTGAATATAATCGTATATTTCTTCTCTACTTACTTCATTTTTTTCAATAATATAATTTAAAATTCTTCCTGAAAAGATAACTCCATAAGTTGAAAAAATATCTTCTTTCATTTTATCTTCATGAACAACAATATTTTTTAAGATGCTATTAAGTCTTCTTGAAAGATAAATTATTAAACTAATATCATCAGGAAGATAAATTCTTTCATTTGAAGAATGAGATATATCTCTTTCATGCCATAAAATATTATTTTCTAAAGCAATCATTTGGCTAGATTTAACAATTCGCGATAAGCCACATATATTTTCTGAACCAACTGGGTTTCTTTTATGAGGCATAGCAGAACTCCCTTTTTGATTTTTTGAAAAATATTCATTTACCTCATTTACTTCAGTTCTTGATAAATGTCTGATTTCTGTAGCGATTTTTTCAAAAAGAGATGCAATTAAGGCTAAAACATTGACATATCCAGCTAAACGATCACGACTTAAAACTTGAGTGGAAATTGCTGGTCGGTTAAGTTTTAATTCTTTAGCGACAAGCTCTTCGAGCTCATAAGGAAGATTAGCAAAATTGCCAACTGTCCCACTAATTTTCACAACTTCAACATTTTCTCTTTCAAAGTTTAAACGAGTAATGTCGCGTTTTAATTCATCTAAAAATAAAGCCCATTTTAATCCAAAAGAAGTTACTTCTCCATGAATTCCATGGGTTCTTCCAATAATTGGAGTATATTCATATTTTTTTGCAAGATTATTTAAAGTTTCTTCAAGTGCTTTTAAAGCTTTAATAATAATTTCATTAGCTTCTTTAATGTTATAACTTAAAGAAGTATCAACAACATCTGTTGAAGTTAAATTATAATGAATCCACTTTTTTTCTTCGCCAAGCTCTAAAGATAAAGAACGAGTAAAAGCAATTACATCGTGTTTTGTTTCTTTTTCTAGTTCATTAATTTTATCAACATCAACTTTTGCTTTTTCTTTAATTTTTAAATAGTCATTTTCTGGAACAATTCCAAGTTCAACATATGCTTTTAAAACACTAAGTTCAACCTTAAGAAATGTTTCATAACGATTTTTTAAAGAAAAGATATCTTCAATTTCTTTAATAGCGTAGCGATCAATCATTTTACATTGACTCCTTTGCTTCACATCCAAGTAAAGTCAAAACTGTTTTTAAAACAATTGAACTTGCTTTAATAAGAGCAAGTCTTTCTTTACTAACCTCTAAATTATTTTCATCAATTACTTTAGTATCGTTATAGTAGGAATGGAAAAGTTGAGCAAGTTTATATGCATAATTACATAAAATATTCACTTCTTTAACTTTAGCAATATCAATTAAGGTATTTTTAAGTTCACCTAAATGTTTAATAAGTTCAATTTCTTTGCTGTCTTTAAGTAAAGGATAACTCTCTTTAATTTCATAATCATTTGCTTTCTTTAAAATTGAAGACATTCTAGCAAAAGCATATTGGATATAATAAACAGGGTTATCGTTTGAATGATTTCTTGCAAGATTTAAATCAAAATCAAGGTGAGAAATAATTGGTTTTGAAATAAAGAAATAACGAGCCACATCAACACCAACATCTTCACAAAGTTCACGAATGGTGACAGCATTTCCAGTTCTTTTAGACATTTTAACTTCTTCACCATTTTCCATAAGGCGAACAATTTGAATCATCTTAACTTCTAGATCATCTGGGTTATAACCCATAATTTTTATACCAGCTTTAAGACGAATAATGTAGCCATAATGATCGGCTCCTAAAATATCGACAAGCTTAGAATAGCCTCTATCAAATTTATCTTTATGATAAGCAATATCAGGAGTGAAATAAGTATAACTACCATCACTTTTAATAATAACGCGGTCCTTATCATCCCCAAATTCTGTTGTTTTAAGCCATGTTGCCCCATCTTTTTCATAATAATATGGGCTCTTTTTTAAAACATCGATTGCTTTTTTAACTTTGCCATCTTTATATAAGCTTCTTTCACTTTGATAATGATCAAAATGTACTCTATATAAATCTAAATCTTTTTTAATCTTATCAAGTTCAAGTTTGATTCCGATATCTTTAAAATAGTCTTTTCTAGTTTCGCTATTATCATTTACCCATTTTTTACCATCTTCACTTGCAATTTTTTTAGCAAGTTCTTTAACATCTTTTCCTTGATAGCCAATTGCTTCAAGATTAAATTCTAAGCCTAAAGCTTCTTTATATCTTTCATATAAAGAATTACCTAAAACTTCAATTTGATTTCCAGCATCATTAACATAATATTCTCTTAAAACATCGTATCCGACAAAAGATAAAATACGAGTTAAAGTATCTCCATAAGCTGCTCCACGAGCATGACCTAAATGAAGGTCGCCTGTTGGATTAGCGCTAACATATTCGACCATGATTTTTTCATTTTTCCCAAAATCACTAGAACCATATTTGTCTTTGTTTACTAAAATATCATGCAAAATAGCGGTTAAATTTTCTTGTTTAACATAAAAATTTAAAAAACCAGGACCAGCAATCTCTACTTTTTCAATAAAAGAAAATTCCTCTAAAATTGGTTTTAAAGTCTTAGCGATTTCAAGAGGTGCTTTATGAAGAGAACGCGCAAGTTTCATTGCTGTACTACTTGCATAATCCCCATGAGTTTTTTCTTTTGGAATCTCAACTAATATTTCATCGCTTGCTTCATAATTAAAGGCTTTCTTAACACTTTCTTTTAAAGCATTTTTAATCTCAATATTTAAATCTCTCATAATCCACCTCAAAAACTAATCCATTTTAAAAGTTAAAGCCAAAAATAAATTTAACTTAAAAAATCATACCTATAAGATTGTATCAATTTATGAAGACTTTTAATAATATAATTATTAAAAGTTTTTATGTTTTTATTTTAAAAGGGTAATTCAAGTCAATTTAAGTTAAATAAATTTAAGTTAAATAGATTTAAGTTAAATTAATTTAAGTAAAAAGAAACATTCTAAAAATTGCAATTTTACTGGTAAAAACCTTGCAAAACTAACATATTTATAAAAATTTAGGCTCAATCCGTTTAAGTTAAGGCGAAAAAATATCAATCCTACAAGTCTTCTGTAAACGTAAATAAATAACACCCTTTCGAGAAAATTTTAATTTCCTAAAATTACA
>CAJJXG010000018.1 GCA_905197045.1 uncultured Caryophanales bacterium
AAAAAATGAAAGAGGCTGTTGATAACCTTGTAAATCTTAGTTATTCAACAGCCCCTTTATATTTTGAAAAAAGATAATAAATTTTTGAAAAAGCCTGCAAATCTAAATTATTTTTGCTTTTAAAGACACATAGAACTTAGATAAATAAATATAATGTCAATTATTTTCAAACGTAATAATGATTTTAGTTGTATTTATTTATGTAAGTAATATTTCTGGAGGTAGCTATTTTGGAAAATTACGTAGAACAAAATCCTGCTAGTAAGGTATTTGATGATCAAATTAGTAAAAGTAAATTTTATACCCAAATTTTCTTATATTTTGGGTTAGGAATTTTATTAACTGCTGTTGTTTGTGTTTTAGTTTCTTGGGCGTTTAATTCTATTTGGCCTATTTCTGAAAATATTGATGGCTCAATCGTTTTAAATGAAGAAACACTTTGGGTTTATTTAGGAGTTTTAATTGTTAGTTCGCTAGTTTTACTTGTCTTATCCTTCGTTATTACCTTTAAATCTTTAAAGGGAAGTGGCTCGCTTACTGTTCCATATGTTTTATATTCGATGGTAATGGGAGTTTTATTATCTTCATTTACATTCTTTATTGGTGATACTTATATAATTGGTGAAGCTTTGTTTATTACTGCCTTACTTTTCCTTGGAATGTGTGGGATAGGCTATTTAACTCATAATAAACTTGCGACTTGGGCAAAAGTTGCAATTGGATTCTCAATTGCAGTTATTCTTTTATCTTTACTCAATTTAGTTTTTATTCCTTTTGTTGTTTTCGGCGGTAACTGGGCTTTATATGAAACTTATATTATTACTTATTTAATTACAGAAGGCGTAATTTTATTATTATTCTTAATCATGACTGCCTTTGATATGGCACGAATCAGAACTATTGCTGAAAGAGGTGCTGGCAGTAAAAATTTAGCTTTATATTGTGCTTTGACCCTTTATAGTGATTTTATTACATTATTTATATATGTTTTAAGAATTCTTGTAACAATTGTTGCAAGTAGTAGGAATAACTAAAAAAATTGAAAAAAGAGAAATGAAAAAGGTTTCCTCATTGGAAACCTATTTCATTTTATATAATTGCTTCATTTTCTTTATATCTTTACTTCTAAAAGTTGAAAGATATTTTTTGTATTGTTCATTTAAGAATTTTTCATAACTTGATTCGGTTTGCGGATTGATTATAAAAAATTTCATATTTTTTATAATATCAGGCAAATATTGAAGGTGTGGCCAAACTTCAGGTTGATCATAAGGATATTTTTCTTCTTCTGAAACATTAACCGGAGTGTATTTTAAATAGTCTAAAACATCAAGAGGGAAATCATTATTGATCGCCATTGCTTTTTGCATAGCGGTGCAAGCAGCTTTAGATTTTGGAGAAAGAGCTAAATCAACAATTGCAACAGAAATAGGAATTATTGCTTCTGGTAAGCCAACCTCATAAGCTGATTCGATAGCAATTTTAGTTCGCATGCAAGCTTGCGGATTAGCTATACCAATGTCTTCATAAGCGGTGACTAATAAGCGCCTTGCTAAAGAATCTAAATCTCCACTAGCTAATAAGCGAGAAGCATAAAAAATTGCTGCATTAACATCACTACCTCTAATTGATTTTTGAAGTGCACTTACTGCATCGTAATGCCCATCACCATCATTATCGATTCCAGAATTTGGAACTTTTATGACTTTTTTAACTTTCTCTAAAGTTATTTCTTCGTTTTTATAAGTAATATCAACTATTTCTAAATAATTTAAAGCGAAGCGAAAATCACCATTAGATTGTTGTGAAATATAGCGTAATGCTTCTTCGCTAATTGTTATTTTATTATCAAGGCCTTTTTTAGAAGAAATTGCTCTTTTTAAGCCTTCCTCTAATTCATTTACTGTTAATTTTTTGACCTCTAAAAGATGGCAGCGACTTCTAATAGCTTTATTAATAGAAATATAAGGATTAGCAGTGGTCGCTCCAATTAAATAGACAGTTCCATCTTCTAAAGCAGGTAAAAGAATGTCTTGTTTATCTTTATTTAAACGATGGATTTCATCAATAATCAAAATAGGGCATTCGTAATTTTTACTATCATTAATAGCATCGACTAGATCCTTTTTATTAGAGCTAGTAGCGTTAATTTTATAATATTTGGCGCCCATTTCGTTAGCATAACATTCAGCAATTGTTGTTTTGCCGGTTCCAGGTTCACCAAAAAGAATAAAAGAAAGTGGAGTTTTATTATCCACGCTTTTTCTTAAAAAGCCATTTTTACCAACAAGGTCTTCTTGTCCAATGACTTCATCAAGTTTAGTTGGTCTTAATCTAAAAGCTAAAGGTCTAATCATAAATGCAATAAAATTATACACTTTTAAAGGCCTATTTAATATAATGTTGTGGATGAAAATTGTATTACAAGTTGTAAAAAATGCGAGTGTCAAAGTTGATGAAAAACTCGTATCTTCAATTGGAAAAGGCTATTTATTATTAGTCTCATTTACTAATGGTGACAATCAAGAAATTTTAGAAAAAATGGCCCAAAAAGTTTTTAAACTTAGAGTCTTTTTAGATGAAAATGGCAAAACTAACTTATCTATATTTGATGTTGGTGGATCAATTTTATCAGTTTCTCAATTTACTCTTTATGCAAATTTAAAAAAAGGAAATAGACCTAGTTATATTGATGCTTTAAAAGGTGAAGAATCATCAATTTTATATCAAAAATTTAATGATGAACTTAGAAAATATAGTTTAATGGTAGAAGAAGGTATTTTTGGAGCCGATATGAAAGTAGAACTTGTTAATGATGGTCCATATACTCTTGTTTTAGATAGTCGTGAATTAGGTTTTTAATTATGAAGATAATGATTGGATTAAGTGGTGGAGTAGATAGTGCTGTTGCCGCCTATTTATTAAAAGAACAAGGACACGAAGTTGTTTGTTGTTTTATGCGCAATTGGGACTCAATGGCTAATAACGACTATTTGGGCAACCCAACTGTTGATGATGATATTTGTCCACAAGAAAAAGATTATCATGATGCGGTTTTAGTTGCTAAAAAACTTAATCTACCTATGCAAAGGGTTGATTATGTTAAGGAATACTGGGATAACGTTTTTACTTATTTTTTAAATGAATATAAAAAAGGAAGAACACCAAATCCAGATGTCTTTTGCAATAAATACATTAAATTTGGTCCGTTTTTAGAACACGCTAAAAAAGAAGGCTGTGACATGATTGCGATGGGGCATTACGCTAAAAGAGTTGACAAAGATGGCAAAACTTATCTTTTAAAGGCTAAGGATTTAAATAAAGATCAATCTTACTTTTTAAGTCAAATTTCTTCTTATCAACTTAAAAGTTGTTTGTTTCCACTTGGAGATATCACAAAACCAGAAGTTAGAGCAATTGCTCATAAACTAGATTTAGAAAGTGTTGAAGATAAAAAAGATTCAACAGGAGTGTGCTTTATTGGTGAAAGAAATTTTAAAGAATTTTTGAAAAACTATATTCCTGCTAAAAGTGGAGATATTGTTGATATCGATACAAATGAAGTTATAGGACACCATGAAGGCGTAATTTATTATACGATTGGGCAAAGAAAAGGCCTTGGAATAGGCGGGATTAAAGGCTTACCAACAAATGGATGGTTTGTTTGTAAAAAAGATGTTCAAAAAAATATTTTATATGTAGGAAGCGGAAGCGAAGATAAGCATCTTTTTAGTGATTCTTGTTTAATTGATAATATAAACTTGTTCAATGGTCCAATAAAAGATGGTACACATATTAATGTTAAATTTAGATACCGTCAAAAAGATCAAGGTGTTACTTTATATAATGTTGATGAAAAAACAATTCGACTAGTATTTGATGAAAAATATAAAGCTGTTACTCCTGGGCAAATTTGTGTTTTTTATGATGGCGATATTTGCCTTGGAGGAGGCATTATAGATAAAGTTTTTAATGGCGATAAGCAAATTAATTAACTATATTCAAAATAAGTACAATATTTAATTTTTTTACTATTTTAATTTGATAACCCTGCAAAACTAAACTATAATTTTAAAAAGGGAGTTAAAAAAATGAGTAAAAAGAAAAATGGTGGATTTTTTTCGCGTTTAATCTGGACCGTTATCATCGTTGGTTTTGTAGCTCTTGGCTTTGTTTTGTTCGTTAGCACTTTACCTTCGGTTGGAGTTTTAATTAACTACACAACAAGTAGCGATATTCCTTTTGTAGGTACAGCGACATTGTCTGTTGCAATTGCCTTAAAAGGTTTTGGAGCACTTTTTGGTGGTGCTCTTGATGAAGTTACTTTTAATTCAAGTGCATCAATTGGAGATAAAGTATTTGAAGTGCCTGAAGGATCATTGCCTAGCTTAGGTGAAGAATTCGCCTTTAATTATTTAGTATTTATCGGAGTCGTTTTAGTATTGATTGGTGTTGTTCTTGCAATTTTATTCTTTAGAAAGAAAACAATCTCTCTTTTAGGAGCTTTACTTATTGTAGCCGGAGCAATTTTACTTTGCTTAGATTGTCTCCTTTATACAAGCATTAATGAATCAGCTTTAGGTTCTTTAAAAGAGATTGAAGGCGTTACAGTAATTGATGTACCAAGCTTACTTTTAGGTATATTTAGTGCTCTTTCTGGAATTACAGTTTTCTTCCACGCACTAACAATTAAAAAATAATTCATATCGGTAGAATCCCTACTTTAAATGGCCAGGAAACTGGCCATTTATTTTGCTTTACTTTTTCAAAGTAAAAATATAAAATTTTGGCTAGGAAAGAAATTTATTTAAACTTTTTTAGAGAGATGCGTTTGGTGAAAGCATTAAAGTGAAAATAAATTAGTCACTCCGTTAGTTACAAGTTTTTATTAATTAAGTGCCTAAATTTTTTTAGGAAATAGGATGGTACCACGATAATTTCGTTCCTAGTTTTACTAGGATTTTTTTATTTAAAGGAGACTTTTTTATGAAATACATGAGTAGTCAAGAAGTTAGAGAAACATGGCTTAATTTTTTTAAGGAAAGAGGTCATATGATTGAACCAGGTGCAAGTTTGATTCCAAACAATGATCCTTCTCTTTTATGGATTAATGCAGGCGTTGCTGCATTAAAAAAATATTTTGATGGAAGTGAGGTTCCTGATTCAAAAAGAATTACTAATGTTCAAAAATGTATCAGAACAAACGATATCGATAATGTTGGTAGAACTGCTCGTCACCATACCTTTTTTGAAATGTTAGGTAATTTCTCAATTGGAGATTATTTTAGAAAAGAAATTGTTGAGTGGGCTTTTGACATTCTTACAAACGAGAAATATTTTGGAATGGATAAAGATAAACTTTACGTTACTTACCATCCAACCGATAAAGAAACAAGAGAACTTTGGATTAAACAAGGCATGAGTGAAGATCATTTGATACCACTTGAAGGTAATTTTTGGCAAATTGGCGAAGGCCCTTGTGGTCCAAATACTGAAGTCTTTTTTGATCGTGGTGAAAAATGGGATAGTAAGCATCTTGGCGTAGAACTTTTAAAGCAAGATATTGAAAACGATAGATATATTGAAATTTGGGGTATTGTTTTTTCTCAATTTAATGCTGTAAATGGTGTAAAAAGAGAAGACTATAAAGAACTTCCTCATAAAAATATTGATACTGGTGCTGGATTAGAAAGAATTTGCTGTGTTTTACAAAATACTGATACAAATTTCGAAACTGATTTATTTATGCCTATTATTAAGGCGACAGAAAAACTTGCTAACAAACCATATAATAATGAAAATTTAATGCCTTATAGAGTTATTGCAGATCATATTAGAGCATGTACTTTTGCTTTAGCTGATGGTGCAAATTTCTCTAACGAAGGTCGCGGATATGTTTTAAGACGTATTTTAAGAAGAGCAATGAGATATGCTCAAAAAATTGGTTTGTATGAACCTTTCCTTTATAAACTTGTCGATAGTGTCATTGAGGTAATGCATGACTTTTATCCTTATCTTTCTGAAAAGAAAGAGCAAATTGAAAAGATTATCAAAAACGAAGAAGAAAGATTTATCAAAACATTAAATAGTGGTGAAAATATTCTTAACTCTTATATTAAAGATAGTAAGGAATTAAGTGGTGAGCTTGCTTTTAAACTTTATGATACTTTTGGTTTCCCTGTTGAGTTAACAAAAGAAATTTGTGCTGATAATGGTGTTAGTGTTGATATAGATGGATTTAATATTTGCCTTGAAAAGCAAAAAGAGCTTGCAAGAAGTTCTAGAAAAAATATCGAATCTTTTAATAAGCAATCAAAAGACTTATTAGAATTTAAAGATGAAAGCGTTTATACCTATAAAGATGAAGATATTAAAGCAAAAGTAATTGGCTTATTTAAAGATGGAGAAAAAGTTGATCAACTTGATGAAGAAGGCGATGTAATTTTTGATAAAACCAATTTTTATGCTGAGATGGGTGGTCAAGTAGCTGATACAGGAAAGATTGAAAACAAAGATACTTCAGCAGAAGTTATTAATGTAATTAAAGCTCCTAACAAGCAACATTTACATCACGTTAAGCTTTTATATGGTTCACTTAAGGTAGGCGATGAATTTGAACTCAAGATTGATAAGGCTAGACATTTTGCAATCGAAAAGAATCACTCAGCAACTCACTTATTACAAAGCGCTTTAATTAAAGTTTTAGGCGATGAATGCCGTCAAAAAGGTAGTTTCGTCAACGAAGATTATTTACGTTTTGATTTCTCTTTTATGAGAAAAATTGATGCAATTGAACTTAAAAAAGTTGAGCATTTAGTAAATGAATACATTGCTCAAGGAATTGAAGAAAAAACTTTAATTCTTCCTATAGAAGAAGCTAAAAAAGTTGGGGCAATTTCTTTGTTTGATGAAAAATATGGCGATGAAGTTAGAGTTGTAACTTTTGGAGATATCTCAAAAGAATTTTGTGGTGGAACTCATGTAAGAAATTCTAGTGAAATAGGAATGTTCAAATTAATTAGTGAATCTTCTATTTCTAGCGGAGTAAGAAGAATTGAAGCTAAAACTTCTTTAAATGCATACGAAGAATTCAAAAATAAAGAAGAAAGATTAAACGAAACAAAACAACTTTTAGATGCAAAAATTGATTCTGATATTTCAAGTAAAATCGCTTCTTTACATGAAAACCTTGCAAATCTCAATTTAAAATTAGAAAAAATGATTAAAGATCTTGCTATGAATAAAGCTGACTACATCATAAAAGATGTTAAAGAGAATGGAATTGCAATATCTTATAACCCTGATTTCAATAAAGAAGGACTAATGTCTCTTCTTGATATAACAAAGAGCAAACTCTCTTCTTATATTCTTGTTTTAATTGGAAAAGATGGTGATAGATATACTCTTGTTGTAGGTGTCAGTAAGGACAACGTTGAAAAAGGAATTTTTGCCGGCAACATCGTTAAAAAGGTTACATCACTTCTTGGCGGTAATGGTGGAGGAAGAAAAGACATGGCTCAAGGAAGTGTCAAGTCAGTTGATAATCTTTCTTCATTAACCAAAGATAGTTTACTTAACTAAAATGGAAAAATATTTAGGTTTAGACTTAGGGACTAAGAGTTTAGGAATTGCTAGTTCTGATTCTCTTGGCATTGTTCATCCAAAGGAAAATTTCAATTTTGAAAAAGGGAACTATAAAAAAGCAAGAGAAAGATTGCTTGATATTATTGAGATTGAAAATGTTAAAAATATTGTTATAGGTTATCCTGTTCAATTAGATTTAAAAGAAGGTGAAAGATGCCAATCTGTTAAGCGATTTATAGAAGATTTATTAAAGGTTAAACCTGAACTAAAAGTCTATTATTGTGATGAAAGCTATACTACAATAGAAGCCCGCGAACGTTTAAGGGAGCAAGGGGTTAAAGAAGAAAAAATCAAAAAAATCATTGATATGATGAGTGCCGTAGTTATTTTAGAAGATTTTTTAAGGAGCAAAGCCAATGGAACCACTAAATGACGATCAAATTGTAATTTATGACGAAGAAGGAAAAGAATATTTGATGAATATTCTTTTTACATACGAAAATCCTGAAAGAAAAGCAGAATACGTTTTTATTTATGATGATAATGATCCTGATGAAGTTATTGTCATGAAATATAATGAAGAGCATGAGCTTTTTGAAGTAACTGATGAAGAGGAACTTAAAGAGGCTGAAGAAGTTTTAGAAGCATATAACGAGGATCCTACAATTCAAGAAATAAAAGATTAATAGCAATATTGTTATTAGTTTTGGTATAATATTTAATCGAAAAAGCGAGGAATAAAGATGGCTACAAAAGATATTATTTTAACTCAAGAAGGTTTAGAAAAATTAAATGCTGAATATAGAAATTTAATTGATGTTGAAAGACCACAAGTTATCGAAGCTTTACAAAACGCTAGAGCAATGGGTGACTTAAGTGAAAACGCTGATTATGATGCAGCAAGAAATAGACAAGCTGAAATTGAAGGTAGAATTAACGAAATTGAAAACATTTTAGCAAACGCTAAAGTTGTTGAAGCTGGTAAAACCAAAACGATTAATATTTCTAACACCGTTACTTTTGAAGATTTAACAGATGGCACTGAATTAACAGTTAAAATTGTTTCAAGTATCGAATCTGATCCATTATCAAACCCAGATAACATTAAAGTTTCTAATGAATGTCCACTTGGTGCTGCTTTAATTGGTCATAAAATTGGTGATGAAGTAACAGTTAAAGCTAACCCAGATTACAAAGTTAGAATTATTGATTTTAAATAATATTTAAATATTTTTAAGATTTATTGATTAAACTCCTTTGTATTAATGAAAGGAGTTTTTTTATGTTAAAAATAATTGCTATTGTTGTCGTCGCGACAATCATTGGAATTGTCGCAATGAATTTCATTCCAGCCTTATCTGGAGGAGGTGGAGGAGGTGATCCGACACAAATCGTTGACGATCCTAATAAGTTAACTATTGGGATAACCGGACAAGTCGTAAAACCTGGTAATTATATATTAGAACCAGAGTCTAACTTACAAGATTTAATTGATAAAGCAGGTGGAGTAAATTCAAATGCTGATGAAAGATGCTATTATCCTGATTTAACAATTGAAGAGAATAAGGAATATTATATTGCTCCAAAATATGATTTAGGTGATATTTGTGGTGACGAGCCATTAGTTAAAGTAAATGTAAATGATGGATCTAAAGAAGAATTAATGACAATTAGTGGAATAGGTGATGCAATCGCTTCGCAAATTATCGCGCACAGAAACGAAAATGGTGTTTTCTATTGCTTAGAAGATTTAATGAATGTTAATGGTATTGGTAATGCAACTTTTGAAAAGCTAAAAGATTCGATTTATTTACATGAATAATTAGAATGAAAATTTTCACAATATTATTATTAGTTATTTCAGGACTGATAATAAGTGATATAAACACGATTTTTTTCGGCATTTCTTTATTATTTCTTGCTATCATTATTATTTTTAAAAAATATAGACATGATAGAAAATTTCTAATTACTGGGATAACTTTATTCACGCTATTTTTGATAATCGGTTTTATTGAACTACAAAGTTTTCAAGATTCTTCAAATTTTAGTGGAATTGTTATCAAACGTAGTGATGGTTATTTTATCGTTTTTGACGGAATCGAGCGAATTTATGTTAAATCTGATGATACAAATATTGGACTTTTTGATTTTATAACAATTAATGGTAATTTTTATGATTTAGATTTTACATCGATTGAAAGCGAATTTGACTTTAAAAAATACTTACAAAACCAAGGAATTAATCGACAAATATACATAAATTCATATACACATAAAATAAAGTTTAATATAAATTGTAGTATATACAAAAATATGATTTTATCGAAGTTATTAACAGAAAAATCAAAAGTTTTTGTAAATACATTATTATTAGATGATATTGATTATGGAAGTGAGCTAGAAATTGCTCTATCATCTAATTCAATACTTTATTTATTTTCTTTATCAGGTTTGTATTTAAATTACTTTAGTTTTAAAATTAGTAATTTTTTAAGAAACTATATGAAGGAATGGAAAGCCTTAACTTTATCTTTTATATTTTTAAGTCCAATCCTATTTTTAAACATTGAAAGTTTTATCGTTAAAAGAATGATTGTCAGTTATTTTGTTAACTTTATTTGTCTAGCGATTGGTTATAAAGATACCCTTGGAAAAAGATCATTATCTTATTTATTATTACTGGTAAATAAATATAACGTTAATCAATTTGGTTTTATAATGCCATTAATAATTTCAACCATAATGTCTTTTTCAAAATTATTGTTCAAGAGAAAAAAGTGGTATATCAAAAAGTTTGGCAACTTGTTACTTTTATTCATAATCGTTTTGCCTTTTACGATTGAATTTAATAATTCTTTTAATATATTAACAATGGTTATTTCGTTTATTTTTACGCCATTTATTCGCTTTTTACTGATTTTGATCTATCCTTTAGTATTTTTGATAAAAATACCATTTTTAGATAATATTCTTGATTTTACTTATGATTTATTTACTAACATAAATATTAAATATTTAGATATTAATGTCCCGCCATTGAATCAATATTTATTTGTCTTATATTATCTTATTCTTTTTATTCTTTTATATTTTTTGGAAATTAAATTTGAAAAAGTATATAAGCCAGTTTCTATAATTTTTACTACGCTATTTTTGTTTTACATAGTCCCTATTAAAAATACATTTTCAAATGAAGTGTCATTTATAAATGTTGGACAAGGGGATTCGACTTTAATAAGGGTTAAAAACAAAACAATACTTGTTGATACAGGTGGAAGTCTATATAAAGACATAGCAAATGATACATTGATACCATATTTAAAGAAAAAAAGAATTTATAAGCTAGACGCTGTTTTTATTACTCATTATGATATGGATCATTATTATGCTTTGGAAAGCTTAAAAGCTAATTTTAGAGTGAAAAATATTTATGATTATACTAATTTTTCTAATTACGATAACGAGATTTTACAAATATACAACTTTAATAATATAGATTATGAGAATGTAGAAGAAAATAGTAGATCATTAGTACTAGGGTTTTCGCTAGGCGGTAAAAATTTTCTTTTGATGGGTGATGCACCATCTGAAATTGAAAAAGAAATCATTGAAAAGTATAAAAAGTTAGATTGCGATATTTTAAAAGTTGGTCATCATGGAAGTGATACTAGCTCATCGTTTGAGTTTTTAAAGGCAGTTAATCCAGAGGAAGCTATTATTAGTTGCGGTGTTAATAATAGTTATGGTCATCCTAGCGAAGAGGTAGTAAATCGTTTAAATGATTTAGACATTAAGATTAGACGCACAGATTTAGAAGGAACGATAGAATATATGCTTTAAAATGATGTAAAATATTTGCATGATTTACTTATTATATGGAAATGAACGCACAATGATTCTTAACCGAATCAAAAAAATTAGAAAAGAATTATTTTCTTCTAGTGAAGAAAATATCGTTAATTTTGACTTGAGTAGCAATAAAATTTTTGAAGTTATCGATGAAATAGATCAATTGTTTATTTATGGCGATAATAAATTAATAGTTGTAGATAATGCAGATTTTTTCTTAACTGAATCAAAAAGCAAAAAAGACAACGATATTTTTAATGAACTTTATAATTCTTTGGATAATATCAGTGAAAATATAAGCGTAATTTTCATCGTTCGTTCTTCTAAAGTAAATCAAAAGAATAATATTTATAAATTGATCCTAAAGAAAGGGAAAATTTTAGAATTTAAAGACATTCAAAAAACTGACTGGCCAATTTTTGCAAACCAATTTTTTAAAAAAAGAAATGTTTCTATTTCTGTAGAGGCAGTTGAAGAATTAATAAAGAGGTCAAATGGAGATTTAAGCATCTTCAATAACGAGGCAAACAAGCTAATCCTTTATAAGATTAACAATATTGAATTAAAAGATGTCCAAGAATTAGTGCCTCAATCTCTAGAAGATGATGTTTTTAAAATTATGAATGCCTTAAATGCTGGCGATAAAGATAGTGCTTTAAAGGTATATCGTGATTTAAGAGTGAAAAATGTTGAAGTAATTTCTTTAATAAATCTAATATCTTCTTCACTTTTTTACACGCTTAACGTTAAGAATTTGCTTAATCAAAAGTTAAAAACTGACGATATAGCAAAAATTACTGGAAGTAGCACTGGTAGAGTTTATGTTACGGTCAAAAACTCAAAAAATATGTCGATAAATTTCATTAAAGATAAATTAGAAGAATTAAGCGAGCTAGATAAAGCTATAAAACATAGTAAAGTTGATAGATTTTTATCTTTTGAAAAGTTTTTACTCAAATATTAATTTTTTTAACATTATTTATAACGAAAAAAAGAGCATAACTACGTATGCTCAATTAATTTTTAATTTAGATGGTAATTTTTAAATTATTTACCAAGTTTATTAACTAATAATTGAAGATTAGATTTTTGTCTATTAGCTGTTCCTTTGTGTTCAATTCCTTTAACAACAGCTCTATCGATAATTGAGAATGCTTTAACTAAAGCAACTTTAGCTTTTTCAATATCTTTAGCTTCGCAAGCAACTCTAACAGCTTTCATTGCAGTTCTTAATTTTGATTTATAAGCGACATTTCTAATTCTAGCTTTTTCGTTTGTGAGAATTCTTTTCTTTTGTGATTTAATATTTGCCATAATAATTACCTCTTTCGATACGAAAAAGATTTTATCATAAAAGAAATAGTAAAAGCAAACATGAATTGATAAAATAAATCACTGGGAAATAATTTCAAATATGTTTAAAAAAGATTTAAGAATTGTATATTTAGGCACACCAAATATAAGCGCAATAGTTTTAGAGAATTTAATTAAAAATGGATATAAGATTGTAGGGGTAGTTTCGCAAGTCGATAAACCACAAGGACGTAAGATGGTTATAACACCTACTCCAACAAAACTAATCGGACAAAAATATGATATTCCAGTGTTTCAACCAGTAAAAATACGCGATGATTATGCATTTTTAAGTGAATTAAAGCCTGACATTATATTAACTATGGCTTATGGACAAATTATTCCTCAAGCCGTTCTTGATATACCTACATTTTTACCACTTAATTTACATGGATCAATCCTCCCAAAATATCGTGGAGCAAGTCCAATTCAGTCTGCTTTATTAAATGGTGATAAATCAACTGGCATCACCTTAATGGAAATGGTTGATAAAATGGATGCTGGTAGAATGTTTTATAAAAAAGAAATTGCTATAAGTAATGAAGATAATTATGAAAGTTTGTCGATTAAATTGGCTCATTTAGCTTATGAAGTTTTTGATGAAGGAATTCAAGATGTAATTGATGGAATTAATAAAGGAGAAGAACAAGACGAAAATTTTGTAACTTTTACTAAAAAAATTAAACCTGAAGAATCTTTTATTGATTTTAATAATTCAGCTGAAGCAATCGTTAATAAAATAAGAGCGTTTTATCCTGATCCTGGAACATATTTTGTTTTTAATGGTGAAAAAATTAAACTAGGAAAAGCTAAAGTTATTGAGGTTAATCATCATAAAAACAGTGCAACTATTTTAACTTATAACAAAAACGAATTTATAATCGCATGTAAAGAAAATGCTTTATCAATTGAATTATTACAAAAGCCAGGTAAGAAAATGATGGATTACAAATCATTTTTTAATGGTAATCAAAAATTATTTAAAGAAAACGAACTTATAAAATGAAGCAAATCGAATTATCAGTTCATGAATTAGTCGATTTTGTTTTACGAAGTGGTAATATTGATTCTCGTTCTTTTAACTCGATGACGATGCAAGAAGGGACGAAAATTCATAATATTTATCAATCGAAACAAGGGTCAAATTATATTAAAGAATATCCTTTAAAAGGCGTTTTTTCTTATGAAGATTATCTTATTCATTTAAGTGGTAGAAGTGATGGAATTATACTTGAAGATGTTCCAATAATAGAGGAGATTAAATCCACAAATAGTAATCTTCAATCTTTTTTTGAGGAAAATGAAAAATGGCATTTAGGTCAAGCGATTTGTTATGCTTATTTATATTTATTAGAGAAAAATCTTAACGAGATTAAAATTCGTTTAACCTATATTTCACAAGTTGATAATGATGTATTAAAAAAAGATTATTTTTTTACAAAAGAAGAATTATTTAAAAACATTTATAACTATTTTAATGTCTATTTTCAATTTGCTCGAATTTTAGATAAAAGAATAGAAAAAAGAAATGAAAGTTTAACTGATTTATCTTTTCCATTTGAAGAAACTCGTGAAGGGCAAGAAGACTTAATTAAGTTTACAAAAGAAGCGATTAAAAAGTCGGAATGCTATTTTGCTGAAGCCAGTACTGGAATTGGTAAAACAATGGCGACAATTTATTCAACATTGCCTTCTTTTTACGAAAATAAAATAGATAAAGTATTTTATCTTTGCCCTAAAAATACTAATTTTGATAATTGTTCTAAAGCATTGGAAATTTTAAATAAACATGGATATAAACTTTCTTTTGTCGAAATTAAAGCTAAATCTAAAATGTGTCCTTATAAATTAGAAAAAGCTTGTAATCCAGATGATTGCCCATTGACAATTGGCTATTATTCAAAGCTTAAAGAAGCACTTGCAGATTGTTTAATTCATGAAGACTTGTTAACTAGCGAAATCGTTGATAAATATGCTGCTAAATATGAAATATGCCCATTTGAATTTTCACTAGATTTATCTCTTTATGTTGATTTTATTATTTGTGATTATAATTACGCTTTCCATCCAATTGCCTATTTAAGACGCTTTTTTGAAGCACCAGATAAAGAATATCGTTTATTTGCATTAGTTGATGAAGCTCACAATTTAATTGATAGAGCTCGAGATATGTTTACTGTTACATTTAGCGAAAAAATGTATAGTGATTATAAAAAAGAATTAAAGGGCTTTAAAAATAAAGAAATCAGCAAAATTTTAAGAAAATTAAATCAAGACATTAAACTTTTTAAAGAGTTTGAATTTGGAGAAAAACCTATTATTCTCGAAAAACTTGATGAGCAGTTTGTTTTACATCTTACAAAATTAAGAAGTGAAACAAATAATTTAGAAGCCAATAATCCAAAATTAAAGTTTAAGAAGGGAAAAGATTTCCTTGTTGATTTATATAAATTTATTGTTGTTTACGACTTGATAAATGAAGGATTTAAGATAATTCTTGATAATAAAAATAATAATTTAACAATTAAATTATTTTGTATTGATCCATCTTCTTTTATCAATAAATCGCTTTTTCATTTTTTGGGGACGCTCTTTTTTAGTGCAACATTAACGCCAATTAATTATTTTGAAAAAGTAACTTTAAATAATGATGAATATAAAACAATCTCAATTCCTTCTCCGTTTAACGAAAATAATTTTAAACTTATCATTAATGATAAAATTTCTATTAAATACAAAGACCGTGATAAAACATTAGAAGAAGTGTGTAAAGAAATAGATATTTTCGTTTCGAGTAAAATTGGAAATTACCTAGTTTTTGTGCCTTCTTTTGAATATTCTTCTAAACTTGAAAAAATGTTATTAAATGATGAGCGTTATATTTTCCAAAGGGCTTCAATGACAAACAAAGATAAAGATGAATTTTTAACTAATTTTATTGAAAATCCCTTAAAAACGAAAGTTGGAGTATGCGTAATTTCAGGTTCTTTTGCAGAAAGCATAGATTTAGTTGGCGATCGACTAATAGGAGTTGTTGTAGTTGGAGTAGGCTTACCTCAAATTAATTTTGAAAATAATTTAGTAAAAGAGTTTTATATTCAAAAAGAAATGGATGGTTATCAATTTGCTTATATGAATCCTGGAATTAACAAAGTTTTGCAAGCACTTGGGCGCGTTATTAGAACAAAAGATGATCGAGGTGCTGCTTTAATCATTGATTCGCGTTATAGTCAAAACTATTACAAAAATATTTTATTAGCACGCTATAAAAACTATGTAGAAATTTCTGATTCAAGAGAATTAATTGAAACGTTAAATTCTTTTTATAAAAATTAATTTAATGGTATACTTTTTTGCGTATGAAATACGATCAATCAAGAATTAGAAATTTTAGTGTTATTGCACATATAGATCATGGAAAATCAACTCTATGTGACCGTATTTTAGAGTTAACTGATACTATAGAAAAAAGAGAAATGAAATCCCAAATTCTCGATGATATGGATCTTGAAAGAGAAAGAGGGATTACGATTAAATTAAATGCTGTTACAGTGAATTATCATGCTAAAGATGGAAAAGATTATGTTTTTAATCTTATTGATACTCCAGGGCACGTCGATTTTACCTATGAAGTAAGTAGATCTTTAGCTGCATGTGAAGGTGCAGTTTTAGTAATCGATGCCACGCAAGGAGTTGAGGCTCAAACTTTAGCTAATATGTATTTAGCAATTGATAATAACTTAGAAATTGTTCCTGTTATTAATAAAATTGACTTAGCAAGCGCTCGAATTGAAACTTGTCGAGAAGAAATCACTTCTCGAATTGGATTAGATGGAGAAAATGCGATTCCAGTTAGTGCAAAAACTGGGGACAATATTCGTGATGTTTTAGAAAGAATCGTCACTGATATCCCAGCTCCAAGTGGCAGTAATGATGCCCCTTTAAAAGCTCTTATTTTTGACTCATACTATGATTCTTATAGAGGAGTTGTTGTTTTAATAAGAATTAAAGAAGGGCAAGTTAAAGTTGGCGATCGCATTCATTTAATGAGAAGCGGAGCTGATTTTTTAGTAACTGAATTAGGTTTAAGAACACCAAAAGAAGTACCTGCAGATGCCTTATATTGTGGTGAAGTTGGCTATTTATGCGCTCAAATTAAAGATATTAAAGAAGTTAGAGTAGGTGACACAATTACCTTAAAAGATAATCCAGCTTTGTTACCTTTACCAGGTTATAAAAAGATTAATCCAATGGTTTATTGTGGTATTTATCCAACAGATTCTAAAAAATACGAAGATTTGAAAGAAGCGCTAGAAAAGTTATCTTTAAATGATGCTTCTTTACGCTTTGAACCTGAAACATCTCAAGCTTTAGGATTTGGCTTTAGATGTGGATTTTTAGGTTTATTGCACATGGATGTAATTCAAGAAAGACTTGAAAGGGAATACGATTTAGATTTAATTTTAACGGCTCCAAGTGTTATTTATAAAGTTTGTTTAACTAGCGGAGAGATTATTGAGCTTTCTAATCCTAGTGAACTTCCTGATTTAACAACTGTTTCTCACATTGAAGAGCCTTTTGTTAAGGCTGAAATTATGATGCCAAAAGACTATATCGGACCTGTTATGCAACTTTGCCAGGATAGAAGAGGTATTTATAAAAATCTTGAATATTTTGACGAAACAAGAATGATTTTGACTTACGAGATGCCTTTAAGCGAGATTATTTTTAACTTTTTTGACAAACTTAAATCATATACCAAAGGGTATGCAAGTCTTGACTATGAATTTGCTGAATATAAACAAAGTGAATTGACCAAAATGGATATTTTACTAAATGGTGATGTAATCGATGCACTAAGTTCAATTGTTTATAAACCATTTGCATATAAAAGAGGCTTAAAAATTGTTTCTAAGCTAAAAGAAGTTATACCTCGTCAACAATTTGAAATTCCTGTACAAGCAGCTATAAATGGAAAAGTTATTGCTAGAGCAGATATAAAAGCTGTGCGAAAAGACGTTTTAGCTAAATGTTATGGTGGAGATATAACTCGTAAAAAGAAGTTATTAGAGAAGCAAAAAGAAGGCAAAAAGAGAATGAAGTCAATTGGCTCAGTTGATGTACCTCAAGAAGCTTTCATGTCATTATTGAGCATTGACGACGAAGAAAATAATTAAATTTAATATTGCCTAGTGAATAATTAGTAGATAACTAGTAATTAATATTGTAAAAATTTCGGCTTGTTTTTATAATTTATATATATTTAAAAGGAAAAAATAATTTATGGCTGTAAATGAGTACATTAAAAAGTTTAGCAATGAAATTTACGCAACAAAAAACGATATAGTTAAGGCAATGAAAACTCCTCTTGTCGATGGAATTTGGACACAAGTTCTTGAATATAGAGGCGATTTTTACGAGTCCTTATCACTTACAAACTACGATGCAAATCGCTTTTCAGTTTGCATGACACCAAGCATTTCAAAAAGATTAAATTCATTTGAAAGACGCTTGACGACTATTCTTAATCAATATTCTAGGCTTCAAAGAAATCTTGCAAACGAGTTTTTTAAGCATAAAGTTTACAAAAAAATACTTAAAATTATTGCTAAAAAATATAACGTTGATACTCAAGATACTGTTTTGGATGGAATTATCGATGGCACAATTACTTATAATTTGCCTACCGATCAATTAATTTTACAAAGATATTATTCTTGTCTTGCTGATATTGAAGAAAATTACTTACAAGACATTGATGAAAACACTATTGGTGATTTCTATTCTAAATTAATGGGCACCGATGAATTAACTAGCTACTATCGTAAAACAGATACTGATAAATACAGCGGATATAGCATTGGAAGAATTAAGATTGGTGTTGCACCTCAACATATTGAAAATGCTGTTGAACAACTAATTAAGTTTATTAATTATGATAATCAAAGTTTAATTGTAAAAGCAGTAGCTACCTTATATGACATTTATTACATTAGACCTTTTGAGAATTATAGCGAAGAAATAGCTGTTTTAATGCTTAAAAAAGTCTTAGCATATAATGATGTAAATTCAATCGCTGCTTTACTATGCTTTGAAACATTATTAGAAAATAAAGAAGAACTCGAAGGCAAAATTCTTGATTGTCAAAAATATTGCGATTTAACTTATTTAATCACTTACGTGTTAAACAAAGTTGAACCATTGGTAGATAAGATTGCTGATGAAATAGCAGAATCTCAAAAATTAACGATTAAAAAAGAGTTATATCAAGTTGATGAAGAACCAAAAGCTGAAGTTCAAAAAGAACCAATCTTTAAAACTGCTCCTGTAACAGTTGATATTCCAATTTTGAACAAGGAAGAAATAAAAAAAGAACCTTTAGCTCAAAATGAACTTGAAAGACCATTTAATGAGCCTTATAAAACGTCTTCAATAGAAACAGTTAAACCAGTTGATGAAGACAAAGTTGAACCAAAAGAAGAAGTTCGCCCTTCTGAAACTCTAGTTCAAGAAGAAAAAGAAGAACCAAACGTTGAAACTGGCCGTACTCCAGAAGAAGTTAAAGCTTATCAAGAACTTGTTAGACCAGTTCAACCAACTTTAAATGGTTCAGAAAAAGTCAAATTTTCTCAAAATATAGCAATTTCTAATGTTCCAACTGGACTAAGTGAAGAAGAGGCGACTAGACTTGAAACGCACCTTATGGAGATGAATCCTAACTTATCACATGGACAAGCTTATTTTTACGCAAGACACTGTACAATTGGAATGAGCTATACAGTTGATCAATATAAAAAATGCGTTGGATGCGCTTATGAAACAGCTAGAAGTAGCATGAATAATCTTGTACTTCTTGGCTACTATAAAAAAGAGATTTTAAAGAAAAAATTCGTTTACATTCCAGTTAAAAGAAATTAGGAGATAATTAATTAATGTTAGAAAATATAGTTTTAGCAGAATGGTTTAATGAACCTTGGGCAATTTTAATATTTATTATTGTGATTTTTGGCGTTTTAGCGCTAGGTGTTTTTTTACTTTCTAAATTTGTCATTAATAAAAAAGACAAAGAAGAAAAACCAGATGAAAATACTATTGCTAAAGAAAATTTGAGCAGATATCTTGAAGAGGTTGATAACCCTGAAACTCAAAAGCAATTTGATGAATACGATCAAGAAAACAAAGATAAGTAGTTTATATATCCATATTCCTTTTTGTGATTCAATTTGTCCTTATTGTGACTTTACTAAGTTCATAAGTAAGGACTTTTTTAAGTCTAAATACGTTTCTCAGTTATTTAAAGATTTGCTTTCACTTTATAAAAAAGGGAATCGCTTTAAAACTATCTATATTGGTGGTGGAACGCCTACTTGCTTAAAAATTAACGATTTAAGACGTTTATTAAAGGTTTTAAAACTACTTTTAAATAAGAATGATTATGAATTTACAATCGAAGCTAATCCTGAATCAATAGATGAAGAAAAGCTTAAATTATTTAAATCGTGTGGGATTAACCGTATATCAATTGGTATTCAAACTTTTAACAAGGATTTACTTAAATCGATTAATAGAGATTATGGTATTAATTACTTTGATTTAATAAAACTAGTTAAAAAGTATATTTCAAATATAAATGTTGATCTTATTTATGGTCTACCAGGACAAACTATTTCTACTTTAAAGGATGATTTAGAAAACTTTGTTAAATTAGATATTAATCATATTTCTACTTACAGTTTATCTATAAATCCGATGTCTATTTTTTATGTCAATAAAGTAAAAGAAATTGATGATGATTTATCGCGTAAATACTACGATTTAATTTTGAATTTTCTTAGAGCGCACGGATTTGAAAGATACGAAATCAGTAACTTCGCTAAAGCTGGTTTTGAAAGCAGACATAACTTAACTTATTGGAAAAATAATCAATATATAGGAATTGGATGTGGTGCAAGTGGTTATGAGTATCCTTGTCGTTATAAAATATCATCGTCATTAACCGAGTATCTTAAAGGAAAACGTAAAAGAGATAAAGAAATTGTTCATAAAAAAGACAACTTAGAATATTTTTTAATATGTAATTTACGCTTAAAAGAAGGGTTTGATTTGCGCGAATTTAAAAAACAATTTGGCTTTGATTTCTTAAAAAAATATAAAAATATTATTAATCAGTATATAAATAGTGGTTTTTTAGTAGTAAATAAGTATCAAATTTATTGCAGCGATGAAGGCTTAATAAAGCTGGATTTTTTATTAAGAGACCTCATTTAAAAAAGTTAGCACTTTTATATTGACACTGCTAAATTTATCTCTATAATTTAAGTAGCACTTAGGATTAAAGAGTGCTAGATGAGATTAGAAATGATGCTAACAAGAAAAGACAAATTACTAAAACTTATTGTTGAAGATTTTATTAAGACGGCTGAACCTGTTGGTTCTAATTATCTTATTAAAAAATACGATCTTCCTATTTCAAGTGCGACTATTAGAAATGAAATGAACGCTCTTGAAAAAGAAGGACTTCTTGAAAAGACACATATTTCAAGCGGTCGAGTTCCTTCAACTAAAGGATATGAGTATTATATACAGCATCTTAGAAACAACAAAATCGACGAAAAGATGAAAAACGAACTCAATCGTGTATTCTCTAATTCGATTACTGTTGAAGAAATTTTAAAAGAGAGCTGTGAAATTCTTAGCCACATGACTAATCTTGCAAGTGTTGTTTTAGGTCCTGGAGCCGAAGAAGAACATTTAGTTTCTATTCAACTTATCCCAATTTCTTTAAATTCTGTAACAGCGATATTTGTAACTGATAAAGGTTATGTTGAAAACAAAACTTTTACGATTACTTCAAAGTATCGCGTTGAAGATTTAAAGAAGTGCATAGAAATATTAAATGAAAGACTTAAAGGAACTCGAATTAATGCACTTGTTGATAAATTAGAGAGTATAAAACCTATATTATCTGATTATATGAGTGATTATGCTTATCTCTATAATGCTTTATTAAAAACTTTCTACGATTTTGCTTCATCAAGAAATGGAACATTCTACGGGAAAGAAAATTTATTAAAGCAACCTGAATTTAGAGATAATGCTGATGAACTTAAAAAATTATTTGATCTTTTTGAAAATCCAAATGATCTTGAAAAGATTATAGACGAAGCTCAATCTAGATTCTTAGTTAATGCTGGAGATGTTGAAGAGAAATATAACGATGTAAGTGTTGTTTCAAAAGATATCGCAGTAGATGGAGAAAAGATTGGGAAAATTGCTGTAATTGGACCTACAAGAATGGATTATTCGAAAGTTTTAAATAGTTTGGACTATATAGTAGATAGAATTATGGAGTGCTTATCAAATGACAATATTCAAGAAGAAAAAGGAGGGAACGATGGAAGAGAATAAAGAATCCCTAAACGAAAATGGTGAAAAGAAAGGTTCGCCAGAAGAAAAAAAGGATAAAAAAGATGATAAACAATTAGCTGAAGAGCAAATTAAAAAATTAGAAGCTGATTGTGAACACCGGAAAAATGCATATTATAAAGCCTATGCTGATATGGCTAACCTTAGAAAAGATATCGAAAAAGATCATAAGGAAGCTATTAAATATCGTTTAGAAGGCTTTATAGATAAAATTGTTGGTATTCTTGATGCGTTTGATATGGCATTTAGAGTTCAACCAACAACAGATGAAATGAAAAATTATCTCACTGGTTTCCAATATGTACATAACACCCTATTAAACGTGCTTAATGAAGAAGGTGTTGTTACTATTGAACCTAAAGTTGGTGATAAATTTGATGCAACTACAATGCATGCTGTAGAACTTGTAGAAGATGAAGGTGAAGAAAATATTGTTAAAGAAATTACTTTAAAAGGATATAAACTTCACGATCATCTTATTAGAGCCGCTATGGTTGTAGTAAGCAAACATCCTTCAACTGAAGAAAAGAAGGTTGAAGAAAATAAAGAGAGCAAAGAAGAAGTTCAAAAAGCCTAAAGGAGGTATAAATTATGGCAAAAGAGATTATTCTTGGTATAGATTTAGGTACAACAAATTCAGTTGTTAGTTATCTTCAAAGTGATGGAACAGTTAAAGTTATTCCAAATCCAGAAGGAACAATGACAACTCCTAGCGTTGTTGCTTTTAAAGCAAACGGTGAAACAATTGTAGGTAATGCTGCAAAAAGACAAGCTATTACTAACCCAGATACAGTTGCTTCTATTAAAAGACATATGGGTAGTGATTATAAAGCCCATATTAATTGCATTAATAAAGATTTCACTCCACAAGAGATTTCTGCAAAAATCCTTGCTTATATGAAATCATATGCTGAAGCAAATATTGGACATGAAATTAAAAAAGCAGTTATTACATGTCCTGCATACTTTAATGATGCTCAAAGACAAGCAACAAAAGATGCTGGTACAATTGCTGGATTAGATGTCGTTAGAATTATTAACGAGCCAACAGCAGCAGCACTTGCTTATGGTCTTGGAAAAGATAAGAGTGAAAAGATTTGTGTTTTTGACTTAGGTGGTGGAACTCTTGATGTTTCTATTCTTGATATTGGTGATGGAACATTTGAAGTTGTTTCAACAGCTGGTGATAACAAACTTGGTGGCGATGACTGGGATAATGTAGTTGCTGATTGGATTAAAGCTCAAATTAAAATTCAATTTGGTCAAGATATTAACGATAAAATGGCTCTTCAAAGATATAAAGATGCTGCAGAAAAAGCTAAAATCGAACTTTCTAGTAGCTTAGAAACAACCATTTCATTACCATTCATTGGTATGGGTAAAAATGGTCCTATCAGCTTTGAAGCAACATTAACAAGAGCAAAATTTGAAGAAATGACAAAACATCTTCTTGATAGATGTTTAGCACCATTAAACAAAGCTATCAGCGATGCAAAAATGACTTATAACGATATTAATGAAGTTTTACTCATTGGTGGTTCTATAAGAATGCCAGCTGTTCAAGAACTTGTTAGTAAAGTTACAGGTAAAAAACCAAATTTAAGTGTTAACCCAGATGAAGCTGTTTCAATTGGTGCAGCATATCAAGGTGGTATCTTAAGTGGCGATGTCAAAGATGTTATTCTTCTTGATGTCACACCATTAACTTTAGGTATTGAAACAATGGGCGGTGTTTTGACTCCATTAATTCCAAGAAATACCACAATTCCAACAACAAAATCACAAATTTTCTCAACTGCAGCTGATAATCAACCTGCTGTTGACATCATGGTTTACCAAGGTGAAAGACCAATGGCACATGATAACAAATTACTTGGTCACTTCCAATTAAGCGGTATTAAACCAGCTCCAAGAGGAACTCCAAGAATCGAAGTTACATTTAATATCGATGTTAATGGTATTGTTAAGGTTAGTGCAAAAGATCTTGATACCCAAAAAGAACAAGAAATTACCATCTCAGGATCAAATGGTCTTTCTAAAGAAGAAATCGATAGAATGGTCAGAGAAGCTGAAGCAAACAAAGAAAACGATGAAAAACGTAAAGGCGATATTGAACTTAAAAATAAAGCCGATGGCTATATTGCTTCAATCGACCAAGCTTTAAGAGAAAAAGGCGATTCCATCGATCCAAAACAAAAAGAAGAAACTCAAAAATTAAGAGATGAATTAAAGACAGCCCTTGATAACAATGATATGGAAACATTAAGAAACAAAATCAATGATTTAGAGAAAGCTGCAGCATTTATGCAACAACAACAAGCAAATGCTGGCGCTCAAAATGGCGGTCAACAAACTTATACTCAAGAAAATAATGCCGGTTCAGAATCATCAAGTAAAAAAGATGATGATGTAATCGATGCTGATTTTACTGATAAAAAGTAATTAATCAAACTTAGTTTTTAACAAGAACAGGGAAGTTAACAAACTTCCCTTTGTTCAATATAAAGAGGTATAAGTATGGCAACATCAAAAAGAGATTATTATGAAGTTCTTGGCGTAGATAAGTCTGCAAGCCAAGATGATATTAAAAAAGCATATAGAAAATTGGCTAAAAAATACCATCCTGACAATAAAGAAACTGGTGATGCCGAAAAATTTAAAGAATGTACTGAAGCTTTTTCTGTATTAAACGATCCACAAAAGAGAAAAACATACGACCAATTCGGCCAAGCAGCTTTTGATCAAACAGCTGGAGGAGCAAATCCATTTAGCGGAAGTGGTTTTGAAGGCTTCAATTTTAATGGTGGCTCATTTGACGATTTAAACGATATTTTAAATAAAATGTTTGGTGGATTTGGTGGTGGATTTGGCGGTTTCTCCTCCGGATCTTCTTCAAGAAGAGGTGGTCCACGAAGAGGCGATGATTCCATGATGCGTATCAAAATTAATTTTATGGACGCAATTAATGGTAAAACCGTAACAATTCCATTAACTTATGATGAAAAATGTGAGTCCTGTAAAGGAACAGGAGCTTTACATGGTACAGAATATACTACTTGTCCAACATGTAATGGTAAAGGTCGTGTTTTAACTCAACAAAGAAGTATTTTTGGAATCATTCAACAAGAAACTGTTTGTCCAGATTGCCATGGAAGTGGGAAAAAGATTAAAACTCCATGTCCAGATTGTGATGGCAAAGGTTATAAGAGAGTTAAAAAAGAAATTGAAGTCAAAATTCCTGCAGGCATTCAATCTGGTCAACAAATTAGAGTTCAAGGAAAAGGTGAAAGAGGCTTAAATGGCGGCGATAATGGAGATTTATATATTGAAGTAGTCGTTGCTAAACATGACTTTTTTGTTCGTGATGGAAATGATATACATATTAGCATTCCTTTAGATTTTGTTGATGCATGTTTAGGATGTACAATCACAGTTCCTACTGTATATGGTGAAAGTGAGCTCAAAATTAGTGCAGGAACTCAACCAAATGACGTTATTTGTCTAAAGAATAAAGGTGTTAAAGATTTAAGGGGCAATGGATATGGCAATGAATATGTCCACGTAAATTTAAAAACACCTACATATTTAAACAAAGATCAAAAGAAAGCGTTGGAAGATTTTAAAAAAGCTACATCAACTGGCGATTCTTTTTTCGATAAATTTAAAAGAGCATTTAAAAAGTAGTTTGTTAAGTTTATACTAATAACACGAAGAGGTTATTTATGCCAAAGTGTAAATATTGTGGTGAAAATATAACGAAGTTTGATAAAGAAATATGTCCATTCTGTGGAGGCAAAAAACCATTAGAAGGAGTAGAATCATTTACGGTTGATATTACTCAAACGATTAATACTGTCGATAAAAAAAGCATTGAAAATTACAAACAACATAGCAAATTAATAAATTCACTTTTATGTATGTTTTTAGGTGTTTTTGGCGCAGATAGTTTTTATTTAGGACATTCTAAGTTGGGAATTAGTAGATTATTAGTAGGTTTGGTCTACATTATTTCGTTATTTTGTATTCTATTTTTCACTACTGAACTAGGAGCATTATATAGTTTTCTTATTAGCTTTGGTTCTATTTTTATAGTTTATTTTATACTAGGCTTTGTTGGTCTTTTCATAAATAGCAGAAAAGATAGTAATGGAGTATTTTTAAAATAATGCAAAGATATTTTGCTGTTTTAGATAATGAAAATAATATCGTCATATCTCTTGACGATATTTTTCATATAACTAAAGTCATGAGAATGAATATAAATGATGAGTTTGAAGTGAATGTAGATGGCGATTTAAAAATAGCTAAGATAACTTCGTTAAAGCCATTTTCTTTTAAAATCGTTAAAGAGATTAATGAAAATCATGAATTAAATGGCTTTGTACGTCTTTTATATTGCTTGCCTAAAGGCGAAAAGACTGATCTAGTTATTCAAAAAGCTGTTGAGTTAGGATGTAGTGAGATAGTTCTAATTAATAGTGAAAGATCAATTGCAAAAATTACAAAAGAAAATAAAGAAAAGAAATTAATCAGATTTAACAAAATAATTAAAGAAGCTAGTGAGCAATCGAAAAGAAGTAGATTGTGTAAACTTACTGATGTGATTAATTTCAGTGATATTTCAAATTATAAAGCTGATTATTCTTTAATAGCTTATGAAAATACTAGTTTTACTAGTCAAGATCTAATTGATTTGCTTCCTAGCCTTAAAGGCAAAACAGTAAACGTAATTATTGGAGCAGAAGGTGGAATATCAAAAAGTGAATTAGAGATAGCTAAAAAAGCTAATTATCACGAAATTTCACTTGGGAAAAGAATTTTAAGAAGTGAAACTGCTTGTATTTTCATTCTTTCACTTTTATCTTTATATTTAGATTAATTATGGGTGAAGTTTATAACATTTTAAAAAAAGAACGTAATAAAAAAGGACTTTCTTCGTGCGCTGAAATGGTCTTTTTTCATAAATTTAAAGGAATGTT
The DNA here is from genome assembly GCA_905197045.1 of uncultured Caryophanales bacterium. Lineage (GTDB taxonomy): Bacteria > Bacillota_I > Bacilli_A > RFN20 > CAG-826 > Onthovivens. Next base: position 27,195 of record CAJJXG010000018.1, read on the forward strand.
AAAAAGCAATCCTATCTTTTTTAAATACTTAGAAGTTGATAATGATTTTGATATTATCAAGGCTAATATCATCATTAAAGCAATTATCAATAAAGATGAATTAGATAATGTTATTAATGATATGTATGTTGCTAACGCTAATATAAGTATTGAATCAATTAAAGACGACATTAAAGAAAGAATTAGCGATTTACCTTACATAGCTTATGACAATTTCAAAATTTACGTGCCTTTTTTTAGCAAAGCTACCAATATAGTTTATTCAAATGAAAGCGAAAAGATGTTTCAATATCCTTATATTGACTTATACAAGAAATTTGAACCATTTTTTATTGATCCTTTTGAAACCTATAATATCGATTTATATTCTTCTTTATTTACCCAACTTGTTAAAGTTTTGGAATCGGATACAGCGGTAGCTTTTTATCATTATGATTTTAATGCTATCTTTATCATAAATAGACAGGGCACACTTGATAATATTATTTATCTTTTTGATAAGCATATGAAAAATCCCCATAAATATAATATTATCGAGAAAATTAAGCCCTTAATTGAAGCATATTTTAATAACGACTTAAGTTTATTTATATACTTGCTTTATAAAAATGACTTAGTCAGTTATTACGTTTTTAGAAAGATTTGTAAGATATATCAAGTATGACATTATTAATAGATTTTTTAGGTTGTAAAGTTAATAGCTATGAAGTAGAAGCTGTTGGAGAGACTTTTTTAAAAAATGGTTTCTCTTTTTTTGACAAGAACAAAGACATTGAGCCAACTGTAATTTTGATTAATACATGTGCTGTAACGCAAACTAGTGTTACAAAAGATAGAAAGGTGATTAAAAAGTATCGTAAAGAGTACCCTAATTCAGTCTTGGTTGTTATGGGTTGCTATGCACAATTTGATTATAAAAATATCAGCGAAAATTTGGATGCAGATATAGTTATAGGCACCTCAAACAGGGACAAAATTTTTTCTTTGGTTAATCAATTTTTAAAAAATCACAAAAAAGTTTATCTAAATGATGAAAATTCTACCATTAAATCATATGAAAACATCTCACTTACTAAATCTTATTTAACAACAAGAGCTTATGTTAAGATTCAAGATGGCTGCAATAATTTTTGTTCATATTGCTTGATTCCTTATATAAGAGGTAGATCAAGAAGTAGAAAAAAAGATGAAATCTTAGAAGAAATCGCTTCTTTATTAAGAAATGGTGTAAAAGAAATTGTTTTAACTGGTATCGATATGTCTAGTTATGGATTGGAACTTGAACCTAAAGAAAATTTTAGTGACCTTATTGAATCAATCCTTGTTAATAATCCTAATTTATATCGCCTGAGAATATCTTCTTTAGAGGAAAGTCAAATTGATGATAAGTTTTTATCTTTACTAAAAAAACATTCAAATTTAGCCAATCATTTACATATTCCACTTCAAAGCGGTAGTAAAGAAGTTGTTAAAAGAATGAACCGAAAATACGATATTGAAGGTTTTATAGAAAAAATTAAGCGAATTAGAGCAATAAGACCTACAATATCAATTACTACTGATGTAATAGTTGGTTTCCCAGGTGAAAGCGAAGAGAATTTTTTAGAAACTTATAATTTATGTAAAGAAATCAATTTCAGTAAAATACATGTTTTTCCTTACTCTATTAGAAATGGTACGGTAGCAGCAAAATTTAAAGATCAAGTCGAAACAAAAGTAAAAAAAGAACGTGTTAATCGCTTACTAGACTTGTCTAAAGAATTAGAATTTAGTTATGCTTCTCAATTTTTTGGGCAAAATATTGAATTTCTTTTTGAAGATTTTGTTAAGGAAGCAAATGGCTATCGTGGTCATAGCTCAAATTATTTAGAATGTATTGAACCAAGCGAAGTTTCACTTGAAAACAAAACAAAAATGATTACTTTTTCAAAAGATAAATTTAAATATTTTTAACAGTGTAAAAAATAAAAAAGTACGATTATAATCGTGTTTTTAGTTAATTATTATAAAATATCAAAAAAATATTTGACAATATTATTTAATTCTTTATAATTATTTTCGGTAAAGGAGTTATTTAACTATGGCAGTCCCATTTAGAAGAACGAGTAAAACTACAAAAAGAATGAGAAGAACACATTACAAACTTCATGTTAATGGCTTAAGCGTTTGTTCTCATTGTGGCGAACTTATTAAATCTCATACAGTTTGTCCAAAATGTGGTTACTACGACGGAAAACAAGTTATTAAGAAATAAAAAATCTCCATTTTGAGAGGTACCCCAAATCCTAGACATTAGGAAAGGGGTACTTTTTTATGAAATAT
>CAJJXG010000019.1 GCA_905197045.1 uncultured Caryophanales bacterium
CCGCCATTACTGCTGATAAAGTAATTGCTTCTCCGCAGCGTATCGAACATAATTCTGCTTTTGATAAAGGAATCTTATCTTCCATATTTAAAAACCTCCTTTCACTAATATGAAGGAGGTTATCTTTTATTTTTTAAAATTTTTTATAAATTTTCTATTTTTCTTTGAATTTCTTCTTTTTGAGCTTTATATTGTTCAAATTTTTCCTTCTCAAGATCAATTTTTTGTTTTGGTGCTTTAGCAAGGAAATTTTGATTCGTTAATAAAGCTTCGCTACGTTTAATTTCACTTTCAATTTTTTCTAAATCCTTAGCTAATTTAGCCTTTAACTCTTCTTTATTTGCACTATCATCAATAAAAAGTGTTAAGTTAGCTAAAACAATACTTGTTGTATTTTCTTTATCTTCTTTAATTAAAGCAAGAGATTTAGCAAAAGAATAACGAGCAAGATATTTAGTTAAAGGTTCAAAATTGAAACTAGCTTTAACATAAAGATTCAAAGCTTCATTTGGTGCTAATGAATTGTTTACCTTATATTGTCTAATTGCTTCAATTGCACCTTTTAAAGCCTCTACCTTTTTAAGTGATGAAGTGAAAACAAAACCTTTATCAAATTCTGGATAAGATTCAAGCATAATTGAATCTTTATGAACTGGTAAATTAAGATAAATTTCTTCACTAATGAATGGTGAGAATGGATAAATCATCATTAAAATAGCTTTTAAAGTGTAAAGTAAAGTGAAATAAGTTCCTTCTTTATATAAAGAATCATCTTTTAATGTGACCTTGCTCATCTCAAGATAGAACGAACAATAATCATCATATACAAAGTTATAAAGTAAATTACTAGCTATTCCATATTCATAAGAATCCATCGCTTTAGTAATATTTTTTACTACATTTTCAAGCTTTGTAAGAATGTATTTATCAACTAAAGATAGTTTCTTTTTATCGATTTTTGCAGGATCAATGTTTTTATAGTCTTCTGGAATATTCATTAAAATGAATCGTGCACTATTCCAAATCTTATTAAGATAGTTATTTGCTGCTTTTACTTTCTCTTCGCTATAACGCATATCTTGTCCAGGAGATGCTGTTGTTGCAAGGAAATATCTTAAACTATCTACCCCGTATTGATTAATAACATCAATTGGATCAACACCATTCCCTAAAGATTTAGACATCTTTCTTCCTTGACTATCTCTAACAATTCCATGGATTATGACATCTTTAAATGGGGCTTTATCTGTAAAATGTAAGCCTTGAAAAACCATTCTAGCTACCCAGAAAAAGATAATGTCATATCCTGTAACCATACAATCAAGTGGATAATAACGCTTAAAATCTTCAGTATCATCAGGCCAACCAAGTGTTTCAAATGGCCATAATGCACTAGAGAACCATGTATCTAAAACGTCTTCATCCTGCACCCAATTTTCCATATCTGAAGGCTTTTGGGCGGAAACTAGTATATTTTCAGTAGTTTTTGAGTAATAAACTGGTATTCGATGGCCCCACCATAATTGACGAGAAATACACCAATCATCGCAATTTGACATCCATTGTTTAAGAACATTTTCAAAACGTTTTGGGAAGAAGTTTACTTTATCTTTTGCGCTTGTTTGATTTTTCAAAACTCTCTCAGCGAGTGGCTTCATTTTAATAAACCATTGTTTTGAAAGAATAGGTTCAACTACCGCATCACTTCTTTCTGAATGACCAACTTGGTGCTTAATATGTTCAATTTTAATTAAGTTTCCGTCTTCTTCAATTTGTTTAACAAGGGCTTTACGACATTCATTGCGGTCCATTCCAGCATATTTACCACATTCATTCGTCATTGTGCCATCTGTATTCATAATGATTGGATGTGCCAAATTATATTTTTTACCAATGATAAAGTCGTTTGGATCGTGAGCTGGTGTACATTTCATAGCACCAGTACCAAAAGATATATCAACATATTCATCAGCAATAACAGGGATTTCTTCTCCATTTGCTGGATTTATGACCATTTGACCAATTATATCTTTATAACGTTTATCTTTTGGATTTACGACAACACAGACATCTCCAAACATTGTTTCAGGACGAGTTGTTGCAATAGTTAAAAAGCGTGTTTTGTCGTTTTTAAAAGGATATTTGAAATAAAAGAAATCTCCATCGTCTTCTTTATAAATAATTTCGATGTTACTTAAAGCAGTCTTCATTACAGGATCATAGTTTACTATTCTTTCACCTCTATAAATGAGACCTTGGTTATATAAGTCAACAAATACCTTATTTACTGCTTTAATACATCCCTCATCAAGAGTGAATCTTTCGCGAGAATAATCGACCATTATGCCCATTTTTTCCCATTGTTCGTGAATAAAATGATGGTATAAATCTTTCCAAGCATAGCATTCTTTTAAGAAAGCTTCACGACCAATCTTAAAACGATTTGTACCTTCTTTATTAAGTTTTGCATCAACTTTTGCTTGCGTTGCAATACCAGCATGATCAACTCCTGGAAGATATAAAACATCATAGCCTTTCGCTTTTTTATATCTACAAGTAATATCTTGAATAGTATTATCGATAGAATGGCCTATATGAAGTTTACCTGTAACATTTGGAGGAGGTATAACCATGGAAAAACGTTTTTTAGTTACATCTCCAGCTCTAAAATAACCTTTAGATTTCCAGGTTTCGTATTTTCCCTCTTCTGTTTTTCTAAAATCATACTTTTTATCTAGTGCCATAATCACTTATTCTCCTTCACGACGCCTTCAATTAATTCTTTTAACCTTAAAATGCTCTTTTTGTCATTAATAGAAACAAGAAGAGGCGGATACTTTTCAGGATCAAATTCAAGTTTGGCTTTTAAATTTTTATAAATTTTTGATCTCATGGACATATTTAACTTATCACATTTTGTCATACAAATAATAAAGCGATATTTGTAAGAAAGTAAAAACTTATAAAAATCTAAATCATCATCAGTTGGTTCATGTCTTGAATCAAGTAAAAAAACTACTAGTTTAAGATGCTCATTATCCTTGAAGTAATTCTCAATCATTTTGCCATAAAAAGCATAATCAAGGTCTTTTTTAGTAGAAAAACCATAACCTGGACAATCTACAAGGTAAAAATAATCTTCGACTGAATAATAATTTAAAACTCTTGTATGGCCAGGTTTAGAACTAGTATAAGCTAATTTTTTAGAATTAGTTAAAGCATTAATTAAACTAGATTTCCCAACATTTGATTTTCCAACAAAAAGCACTGAGGAGTTAAACTCCCCAGGTGCTTCTTTAACATCAACAATGCTTTTAATAAATTTAGCTTTATTAAAATAATAGTTTTCCATTTTATTTGAAAATAACCTTTACTGCATCATCTACATTTTTCATGTAAACAATTTTAAGTTTTTCAGTAATTTCTTTTGGAAGTTCGTTCACGTTATGCTTATTTCCGTCTGGAATAATAATCTTTTTAATGCCACTTCTCATAGCAGCTAAAGATTTTTCTCTTAATCCGCCAATAGGAAGAGCATTTCCTCTTAAAGTTACTTCTCCAGTCATCGCAATGTCGCCACTTACCGCTTTTTTGCTTAATGCACTAATAATTGCACAAGTTATGGCAACTCCAGCACTTGGTCCATCTTTAGGAACAGCTCCTTCTGGAACATGAACGTGAATATCAATCTTATCAAACATTTCAGGATTGATATCATATTTTTCTGCGCTTGCTTTAACATAATCTAAAGCAATTTCGCAGCTTTCTTTCATAACATCTCCAAGTTTACCAGTTAAAACAAGACGTCCTTTACCAGCAAAATAATTAACCTCGATTGGCAAAATATCTCCGCCATAATCTGTATAAGCAAGGCCAGTAACAACACCAACTTGTTTTCCTTTTTCTTTGCTTGTTGAATCAAATGGTTCAACGCCAAGATATTTCATAACATCTTTAACGCTGATTTTAACGTTAAATTCGCTATCTTTCCCTTCTTGAACCTTTTCAACAATCACTTTTCTAATAATACTTGCGATATTTCTTTCTAAATCTCTCACGCCGGCTTCTCTTGTATAGCGATCAATTATGTAATAAATACTATCGTCTTCAAAAATAATTGAATCATCTTTTAAGCCATTAGCTTCAAGTTGCTTTTTAATCAAGAAATCTTTAGCAATATGTAATTTATCAATTGCCGTATAACTTGGAACATGAATTAACTCTAATCTATCAAGTAATGGAGCTGGAATGTTTTCAATATTATTTGCTGTGCAAATAAACAAAACATTACTTAAGTCATAATTAAGTTCGAGATAATTATCGTTAAATTCTCTGTTTTGTTCAGGATCTAAAACCTCTAAAAGTGCACTACTTGGATCACCTTTAAATGAATCGCGACCAAGTTTATCGATTTCATCGAGTAAGAAAACAGGATTATTAACCTTAACCTTTCTTAAAGAAGAAATAATTCTTCCTGGTCGAGAACCGACATAGGTTCTTCTATGACCTCTAATTTCCGCCTCATCACTAACGCCACCTAAAGAACATTTAATAAATTTTCTTCCTAAAGCACGAGCAATTGAGCGTGATAATGAAGTTTTCCCACATCCTGGTGGCCCGTAAAAACACAAAATTGGAGCTTTCAAGTTCCCTTTAAATTTTTTAACACAAAGATATTCAATAATTCTTTCTTTTACCTTTTTAAGACCATAATGATCTTCGTCTAAAACTTCTTTAGCATGTGTTATATCATTATTATCTTCAGTTTGCTCAAACCAAGGTATTGAAAAAACTATATCAATATAATCTTGGATAAGGCTTGCTTCAAGTGAGCCTTGTGGCATCATCTCTTTTCTTTTTAACTCATCCTTAACTTTTGCTTTCACTTCCTCTGGATAAGGATTGCTTTCAAGCTTTTCAAGAGTTGATGAGGAATCTTTGGTTGGATCTTCACCCAATTCCTTTTTAATTGCTTTTAACTTTTCGCGTAAAATATATTCTTTTTGTTGTTTATCGGTATTTTTTTGAACAGTTTGCATGATTTGTTTGTCAATTTCACGCATCTCTGTTTGTTTATTGATAATTTCAAGAAGTTTATTATAACGTTCAGCAATTGTAGGTGTTTCTAAAAGAGCTTGTTTGTCTTTTGGTTCAGCATAAACAATATTAGCTAAAAAATAGCTTAATTCTAATGAGCTAATCCCGCGAGATAATTGCTCACTAATTGATTGGGTGCCACCTCTAGATAAATCTTCAAAGCCTAAGCCTTCAAGTTTTTTAACGACAGCGGTAATTAAACCAATTTCATCAAAATTTTCACCGAGTGCATCTGGATATAAAAGTGCGTTAGCAAGATAACTTGTCCCTTCTTGTCTAACAGAAGTTATTTTAATTCTAGAAACTCCTACTAATTTAACTCTTAATCCATTTTGAATTTTTTCACTAGAGATGACTTTTGCAATAATTCCAACGCTGTATATGTCATCTAAACCAGCAAACTCGAGTTTATTTAAATCCTTTTGAGAAACGATGATGCAATAATTTTCATAATCGTTTATCGAAAGATTAATTGCATCAATCGTAAAATCTCTTTCTACAGATAAAGTAACTGAAGCATTAGGATATCCAACATATCCTCTTGTTACGAGTAAAGGTAATTCAAAGTCTTTATTTTCACAAAAATTCATTAATTACGATTACCTCCTTTTATTTAAGTTACTACTTGCTCTCTTCTGTGGTTTCTTTTTTGGCAGATTTTGTTGTTTTCTTAGCAGTTGTTGAAGTTTTCTTAGCTCTTGGCTTCTTTGCAACTGGTTTTTCTTCTTTAGCAGCTTCTTCTTTAACTTCTTCTTTATTTTCTTCAGCTTTTACTTCTTGAATGTTGTTAGCGCTAATAAATCTAACAATCTTGTTTTCAACTAAAGTTGAAATAATTCTGCTTTCATCATTTTTGTAGATGTTTTTAACTTCTTCAACTTTCATGCCATAGTTAGTAGCAAGTTGAGCATAATAATTTTCAAGTTCTTGTCTTGAAACGACTAAATTTTCAACTTGAGCAATCTTTTGGAATACAAGATATTGTTCGAGTCTCTTTCTGGCTTCTACTCTAAAGTTTTCGTCAAGTTTTTCATCGGTTAAGCCAGTAATTTCTTTATATTGTTCATAAGTTAAGCCGTTGTTTGTAATTTGATTAATTGTATCAGCTTTCATTGCAGATACTTCTTGATTAACGACTTGTTCACCGATTTCAAATTTAGCATTTTCGATAATTTTAGCTAAAACTTTGTTGAATTGTTCTTGTCTTGCTTGATTATCTAATCTATTTTGAACTTGCTTTGCTTCGTAAGCTTTGAATTCTTCAACATTATTAACATCTTTAATATTTAATGTCGATACAAATTCATCATTAAGTTCTGGTCTTTGTTTTGTTTTGATTTCATGAATCATACAAACAAATTTTGCTTCTTTACCAGCAAGTTCTTTAACGTATTGTTCTGGGAAAGTAACAATGACATCTTTTTTGCTTTCACTAGTAACACCAACTAATTGATCTTCAAATCCTGGAATGAATTGATTTGAACCTAAAACTAATGAATAGTTGTTTGCACTTCCTCCGTCAAATTCTTTGCCATCAATATAGCCTTTGAAATCAAATACAACGGTATCACCTTTTTCAGCTGCGCCTTCTTTTAAAACAAGTTCAGCATTGTCTTCTAAAACGTGATCAATTTGTTCTTGAATTTCTTTTTCAGTTGCTTCTCTTTTTTCTAAAGGAATATTGATGTCTTTATATTGTCCAAGTGTAATTTCTGGAGCGGTTGTTACTGTAAAAACAGCAGTAAATCCATTATCATCTAAGCTTGTAACATTAACTTTTGGTTGAATAAAAGGAACTAAGTTGTGTTCTTTTAAGACAGCATTATAAAGTTCTGGTAAAGCTTCATTAATTGCTTCATTAATTAAGTCGTTTGGATTAATTCTTTCTTTAGCAAGTTCGATAGGAGCTTTTCCTGTTCTAAAGCCTTTAATAGTGACTTTTTTAGCAAGTTTCTTTAAAGCTTTTTCTTGAGCTTCCTTCCATGCTTCTTTTTCAACTTTTCCTTCAATTTCATAAATTGAAGTGTCTTTTTTTGTTAATTTTGAATTCATTTTATTTCCTCCGAGTATACTGAAAAATTATACATTAATTTCTTGTTTTTAGTAAAGTGAAATAACCTTTTAAATTAGGCCAAAAAATATAACTTAAATATAAAATATTTAATCGGCTGTTTGTAATAAAGGATCGTTATAGTCTTTGCAGGCTTTTTTAATAAGTTTTATATAATAGTCAACTTTATTCATATCTGCGCGAACCTTAGGATTGAATTTAGTTAGCCCATCAAATGGTTTATGGTAAAAACATGTCGTAAGATAATACGCTGCGTGCAAAAAAGAATATTCATCTTTTTTGGTTTTTAAATATTGAGGACCTAGCAAAAAATAAGCAGTATAAATTAAACGTAGTTCATATTCATGCATTATTGCATCAGTTTCATATTTATAAATCCAATTCATTGTGTGCCTAAAATAGTAATCTGATTGTTTTTTAATTTCAAATAATTCTGAAGGTACAATTCGAAAAATAATGCCATCTTTATTAAATAAAAGAGGAACATTTGAACGGTTTGAAACAAGATGATTAAAGAAATAGCCATATTCTAAATTAAAATTGTGTTTTTCTTTAATCAAATCTTCTACTTCTTTTTCGGCACTAACATAAAAAAGAAAATTTTCTTCTTTTTGCTTATTAATAAAGTTAAGCGCTGATGAGATTTTTTGTAAATCGTGGCTTCTTAAGCACTCTTTATAATTAGTTTCATCGGCTCGAAATATAATTGAGTTAAAGCCCGCATCTCTTTCTTCGTTCGTGAAATATTTTGCAAGATAATCTGTGAAATATTTGCCTTTATTCCCGTTTGAATAAAAAACAGTACCATAACGAAGGCATTCATTATAAATTTGATCTCTTGAAAAATTTAAATCTACTAAAAGTTGAATAAAGAGTTTAATGGATTCATCAAGATTAAAAAGCACAAGTGTATTTTCATTAACTAAATATTCTCTTAAAGCAAAATCAAATTGCTTTAAAGCACTCATACTTCTTATGCGCAGAAAAATAGCATTATAATCATCGCTTTTAAAGCTTTCGTCTATTACTTTTTGGTATTCGCCTTGCTTATAAAGTTCCAGCAAGTCTTTTAACTCCATTTAATTAATACTCCTTATCTTTTCATAAAGCATTTTAGCACTTTCTTTTGGCACAATTTGCTCTAACTCTTCAATTTTAGCGTTTTTTAACTCACTAATTGAAGGAAAGGCCTTGATAAGCTGTTCTTTTCTTTTTTCGCCTATTCCATCAATGTCGTCAAATACACTGTTAAAGATGCTTTTATTTCTTTTCTTGATGTGTGTTGTAATTGCATAACGATGCACTTCATCTTGCATTCTAGTTAAAAGTAAAAATAGTTTCTTCTCATCATCTAAATAATACTCATTAAAGTTTTCATCCATTAATGCACTTGTTCGATGTTTACTTGTTTTAACAAGTCCAGCAATTGCAAATGGTAAATCTAACTCTTTTTTTACTTCTAATGCCACTTCAATTTGACCTTTTCCACCATCAACAATAATTAAATCAGGCATTTCGCCATTTTCCTCTTTAACACGTTTATATCTTCTAGTTAAAGTTTCACGCATTGATGAAAGATCATCTTTTTTATTAACTCCTTGGATATTAAACTTGCGGTATAACTTCTTATAAGGAATACCATTAATAAATACAACCATAGCCCCAATTGCGTTGGTCCCTTGTAAATGTGAATTATCAAAAAGTTCAATTCTACTTGGCGTTTTAATATGAAGAATTTCCCCGAGTTTATCGAGCAAATTCAAAACATCATCATCAAGTTTAGCAGTTAAAAAATGCTCATCTAAAGCTTCTTTAGCGTTAATTTCACAGATGTCTAAAACGTCATGTAACTTTCCTTTCGTTGGTGAAAAAACATTTGCATTTTCAAAATAGGAATTTAAATTATCTTTAATTTCTTCACTAGAAACGATTATTTCGTTAGGTATTGAATTAATACCATAATATTGATAAATCATCTCACTAACAAATTCATTAATATCTCCAATTAATTCATAACAAAATGCACGTTTTGAAAGTAAGATTCCTTCTCTATAAGAAAATAAGGCAATTGCAATATAATTCTCTCTTGTATGAAACGAGAAAAAATCGCGATTTATTTTGTCTTTAAATTCAACGGTTTGCTTTTCGGTAATATGATTTATTGAATCAAGCATTTTTTTGAATTCTTGTGCTCTTTCAAATTCTAATGCATCACTGCATTTTTTAATCTTTTCTTTAAGATCTTTAGTTAATTCTTGGTTCTTTCCTTTTAAAAAGTTACGAATATTATCGATTATTTTATCGTATTCATCTCTTGAAACTTTATTTACACAAGGCGCTAAACATTGACCAATATGATAATAAAGGCATGGAGATTTAGGAACATTATGACATTTTCTTAAAGGAAACAATTTATTAATTAAATCAATTACTTCAAAAGCGGCGCTACTATTTGGATAAGGACCAAAATATTCGCACTTTTTATCTTTAACATTTCTTGATAAACCAACATAAGGATTTTCTACATTTTTATGTATAGCAATATATGGATAATGCTTATCATCCATTAGAAGAATGTTATAACGCGGATGATTTTTTTGGATTAGGTTCATTTCCAAAATTAAAGCTTCTTTTTCGCTTTTTGTAATAATTGTTTCAAAATGGTCTACATGAGATACCATTGCAGCAGTTTTGCCAGAATGTACACGCAAAAAATATTGAGAAACTCTCTTTTTTAAGTTTTTAGCTTTGCCAATATAAATAATTTCATCATCAGCATTATGCATTAAATAGCAACCTGGCTGATCTGGCAAAAGTTCAATTTGTTTTTTTAACGTTTCATTCATCATTTTAACAAAACAATAGTTGAGCCACTGCCCCCATCTAATTCATTGCCAATGCGAAAACTATCGACATTTTTGCGTCTTTTTAAGAAAGAATGAATTCCCTCACGAAGTTTTCCACTACCATAGCCATGAATAATTTTTACTTCTTTTAAACCACGTAAAACACAATCATCAAGGTATTTATCTAGAGTAATTAAAGCATCATCAACTCTATAACCAATAAGATTTAAAGATGATGAGACTTGTTTTTGACCAAGTATATATTTATCAGCATTTATAGTAGGCTTTAAAACTTCTTTAGGGGCTTCAATAATCTCACATTGGTCCTTTGTCGCGTTAAGTGTGAAGCCATCTGGCGTTAAAATTCTTAATTTATTCCCATTCATCGAAGAAACTTTACCCTTAATATCAAGGGATTTGATAATAACGTAATTGCCTACTTCTATATTTTCATTTTTCTTATTTTTTACATTGATCTTGTCTAGCTTTTCTTCAGCTTTTTTAATATTTTTGTCTTTTAAAAACGCATTATAAATGTTATTAATTTCGTTGTATTTGTCATTCAAAAATATATCGAATTTATCGATTTTTTGATTTTTCAGTTTATTTTCTCTATCACGAATTTCTTTTTCTCGACGTGCTAAATCATCTTTTAACTTTGCTAGACTATCTTGTCTTTGTTTAAGTTTTTCATCTTTTGTTGCAAGATATCTTTCCTTTTCATCAAGTGCATGCAATTTTTTATCGTCTTCACTTGCAAAAGAGTTATCATAAATCTTTTTAGCATCTGCAATTAATTCAGGAGAAAGGCCGAATTTTTTGCCAATTAAAAATCCATAACTTTTACCACTTACACCAAGCAAAATTTTAAATGTTGGCGTAACATTTTTTTCGTTAAAAATAAAAGAAGCGTTTAAAATTTGATTATTAGTTAACCCATATTTCTTAAGCAATTCATAGTGGGATGTGACTAGCGATAATGTTTTCATTTTTAGTAATTGTTTAACTATTGCAACAGCTAAAGCCTCACCTTCTTTAGGATCAGTACCAGTACAAAGTTCATCAATTACTACTAAATCACTACTAGTTATCGACTTAAGAATTACTGAAATATTACTAATATGTGCAGAAAATGTACTTAAATTGTTTTCTATTGATTGGCTATCTCCGATATCTAAATAAATATTATCAAAAAGACATATCTCACTATCAATACTAGCAGGAATAGCTAATCCTAGTTTTATCATGTAGGCACAAATTGCAATTGTTTTTAAAGCGATTGTTTTACCACCTGCGTTAGGACCACTTATAATCATAAGTGTTTTATCTTTCCCTAAAATAAAATCGTTACCAACACAAATGTTCTTATCAATTAAAGGATGCTTAGCATTTAATAATTTAAAGTATTTATCTTTGTTTAAGACAGGTATGTTTGCTTCAATTTCTTTAGCATATTTTGCTTTTGAAGAAAGGAAATCTAACTCGCCAAGTATCTCGTTATTGTTAATCAATTCATTACCAACTTCTACTACTTTGTTAGTTAAGCTAAACAGAATTTTATTAATTTCATCTCTTTCTTTTAATCTTAAAACAGCTAATTGATTTTCTAACTCAAGAATTTCTTTTGGTTCAATGAAGGTTGTTTGCCCACTATCTGAAATATCTTGAACAATTCCATCAACACTACTTTTATATGATGTGCTTACAGGAATTGCATAGTGACCGTTTCTTAAAACAAAATTATCACCACTTAATTTATCCTTATATTTAGCGAAAATGCTATTTAAAGAAGTATGAATGTATTTATTAACGCTATAGATGTTTTTTCTAATTGTAGCAAGTTCTTTTGAAGCATTATCTTTAACAGTATTATCTTGAGAAATAGCGCTTGAAATAGCATTATAAAGAATCTCATTAGCTTTTAAAGACATGAATAATTCGTTTAAATATGAAAGATCCTCTTTTATTTTTAAAGAATATTTAATTACATCGACTGTAGTTTGAATTTCTTGTTTTATTTCATTTAAAGTAAGTTCGCTAAAAACATTTCCTTTTTTGGCATAAGATATTTCTTCATACATATCTAATTCACTAATAATAGGAAAGTCGTTATATAAGGCCAAAACTTTCATTGTTTCGTCAAGTTTATTCAACTCTTTAGATACAAAATTAAAATCTTTTGATGGCTTTAAATCATCAATTTTGCTTCTGCCTATCTTAGTTTTAGAGTAAGCTTTGATTTTATTTTTTATCTTTTCAATTTCTAATACGTCTTCTAATTTAGTCATAAATCTATTTAATCTCTTTTTTAAAATTAACTATTACAAACATGTATTTTTCTCGATTATTACCTTATTTTTTTTACATTTTTAATATAAATGCTATAATACAAGCAATGATAACAATAAAGGTAAATAAAAATAACCTCGAAAATCTTGAAAAAACCTATATTAATTATATCGTAGAACGTAATATCGGATATATTCTTTTTGTTATCAAAACTGACAAAAACATCCTTACCGCTTACGACAATAAAAAGGGTAATAATTTTAAGGTAACAATTCAAGGAGAAAACGCTCATGAAATAGCGGAAAAGTGGACAAATTCTCCTGCTACTTTACCTAAGAAAACCAAAGATTATTCTGGCCCAATTTGTTATTTAGATATTGATGAACAAATAGGGAGCGACGAAGTTGGAACGGGAGATTTTTTTGGTCCAATTGTTGTTTGTGCCTGCTACTCAAATCACGACACTATGAAAGTAATTGAAGATTACAAAATTACCGATTCAAAAAAGATGTCTGATCAAAAAATACTTCAAATTATACCTTCGATTCTTAAAAAAGTTCACTTCTCTTGCAAAATTTTTAGTGATGAAAATTATAATGAAGCAATAAGAAAAGGTTATAACATGAATCAAATTAAAGCTTTTGCTCACAATTATGTTTTAACTAAGCTTCATAAACGCTGTCCATATGTCAAAAACATTTATGTTGATCAATTCACACCTGAAGAAAAATATTACGATTATTTAAGTGCTGTATCTCCAGAAAACGTTCAAAAAAATATAGTTTTTAGAGAAAAAGGCGAATTATGTTTTCCAAGTGTTGCTTTAGCAAGTAATATTGCACGCTACACTTTTCTTCAATACATGAATGAGTTAAGTGAAAAATATGGCGTAAAAATTCCTTTAGGAGCAAGCAAGGACGTAAACGAGTTTGCAAAAAAATTCGTAGATAAATTTGGAATTGAAGAATTCAACAAAATTGTTAAGAAAAACTTTAAAAATTATAATGAAGTAACAAATCAAACAACGTCACTTCTTTAGCTTCTCAGTTTTTCTAATATATCATTAAAATATTGAGGTAAGTTTACTTCTAAGCTTATCTCTTTTTTTAATATTGGATGGAAAAAGGTTAATTTATAAGCATGTAATAATTGCCCATTATTATATAAATTAGTGCTTCCGCCATATAATTTATCGCCAACTATTGGATAACCAATCGAAGACATATGAACTCTAATTTGATGTGTTCTACCTGTTTCTAACCTACATTTAATTAATGTATATTTTGAAAATCGTTCTACAACTTCAAAATGAGTAATCGCTTCTTTCCCATTTTGATTATCAATAGCCATTTTTAAACGATTATTCTTATCTCTACCGATTTTCCCGATAATTTTACCGCTATCAGTACGAATTACCCCATCCACTAATGCGATATATTCTCTATGCATAGAGTGATCTTCAAGTTGCTTTGCGATTTCTTTGTGAGTGAAATTATCTTTACAAATCAAAAGTAAACCACTGGTGTCTTTATCAATTCGATGAACAATACCGATTCTTTCAAGTCCATTAACAGTAGATAGCTCTTTTTTTGCATATATTAAAGCATTTACCAAAGTATCGTTATGATGTCCATCTCCAGGATGAACAACAAGGCCTTTTGGTTTATTAATAACTAGTAGATAATCATCTTCATAAACAATATCTAGTTGATATTCATAAGGTAATAAATCTGTATTGCTTTCTTTTTCAATGTACTCAATTGAAATGATATCGTTTTCTTTCACTTTATATGATGGAGAAACATACTGATTATTTACTAGAATACTACTATTTTTAATCAAATTAGCAAAATATACACGGGAATTTCGGGAATCTAAAAGGGTTAAGGCTTTGTCTAACCTCAACCCTTCAATATTTTTTTCAACTTTAAATTCTTTCTTATTCATCTTTTTTCAAATCGTTTTCTTGATTATTTTGACTTACTTCTTGAACGCTAGATGAGCTATTCACTTCTTCATTTTCGAGCTTTTTAACAACTTCTTTGTGCTCTTTTTCTTCTTTTGAAGACTTAAATTCATCATAAATAAAATAAACAAGTAATAGCAAAATTCCAACAACTAAACTGGAATCAGCAATATTGAAAACACCAAAACCTGGGAGCCATGATTGCACTGAAATGAAATCAACTACACCTCTATCAAAGAAAAATGTTCTATCGATTAAATTACCAATATCACCGCCTAAAATTAAAGCAAGGCATACTCCAAAAAATGTATTTATATTTTTATTCTTATACATTAAATAGGTTACATAAATTAAAATGCCAATAGCGACAATCCAAGATAACAATACAAAGATGATTCTAATCCATAATGCATCATCACCCATTCCAAAAGCTGCACCTTTATTAAAAACTAAGGTAAATTCAATAAAATGTGGAATAAAAGTCACTGGTTCCCCTAAGGTTAAGAAATTCATCGCAATAACCTTAGTGACTTGATCGATTACAATTGCAAATATTACAATTGAAAAGAAATAAACCAAAAAAACTAAATATTTTTTAAAATTTATTTTTTTAATGCCTTCAAGCATCTTGGACATAAATGTGCTCCTTCGACTTCTTTAATAGAGCTTTCATCAAAATAATTCCAGCATCTATCGCATTTAACGCCTGAATGTTTGCTTATCTTTGAATATGTTAATTTGCTTTCATTTTCGTTAAGATTTTCATCAAAAGTAACTTCACTAACAATAAATAAGCGAGCTAATTCTTCTTTAGAGAAGTTTTTAAGCTCTTCTTTCAAGTTAGAATCTTTTACTCTTAATGAAAGCATAGCTTCTTGAGCGCTTCCTATTTCGCCTTTATTACGTGCATTTTCGAGTGTTTTTAAAACTTCATCTCTAAACTCTTTAATTAATTTATAGTTTTCTAAAACTTTTGCATCAAAATCATTGCTCTTTTTTGGGTAATCATAATACATAACGTTATCTTTACTCTTTAAAGGATAATTTTGATTAACCTCGTCCATTGTAAAAGGAATAATTGGATTTAAAAGTCTCATTAATGTAAAGCAGCATTCATTTAAAACTGTTTGAACTTGTCTTCTTCTTAAACTGCCTTTTTCTTCACAATACAAAATGTCTTTTGCAATATCTAAATAAAAACTACTTAAATCATCACTTAAGAATTTAAGAACTTCACTTGTACCAGAGATGAAATTATATTGATCCATAGAATCAATAACTTTATTCTTAACTTCTTCAAGTCTAGCAAGGATAAATTTATCAATTTCTTCAAAAGTATCGACTTTATCTTCTTCAGTAAAATGATCTTCAAGTGATCCGTTTGATAAATTACCTAAAATAAATCTGAAAGTATTTCTAATTTTTCTATATTGATCACTAATTGTTTTTACGATAGTTTCAGAAATTCTAACATCTTGTTGATAATCTGTTAAAGCTGCCCATAAACGTAAGACATCAGCACCATAAACACCAATAATTTTTAAAGGATCAAGTCCGTTTCCTTTTGATTTAGACATCTTTTCCCAGTGTTCATCCATAACAAAACCGTGTGATACACATTGTTTATATGGGGATTGACCAGTAACAGCTAAAGAAACGATAAGCGAAGAGTTAAACCATCCCCTATATTGGTCGCTTCCTTCAAGATATAAATCAGCAGGATATTTTAAATTTCTTTCTTTTAATACTCCAGACCAACTAGAGCCACTATCAAACCAGACATCCATGATATCTTTCTCTTTTTTAAAGATTCCATTAGGTGAATGTTCATTAGTATATCCTTCAGGTAAGAGTTCTTTTTCGCTTAATTTATACCAGATATTGCTTCCGTTTTCTCTTACAAGCTTCTCAATATGTTCAAAAACTTCTTTTTCTAAAATAGGAGTTCCATCTTCACAATAAATTACAGGAATTGGCACGCCCCAAACTCTTTGACGAGAAATACACCAATCGGCTCTATCTTTAATCATGTTAACCATTCTATTTTCGCCCCATGCTGGTGACCATTTAACAGAATGAATAGCTTTAATTAAATCCTCTCTAATAGGTTCGATTGAACAGAACCATTGTGGTGTCGCTCTAAATATAACCGGTTTATGTGTTCTCCAATCATGAGGATAAGAGTGAACAATATCTTTTTCTTTAACTAAGTGTTCATTTTCAGTCAAAATTGCGAGAACTTCTTTATTAGCGTCTTCGTAAAATTTACCAGCTAAACGTGGTCCACAATCATCAGTTAAATAACCATGTTCATCGACAGGACAATATGGCTTGATTCCATATTTTAAGCAAACCATATAGTCGTCCATACCATGACCTGGAGCAATGTGAACAAGACCAGTACCGCTATCAGCTGTAACGTAATCCCCTAAAATTAACAAGGAATCTCTATCGTAGAAAGGATGCTTTAAAACAATTCCTTCTAAATCTTTACCCTTGATTGTTTTGATTAAATCACATTTTGTAAAGCCAAGTTCTTCTGATAATGTACTAGATAACTCCTGGAGAAATACTAATTTGCCACTAGAAGTATCGTAAACACCATATTCAAACTCAGGATTAGCACAAACAGCAAGGTTTGCTGGAAGTGTCCAAGGTGTTGTTGTCCAAATTAAAACCTTTGTATCTTTGTCTAAAATGTTTTTGCCATCTTTAACATCAAATTTTACGTAGATTGTGTAAGCTTTGACATCGGCATATTCAATTTCAGCTTCGGCTAATGCACTTTCACTGCTAGGCGACCAATAGACTGGCTTTAAACCTTTGTAGATTAATCCTTTTTCAGCCATCTTTGCAAAACAATGGATTTCATTTGCTTCAAATTCAGGAAGAAGGGTTAAATATGGGTTGTCGTAATCTCCTAAAGCACCTAATCTTCTGATATCGCTTTTTTGCTTTTCAACTTGCGTTAAAGCGTATTCTCTACATTTTTCTCTAAATTCAAAAATTGGAGTTGTTTTTCTGTTCACACCACTTTTTGTTACCATATTTTCAATTGGTAAGCCATGTGTGTCCCATCCAAAAATAAATGGTGTCTTAAAACCAGACATATTTTTATATCTAACAACAAAATCTTTCAAGACACGATTAAGCATGTGACCACAATGCATTGCTCCATTAGCATATGGAGGACCATCGTGAAGCATAAATTCAAGATCTTTTCCTTCATTCATCTTTTCATATACATGTTCTTTAGACCACTTTTCAACAAGAACAGGTTCTTTTTTTGCAAGGTTGCCTCTCATTTCAAAATTAGTTTTAGGCATTAATAATGAATTTTTTACTTCCATAACAACTCCTTATAATAAAAAAATCCTTAGATATCTAAGGACGAATTACCGTGTTACCACCTTAGTTCACTAAATTTAGTGCACTCATTTAATAATGTTAATAAAGTATAGAAAGTGATACCTTTAAACCTTTATTGTTATCTTTCACCAAACATAACTCGCTAAGAATAAATAAATTTAAAGACTTGTCTTTCAACTGCTAATATGTTAAATAATTTGACTTGTTTTTTCAATCAAATAAATTAATATTTATGGCTTAAAATCTTTAAGTTAAAATATAAGCATGAAAAATACAATTTATGGCAAAATAATCGAAATTTTAAGACTCAAACAAATACCTCTTGATCAATTCTTACGTGATTTAAATATTACTGAAGAAAAATTTATGGCTTGGAGCGAAGGTATGCCTCTAACCGATCAAGAAATTAAAGAAATCTCAGATTATTTGGGTGTTACATTTGACTATTTTTTCATGGATATAGCTTCTAACGCCAAGAAAAAGCAATCCGGATTGTCTGTAATGGATAAAATTAGTGAAATGAACAAAGAAGCTGAAAAAGCTAATAAAAAAGAAGAAGCATCTAATAAGATATACGACGCTACTAAAGAGAAAAAATCTAATAAGTTTAAAATTGCGAGCATTGTTATAACCACAATTATTGCTCTTGTGATGGTTGGAGGTTTTGCTTATATTTGTTCTACTGCTATTGAAATAACCGGTGAGCATCCAGAAGTAATTGGTTATTTGATTTTATTTGGAGCAATTTTTGCTGCTTGTTTAATCGTAGCTTTTGTTCAACTTTTTAAGAGAAATAGGTAGTCAAAATTAAGGAAAAATCAAACAAAAACAAAAAAAGAGGGCTAAATATCAATAAATAGCTCTCTCTTTTAGGTTTATAGGAAACAAGGGATAATTTTATTTTTTAGAAGCACCTTCAACTGCTTCAGTTTTTTCTTTTAAATCTTCTTTTAAATTCCATGAAGCGAATTCTTTACTATCTGGAAGCATTAAGCACCACTCATTTAATTTGTTAACTTTAAATTTTGCATTGCTTGAGCTAACTTTTAAAATGTGTCCGCCTTTTGTTAAATCTTTTGATAAGAAATGAATGTGCCATCCTGGTAAATTAATGCCTTCTACATAATTTGGGCAATATAAGCCAATTACATGTCCTTTAATTTCATGATATTCAAACTCTCTTTGATCGCAAGCAACCTTGTAAAGAGGTTCATATGGCTTATTTTGTTTAAAGCAGCTTCTCACTCTAACATTAAATACACCACTCATTTTAATAATGTAAAAGTAATTCTTAGATGGTAATTCTTTTTCAAGTTTAGCTTTAAAATCTTCAATTGAATCAAAAGCAATTTCTTTTTCATCAACTTTTTCATCAAATTTACAAGCACAGCCAAATGGTAAAGAATCTTCATCATTCATTTTACTTACTTCACCAGTTGCTCTTCCATTATATGCATGGCCTTCAAAAAAGATAGCTTCTCCATCTAAACCATCAAAAGTTCCAATACCTGTGTCAGCATGTTTTAAAAAATCTTTAATTTTAACGCTACCTTCATAATCTCCCATCATAAGAGCATTTAAGGTAGAAACTTGATATAACTTATTTTCTTTCATAAATTAATAACCTCCTTAGTTATCAAAATTTAATTTTCTTTAGTTTCGCTATTTTCAGCTTCACTTTTTTCCTTATCAACATCTTTTACATCTTCTTTATGAGATTTGATATGGAAAATCTTTTTATAAAAATCGTGATTATGGTGATGTGTTCTATAATTTCCATTTTCATCATAAACCGCAAGAAGAAGTTCAGGATGAGATCTAGAAAATACTTTAACTGCATCATCATGATGATGTTTAAAGTAAACATTCATTGTCCATTTAGTAAAGAATGGAGCAAGAATATTTGTGATAAAAAGAACAAAAGCTAGAATTGCAGTAGCATTTTTTGCAGCATCAGCCCCACTAATTCCATCAAAAGTAAAAGCACTAACCATGGCTGGAATTGAAAGAGCAACACCTGCTAAAGAACAAGATGCAATTGAAGCATAACCTGGTCTTTTTAAAATGAAACGATCAACAAGATAAGGAATAATCATTGTAACTGCCCAATAAATTACAGTTAAAAGTAAAGCAGCTAAAATAACATCTCCTTGGAAAGCATTTACAAGATCAATTGTAGAACCAAATTGAAAGCCTAAAAATGGAAGAATAATAGCATTTCCAACTTTAAATACATCTCTAACTTTGTGGTCTAAATTACCTAATAAAACACCAAGTAAGAAAGGTATAAGTAAAGAAATAATTTGTAAAATACTAGTAGTAAAATCTCCACTTCCACTTCCAACACAACTTAAGAAAATAGATGGAACAAGAGGCATAGAGAAAATTAGCATAATTGGGAATGTTCCTTTATCGCTATCGTCTCCATATGGTTGAATAATACCCATATATAAAGCAGCATTAGCTGAAGTTAAGCAACATGCTAAAGTAATTCCATCAATTCCACAAAAACCATTTACACCGCAAGTAAAGAACACAACTGCGCAAATGATATAAGCAGGAATTAATCGAGCAAGAATAATCCAAATTCCTCTTTTACCTACTTCAATAAAGTCTCGACCAGTAATTGTTGTACCTGTGCAAAATAGCATAAGTCCAATAAGAAGCATTTGACCAGTAGCGCCAAATAAATCCTTCATTGGATTGCCTAGATATTCCCATAAAGAAACACCTAAACCGCAATGAATACAAATTGTTGTAATAATTGCACTAATTACAAGAGGAACAAACATAGTTCCAGCTGGGATTTTGTTTAAAAAATCCCAGATTTTAACGCCTTTAAATGGCTTTTTCTCTTTTTTCTCGATACTTGCCATAATTATTTACCTTGAACGCTATGTTCCTTAAAATACTTTTCTCCAAGTTTATTTTGTAAAAGAATTGCATCTTCAAGTTCTTTTACTCTTACATCACCACTTAAATTGTGAATTGATTCGCCTTTAGCACAACTTGCAACAGCAATTTGATGCGCATCACTTTCTTCACAACCAATTTCACTAAGAGTAATAGGTAAGCCAACAGAAACCATGAAATCTCTTACTTCTTCGTATTCTTCATTACTTGCATCTTCAAGTAAAAGTTGAACAAGTGTTCCATAAGCAACACAATTTCCGTGCATTGCTGTCTTTTTATTTAATGATGTAACACCATTATAGAAAGAATGAGCTACACATAATCCACCATTATCTGCGCCAACGCCGCTTAAATAAGTATTTGCTTCAATGATTGAATCAACTTGTGGTGTAACTAAATGATTATTAACAGCTTCTAATGCTTTAACACCATCTTTTTTAAGTGTTTCATAGCAAAGTTTGCATAAAGCCATTGATGAAAGAGTAATTCCACCATTTTCAAGTGATAATGAATGTGTCTTATAACAAGCTCTTGCTTCAAAATATGTTCCAAGAGCATCACCCATACCTGCAACAAGGAATTTAGCTGGAGCGTTTGCGATAATTCTACTATCAACTAAAACAAAATCTGGGTTATTTGGATAGAATAAATAAGAATTGAATGAATGATCGTTATTATAAATAACACTTAAACCAGTACATGGTGCATCTGTTGCACAAACAGTTGGAATAATAGCAATTCTTTTCTTTTCATAATAAGCAGTTGCTTTAGCAGTATCAATTGCACTTCCGCCACCAACTCCAACAACAACATCGATACGATCTTCTTTAACGATAGATCTCATCTTTTCAATTTCACCTAAAGAAGAAATTCCACCAAAAACTTCATATCTTCTATAAGTTTTGCTGTCACCAAAAGATTTTTCGATTAAATCTTTTGTTTGAACATATCCACTATGAGAACAAACAAAAAGGTATTTTTTACCAAAGCTTTTGCAGTTTTCATAAAAGTGTTCAAGTGCTCCTTCTCCTTGAATGTACTTTAAAGGAGCTCTCATGAGTAATAAATCTTTCACTTTTCATTTCCTCCTACTCATTTTTAACAACAAAAATTTTAATTTTTTAACTATTGAAAACAATGGCTTTGAAAGATAATATTTATTAAGAAAACTGTGCTGGGAGACTAGTTATGGAAAACATTTATGCTGACGCTTTTAAAATCTTTGTTAAGGCTAAAAATCTAAATGAAATAATTGCAGGATTATATTCTATAATTCATAATCCTATCGCAGTAATTAATCGTGATTTCCAACTTGTGGCTTGTCATTCACCATTTTTATTTGATGATGAAACGCGGAATGAATCTATCAGAATGGGGTATGTAAATTACTCTACTTACAAAAAAATTCGTGAAACTTTAAAAGTTGAAGAGACCTCAAAAATCGTTACTACTTTATCTTCAAATAGGCGTTTAATTATCAATTTAAAAAACGAAAGAAATGAAATACTAGGCCTTTTAATCATTCTAGAAGTTGAGACAAAGCTAGAATTAATCTCTGATGATTTTATTAAAATTTTGTCAGAATTAACTAAAAAATACATTTATGATCAAAATTTTGCAAAAACTAACGATGACATTAAATCCTTTTTTACATCTTTACTTGATAACACTTTTACTGACAAAGCAATCTTTTTACAAAAAATTAAAGACTTAAAAATTGATTTAAAAAATCCTTATTATCTATTAATTTTAGATTTTAATGAACAATTTAATGAAGGTAGCAAAATAGAAACTGAATCCTTTTTTCTTTCTTTAATTAAAAAGCAAATAATTGCTACCACTTATAAAAATGGAGACTATGTTCTTTTAATAAAAGATAAATTAAACGAAGAAACTATAATAAAAATCAATGATTTTCTATTTAAAATGCGTTTTTATATGATAGTTTCTAATAGAATTGTCGATTTATATTCGATAAATAACATATTTATCGAAGAGTATAAAATCTTTACATTACTTCAAAAAACAGTTGGCGATTATCTTTTATATGATTTAGCTAATTTTTTACCTTTTCTTCCTTTAATAAGTTATAAAAAAGAAGAATTAATTAATTTTATCAACGAAGATATCTATCAAATTTTTCTATACGATCAAGCTAATAAAAGCGAATTTATCGATACAATTTATTTATATCTATTAACTAATAAATCATTAAATGAAACTGCCAAAAGATTATACATTCATAAAAATACAATCACCTATCGTCTAGAAAAGATTAAAGAATTATTTTCGTTAGATTTTTTTGACTATAACAAAAACATCAATTATATTTTTTCAATTCATATCCTAAATTTTCTTCAAAGAAAAATTAAAAATTATCGTATATAAGCTAAAAATCGCTTATCCTTGCGAGGGCATGATAAGCGATTTTTCTTTAATTACATCTATTTAAAATTTAATTAACAATATTATTAATCTTTTAAGAAATCAGGAATGATTAAATCATCATCACTAACTTCTTCTTTTTGACTGCTTTTAAGTTCGTCTTGATTTTCTTCCTTATTTACTGTGTTTTGTAAAGAGACACGATCAAAAATCGATGGCTTTTTAGGAGCAAATAGCGAAGAAGATAAATCATCACTTTGTGGTTTTAAATTATTTCCACCATTTGAGAATTGAACATCTTGAGTAAAATGACTTGCAATAATTGAAAGCATAATATCATCACTTAACTCATCATTTATAGAAACGCCAAACTTTAAATCTAATTGTCCGCCACTATCACTGATAATCTTATCAACGGTTTCTTGGCATTCATAAAGAGAAACTTTATTACCACAAGTAATATGGCAAATTGCTTTTCTAGCCCCTCTTATAGATTGCTCAATTAAAGGGCAATTTAAGGCACTAACTGCTGCATCTTCACAGCGATTTTCACCTTTTCCACAGCCAAATCCGATTAAAGCGATTCCACTATCTTTTAAAATATTTCTTACATCAGCAAAATCAAGATTAATAACAGCTGGACGTAAAATTAAATCGGTAATAGTTCTAACAGATTGCGATAAAACTTTGTCTGCTTCACTAAAAGCTTTGCCAATTGGTAAATTTCCAGCGTTAAGCAAAAGCTTATCATTACTTACAACAATCATGCTATCGACATTATTTTTAAGTTCATTTAGACCATCAATTGAGTAAGTTGTTCTTTTTTGACCTTCAAAAGTAAATGGTCGAGTAACAATAGCAATAGTTAAACAACCTTCATCTTTAGCAAATTTTGAAATGACTGGCGCTGCTCCAGTTCCGGTTCCTCCGCCCATTCCTGCAGCAATAAAAACCATATGAGCGCCACGAACTATTTCTTTGATTTCCTTTTCACTAGCTTCTGCAGCTTCTTTTCCAACCGAAGGTTCACCACCTGCACCTAAACCATTCGTAATACTTTCACCTAAAATAATTCTATGAGGAGCTTTTGACAAAGAAAGAGCTTGTTTATCAGTATTTGCAACATAAAAATCAACGTTTGATATCTCATCGTCGATCATTCTATTAACAGCGTTATTTCCTGCGCCACCTACACCAATTACAACAATTCTGGCAACAGGTTCAAAGTTGTCTAATTCATCCATCATAATCTAGCCCTCATAATTCGTCTTTTAATTCATCATATCTATCTTTTTTAGGTGTTGATCGAACTGAATTTAAGCTATCATCAACACGATTAATCTGTCTTACTTGTTGTTTGTTTTCATCTTCTAAAGTGCCACGATATGAACTTGCCATAAAAATAGCACCTAAACAATTAATATATTCAGCTTCTCGACAGCAAATAGTTGGTATTGATATAAATTCAACTGGATTAGTTGGCAACACTTTCAAGATATACTCTTTTAAGCCGTTAAGTTTTGTTCCTTCGCCAATAAAAGCTAAAACAATTTTTGAAACAGAATCGTTTTTAAGTGAGAAATTAGCTAATAGATTCCTTAAGGAACCGTTAAAATAGTCAACCCAAGTTTTTAAAAACTCTAAAATAACCTTTAATAAATCTTCTTTAGTGAATTTTTTATCAATTCCTAAAGAATCTTTACCAAAAGCGATTGGTGGATTATAACTTGTTTGACGATTATCTAACCCATAGATATTAATAAGCTCTTCTGCTTTTATTTTTTCGATATGGAATTCATTTGCGACTTTATTAACTAAATCATCAAAACCTAATGAAAAGAAATTTGAAGCAAAAACAACGTTATCACCAACAAAACTAAGCGAAGTCGTTTTATCAGAAAAATCAACCAAGACATAAGTTTTAGCCTTAAATTTACTTTCATTTAATAAATAAGAAACACCAATTGGTGCGATAACTTCCCTTTTTACTTTAATTTGAGCATTGCTACAAGCCTTCACCAAATCTTGAACCATCTTTTTTGGCAATGTATAAACGTTAGCATCAATTGTGATGGTTTGTGAAACTTCATTTAATGGTGGAACTAAATACTCTTCGTTATTATCGACAATAAATCGATTAGGAATGATATCAATAAGTTCATCATTTATATTTGGTAGTTTCTCTTTTTTAATTAAAGAAAGAGCATTATTTATATCAATTCGATCAATTTTTGAAACTACACTAACCGTATTTGTTGATTTTATTGATTGATAAACTTGTAAACCATATGGAGGCAAAACTAAAACCACTTCATTAACGTTGATATTCATCTTTACGTTTTTAGTGGTAGCCTCGATATTTTTAATTTTTGTAAGGTCGTCTGAAAGCGATCCAATATCAAAAATATCTCCATCTTTAAATGGAACACTAAGTGGTCTCTTAACTTTATACAAAATATCCACTTTGTTATCTAAAGTGTAACCGATGACTAATTTATAATAACGATTGGATATTTCTAAAGCCGCAATTTGCTTAACCATACAATAAAATTATAATCTCCTATAAAAAAAGATACAACCGAAAAACGAATTGTTATCTAGTAGTTTTTCAGTACGTTTTTAGTACTTTTTTAGTATCTTTTTATGGTTAAAATTCTAATAGTTCGCTGTTGTATAATTTTCTTTCAGTTTGATTTTCAACCTTCTTTTCAGCGTTATTAATCTCGTTAGCTCTAATACTTGCAGCAATTGAAACTGGTACTGCTACTAAAACTGAAGCACCGACGAATATTGAAAAACAAATACCTACTTTTTTAAAATAGAAATAGACTGCTTTGTGATGATATTTAACTAACTTATCTTTCATAATTCTTACCCCCGATGTAGGCTTGTTACTTTACTTTTTCTAGTATTCTTAACTTTGCACTTTTACTTCTATGATTATTTTCAAGTTCTTCATCACTTGGAGTAATTACCTTGCGATTTATAACTTGGTAATCAGGTGTCTTAATATCCTTAGGATTTATATAATCGTTAATTCTATTCCCTTCTATAACACTATATTTTCTAAAGATATTTTTTACGATTCGATCTTCTAAACTTTGGAATGTAATAACTACAATTCTTCCGTTTACTTTTAATCTTTTAATTGCTCCTATAAGAGCCTCTTCTAAGGCATTTAATTCATCATTTACTTCAATCCTTAATGCCTGGAAGATTTGTTTTGCTGGATGACCTGCCTTATCCAACTCCTTTTTAGGTTTGCTTGCCTTAATGATATTTACTAACTCTAATGTTGTTTCAATCGGTTTTTCTTCTCTTTTTTTACAAATATTTTTAGCGATGCTATAAGAACATTTGTCTTCACCATATTCTTTAAAAACTCTTAATAATTCTTCAAATGAATATGTGTTAACAATTTCTTTTGCTGTTAAAGATGAATTTTGATTCATCCTCATATCTAGCGGAGCATCGAATCGGTAAGAAAATCCACGATAGTCTTCATCAAATTGAGGCGAGGAAACGCCTAAATCGAATAATACTCCATCAACTTTTGAAATATTTATTTGATCTAGGTCTTTCTCTATATTTCTGAAATTGTCATTAATAATTTCGAAATTTTTACCAATTAGTGAAAGCTTTTCTTTAGAGTAAGCGATTGCTTCCAGGTCTTGATCGAAGCATATCAAGCATCCTTCATTATTTAATTTCTTCAAAATTTCTGAAGAGTGTCCGGCTCTACCTAATGTCATATCAACGTATACGCCGTTACTTTTGATGTTTAACCCAGCAATTGCTTCGTTTAACAAGACTGGAATATGTAAATCATTTTTCATCGCTTACTAGGAGGGATTCTGCATCTAATTCAAAATCTTTTTCGCTTTCTTCTTTGTAAGAGTTCCAGCTATCAAGATCCCAAATTTCAATATGATCGTTTTGACCTAAGATTACTGCCTTAGCTCCAATGTGATATTCTTTCAAAGTTTTTGTTGGAATTAACATCCTGCCTTGGCGATCAATGCTTAGTTCAACTACTGAAGCAAGGAGTAATCTTGAATATTTACGAACCTTGCTAACTTCGTATGGAAGAGATTGGATGCGATTAATATATTTTTGGAATTCTTCTTCCTTGTAGAGAGAGATACATCCTTCAAAACCTTTAATGAGAAAGAGTTTTGTACCGACAGCCTCTCTCATTTTTGATGGGATAACTACACGTCCCTTCTCATCAATGTTATACTCGTAACTTCCGAAAAACATATTCTTCCACTTCGTTCCACTTTCTACCACTGATTATATTTTATAGTCATTATTATTTATAAGCAACTATAAATTTCATTTTTTTAAAACTTTTTTTAAAATTCGAAAAAGTACGATTATAATCGCATTTTTAAGAATTATTATCAATTAAAATGACACAATGTGGCACATAGTGGAAGAAAATTTGAATTTTTATATTTTTTCTCTCTAAAACTTACTAATTCACCCTCGATTTTTGAATTTGTGGAACTATGTGGAAGAGCGAAAACAAAGATCTAAAAAATAACTGACATCAATTCATCAAATTAAGTTCCAACTACTTTCGGTACAGTTCTTTTCATAAATCAAAAAGCCAAGAGATTCTAAAATGTTTGAGAAAGACATAATGAAAATGTGCGAGAAAATATGTGTTAAGAGCTAAAACAATGGCAACCATTTTTAAAACTCATTTCACATTATTTACTGCAATTGCTTTATTTAAGTCTTAAGCAAAAAAAGATGCTTACTGGTCTAGCAGACTAATTCAAAAGGAGATTTTTTACAAGTTGAAATTATTCCAGTTTTTCTACATTCCGATAAAATATTAGTTGGAAGCTTTCATTCAGTAATTAAGAAGACAAAAAATCAGTTTTTAATCAATGCTTAGTTTTTGCTTCATACTATTTTACTACTATTTTGTGCTACAAAATCTTTTTTAAATAATAATTGTTGTTTATTCATAATTTTTTATGAATAAAAAAAGAATGGGCTTATTATGAGAGGTACCCAGTTTCCTAGACATTAAATGTTTGTTAACTGGATTATATCAT
>CAJJXG010000020.1 GCA_905197045.1 uncultured Caryophanales bacterium
AAACCCTATGTAGAGGGTCCTAAATTTTGCCCATTTGTAAAATATTTACGTTTACAGTCTTCTCAACTTCAAACGTTCATCAATACATTAAAAAAAGCATTTGACTTACTAATATAAATTAGTGGTGACCCTGAGGCGACTCGAACGCCTGACCCACAGCTTAGAAGGCTGTTGCTCTATCCAACTGAGCTACAGGGCCGTCTCCGTCAAATGCTTTAATATTATCTCAAAGCGAACTAGAAATGTAAATAAAAACTTTTTTCTAACTGAATTGTTGTCTCTCTTAGCTAACTATTTATGCTCTTTTTGTTTTCTTGATCAACCTCATTAAGATTCTTCTTATTTCTTTTTAAATACCATGTTCGGCCAATTAATGTAGCAAGAATAATCAATATAGGAAGAACCAATATTAAATTAGGAACTATTTGTAGATAGTAATTATTGTTATCAATAAAATTATCTTTTAGTAAATGAAAATAACCATAAGAGGCCATAACTCCTAGGCCAAAAGAAAGGATTATAAAAATATAATCAAAACCACTAATAATCTCATTTTTATCGTGTTTTTCTTCACCAATAAAGAAAGAAGAAACCATTCTTTGAAGATTTGCAGTCATCATAGTTGAAGTAAAGTTTTTTGAATTCATTTTTCTAAAACTTTCAAGAAACATTGATCCAATCAAAGCTAAAAGAATGTTACTAGCTAAATTAGGCCAGCTTAAATCTTTAGCTTCTAATATAGCTTCTTCCCTTGTATATTCAACCGGAATAAAAATAACTAAAACTAATAAAATAAGAGAAACAACAAGTTCAAGAGGTCGATAATCCTTTTTCTTTTTCTCGTAAATATATTCAATAAAATTAGAAAGTATTAAACCAATTATAAAAGTAATAACAACTATAAAAGAAACCAGTAAACTATTCCAATCTCCTTTTACTAAGTTAATAAAAACGCTTATCAAATTACCGGTTTGCATTAATGCAAAAAAGCCTCGATTAGTTAAAGAGTATGCGTCAAGCATCCCTCCACAAAAAGATAATATCAAAGCTAGTAGAAGAGAAAATGTTAAATTTTTCGAACGAGTTTTCATAAAATATAAAGGTTTTGCAGGCTTTTTATAAAACTCTAAAGAGTTTTTCTTTTAAAATTTCAACTGAACTTGCAACGTTCCCTGGATTAATCTCTTCTAGTTTTTCATGATTTTCTTTATTTAGATAGCTCACGCTTATTATATCAACAACAGCTCTATTACATTGAGGAACATCATGAAGTGAGTCGCCAACATAAATAAGATCTTCTTTTTTAAAATTATGAAAAGAAGAAAGATTATTTAATAATTCTTCTTTGACTTCACCATATAATCCGCCTGTATAAATTGCTTTAAAATAATCGAAAGCATTAAATTTAGTTAAAGTAATCATTGTTGATTCTTTACTTCTTCCAGTTAATAAGAAAACAGGAATATTTTTCTTTTTAAGTTCATTAAGTAAATCTTTAATACCAGGATAAAAATCATTTAATAAAGAATCATGAAATTCATTATATAAAGATAAATATCTTAAAAAGCATTCTTTAGCTTTCCCTTCATCTTTAATAAGTTTTAAAATAATCCCTTCTTCAGTAGGTCCATAAATACTTTCTTTTTCTTCTTCAGTTAATTCTTCTTTTCTAAATTCTCCAATTGCTTCAGTAAGTTTAGTGGTTACTAAAGGAAAAGAATCACATAATGTTCCATCAAAATCAAATACCACTGCTTTTTTCTTGTTCATAACTAAATCCTTTTAATAAGTTAAATAAATTTTCCTTTAACATTATAAAAGGTTAATTCTTATCTCTCTACATTTTTAAAAAGCTATTAGCAAAAGAGAATTATATTAAATATTAAAAACGCGTTAAGACTTTATAAAATTACCACTAACCTCTTGTAAAATTAATAAAGTTCAATAAAATGTTTTTATGTATTTTTAGGAGAAAAATTATGGTTATTTCAAAGAAAAAGCTCGTTACTATTTCTTCCTTAATTCTAGCCATTTTTATTTTTGCGTTTTTAGCAACTCCTTGCTACCGCTACACCTCTTCTATCACTGGAGGAACCTATTACCTTGGCTATGATTTTGGTTTTGGAGGAAATATTATTGTTGAAAGTTTTAATGCAACACTCGTTAGTGTTTTAGGTTGCTTAGCACTTTTCAATCTCGTTTCATTATTTGCAAATAAGCTTGACGAAAAAGTCACTAGCATTACAAACATTTCTTTATGGGTCATTATCACTGCTTTTAGTGTTTGTTGTTTATGCGTTAAATATGTAAATGTAAGTTACAATCCTACTAATTCAATGATCTTTGTCTTAGTCATTGCTCTTATTGGTATTGCTTCTTCCATTTATTTATTAGTTAAACAAGAAGATAAGGACTAATATCCACTCGTTAAATCTAAAATTTTTGTTTACAAATTCAGTCAACTTACTATATAATCTTACTGCACGTAGAAAGAGAGCGTCCAATTCTCACCAGATTGACTAAGTCGATTGGTTCAGAGCTACAGTTAGATTAAATTATTAATTGAGACTTTTTAACGGACGCACCTTGGTGCGCCCGTTTTATTTTAGTTTTCTATCTAGGAGGAGAAGATTTATAGCAAACTTTAATGAACGTCCTAATTTTGGACAAAAAAGAGATCGATATAACGGCGATCTTGTAAATGAAAAAATACGTTTCCCTGAAGTCTTAGTTATTGGACCTGATGGAACAAGTTATGGTAAGATGTCTCGCTTCGATGCTTATAAAAAAGCTGAGAGTATGGAATTAGATTTACTTTGTGTAGCTCCACAAGCAAATCCACCAGTTTGTAAAATTCTTAATTATGGAAAATACAAATTCGACGCCCAAAAGAAAGCCAAAGAAGCCAAGAAAAATCAAAAAATTATTGAATTAAAAGAGATTCAGCTTACACCTCAAATCGGAATTCACGATTTAGAAACCAAAGTTAAAGCTGCTATAAAATTCCTTGAAGACGGAAACAAAGTAAAAGTTGGTGTTCGCTTTAAAGGAAGGCAAATGTCCCACACAGAAATTGGTGATGAGACAATGAACAAATTTCTTGAATACGTCAAAGACTACTCTACTATCGAGAAAAAACCAAATCTTGATGGTCGCTGGTTAACCTGCGTCTTAGCAAGTAAAACCAAAAAATAAAATTGTTGTAAAGGAGAAAAAAATATATGCCAAAAATGAAAAGTAAAAAGGCTTTAACCAAAAGAATTAAAGTCACTGGAAGTGGAAAAGTTTCAAGACACCACGCTTATGTCAGCCATTTAGCTCCACACAAAACACATAAGCAAAAGAGACACTTAAGAAAAGAAACAACCGTATCTAGCGCAGATATGAAGAGAATTAAGTATCTCATTCAACAATAGTAGGAGGTAATAGACATGAGAGTTAAAGGTGGAAAAGTTACACATTTAAGAAGAAAAAGAATTTTAAAGCAAGCTAAAGGTTATTTTGGTAGCAAACATATTCTTTATAAGACAGCTAAAGAACAAGTTTTACGTTCTTTAAGATATGCTTATATTGATAGAAGAAATATCAAAAGAGATTTCAGAAAACTCTGGATTAAAAGAATCAATGCTGCTTGCAGATTAAACGATATCTCCTATTCAAAATTTATGCACGGATTAAAAGTTGCTAAAATTGACCTTAACAGAAAAATGTTAAGTGAAATCGCAATTCATGATCCAAAAGGTTTTGCTGAATTAGTTACTTTAGCTAAAAACGCAAAATAATAATTTACACTCAAAAATTAAAAAATCGCTTCAACTGAGGCGATTTTTTAATTTAAAGCAAAACTTATTAACTTATTAGAAAAGATCTTTTTTATATTTAATCGAATCTTTTTCTGAAAGCTCACGAATGATGCGACATGGATTACCAGCTGCTAAAGAGTTATCAGGAATATCACGAGTAACAACGCTTCCTGCTCCTATAACGCAGCCTTCTCCAATTGTAACACCTCCACAAATAGTGACATTTCCACAAATCCAGGTATTACTTTTAATGACGATAGGTTTAGCATATTCATGGTCAGTCCATACTCCATCTTCTCTTTGATAAGGATTTCTTTCCTCATGTAAAAATGGATGAACTGGAGTTAAGATTGAAACATTAGGTCCTAGAAAAACATTATCGCCAATAGTAACTTTTGCACAATCTAAACAAGTAAAATTAAAATTAGCATAAAAGTTTTTTCCAACTGTCGTATTTAAACCATAATCAAAATAAACTGGTCCTTGTAAATAAGCGCCTTCTTTTCGATTTGGCATTAACTCATCTAAAATTTGTTTTCTTTTTTCAAAATCTTCTTCAAAGGTATCATTATATTCTTTACCAAGGTGATGAGCACGCACTCTAATTTTTGCTAACTCTTTGTCATTAGGATCATAAATTTTACCAATACTCATCTTTTCAAATTCATTCATAATTTTCTCCATCAGTAAAAATTATTTTAGCAACTCATAAATAGAAAGCAATTAGCAAATTAAAATTTAAAAAGCATGTTAGTGGTAAATAACTCTAATTAATGCAACAATTAATTGACTGAATAAAAAGGAGAAAATTATGCTTAATAAAAAAGTTGCCGAATTAATGGTTAATCAAGTTAATAAAGAATTATATTCATCATATCTATATCTAGCTATTTCAAATTATTACGCTGAAGAAGGATTAAATGGTTTTGCTAGTTGGTTTAAAAAACAAGCCGCTGAAGAAAGCGAACATGCTGATAAATTTATGGAATATCTTCATGATAATGATGAGAAAGTTGTTTTAGAAACAATTGAAGCTTATAAAGGCAAATTTAAAGACTATAAAGAACCACTTACACTTCAATTAAGTCATGAAAAATATGTAACTTCATTAATCAATGATATCTATACTGCTGCAATTGAAGCAAAAGATTATCGTTCACTTAATTTCTTAAATTGGTTTATAAGTGAGCAAGCTGAAGAAGAAAAAACTGCTCAAGATTTATTAAAAGAATTTGAGCTTTTCGCTATTGACTCTAAAGGCGTTTTTGAATTTAGTGAAAAGCTTGCTAAAGCAAGATAAAGAAAATTTATGCAAATAAAATTAAAAGTTCGTCGATTACGTGGCGAACTTTTAATTTTATATTTAAATAATTGCAAAATTTAATTGAGTTTTGCAAGGTTTTCAATAGATTTTAAGCGTTTTAATCTTTTATTATCTTTAACTCTGCATTATTTAAGGCTTCTTCTAAAAGTGGAGCAAAATCAATTTTTTTCTCAATCTCTAAACACTCTTCAAGCTTAGGAGAAGTTTTAGGTCTTACTGGAGCAAATATTGTGCAGCAATCTTCATATGGTCTAATTGAAATATCATAAGTTCCAATCTTTTCACTAAGCTTAATAATATCAACTTTGTCGTAAGTACATAATGGTCTTAAAACAGGCATGTTAGTAACTTCATTAATTACGTTAAGTGAATCAATTGTTTGCGATGCCACTTGACCAATACTTTCCCCATTTGCTAAACAATTTATTTTAAGTCGTTTAGCAAGGCCACTTGCTAAACGATACATCATTCTTCTCATGATAGTAATTGGGTAGCCTTCAGGAGAAATTTCATATATTTTCTCTTGAATTTTGGTAAAAGGAATTACATAAAGTTTAATACGAGTTTGATATTTTGTTAGTTTATGTAAAATATCTTCAAGCTTATCAATGACTCCACTATTAGTGTATGGAGGAGAAGCATAATGAATACAGGTAATATCGACTCCTCTTCTTAAAAGTAAATAAGCAGCAACTGGAGAATCAATTCCTCCACTTAACATCACTAAAGCTTTACCAATTGTTCCACTAGGATAGCCGCCCATTCCTTTAACAGTTTCAGTAAATAAATAAGCTCCATCTTCTCTAATTTCAATATCAAGAAGAATATCAGGATTATGAACATCAACTCTTTTAGAAGTCTTTTTTAAAACTTCGGTTGCAACTTTTCGATTAATTTCGTCGCTAATATAAGGATAAGATTTATCAATTCTTTTAGTTTTTATTTTAAAAGTTTCACCTTTTTCACTTTTAATAATATCAAAAGAAACTTGTAAGATATTGTCTAAATCTTGATCAATTTTTAAGGCTAAAGAGAAGGAATACATTCCTTGAATATCTTTAAGTTTTTCAACAAGTCCATCAATATCATTTATTAAGTTTAAATAAATATGATCATGACGAATAATCATTTCATAATCATTTTCATTATCTTTT
The DNA here is from genome assembly GCA_905197045.1 of uncultured Caryophanales bacterium. Lineage (GTDB taxonomy): Bacteria > Bacillota_I > Bacilli_A > RFN20 > CAG-826 > Onthovivens. The sequence continues at coordinate 6,282 of CAJJXG010000020.1, forward strand.
AAGGCATGACGAATGGAACGCGCTAAAGAATTAATAAAATCTCTTTTATTTTTTCCTTTTGTAGACATTTCTCCAAAGCGAACAATAATCGTGTTATATTTCATAATTACCCTCTAATTTTCTCTAAGATTTCTTTAAGTGTTTCAATAAAAATTTTGCATTCTTCTAATGTGTTATCTTTTGATAAAGATAGACGAATAGAATTATGGGCATCACTCTCACTTTTATTTAAAGCTAGCAAAACATAAGAGGCCCCTTCTTTTTTAGAATTACAGGCTGAAACACTTGAAACATAAATTTCTTTATTTGATAAAGCTTCTACAACTACACTGGCTTTTTTTCTTTTTAAAGAAAAATTAACAATATATGGACAAGAATTTTTAAAGTTATTTATACTAACTTCATCAATTTTTGAAAGTTCGTTTAGTAAATAAGTCTGCAAATCCTTAACCTTTTTGTAATTTTCTTCAAAATGGTCAATTGTATAATTTAAAGAAACATTAAAAGAAACAATGCTAGGATAATCAAGCGTTCCGCTTCTTAATCCGTTTTCTTGCCCACCTCCATGAATCAAAGGTTCAAGCATAACTTTCTTTTTCTTTATTAAGGCTCCAATTCCTTTAATTCCATAAATTTTGTGAGCACTTATTGTAAACATATCTAGTAAAGAAAAGTCAAATTTTTCTTTACCTAAAGTTTGAGCAAGATCTGAGTGGAGCACGCATTTGGGATAAGCTTTAATCACTTCTTTAATCTCTTTAATATTTAAAACATTGCCAACTTCATTATTGACGCCCATTATAGAAACAAGAATAGTATTTTTATCTATTGCTTCTTTAAATTCATCAATATCAATTTCTCCATTTTGATTAACGTTTAAATAAGTTACATTAAATCCAATTTTCTCTAAATATTTAAAAACTTCTAAAACGCTTTCATGCTCAATTTTAGAAGTTATAACTTTATTACCTCTATTTCTATTTTTTAAGGCGTATCCTAAAATCGCTAAATTATTAGATTCACTGGCTCCACTTGTAAAAATAACTTCATAAGTAGAATCTAGTTTAAGCTTTTTTAAAAAATTTTCTTTAATGCGATTAATCTCATTAAATAGTTTCATGGCTGGAGCATGAATTGAGTTAGGGTTATAAAAAGATTCACTAGAAGAAACATAAAAAGCATCAAGGCACTCTTTAAGAGGTCTCGTGCTACTTGCATTATCAAAATAAATCATTGTTTATCCCTAAAATTTAATTTAGCAAGTGCTTGTTCACTCATTTCATAAGCACTTTTAAAATCTCCGCTTAAATATAAAGTCTCAGCTTGGGAGATAATATTATTAATTTCAGCAAATTTCATACGGTCACGATTTACAAGAAGAATATCTTCGCTTGCTAAACGCTTATAATTGTCAAGCTCTTGAATTTCTTTAACAAGATTATTTGTTTTATCGTTTAACTCTCTTTGATATTGATTAGCTTGATTGACATCAATTGGTACTTTAGCAAGAATTTTTGAAATATCATCAATTAAGGCATAACAATCATCGAAGCGGTCATTAAAATAATCATTATATTTTTCAACTTTAAAATCACGAATTATCTTTTCATGTTCTTTGAGTTGATCATATTTTGAACGAATATTTTTAAAAGCTGTTTCGCTATCAGTTTTTAATGAAATCAAATATTCATTATAAGCGTTAATTCTTCCACTTATTTCTCGTGTGCCGTTTTCTAATAATTTTAGTTTTTCTAAAAGCTCACTATAAGGATACGGCTCAACATTTCTCATATATTGATCAAGACGTCTTTTATCCTTGCTTACTTCTTCAACTTTATCGCGAATATTAGTTAATTCATTATTGTGGTCTTCATCAATAATATAAATCTTTTTAAAACGAGAAATATTATTATTAATCTTTACAAGTTCTTTATCGTAATTTAAAAATTCAGAAATAACTAAATCTTTTTTCTCATTAAATTCTTTAAAGGCACTTTCTTCATTTTTAAATTGAGTAAATAAATCATCAATTACTTTATTGATTGTTTCAGTTTCTTCTTTGATATGCGAAATTGCTAAGTTTTTGATATTACTTCTTTCAGTATCTAAAGCTTCTTCAATTTGTGCGACAAGATTTTCAACTCCTAAATGAGCAAGTGGTTTGCCTTCTTTTAAAAGTCTTTCATATTCTTCTTTTAACTTTTTAAGCTTTTCAGGAATATTATCATTAACTTCTTTAACAAGAGGTGGAATTTCATCGATTAATTTATCAAGTAATAATAAAACCTTATCAACTTCAGGAAGTATAGCTTTTGCATCATCATAATTAGCATTTTCTACTAAATCTTCAAAATCATTAAATTTACGATCGATTTTAGCAAAAACTTGTTGAAAAGAAGAAGAAACATAGGTTAAATCATTTTCATTAAAGTTAAATTTAGATTTAACTTGTCTTAAAATCTCTTTTTCAGCAAGCATCATTTGACGAGCATCTTCTTCAGGTTTAATTACATTAATTAAATCGTTATTTAAACTATTAACTTGATCTTCGTATTGCTTTAAAATAGGCATTTTATCTTTTAGATAGTATTTAAATTCGCGTGTCTTATTTTCATCAAGATAGTTTTGAAGTTGAAAAAGAATATCTTGATACTTTTGATCTGTTGTATCTCTAATTTCTTTACTTCTTTTAAAATAACTCGCATGAATATCGCTATATAAAAGATTAGTACGACTAATAATTTCAAGTCTTTGAATATATGAATTATCTTGTCCAGTAAGTAAAGCATGAAGATATTCATATTTTGATTGATAAATATCTAATTGTTTACGACATTTCTTTTTATTTAAATAAAATTTACTTAAAGCAAAATAGCCAACGATAATTAATAAAAATAATGCGAAAACGCAAGATACAACCACCCCAATAATTAGCTCTGTACTTAATGAACCATCTAAAATATTTATACGCATGTTTTTCATTCCTCTCTAGTATTTTATACTAGAGAATGCATTTTTTCTATATTTATGAAGCGTAGAGAAAATTTAGTTATATCAAAAAGAAGTAATTAATGATTTAAATCAATCAAGGTATTTAAATAATTGAACTTTTTCTCCACTAATCATTGGATAATGGAGAGTGTATTCACCTATTTTAACTTCCTCAATTGCAGTTCCTCCATCTAAAATATCGTTAAACCTTATGGCATAATATCCATAATAATATCCACAATATGCGCTGATTTTTAATAAATCTAAGTTATTTTTAATTTCTGAATCGTCTTGATATTTTTCTAATAAAACGACTTTATAATTTTCAATGATATCTTTTTCTATCGATTCATCTAGTGGCTCTAATTCATTAACTACATATGTAGATTTATCAACTAATTGATTATTTTCATCATATACTTCACCAAGATTATTCCAATAAACTATATTTAAAAGATCGTTAGAATTAATAACGCCTTCTTTATATAAATCTTCAAGTGTATAAAATTCACCTTTTCTATAGTTTCCCTTTTGAGCACAAGAAAAAAGAAAAAATGGAACAACGAGTAAAGAAAATAATTTTTTCATAATCAAAACTCCTAATTTTTTAAATAAAGTAAAAGATAAAAATCATTCTATATTCCTTATAATAATGAAACTTTGCTTTTTTGCAACTTATGCCTTGTTCGACTTAATTAAATTTAAGCTATTTTTAATAGCCTAGGCTAAAATTTTAGCTAAAATTAACTCTTGAAAGTAAGTTAAATTTGTTATACCCTATTAAAGCAATTGTGAGCATCATTAGCATCACTCGTCTAGTTGAACAAAGATCACACGATTACGAAAGTAAGATTTGCTACATATCTGAAATCCCGATTTGTTCACCGTAGGAGTTGGGAGTTAATGACCTTAGCTTTACATTGTTAAAGAGAGGAGAAAACTATGAGATACACAGGACCAAAATGGAGAAGAGCTAGAAGACTTGGCTTCTCACTTCTCGGAACAGGTGAAGAATTTAACGGTCACACACTTAAAAAAGGTGACAAAAGAGATTATGCTCCAGGACAACATGGTGCAGAAAAGAAAAAACTTTCTGAATATGGAAAGCAATTAAACGAAAAACAAAAATTAAGAGATTTATACGGAGTCAATGAAAGACAATTTAGAAGATTATTCTTAATGGCTCGTAAATCAAAAGAAGTTACTGGTACTGCTTTTATGACAATCTTAGAGTCAAGACTTGATAATTTAGTTTATAGATTAGGTTTTGCTCCAACAAGAAGAGCAGCTAGACAACTTGTTAACCATAAACACATCACTGTTAATGGAAAAACAATTGATATTCCTTCCTACCTTTGCCACGTTAACGATGTTATCGCTGTCAAAGAAAATAGCAAAGATTTAGTTGTTATTAAAACTTCTTTAGAAAATACCGCTGTCACAGTTCCTTATGTTGAACTTGATAAAGAAAAGAAAGCTGGTAAATTCTTAAGACTTCCAGAAAGAAGCGAATTATCAAAAGATATCAACGAAGCTCTTATCGTTGAATACTATAACAGAATTATCTAGTAATTTTAAAAAATGTAGCAAGTTAATAGTTAGGCCTTGTGGCCTAACTATTTTTTTACCATTTTTTAAACAAATATGTTAAATTATATGGCTATGGAAAAATTAAATTTAAGTAAAAGTAAAACGCTAGTTAATTTAGGAAATTCAATTCTTAACTATTTTGGAGTTACTCCATTTCATGAAACATTAAAGGAAGCTGATGAAATTTTAAAAAAATCTCATAAAGAAAAAGTTGCCTTAGTTCTTTTTGATGGATTTGGAAAAGTAATAGCTGAACACTATAAAGAAAGTATTCCTTTTATTTATTCTCATAAAGCTTTTGAGTTTAATAGTGTCTTCCCTCCAACAACTGTTGCAGCAACTACTGCTTTAACGACTGGTTTATATCCTATAGAAAATGGACATCTTGGTTGGACACAGTTTTTTAAAAAACATAATGCTCCAATTAACGTTTTCCCATCAAATGATAAGTTTGAACGCGCAAAGTTTTATCCTAGTGTTCAACAAAATATCTTAAAACCAGTTTATTTATGGGAACTTATAAATAAAAGTCAAAAATATAACGCCACTTCTATTTCTAGTTATGAGAAAAAGACCCCTTTAAAAGAAGATGATTTTGAATATTTCTTTTCGCGTGCCGATGAATTAATTAAAACTCATAACTTTGTCTATATCTATTCTTCAATGCCTGATCATTTATTACATGATTTAGGTTGCTTTAATGAAACAATTAAAGAGAACTTAATTTATTTAGAAACTAAACTTAAAAAGTTAATAAACGATAACCCTGACACATTATTTTTACTAGTAGCTGATCATGGATTTAGAGATATCAGTGAAATTTCAATAAAAGAGCATCAAGATTTCTTTGAAACTTTATCTCGACCTTATTTTATTATTGAGCCAGCTTTTGCAGGATTTTTCGTTAAAAGAAAAGCCGAATTTGAACTTTTAGCTCATAAATATTATGAAGATAAATTATATATTTACTCAAAAGAAGAACTTTTAAAAGATAATCTTTTAGGGTATGGTAATAAATCAAGTTATGTTGATGAAACTTTACCAGATTATTTTTTAATAAGTAAAGGCGATTATATCTTCTTTGATGGAGAAGAACCAGTTGGCTTTAAAGGAGCCCATGCTGGAGGAAGCAAAGAAGAAAAAGAATTATATCTATTTTCTTTTAATAACTAAGTGTCTTTTTAAAATAGCCTTCAGTGACGCAAGGCTATTTTTATTTACTACTTTCTTCTTTTTCTTCTTCTATTTTTTCTTTAGAAATACTTTCTGAGTTATCTATTAAAAGAGTTTCCTTCTCTTTTCTTTTTCTCATATATATAACTAATAAATAAGCTAATATTGTACACACGATAAATAAAGAAATACCAACACCTAAATCAATAGCCATTTTTGTTGAATCAGTAGGCCAGACACTTGTATAAACATTACTTACATCTTTATTATAAAATACGGAAATAACTGATCCAAAAGTAAGTCCAGTAATTAAAAAATACATATTTGTGTGATACTTTTTAAAGAAAAATGACATTATTTTGCTTAATGCAAAAAAACCGCAAGCAAAGCCAACCACAAATAAAAAGAAAAAGAGGATCCATTGTGGCTCATCTAATAAGACGTTTAAATGTACTGCTCCCATCATTGGTTTAAAAAAGCCAATTGACATAAGTAAAACCGTTGCTGATAAACCTGGGATAATTTGCGTTAAAGAAATTACTGCTCCAATTAAAAAGGCTACAAGATGAATCCACCAAGGGAATGATTCAAAAGTTGATGAAATATCAAGTTCAGGAACGTTAGCAAAAGACGCACTTAAAACAAGTGGAAAAGCTAAACCGAGTAAAAGAAGAGTAATCCTAATTGGTGTTATTTTTTCTTTTTTGATAACTTGATATATTTCAGGAGCTGCTCCAAGCATTAATCCGCCAAAAATTGATACAACTATAAAGGTATAGTTTTCAATTACTGATTGAACAACAAAAAAGCCAACTACAAAGCCAATTATGGCACCAACTAAAATTGGTAAAAGAAAGAGTATGCAAACTTTAAACTTTTTAAAAATATTGCTTACTGCAAATAAAATCTTGTCGTAAAGCTTAAATAAAATAGCAATTGTTGATCCGCTGATACCAGGTAAAATTACAGCTAATCCAAGTAAAAACCCTGTAAAAGTCGCCTTAAACCAACTTTTTGTAGTATGCTTTTCTAAGCTTACTTCTTCTTTTTCTTTAGTATCTAAAGATTTGGTTTCTTTTTCTTCCATTTAAATAAATTCCTTTTAATAAAAGTTTCTTACCTCAACTAGTTTATAATAGCCAATATTAAAAAAGTTTCAAGTATTAGTAAAAGAGAAAAATCTATAAATAGAAAAAACTTTTTTGTATAATTATTAGGCGCCGGCTTAGCTCAGTTGGTAGAGCAACTCATTCGTAATGAGTAGGTCGGAGGTCCGAATCCTCTAGCCGGCACCACTTTCATAATATAAATATTTTGTGTCGCTTCTTGGTGGCACTTTTTTTAACAAAATTTCCAATAATCTCTACTGAAAATTTTAGTGCAAATGCACCGAAATTTTCAGTGAAAATAAAGAAATTTGAGTAAAAAATTTAAATGTAGTATAATTCTATTGAAAATATTAGTTCAAATGCACCGAAATTTTCAGTGGAGTTAATTATATGATTATAGAGAGAAATAAATATCTAAAGCAGTTAATAATCAGAAAACATAACGGATTAATAAAAGTTATTACCGGAATTAGGAGGTGCGGTAAATCTTTTTTATTGAACAATATTTTCTATAACCACTTAATTAATGAAGGAGTTGATTTTGATCATATTATTAAGTTTGCTTTTGACTCTTTTGAAGATTTAAATTTAATTAATGAAAAGTTCATTGATTTTAGCGAAAGAAACAACAAAGTAAATCCTGAAAAATTTATTACATATATATCTTCACAAATAAAAGACAACAAGATGTACTATCTTCTTTTAGATGAAGTTCAAAATATGGCAAATTTTGAATCGGTGTTGAATGGCTTACTTCGAAAAAGCAATTTAGATATATACGTAACAGGAAGTAATTCAAAATTTTTATCTTCTGATGTTATTACTGAATTTAGAGGACGAGGCGACGAAATACATATATGGCCACTTTCATTTAGTGAATTTCTTAATGCTTATAGAGGCGAAAAGAGGCTAGCACTTGATGAGTATTTTCTATATGGTGGCTTGCCAGCGCTTTCATTAATGACAACTGATGAGCAAAAAATTCAATATTTGGATTATCAAATGAAAAATGTCTATTTAAGAGATATCGTTACAAGATATCGACTTAAAGATGATAGTAATGTTATTGAACTTTTAAATGTTGTTGCTTCTGGAATTTCAACTTTAGTGAATCCTCTTAAATTAACCAATACTTTTAAAAGTCTTAAACATACATCTTTATCAGTAAACACAGTTTCTAATTACATTTCATATTTTGAAGAAGCTTTTTTAATAAGCACTGCAAAAAGATACGATTTAAAAGGAAAAAAATATATTAATACTCCTTTTAAAATTTATTTTGAGGATGTCGGTTTGCGAAATTCACTAATTGGCTTTAGACAAACTGAAGAATCACATCTTATGGAAAATATCATCTATAACGAATTAAGATATAGAGGCTTTAAAGTTGATGTTGGCACGGTCGAATCGTATGAAACCAATAATGAAAACAAAAGAATCAAAAAACAATTTGAAATCGATTTTGTCGCCAGTCTAGGTAGTAAAAAATATTATATTCAATCTTCATATAATATTTATGATCAAGCAAAACTAATTCAGGAGACTAATTCCTTTGACAAAATAAATGATTCTTTCAAAAAAATTATAATTGTCTCTCAAAGCATTAAGCCAAGAAGAAACGAAAAAGGATATTTGATTTTAGATCTTCAAGAATTTCTTCTTAATGAAAATAGCCTTGAGCTTTAGAGTTTACACCTCGAATTTTACATAATATCTTTGCAAAAATAACTTATTTTTATTGATTTTACTATTTTAATTTAATGATATTTTAACTATTTATTCCTTACTATTTATAATCAAAGAAAACAACTTACTTAAGTAATAAATTATAAAAATTATTTAAAGATAACTAATACCTATTTATCTTAATCCATGATATTTTTTAATGTGATTTTGAGCTTTTTTAACAACGTTACGATCACTATCATAAGTTATTTTAAAAAGAGCTTCTTCATAATCACACCATTCAAAAGAAGCCACTTCTTCATCATGGTCATCTTTTGGTGAAACTGAATTATCAATAGGTGTTGCTAAAAAGAAATAAACATCTTTTAAAGATAGTTCATTTGGTGAATAAGTAATTTTAGTTTTAAAAGTTGTATCAAGTTTAACATCTAAACTTGTTTCTTCTTTAATCTCTCTAATTGCAGTTTCTTCATCACTTTCTCCTTCTTCTTGGTGCCCCTTACATAAAGAAGTATGTCCATAATTCATCTTTAAAAGAAGATAGTAAACTTTATCATTATCAATTTTATAAATAACTGCTCCACAACTTTTTTCTTTGACAAGTCGTACAAAATAGAAACGATTAACAATATAAATTACATTAAGAATTATTAAAGATAAGATTGACACAATCATCAATATAATTAAAAAGTAATAGATTAAATCATAAAATCTTGATTCTTTTCCATTAATAACTAAACAATAAAATACATTAAAATCATTACTTTCTGAATTACACGCGTCCATAGGGAAATCAGAGAAAGGAATACCAACAAAATAGGCAAAAGAAGAAATAGCAAAAGCAAGAACTGTTAAAATAAAAATTGTTAGAATTATATAAACTGCAAGATGAGAATAAAAGCCTCTAGCAATTACATATTTATTTTTATATTTATTTGTCTTTTTCATCTGAGATCTCATCCTTTTTTACGTAGTTATAATAGCTATAAGTTGAGTGTTTATTAGCTAATTCAACCATCCTTTTATAGCATTCATTTCTCATATATTCTTTATTTTCGTTAAGTGATAATTCTTTTTTAGGATAAACTGCTTCTCCAATATATAAAGTTGGTTTTGGTTTATCAGAAAAGCGTCTTTTTGTATAACAAGTTACAACAGGAATTGCTGGTACGTTAAGTTTAGCAGGATATTTAAATGAAGTTGCAATAAATGGTCGAATTTTAGTGTAATAAGGCCAAATATGAGCTTCTGGGAAAATAATTGTAAAACGCTTTTTATTAGAATAATATTTTAAGGCTTCATCAAATTTTCGATAATCATTTAAAGAGGTTGGAAGAGGTAAATAGCCAAGCCCAAAAGTTAAAAAACGTACAAAGCGAGGTAAGGTTAAAGCATCAGTATAGCCAATAATATTACATCTTCTAAAAGTAACCGTTAAAACTTGGTTAGAAACCATATCCCAAAATGAGGTGTGATTCATATAGATAAAGCCACTTCCGGCTTTCTTTTTAACATCTTTAATGTTCTTTCTTCCTTTTACTCTTAAACCAGCAAAAAATAAAATTGTATGTAAAACAGGTTTAGCAATAAACCAAAAAAGAATAAATGCATAAATTCTAAAAAAGATATTTTTATGAATATATTTATAATCAGGTGGTAAGTCGATTCTTTTTAGCGTTTTAGTTTTTTCAAAATCATCTTTTAATTCATCTTCATAATAAAACGTATGGCCTTTACTTTCTTTTGTCATTTTCACTCTCCAAAGCTTGTTCATCAATTATATCGCCCTTATGTTCAATTTTAACCCAGTTAGTTCTTTTGCTTTTATGGAATAATCCATCAAATACTGCAAGAAGAAATGATGAGAAAAAAGCAACATAAGTTAAGCAAATTACAATACATTGCGAGGCTGAAAATTTTAAATTCTTATTATCGATTGCTAAAGTAAATGCGCTAATAAAAATAAATGTTAAATATAAAATTGAAAGTTGAAATAAAGCATGAGCAAAAAGCCATCCACTTTGATTAGCCGCACTTGGATCAAAAAAACTTGCGATAAATAAGCCAATTGAAGCAAATGAAGTTAAAAGACAAATTATTGAAAAAACAACAAAAGGATAGATTGAGGTGTTATATTCGAGTAAAGAGAAAAATCTTTTAGCTTTACTTTTAACTGGGTAAACATTTGTGTTTACTTTGAATTTTTTCTTATTAGCAAAAAATCCCCAAACCCATCTAACGTGTTGTCTATTTAATGTTTTAAATTTATCAGGTTGCTCATCAAAATATTTTGCATAAGGATAATAATGCATTCTGATATTGTGATAATAACAATATGTTGTAAGTTCAACATCTTCAGTCATACCATTCCAAATCCATCCGCCTTCATTATCAACAATTTCACGTGCCAAAAAATAACCAGTGCCAGTTAAAGTTGCTTTTTCAAAAAGGAAACTTCTTCCGCGAGAAGTAAATTGATTCATGAAAGAAAATAAAGTTGCACTACACCCACAAACCCAGTTTTTTGTGGCGTTTGTAAAACTACGATAACCAACTCCAACTTGATAACCTGCTTGATAAACATCATTCATCAAAGTTAGATAATCAGAATTCATAACATTATCAGCATCAAAAATTATGAAAGCATCATAAACTAAACCTTTTCTTTTGATTTCTTGATAAGCATCATCAAGAGCAAAGCCTTTAGTTTTTCGATTAGTTAAATCGCCTCTTATAACAACATTAAATCCAAATTCTTTTGTTATTTCATTTGTTGGATCATTTTCTTCTTCAATAATTACAAAAACATCAAAATATTCACGAGGATAATCTAGCTTTTTACAAGCTGTTAATATATTTTTGATAACATTAGATTCATTTCTAGCTGGAATTAAAATAGCAAACTTAGTAAATTTGTCTGCTTTTGGTAATTTTTTAGGTTTTTTACTAGCAACTGCAAAATATAAAAAGTAATACCAAAGAAAGCATAAGAAAAAAATGAAGGCTAAGACTAGCGCTATATCAATCCATTGAACAATCAATTGGTAATTCATACCTATTATTATAAAGATTTAAAAGCCTAAAGTAAAAAAATAGTGCAAATTTAAGCCTATTTTAGGGAAATATTTAATTGATTTGGTAATAAACCTTTGTCAAAACTAGAATTCTCTCCTTTGAGCAAGAATAATTTTTCTTATTATAAAAATCAAAATAATTAATACTAAAGGCCTCATAGAAATAAAAAAGTTAAAAATATTGATTAATATCGCTTTTTTAAGTGTATTCTAAAAGTCATATTTGTCGTGCTGATCAATTTTAAATAAGATATAATAAACCTAGTGAGTTAAAAATGGCTAAAACAAGACGCACTAAAATAATTATTGAAGAAACACTTGGTGAAAATAAAGACACTAAAGTTTTTGTTAATGGTGAACTATATCAAGAACTTGAAGATGATACTAATCAAAGTAAAGCCAAAAAGAAGACTACTTCTTCTAAAAAAGCTCCAAGTAAGGCGAAAAGTTCAACAAAAAGTAAAAGCGCTAAAGCTAAAAAAGATAGTAATTCAAAAACTACAAATACAAAGTCTAAGAATAAAACTACTAAATCAAATAAAAAGACTACAACTAAGAAAAAATCTACTAAATCAAAAAAGAAGAATGATACTAAAGAAGTTAAAGATAAAAACATTATTGACCTTCCTTTAATAGATGAATCAAAAGAGATAGAAAATAAGGAATCTACAAGTAATAAAAGTGAAAAAGAAGGTACTTCTGCAAGCTTTTTAGATGAAAAGCAAGAAATTGTTGAAATAAAAGATGCTTCGATTGTTCCACTTAATAATGAAATTAGTGAATTAAAATCAAACGACAATAAAAAAGAAATTATCGAAAACGTTGAAATTATTGATCCTAAAAAAGAAGAAATAATTGAAAAAGAGGAAGAAAAGAAACTAGACATTTTAGAAGCTAAAGTTATTAAAAAAGAAGACTTAGAAAAAGATAAGCAAAATAATATAGATGAAGAAAAAGCAAAGGACGAGATAAAAGAAGAAACTGAAACTAAAGAAGAAACAAAAGAACAAGAAAAAGGATCTTCTAAGATAGAGGAAAAGAATGAAGAAACTATTAAAAATGATGATTCCACTTTGATAAATGAGGTTAAAGAAGATTTAAAAGAAGACTCCACTCCTTCAAAAGCAAATATTACTGTTGTAAAAGACAATAAATCTCAAGAGACAAAAGAAAATAAAAGTTTTCTTGCTTTTATAACCTCTAAAAAAGGCTTAATAATTGGCGCTTCACTATTAGCTATTCTATTAGTAGTTTTAATTCCAGTTACACTCTATTATCAAAAAGTAAATAGTCCATTTATAAGACTAGAAGAAATTAAAGAAGAAGAGATAGATAAAACAAAGTTTAAAACTAGCGAATCGTTTATTAACGATTTAACTAATTTTTCTTTTAATTTTGAAGATTTTAATAATAGCTATTTAACTTCATTTAATTATTCTAATAATAATGATGTATATTACTATGAAAACTCTTTAACTACAAATTATGGTTCTGCAACAAGTAATGAAACAAAAGAGACCGTTTCATTTAATGAAGAAACAAACTCATATACACTTACTACTTCAACATTAGAAGATAATATTGAAACTTCTAAAAACACTACAGAAATTAAAAGCGATGAAGTTAATAATAACGTAAGAGATTATTTATCAAGTTTTTATAGTGATTATCTATATCTAGAATCAACATTTGTCAAAAACTATCTTGATATAGCAAAAGAAAAGTATGAATTAAAATATTATTATATTAGAGAAAACGACTCCTATAGAATCATGTTAGGCGATGAAACTTTTGTGTTAGCTTTTAATAAATATGGTTTAGTTACAAACATGAAAGTTGGAATTACTTTACCAAAAAAAGTTAGCCAAACAGCTAACTTTACATCTCCTATTCCACTATATTATTCAATCGATGCTACTTATGAGTTTTTAAACTGATAAGTAAAACAATAAATATTTTTAAAATTACAAACTAGAACTTTCTGGTGTGGTTTTGGAACTATCACCTTCTGCTGGCCTATAATCACTTAATGTGCCTGAAGATGCTTGACCTCCATTCGGATCTTGAACGTGCACTTTAATTTCTTGTGTTTCAGGAATGTAAGTAATAGTTATCTCAGTTCCATCATCAGTAGTTCCTAAAATCTTGTTACCTTCAACTTTATAAGTAAAACTCTTACCATTATAAGATCCAGTCATATCATCATTTAAGACAAGAGTAACAGTATTTTGACCTACTTTCCCTGTCCAAGTTCCATAAAAGCCTTCTGGGTTTACAATATAGAGAACATAGTTTTTCATGATAGTGAATAGATTAAGACTTGTTTCATCATCAAAAACTGATCCTTCATTTGTATAGAGCCTTCCAACGCCACTATTATAATAAGCAATAGCTTGACCAGTAACGGCATCTTTAATTGGATAAATAATATCATTACCGGGCGTTACACCTAACTCGTTTTTAATTGCTTCGAGAAATGATATTGACTCACCAGAAGGACGTTCTTCCGTACTGTCATCATTTTTTACATACTCATCACCTTTTGAATTTGAAGTAAGATATTCACCTAAATAAGTTTGCCCATTCCATAACAATTTAGAAGTGTCTTTACGAGCTTGATCTTCATCTTCGGAAGTCACTTCTGAAGGCAACTTATGTCTAACAAAAATATCATCAACACTAGTTTCACCAAGATTTATTTCATTCTTAAACGTTCCAGGATATCCATTGAATAATTTAATAAAACTATTAGTATGGCGATTAACATACATATTCATTGCTTGTTTGCCACCTTCATCACTAGTTGTAACAAGAAGAATGTCGTAAATACCCCTTGCATTATAATCTTTTAATTTAAATCCATCACGAGTAACTCCACCACTACCTGTTACTTTTGCATTTTTAATAAATACATCATTGTTATCCGTGTCTTGGAACTTAAATTTAATAAGTTGATTTTGAATTTTGTAAGCGAGATACTTAGGCGTTTTTGCTTTATCTACAACATATTTGTAATCAGTAGTGACATTCAATCCGCCATCAATATATTTATTTGAGAATCTTATTTGAAAATACAAATTATTTACAAATCTAAAATCAGCATTTTGAATTATATAAATATAAGGATTTGTTGAATCTATAGGTGTGCCAGTTGGACTATTAAAATCTTCGTTTAAATATTCATCACTCGTTATTTTATAAACATCATCTGCAATAGTAAAATTCTGTGCATTAATTAACCCTTGTTCAACGTTACTATCAATAGAACCCCAATCTTGGTTTCCTCCATCATCAATTGGTATATCAGTAACAAGTCTTAGGTTTGTAACCTTTTCGACCGCTAATCCAATAGGTCGATCATATGCCCCAATTGTCCCGTACTTATCTTCGCTACAAGAAATAAATTTAAAGCTGGAAGTCGCACTCTTATTATAATTGTAATTAGAGTCGACAATTCCATTTAAATGTTTAAACTTAAGTTCATTAGAAGAATAATTCAGTTTATTGGTTATATAAGAAATAAGACTATCCCCATAAATCGCAGGGAAGGGTGTTGTATTACTTTGCGTGCCGTTATGCGAAGCACTATTCCCTATAAATAAGTAAAAAGTGTATAAGCCTTCGCCGAAAACATCGACAAAGTCGTTAATTACGCTACCTGATATGCTATATAAAACATACCAATCTTCGCCCCAGTAAGCTGTTCTATAAGCGGCAGCCATGCTGATAGTTATAGATTCATATTTATCTTCTTGCAAATCAACATTCTTTAATATTGCATAATTAACATCATAATTATAACCAGGCAAACTTAAATCATTTCCTGAAGCAGATGTATAAGTTGCTGAAGAATAAGTTAATTTTGTCGCCGTTGGATTTATAGAGTTTGCAATTGTTGAACTATTGTTTTTATATTTAAAATCGGCTCTTAAAGAGTCTCTCCCACCATCAGCAAGTTCAGAATCATAATTTTTCCCGTTACTGAAAACCGGAAACAATCTAATTACGTTGTTTGAATCAGCATATTTTGATGGGTGCTGCATAATATCAAATATGTTAGTTATATCCTTTGCGGTAAATCCCTCGATTGCTTTAGAATACGTCTTTGTATCAAAATCAACTTTGTTAGAAGCATTCTTTCCTACATACGTCCATACATTTGCGGTAAAGTCGAACCGATATTTTTCATCAAACATAGAAGCTGAAACTGAAGGAATAACCTTCGACATATCTTCAGGAGTCAAATTTCCATTAACAGTAATTTTAATTGGCAAATACCTATCAGCAGGCTTATCACCAGCGTTAGTTAATTCTTTATAAGCGTTCTGATTTTCAGGATCGCTCCAATCATAAAAAGAAGTCCAAAAGCCAAATCGATCATTTCTATATTGAGCTTTATCAAGGAAATTACCACTAGAAAAATAAGTTGGATCAGTATTAATACTAGTTAAGCCCTTAAACGAGTTAAATGCATCGCTTTTAAAACTTAAGGAAATATTATTATTTTCATCTCCATATCTAGGAGATAATACTTCAGTTGATTTATTAAAAGGAATAACTTGTGTTAATTGATTATATACTAGGGAAGGATTCTTGAGATTCCACAAATCATTAATATAGTCCTTATTAATATTTGTTGTTCCTTTATAGTTATAAAAATAGTAATACACCGTCCCGGAGTTCCGAAATGCACCTAAAGACGTATTAGCACGATCACTGTTTATATCTGTAAAATTCAAAGAGTTATTATAATACTCAATAATATTAGGATTATTAATAGCGTAAGGATCATTTATATATTCGTAAGTATAATACTTATTACTGCCACCCCAGCCGGTAGGAGATGAATCCTCATGACGCCTACTTGTATCTGGATAAGACCCTTGTGAATTTGCCTCTTTATTCAAATAGTACACTTCCTTATCATCATCATTTAAAGAATTAACTAAATAATCATAATATGTAGAGTTTCCATCTACGCCCTGTATTCCACTATTAACAATATTATATTGAGGCTGACCACTTTCATCTAAATCAGGATTGCCATTATCATCTAAAATAACTTCGTTATATCCAAATACATCTTCTGGATTTCGACTAGAATTATATAATTCCATATAAAGAGTTGAAGGAAAGAAATAATAAGTATACTCTTCATTTAAGTCTTTAGTCGTACCAAATTCATAATTTTCTAAAATATTATCAGCAGTAATTCCGCCACTTTCATTACCTGAGTCTAAAGAGTTATCAATAGTTTCTTCTTCCTTTTCCTTCTCTTGGTCACCGAAATAAAAATAGGCACTACCTCCAGCGATAGCAGTAACACACAAAATAGCTAACAAAGCGAATAAACCCTTAAAACGTCTAAACATATTAGTAACCTCTAAATTGGAGTAAAAAATGCATTAATGGATATTCTAAACTTCCATCCGCCTAATAATGAAGAAACTCTAAGCCCTAAATATTTATCCGGACTTATAGGTTTCACATCACTTGATTCATAACGAAGATAATTAGCTAATTGACAAGTAAAATCTAAATATGGATTTTCATCTTTCAAATGAGTCTTATCAATGTTCATATGAAGGACGGTGTCAATAGCATCCTCATTTTCATCGCTCATAATGTTAAAATACCCTTCTTCGTCAGTTCGATTTTTGTATTCATCAATTAAAGATAAATAATGATCCATTGAACCAATTTTTAAACTTGCAGTAATAATTTGAGTACCAGTAGAATTATCGCTTTCTTCTATTTTTAAAGTACATGGTATTCTGCTTTTTGAGAAACCACTATAAGTTCCAAGAAAACTAGAATCTCCACAAGTACTATCAGGAGTAAAAGTTAAATTTTCATAATTAATTTTCGTCGTTGGTTCATCAGCAAGATTTATGCTCAATTCTAAGTCATAAGTATAAGTTCCATTTTTGTTGTTTTTGCTTAAAGTAAAAGAAGAAATGGTTTTTGGTGAATCCTTAGATGGAGTTCCAATTAAACTAGTGCCTCCAATTTCTTCTTTTTGAACATCAAATTTAAAAGGATCATTAGACTCAAGAAATAAGCCCATTTGAACATTTAAAGCATAATGGGTTTTATCTTCATTAACTAAAACAGGATTATTATATTTATATCTAAATGAAAATGTACTATCAGTAATAGTAATGTTTGGAAAAATTTCACTATCTTCTATTTTATAAGTAAAAGTGTCGATTGTTTCTACGTTGTTTTGATCAGTAATAGAAATTTGACCTGTCTTATTTTCATTTAATAGTAATGAAACATCATATACTCCGTTTCCGTTAGTTGTGTTTAAACCTGTACCTCCCCATGTTCCGAAATAGGGACCTGTTACAATATCACTAGCTGTTAATGTTCCACTAATGATATTTGTATAAGCATCACTTTCAGACCAGGAAAAATAAACTAGAGGAGTGTTCGTTAAATTATCGTAAACAAAACTTAATTTATGAGTAGTGCCTTTATCCATTGTGACTAAAAAGTTTGTACCGTTTTTAATTTCTTTTTTTGTGTAAAAACTTATGCCGTCAAATAAATCATTTTTTCCTTGAGTACCTTCAGAAAAAACAAGCATGTCTGGCACAGAGAGTATTTCTAAATCACCATTTTCTACTTCAGCAGTAACATTAACATTACCTTGAACACTATCAGTTACTTCAACTTTTCCAATCGAAAAAGTCCAGGTTGCAAAACCAGTACCGATAATTGTTAAAGCACCAATTGGGGCAAGAAATGAAAAAGCTAATTTACGAAGGGAAATCATATCTTCTCCTTCACTTTTTTCATCTTCTTGTTTCTTAAATCAAGAATAATTTCCTTACCATCAATCTTACGTGCAATTTCTTGTGTTCTCTTATCATAATTTATTTCAATAAAATGTTCAGTTGTTTGGTAAGTAAATAAGAAGAAGAAAGCCGCAATAATTGCAATAAGTCCAATATTTGATTGAAGGTAAATTGCAGCTACGCCCAGTCCATAATTTTGGAAGCCATTATAAACACATTCAATATCATCAAAAGTCAAAACAAGTTCAAATGATAATGAATCAGAGTTAGCATCACCTCTAAATGTATAATAAGTAACGTTTGTTTCAGGGTTTGTGTAAATTCTAATTAATCTATGAACGATTAAATTACCTTCTGGAGAACGATAGCCATAAACCTTATATAACTCCATTTGATCAGGAGAAGTAACCTTATCAACACCAATTAATGAATATTGAGTAATTCGATTTTCACTGCTATCTAAACCTTCTTCAGTTAAGTAAGTATTCTCATCATTCATGGTTTCCATGGAACCGGTATATATTGCAACAAGTCCTTTGTTACCAACATATAATTGTTGTCCACTAACTTTAAAAGCAACAGAGAACCCAAGTAATATTAAAAGAAGAACATAAAAAATCGCAAAGAAAACATTGGAGACAACTCTCCATTTCTTTGACTTACGTTTCTCTTCAAATATTGCTTCTAAAACTGTTGTTGGTTCAACTGGCTTTTCGACCTCTTTTTGTCCAATAAGTGTAAAAGTTTTAATGTTTTTTAAGTCTTGAACCATAACATAATCTGGTTCATTAACTTTTTCACTATGCTCTACACTTTTAAGTCCTGCTTCACTATTTTTAGCGATTATTTCCTTATATCTATGACGTAAGGTATTCTCTAATTTATTATCTTCATGACCATATTTAATATGTTTGATTTTGTAATAGCCATAAATTGAAAAAAGGACTGAGAACATTATAGCCATGCCAATAACAACGACTATTGATACATAAAAAGCAACATTACCTAGTATTTCTTGGCCATTCATCTATTTAGTTTCCTTTTATGATTTTAAAAGTGTGGACCTCTTCTTGCAGAAAAGGTCCACACGAAAGTTTTAAATTAAATACTTGTTTTCTCTACTTTTTCTCTAATTGAAGCACTTGTTGTGAAATTAAGAGTGCTGCTTTCAACTGCAGTGGTCATTTTTTCCAATTCACCGCCTTCACCGCCTGTTTGAGGTTTCTTACCACTAGCATACTTAAGCAAAGCATTTTTTAAATCTTTTGTTGTAGATAAATCAACCGCAATTTTCCAGGTAAAATCTTGAATAGGGGTAGCGCTCATATTTGTAAATTCACTAGCAGCAAGAACAAACTCAGCTGTGTATTTATTTCCCGATCTATGAAAATCAAGTTCTTGAGTTTTAGTATATGGATCAGAAACAGTTGCATAGGTAACATCAAGAGAAGCTCCTTCTTGTGTCTCAAGATAAGCACCAAGTCCAGCGCCCAAATCAAAACTGACACTAAGAGCAACTTCCATCTTAGCATCGTAAATTTTATTTAATGTTAAATCGGTATCACCGTCAAATACTAAATCAAAAGTATAGCTAATATCTCTGTCTTTTGTTTCATTAACTGCAGATGCTGCAAACATAATACCTTTAGTGGCATCTGTTTTGTTTTTAACTCCGCCTTGATCGAGAATAAGATATTCCGTATCTAAGGTTGTTGCATTACTATTTTGAATCTTCAAAGTGCTTGAAGTATCCTTGACTTCTTCAGTAACATTAATATTTACACCAAATCCAGATCCATCAGAAGCACTTCCTGTTGTTTCACTAAAATACCAAGCACTAAAACCTGAGCCAACGACTGTAATACATCCGACGACTGGTATGGTTACAGCTAAAATTTTTCTTTTCATCATAATCAAATCCCTCTAAATAAATTCTTTTTTTAAGTCCCGTCTCAATTTTATCAAAGAGAAAGAAATTAAAAATAAAGTGATACTTTATTAATAAAGTAATTTTTTCTCTTAGTTTTATTTCATTAAACTTGTAAAAATTAAAAATAACTAACTTTGAGAGGTACCCCAAATCCTAGACATTAGGAAAGGGGTACTTTTTTATGAAAT
>CAJJXG010000021.1 GCA_905197045.1 uncultured Caryophanales bacterium
AATTACAATTTCTTAGATAATTTTTCTTTAAAAGGAATCACCTCAACTTTATTAGATGATGGTACTCAGATTCATCAAGCTTCAATTACTTATTATTTAGGTGATAGTGAAATAAAAGAAGGCGATACTTTATTTAGTTTTGGAAGCCAAGAATTTTATGCAGTCGCTACAACTAATGACGGAGTTAAAGTTACTTCAAATAAAATTAACATTAATATTACTTTCTCTACCTTACAAATTGTAATTGGCGTCGCAATTATTCTTCTTGTTTTAATTATTTTAGTTGTAATCTTTACAAAACTAAGTAAACGTAACAAAAGGAAAGTAAAGAAAGCGTTTAAAAACAAACTTTCGAAAACTAAAAAGAAATAGCTCTTAAAAACATCTTGGTTAATCAAGATGTTTTTTGATCCTATTAAACGTATTTATAATTTGTTTTTTAGAAAAATTCATAACCAAAAAATTTTAAATGTTCTCTTAAAATAACAATAAATAGAAAAACAAAATAGACTAGTTATTATCTTTTTCTACTATTGAAATTATTGCTTGTGGAAGAAAATCAACAACATCTCTAGCAAGTAAAGAATATTCATTAATTTTTTCTTTTGCTAAATCAGCACTTAAACCTAATAAATAAGCAGCACTAGCAACTCTTAAAAGTAGATGATCATTTTTATTTAATAAGCCTAGAGTTATGCCACTTAATACATCTCCACTTCCACCTTTTGCAAGTCCAGCATTACCAGTAATATTTAAATAAGAATTTATTCCATCACTAATCACGCTAACATTATTTTTTAAGTTAACTATAACACCATATTTTTTAGCAAAATCCCTGCAAATCTCTACTGAATTGCTTAAAATAACATTAATTTCTAGATTAGATAAACGAGAAAACTCTTTAATGTGAGGCGTTAAAGTTATGGAATTACATACCTTCTTTTTTAAAATATCAACTCCATATTTAGCTAAAGAATTTAATGCATCAGCATCTAAAACTAAATTACCTTTAAAGTTTAAAATTAAATAGCTAATGATTTTATATACTTCTTCGCTAGTGCCAATTCCTGGGCCAACTAAAATAGCAGAATAGTTAAGAAGTTTTTTTAAATTTTCTTCATCAAAAAGAATATTTCCATCTTTATCATTAAATAAAGCATAAATATTTTCTTCATTTTTTAAAGCATAGATATTATATAAAGATTTAGGTATACCAACTAAAGCATAGCCAACTCCACATCTTAAGCTTGCTAAAGCATTATAAGAAAGTAATAAAGCTCCAGGAGTTAATTTTGATCCACCAAGCAAAGCAACTCGCCCATAACTCCCTTTATTTGAATTTTCATCACGTTTTTTAAATAAGCATTTAATATCTTCTTTTTCTAAAATATGAAGAAAATACTCACTTTTTGCAGGCTTTATTCCAATACTAACTACTTTTAATTCCTTATAAGCAGCTTTACCATCGTTTAAAAATAAGCCACTTTTTAAATCTTCAATCGTAATTGTTAAATCGCTTTTAAAATAAGTGCCTAAATTTAAACCACTTGTTGCATCAAGTCCACTATTAATATCAATACTAACTTTATAAGCGTTAACTTGATTTAATTTATTAATTAATTCAATATAACTATCTTTGATTTTAGTAGATAAACCAACCCCAAAAAGAGCATCAATTATAATGCTTGGTTTATCTTTTTTTAAATATGTATCAAGATTATCAATAACCTTACCTAAATAACGCTTAAGATTAATACTTGTTTCTTCTTTTAAATGATTGGAAGCTAAATGGATAGAAACATCATAGTTTTCGTTAAATAAATAACGAGCAATAACTAAGCCATCTCCTCCATTTCCACCTCCTCCTGCTACTATTAAAATCTTATCCTCTTTTTTAATCTTTTCTTTAATAAGTTTAAAAGACATTTCTCCAGCTTTTTCCATTAGGTCAATGGAAAGAGTAAAGTTAGAAATAGTATAAGCATCATTTTCTTTAGCTTCTAAAGCAGTTATTACTTTTTTCATAATTAATCTAAATCGATATCAAGTTCAACTGGGCAATGATCACTCCCATAAATTTCATTTAATATTTTTGAATCTTTAACCTTATCTATTATATTTGCTGAAACAACAAAATAATCAATTCTCCAACCAGCGTTTCTTTCTCTAGCCTTCATTCTATAGCTCCACCAAGAATATTGAACTTTATCTTTATATAAATAACGGAAAGTATCAATATATCCATTATTTAATAAATTTGAAAAAGCGTTTCTTTCTTCATCAGTAAAACCTGCATTATGATGATTTGTTGAAGGATTTTTTAAATCAATCTCTTCATGAGCTACATTTAAATCTCCAGCATAAACAACAGCTTTTTTCTCTTTTAAGCTATTTAAATAAGCGACTAAATCTTTTTCAAAGACCATTCTAAAATCAAGTCGCTTTAATTCATCTCCACTATTTGGAACATAACATGCTACATAATAAAAATTATTAAATTCAAGAGTAACTACTCTTCCTTCATCATCATATTTATTCTCAAGTAATCCATAATGAACACTTAATGGATGTATTTTAGTAAAAACTGCAACCCCACTATAACCTTTTTTAACAGTTGAATTTGTAAAATAAACCTCATATCCTTCAGGTTTAAAAGGGAATTCTTTATGAATATCATCGTTTAATTTTGTTTCATTTAAAGAAAATACATCAGCATTTAACTCTTTAAAATCATTTTCAAAATTCTTATTTAAAATTGCTCTAATACCATTAACATTAAAAGATATAATTCTCATAGCGATACCTCTTCAATTATTATAAAGAAAATAAAAAGAATTGGTATGAAATTGAAATAAAATAATAACTGACACTATGTTATTTTCAATTGAAAGATAATTAGTTTTGTTTTTAAATAAATACGAAAAGGAGAATGTTATGCCTAAATCAAAAGTCTATTTTACAAAAGATTTATCATCACATAGTCTTGTTAAACTTTTAAATCTTTTAGATAAGAAATTAACAGGAAATGTTGCGGTTAAAATTCATTCTGGTGAAGAAGGAAATCAAAACTATCTCCGTCCAGATTATTTAAAAGAAATTGTTGAATATGTCCATGGTACAGTTGTTGAATGTAACACAGCTTATGATGGAGAAAGAAATACCACTGAAAAGCATTTAAACTTATTAAAAAATCATGGTTGGAACACCACTTTTAAAATGGATTTATTAGATGCTAGTGGTCCTGATATTGAACTTGATATTCCTAATGGTGTCCGTATTAAAAAGAATTACATCGGAAAAGATTTTGATAAATATGATTCAATGCTCATCGTCTCTCACTTTAAAGGTCATCCAATGGGAGGCTTTGGAGGCGCTTTAAAACAATTATCAATTGGCTGCGCATCCGGATATGGAAAACTCTATATTCATGGAGCTGGCGATACAAAAGTTGGATTTGACGCTGAACAAGATAGTTTTCTTGAATCTATGGCTGATGCTGCCGGAAGTGTCGTTAAATATTTTGATGAAAAAATCCTATATATAAACGTTATGAGGAATTTATCAGTTGATTGTGATTGTTGCGCAATTGCTGAAGATCCATGTATGAAAGATATTGGAATTTTAGCTTCAACTGATCCAATTGCAATTGATCAAGCTTGTATTGATTTAATTTATAGTTCAAAAGATCCAGGAAGAGATCATTTTATTGAAAGAGTTGAATCTCGTCATGGTATTCATACAATCGAAACTGCTGCTAAAATCGGTTATGGCAGTCGTGAGTATGAATTAATTAATGTTGATTAATTTGTTTTCTTTTTAACTCTAAACCTCGCCTATTTCAGGCGAGGTTTTTGTTTTAATTAATTATTAATCTAACCTTGATATTTAAGTAAATCTAAAAAATAATTAAAGAATTGCAGGCTTTTTGTCTAAAAATTAATAGACTTAGATAAAATACCGTAACCTATCGGAGCCACTTTTTCCTACTCTACTCTTAGAAAGTTTGCCTTTTAAACTAACTCTTTATTTAGCGAGAGATTAGTTGAATGACTTACCAAATTTAAATACATAAATATCTAAAGAGAACTTTATCCACATAAAAACAGCCACGAAATTCGTGGCTGTTATTTTGCTTTTACTTATAAGATATTAAAGACCGAACTTTTTGATTCTTTCCCATCTTTCGCGAGCGCATTTTTCATTCTTTTCAAATAATGCTTCTGCTTCTTCTGGGTTGATCTTTGGAAGTTGAGAGTATCTTGTTTCTTTCATAATGAACTCTCTTAACTTAGTGAAGTCTGGTTCTTTGCAATCAAGTTGTAAGCCAGGTTTTCCTTGAGCAACAAGTCTTGGATCATATCTGAAGGTTGTGAAGTAACCGCAAGCGACTGCTTCTTTTTCAACTTCGATAGAGTTGACCATACCACCTTTAATACCATGGTTAACACATGGAGCATAGCAGATAATTAAGGATGGTCCGTTGTAACTTTCGGCTTCTTTGAAGGCTTTAATTGCAGCCATCATGTTAGCACCTAAAGCAACTTGAGCAACATAGACATTACCATAAGCCATTGCCATTAAAGCAAGGTTCTTCTTGCTGGTCTTTTTACCACTAGCAGTAAATTGAGCGATTTGACCAGTTTGTGATGATTTAGAAGCTTGACCACCAGTATTGGAGTAAACTTCAGTATCAAGACACATAACGTTGATATCATCTTCACTAGCTAAGACATGATCAAGTCCGCCATAGCCAATATCATATGCCCAGCCATCACCACCAACAATCCAAACACTCTTATCGAGTAAGTCTTGTTTATAATTAAGGACTTCTTTGATAGCTTCATCTTTAGAAGCTTCAACACCTTTTACAAGTTCAGGAATGATCTTTCTAGCTTCATCTTTATTCTTGATGTTAGCAAGATAGTTTTTAATTGTAGCTTTGAGTTCATCGCTAACCTTATCACTTTCTAATCCAGCATTTAAGATTCTGCAGATATTAGCAAGTTTATAGTCGGTAGCAAGTCTCATACCATAACCATTTTCTGCGTTATCTTCAAATAAGGAGTTAGCCCAAGCAACACCATTTCCATTCTTATCATTAACAAATGGAGTTAATGGAGTTGAACCACAATAGATTGAGGAACAACCAGTTGCGTTAGAAATTAATAAATCTTTACCGAATAATCTTGAGAGTAAGTTGTAATATGGAGTTTCACCACATCCAGCACATGCTCCGCTGACTTCCATATAAGGCATTAAGAATGCAGCACCTTTAACTGTTGTAACAGGGAATTTATCAGCTTTATATTCAGTGTGTTTATATAAGTATTGAGCGTATTCTTCTTTATCAAATTGTGATTTAGCTTCAACAAGTTTTAATGCGAAGTGATCGTTTCCAGCTTTTCTTGCGGCAGCATTTGCAAGACATTCTTTAACACAAAGACCACATCCGACACAGTTCTTTGGTGAAACTTGAATAATGTATTTTAAGCCTGGTTTTGCTGGTTTAACATCAACTACTGAATCAGCAAGTCCTTTTGGACCATTTTTGATTTCTTCATCAGTTAATAAGAATGGTCTAATTGTTGTATGTGGGCAGACAAATGCACAGGTATTACATTGAATACAATAATCTTTATTCCATTCTGGGACTCTATCAGCAATACCTCTTTGTTCCATGAAAGTAACATCTTCTCTCATAGTACCATCGAGTAATTCATATTCAGTGAATTTGCTGACTGGAATATCATAACCATCAAGAGTATTAACAAGATCAACATAACTATCGAAATAGTCATCACCAGTTAATGTTCTTTCTCTGTTATATGGTAATTTAGCCCAAGCGCTATCGACTTTAACTTCTCTTAAGCCTTCTGTACCTTTATCGATAGCTTTGTAGTTAAGTTCAACAACATCTTGACCTTTTCTACCATAAGTCTTTAAGGCAAGTTTCTTCATCCATGTATTTGCATCAGCATATGGCATGATTTGTGGATTTAAGTAGAAGAAAGCACTTTGTAAGATTGTATTTGTATGTCTTCCCATACCGATTTCGCTAGCAATCTTGTTAGCATCGATAACATAGAATTTGGCATGTTTTGTAGCAAGTTGCCATTTAACTCTATTTGGTAAGGATTTGATTAATGTTTCATCATCCATATCAGTGTTGAGTAAGAATGTACCACCATCACTGAGGTTCTTTAACATATCAAATCTAAAGACATAAGTATCAAGTGAACATGAAATGAATGAAGCATGTTCAACATAATATGTAGAATGAATTGGTTCTTTACCAAATCTTAAGTGGCTTCTTGTAACACCACCAGATTTTCTGGAGTCATAAGCAAAGTAAGCTTGAGCATATTGATGTGTAGCATCACCAATAATCTTAATTGATGATTTATTAGCACCAACAGTTCCATCACTACCTAATCCATAGAATAAGCAGGATGTGTAGTTATGTTTAATTTCGTAATCTTCATCAACAGGAATTGAAAGGAAGGTAACATCATCATTAATACCAACTGAGAAATTATGATGTTCTTTTCCACTTAACATCCAATCAAAGACAGATTTAATGTGTTTTGGTTGAGTATCTTTACTAGATAATCCATATCTTCCACCGATAACTTTAATTCCGGTTCTTCCTTCAAGATCTAATGCGGAGCAGACATCTTCATATAAAGCTTCTCCAACACTACCTAATTCTTTACTTCTATCTAAGACAGCAAGTTCTTTAACAGTTGAAGGAATACAAGCAACTAAGTGTTTTGCTGAGAATGGTCTAAAGAGGTGGACTCTAATCATACCAACCTTTTGACCTTTGTTCTTCCATAAATCAGTGACAACTTCATAAGCTGTTTCATTTACAGAACCCATAGCAATAATTACTTTTTCTGCATCTGGAGCACCATAATAAACAAATGGGGCATATTCTCTACCAGTTAATTCACTAACTTTCTTGAAGTATTTTTCAGCAACTGGAAGAACGTTATCAAAGTGTTTATTTTGAGCTTCTCTACCTTGGAAGTAGATATCATCGTTTTCAGCGCCACCCTTTGTAACAGCGTGTCCGTGTGGATTTAAAGCTCTTTCTTTGAATTTTTTAACTTTATCCCATGGAACAAGTTTCTTCCATTCTTCATCAGCTAAAAATTCAACGTTTTGGATTTCGTGTGAAGTTCTAAATCCATCAAAGAAATGACAGACTGGATATTCAGCATCAATTGCAACAAGGTGAGCAACAGAAGCAAGATCAGCAACTTCTTGAACAGAATCAGAGCAAATCATAGCGATACCACTTTGTCTAATTGAATAAACATCTTGGTGATCACCAAAAATTGAAAGAGCTCTGGTAGCTAAGCTTCTTGCACTAACATGTAAAACTGCTGGTAATAATTCACCACACCATTTATAGATGTTTGGAATCATTAAGAGTAAACCTTGGCTTGCGGTATATGTTGTTGATAAAACACCACCATTTAAAGCGCCGTGTAAAGCACCACTAGCGCCAGCCTCAGATTGCATTTCACAAACTTTAACTGTGCTGTTAAAAAAGTTTTTCTTACCTTGGGAGGCGTAAATATCAACATAGTTTGCCATTGGTGAAGATGGAGTAATTGGGAAAATAGCAGCAACTTCAGTGAAGTTATAGCTCATTAAGGCAGCTGCAGTATTACCATCGACACTAAGCATTGTTTTCTTTACTTCTGACATAAAAAAATAATTCTCCTTAATCTTTGATAATTATATAACTTTAAAAGTTAAAGTTTAATATCTTTTTACGCAAAAAAGAGACGAGTAAAATTTCTTGAAAATCTTATATCTATTCGAAGCAGTTCTTAAAAAGCCATACAAATATATAGATACATTTTTTAAATGAGATCTTGTTATTGTTCTCTTACCTTAATTATTATTAGAATAATTAAATCTTCAAAACATAAAAATCGTCTACTTTTGCGGTTTTAATAAACAATATTCCTTTATTTTGTATGTGTTTTAAGGTACAATAATTTTCACCAAAGAAAATATATAGGAGTCGAAAATGTTAGATACGTTAGAGGTTTTCGCAACACAAAAAGCGAACGACTTCTCTTCAGGAGCCGTTACTACAATTGATAGAGAAATTATAAGATTTTTTAATGAATTATGGGGATCTAATGGATGGGGAAATTTCTTGCTTTGTTTAATCTCCATCATTCTTTGTATTATTCTTGTAGGAATCATTGGTTATCAAAGAGAAGCTCAAGGTCATAATGCTGGATTTAGAACTCATATCCTTTTAGGTATTGGCAGCTGCGTAATAATGCAACTTTCAATTTATGCAATTGGAGCAACTGAAACTAATTTTGAAACAATGCGTCTTTCCGCAAGTGTTGCTCCAGGAATTGGTTTTATTGGTGCTGGAGTTATTATTAAAAATAAAGGAGCTATTAGAGGATTAACAACCGCTGCTACTTTATGGGTTTCAATGGCTATAGGTCTTGCTTGTGGATCTGGAAATTTTGTCATTGCTATTTTAGGCGCAATCGCTACTTATCTTTGTCTCTTTTTATTCTATAAAGTTGAGATTAAAGCTAATCGTAACTCTAGTAAAGTCTTTATTTATTTAGATGAAGATTCTAAATTAACTTATGATGAAATTGCTAAAGTTATTGAATCTTATTCCTATAATATTAGAACTGCTTCTTTAAGCGAAACAACAATTGATGGAGTTAAAAAATTAATTATTGCAATTGAATTTGCTAGTTGTTCTAATGATGGTTTAAGACTTCTTGTTCGTGATTTAAAAATTAAATACAATCCGTTTGATATAAAAATCGATATTAAAAAACAAGCTCCTGAAGAGTAACTAAAAGCTTGATAAATAAAGAAACCCTGCAAATTCATTAAGGATTTGCAGGGTTTTCGCATTTAATTTAATCTTATTATGGTAATAAATTTCCAGTTTTTCTAAATAATGTATACCATTCAGCCTTTGTTAAAGTAATTTTACTACCATCAATACTTTCTTTAACGTGATCAATATTTGTAGAACCAGTAATAACTTGTATATTATCACCAAGTTTTAATAAAAACGCGGTAGCAATCGCACATTTTGATACACCATATTTCTTGCCAAGCTCTTCCATATAAGAGTTTACTTCATTAAAACGAGGATCGGAAAAAATGCTCCCGCCAAAAAAGCCTACTTGATAAGGTGACCAGCACTGTAAAACAATGCCATGTCTTTTAATAAAGAAGAATAACTCACCAGCTCTCTCAATTCCTTCACTATTATTCATGTTGACATTAAAAACTTCATTAACTAATGAAAGATGACCTAAACCTAATTGAAGTTGGTTAATTTCCATTGGAATGTTAGTGTGATCATATAAATATTTCATGATTTCATGAGGGAAATTAGAAACACCAAAATGTCTAACTTTACCTTCTTGAGATAAGGTTGCAAAAGCACGAGCTACTTCATGTGCTTCAATAAAAATATCTGGACGATGAAGGAGCAAAGAATCAACATAATCAAGATGCATTCTTTTTAAAGATTTATCAACTGATTCTAAAATATGTTCATAACTTAAATCATAATAAGAAATATCTTCATCTCTTTCTTTGACAATTCCACATTTAGTTTGAATAAACATTTCTTTTCTAAGTTCAGGATGTTTTAAAAGAACAGCTCCAAGTTTTCTTTCAGCTTCTCCATCTAAATAAATATCACTTATATCAAAATATTTAACTCCATTATCTAAATCAAAACGAATTAATTTATATAAATCATCTTCAGTTAAATCTTTTAATCTCATTAAACCTTGAATAATCTTTGATTCTACTTGCATAGTTTTCTCCTTGTCGCCTATAAATATAGCAAAATTTATCCTTACTTATAAATATTAATATTTATAAACCTTAAGTGGACACTCAAGATATTTCTTATTAAGCACAAAAAAATAAAATTTAAACTTTTAATGCCTTATAATTAATTAAAAAGGAATTAAATATGAAAGTTTTATTAATATTAACAAATTATTTCGAAGAGATTGAAGCTTTAGGAACAGTCGATATTTTAAGAAGAGGTGGCGTTAAAGTTGATATTTTTTCACTTCATGAAGAAACATTAACTGGTGCTCATAATATTAAAATTACCGATTTAAAAAATTATAAAGAAGCTAATTTAAATGATTATGATTGTCTTTTTATTGCGGGTGGCCCTCAATATCAAGAACTCGAAAGAAATAATGACTTTTTAAATATCATTAAATATTTCTTTAATAACGATAAATACATTGGAGCAATTTGTGCTGCTCCTACTTTACTTGGTCATCTAGGTTTATTAAAAGGTAAAAGTTACACATGTTTTAACTCGATGAATGAAGATTTTAATGGTACATATATCGATCATTATGCCGTAAAAGATCATAAACTTATTACCGGAAAAGGCCCTATGGCAACAATTGAATTTGCTCTTTTACTACTTGAAACTTTAAATGGTAAAGAAAGCGCTGAAATGGTAAAAGAAAGTAGTTTTTACTACAATAAATAAATTAATTTTTGATTATAAAAACAGAATTGATTAAGGATTTGCAAGGTTTTTAAATAAATCTGATATCTTTTTTATCAACTATAATACTGGTTAAAGAAAGTAAAACCTGACTTGGTAAATAAAACATCCGCATTAAAAAATTAACTAAAGTGTAGTCAATCCCTTCGATTAAATGGACATTATTTAAACCAACATTAATGTCACAAGCAATAAATAAAAGAAGACCTAAAGAGAAAAGAAAATACTTTTTGTCCTCTTTTATTAACGCAATTGAATAAATAAAATTAGAAACTAACTCAACAAAATAAAGAAGAGCTAGCACTGTTAAAGTATCAAAATAATTTAAATAATAAGCAAGCAAAAGAGCAAATAAACTTAATAAAATACGGATGATAAGATTTATAAGAAATTCACTTCTTCTTTTTCTAATAGCATAAATAAAACAAAAATAAATAACTTGCGTAATGATAAAAGTGATTAATCCATATACATATAAAGAAGTTTCTTTGTTAAAAAGTAAAAAATAATCACTTATTAAGGTAAATATTAAGGCTAGAGGGATAAAAAGATTTATTGCTTTTTTCTTTTTAAAAAGTGAATAAAAAGAAAAAAGCAAAGCACATATAATCCCTAAATACTTTAAAAAACTTGAATCAAGATCGCTCTTAATTATATTTTTATCAATAAATAAAAAAGATAGATATAAAGCTATCTCAATAATCGTAAATAAAGAAATAACAAAATAATCTATCTTTTTAAGTTTAGTCATATTAATAAGCAATTTCGACTAAGTAGTAATTCTTTTTACCTCTTTTAACAACTAAATATTTATTAAATAAAGCGTCTTCTTTATCAAATTCTTTTAATGCATCGTTAATTTTTATTCCATTAACACTAACAGCATTATTTTTGATAAATTCACGAGCTTCTCTTTTACTACTAGCAGCTTTAATAAAGATTAACAAATCTTCAAGTTTCATTTTCTCTTTAACTTCAATTTTAGAGTTAGCGAAAAGTTCTTTTAAGCTTTCTTCTTTTAAAGAAGAGAAGTTATTTGAAAATAAAACTTCGCTCATCTTTTTAGCTTCTTCTGCATCTTCTTCACTATGAACAATTTTAACAACTTCATAAGCTAAACGTTTTTGAGCAATTCTAGCTCCTAAATTGGCCAAATGTTCTTTTTCAATTTCATTAATTTCTTCTTTAGGAAGGAAAGTGAAAACTTTTAAGTATTTAACACTATCTTCATCACTTTGATTTATAAAGAATTGATAAAGTTTATATGGTGAGGTTAAATTACGATCGAGGAATAAGGCTCCATCTTCACTTTTACCAAACTTTTTACCATCACTTCTTGTGATAAGATGAGCGGTCATACATTCAACTTTTTCTTCATCGCCTTCAGTTTTACGAATAAAATCAAGTCCAGCAGTTAAATTACCCCATTGGTCATTGCCACCAATTTGAATATTGACACCATATTTATCATGAAGATATTTGAAATCATAACTTTGAAGAGTCATATAGCAAAATTCAGTTAAAGAAATACCAGCATCAAGTCGAGATTTAACGATATCTTTACTTAACATATAGTTAACTGGGAAGAATTTTGCAGTATCTCTTAAATACTCTAAAAGTGAAACTTTCCCAAGCCAGTCATAATTATTTAAAATCATTCCTTTTTCTGGGTCCGATAAATCAATAAAGCGCTCAAGTTGCTTTTTAATAGCGTTAGTATTTTCCTGAACTTTATCTGGAGTTAAAAGATTTCTTTCTTTACTTTTTCCGCTAGGATCTCCAATCATTCCAGTTCCGCCACCCACAAGAGCTATAATTTTATGACCTGCTCTTTGAAGGCGCATTAAAATAGAAATCATAACAAAATTTCCAATATGCATACTGGATGCACTTGGATCAAATCCACAATAAATTGTTTGTTTGCTCTCAAATAATTTGTGGACGTTTTCTTCGTTAGAATATTCTTTTATTAAACCTCTATAATTTAAATCATCAATAACGTTAATCATAATTAATCCCTATATTTTATGTAGGTTAATCTACCATCCTTTCCAACTTGTACTACAGAAATAATTTTATTTTTGTGGACTTTTGCATGGCTTTTATCAGAAAACTCAACTTCTATTTCTTCTTCATCAACTTTTTTAACGAATTTAGCCATGTCTTCTTTTTCACCTTCTAATTGAAGTAAATCGTTAGCATGAAGTCCATAATTAACAATTGAAATTACTGGAATTCCAAGCTTTTTATAGCCTTGTAAACTTCTAAGTTCAATTAAGAATAATCCCATAATTGGAATGCCGCCGGCTTGACGAACAAGGTCAACCATCGCTTTAGCACTTCCGCCAGTTGCAATAAGATCATCCATAATAATTACACGGTCACCCTTTTTAATTGCATCAAGTGGAATCTCAATTGTTGCTTCACCATATTCAAGCTTATAAGTCTCACGATAGCCAACAAGAGGTAACTTGCCAGCTTTTCTAGCAAGAACTAAGCCTTTGTTATTATAACTTGCAAGAGGAGCGGCAAAAATAAATCCACGACTTTCAGCAGCAATAATTTTGTCCCGCTTTTCATAACTTGGAAGTTCTTTATTTAAATCCATTATAACTTGATGAAAAGCATCACCATTTGCAAGTAAAGGAGTAATATCTCTAAATTTAATTCCTTTAATTGGGTAATCAACTACTGTTCTTATATATTCATCATAAAAATCCATAACTTGCTCCTTTAAAATAATGTTGAATCTTTTTTAATATATTCACTTTCAAACTTATATTCTTTTTCAATGAGCGTTCCATTAATTAAATCAATTAACATATACATTGCTCTTTTTCCAACTTCTTGGAAGTTGATATGTAAGTTTGAAATTTGTGGACGAAGAATCGATGAATATTTCGTGCCAATAATTGAAAGAACTTCAACATCTTCTGGAACCCTTAAACCACTATCTGTCGCTGCATTTAAAACTGCAGCTGCAATTGAATCACGATAAGCAATTACATATTCTTTTCTTTTTTGTTTAAAGCGATCCATAAAATCTTGATATGTTCTTTGATATGAATCATCACAGTTCATAATGTTATATTCACGGTCATTCTCTAAATGTACTTTAATGAATTGATTTTCAACTCTTGATAATAAGCGACCTGCATTGTGAACATGAAGGAAAGTCATCTTTTTATCGCCTTTAATAAAATTATCTTCAATAATGTGTTTAATTAAATGTTCATAGCCAAATGGAATACAACCGATTTTACTTGCAGTAATTGAATTGTTTACATCAATTACTGGAACGCTATATGAATTAAAGACTTCTAAATCTTCTCCATCAAGTTCATCATCAAATACAATAACTCCATCAACATGTGATTTAATAACTCTTTCAAGACAGCCTAATGCATCTTCTCTACTATGTGACGTAGTATATAAAATAACTGTAAAACCATTCTTCTTACAAACATCAGTAATGCCATTTAACATATTGGCAATATAAACATAATTAGCACTAGGAATAATAACTCCGATATTAGTTGTTTTATTTGTAGCTAAAGCTTGAGCAAGTCCACTTGGTTTATATCCGAGTTTCTTAATAACTGACATAACTTTCTTCTTAGTGTCTTCTCTAACCGTCCCACTACCATTCATAACACGTGAGACAGTGGCCAACGATACACCGCTTGCTTTGGCAACTTCATAAATCGTAACTCGTTCTTTTAAATTCTCCACTCTCAAGCTCCTTTCTTTTTACTTAAATTTGCAAAATGAAAATTTTTTCATTCGCTATACCCATACATTACCTATTAAAATGAATTAAGTAAAGAAAAATCGCTTTAAAATGCAAATATTTTAGCCTTTAAAGCGATTTTTTAGTTTATGAAAATGAATGAAAATGACACTCAAAAGAGTCATCAAAACTTTAAAAATTAGTAGGAAAAGAAGTCATCCCCAACCTTATATTTATCATCAAGTTCTAATAAACCTCTTTTATTTTCATAACCATCTAAAGCAAGTTCTCGACCACTACAAAGCATCCCATAACTTTCAACACCTAAAAGTTTGCCTGGAATTATCTGACGACCACTTGGCATAAAAGTATATGGTAAAGCGCAAACACACTTTAAATCCTTGCGAGCATTAAAAGCTCCACAAACTATTTCAAGATAATCAGAGTGACCAACATCAACCTTACAAATGTGAAGATGATCGCTTTCAGGATGCTCTTCAATTTCAACAATTTGAGCGACTTTAAATCCACTATTTTCTAATTTTTCAAGAGGCTTTACTCCATGATTCTCTAAAATATGATTGATAACACTTAAAACCTTATCATCAACTATAGGAAGATAGCCATTAGCTTTAATTTTCATAATCTTAGAGATATTAAAAATATTAATACCAATGATTTCATTATTCTTTTTTAAGACAACTACATCATCAAGTTTATTAACTTCATCAGGAATTTCTAAAGGTTTAAAAACAATAAGTAAAACATCACCAATTGTTTTATAGTTATAAAATAAAGCATATCTATTCATAAACTAGCCTCCATGCGCGCTATGTATTATAGCCTAATTTACCTTCTCTTTAAATTAAGATTTTATATATCTTTAATAATATAAAGAACTATAAATAAGGCTATAGTCATTCATATTTGTTTTTATTACTCACTTAAAATTCATCATCAAATAGAGAAAATAAATAGATGTTTAATTTAGCTTTTTGACCGTTAAATAACGCTACCAAACAGCCAGAAAAAAACATAAATATATACGTAAAAGGCAAATTTCATTATAATAGATTTATTAATGGAGACAGCTAATGGAAAATAAAGATATTGAAATTGTCGAAGAAGAAAAAGAAGGAATCTCGATTGGAGATATATTTAAGAAAATCTGGCACGCTAAAATTACTCTTGGAGTAAGTTTTATCGTTATTCTTGTACTTGGCGTTTTTGGAATTCACTATTTATACACAAAACCAAATCAAATTTATACTGGGTCAGTCACTTATCAATTTAAAGGGTCAACTGAAGGTTTATATCCTAACGGAACAACTTTTGATTACCGTACAATGATTGAACCAGAACAGCTTGAAGCAATTAAAAATAGTAAAGAAGAATATGCTAATATCGACATCGATAAGATGCTTGAAAATAATGCTATATCAGTTTCTTTATTAACAGGACAAGCTACAAATGAAAATGGTGAAACAGTAACTGTTGATTTACCAAATTATGTTTCTATTCAATGCTCTGCTTCTTATTTTGATAACGAAACTCAAGCTAAGAACTTCTTAAAAGATGTTCTTGATGCTCCAAACAACCTTGCTAATTCTTTATATGATGCAATTGATTTTGAATCTAATTTAACACTTGCTGATGTTAGCTTAACTTATGAAGACCAAATAGATTATTTGATTC
The DNA here is from genome assembly GCA_905197045.1 of uncultured Caryophanales bacterium. GTDB lineage: Bacteria > Bacillota_I > Bacilli_A > RFN20 > CAG-826 > Onthovivens. Next base: position 15,984 of record CAJJXG010000021.1, read on the forward strand.
TTCAAAGAGACCTTGTCATTGAAAATTATGAAGAATTAAGTTCAGTTTTTGGTCGTAATGCTTATACTGATAAAAATAACACTTCAACAATTACTCAAACTTTAACATCAATTAAATCATTTTTTACCACAAATAATCTCTCATCCCTTCAAACATTAGCTACCGAAAAGAAATATGTTAAATCTATTAACGATAACGAAATTGCTCAACTTGATAGCGAACTTAAACGTTTAGTTGCTGAATATAATTTTAATTCAACACAAATTAATAATTTGCAAACCGAATGGGATAAAATCACAAATAGCGGCAGCACAATTATTTCTACACCTAACGATTTTTTAACAGCTATATACGAATTAACAACAGAAAATTCAAAATTATATAGTAGAATTGAGACTCTTGCCAAAAAGCTTGGCTACAATGATATGAGTATTTTGGAAGGGAAAATTGAACTTGGAACTAAAAGTGAACAAGGACAAGATTATAAAGAACCTGAACCAGACAGTACATTTCTCAAACAACTTGATACGATTACAACAAACTTAACTACTTATACTGAACAATTACAATTAACAACTGAATATTTATACACAAATTATGCAAAACCAATTTATACATTAACTTCAGTTGTTGAAATTAGTGGCGGGTTAAATATTTTCTTAAATGGTGCAATAAGTTTTGTAGTTGCTGCTATTCTTGCTTGTGTTATTGCTGGAATTAAAGGCAATATTGATATCAAAAAAGAAGAAAAAAATAAGCAAGATGTTCTTGAAGAAGAAGCTACTGAAAATAAATAATTAGTAAAAGAATTAAAAGAAAAGACTGCCTCTCATAGTGTGCGGCAGTCTTTTCTTTTGCAAATGTGAAAGAGACTATTCGCCTTCTTCTTTTATGACTTCTTTAATTGTCTCTTTTGTATTTTTAAGAATTAATCTTTTAATTTTTATGCCTTCACTTTTATAGCGATTTTCAAATTCTGTTAAAGCATCAAAATTTTCACTTGCCGATTCATAATCTTCATTTTGATAAATGATTTCCCATTTATACTCTTTAAATTTATCTAATGAATATTCATAGAAAAGATCATTATCTGTTTTATAAAAAATACATGCACCTTCTTTTAAAACCTTACTGTATTCAACTAAGAAATTAGGAGATGTTAGTCTTCTTTTTTCATGTCTTTTTTTAGGCCATGGATCACTAAAATTTAAAAAAACCCCGCAAAATAAGTCTTTTTTTAAGATTTTAGAAAGTTTATAAAAATCTCCAGCAATTAAACGAACATTAGTTAAATTAGCTTCATCGATCTTTTTTAAGGCCGTTCCGGCTATTGATTTATCAAGTTCAATTACTAAAAAATTATAATTTGGAAATTTTGAAGCCATAGAAAGAATAAATTGACCTCTCCCTGGACCAATTTCTAAATAAGTATCTTTTTCTTTTATAAAAGAAAGAATCTTTTCTTCTTCTACAATATCATCATTTAGAAAAAATTCATTTTTAGTATTTGTTTTTAAATACTCAATAGCCCATGGCTTAAATCTACTTCTCATTCTTTAAGTTACCTAAAGCATAAATTGCATGAGCATAAATTGGCATTGAAGAATAAAAATCTTCTAAATCAATCTTTTCATTTTCTTCATGGATATGGTCAACTTTACCTGGGAAGCAACTTCCAAAAGCAACTGTATTTTTAGCTTCTTTAGCATAAGTTCCACCACCAATTGCCATTGGTTTATGTGTCGTATCACCTGTTTCTTCTACATAAACTTTATAAAGTTCTTTAATGAAATCAGTTTTATTAGGATCAAAATAAAGATAAGGTGTTTTACTATCAACTCTTATTAAAAGAGGTGAACATTGTTGAATCTTTTCAATTGTTTTATCTACATCACAATTTTCTGGATGTCTAAAATTTACAACCATTTTAAAATGGCCATTTTCATAATCAATAATTCCAACATTAAAGGTTGTTTTGCCCATATCTTTACTTTCACAATACACATGCATATTTTTACCATTTACATTGCTATATTCGTTACAAAGTAAAGTTAACATTGGGTTATTATAAACTTCGCCTAAAACTCCTAAAGCTATAACTGCACTATTTAAGCCAAGTTCAGGTGTTGACCCATGAGCAGATTTTCCTAAAAATTCAAAAGTATCTTCACTTAACTTGTTAAATTTAACTTTTGGATCATTTTTAAGGTATTCATCAAGTTTTTCTGGTTCTTCAACTTTACAAATGCAGCTATCTATTACAACGTTTGAAGCAACTCCGCCCTTAATTGAAATAACGTTATTAAGTGGTAAATTGCCATCATATGTATAATTAGCAATTCCTTTTTCACCATAAATTAATGGGAAATCAGCATCAGGAGTAAATCCATAAGTTGGCTCTTCTTTCTTCAAATGCTCAAAATAATAAGCAAGACAAGATGAACCTCTTTCTTCATCGCCACCAAAAACAAGTTTGACACGATAGTTTTTGATTAAGCCATGATCTTTTAATGCTTTTAAAGCGTAATATGCAGCAATTCCAGGTCCTTTATCATCGCTTGTTCCTCTAGCATATAAGCGATTTTCTTTTTCATCTAAAAAAGGTGTAAATGGAGGATGATTCCATTTACCGGTAGCAGGTACAACATCTTGATGAGCAAAGATAGAAACGAGTTGTTTTCCTTCACCAGTTGAAATTTCAATGCATCTTCCATCGCACATATCAACATCAAAGCCATCTTTTAAGGCTAATTCTTTTAAAAATGCAAAACAATCATGAACACCTTTTCCATAAGGCATTACATCACTTACTGTTTTTTCGTCATATACTGAATCGATTGAGCAATCTTTAATTAATGTATCTAACGCTTCTTTTTCATATTTTTTACAGATTTCTTTAAAGTTTAAATTCATAATCCACCTCGATTTACAATTATATAACAAAGTTAAAAGATTTCTTATTGATTTGATTTTTAATTAAAATGATAAAACAAGAATAAGACAAGTCCGGCTAAAGCAATTACAACAAAAGCTAAAATAACAGTAATTGTAATTAATGAATTGCGACTTAAAGCAGCGGTATCTGTTTCACTTTTAAATCTTACATTTAAACTAAATATTCTCTCGTTTTTCTTAATTACAAATTTATAAATAGCTGCCATAATGCTTGGAGAAAGAATAATTGCTGCTGCAATTTCGCAAACTGCACCTGGAGCAATGAAGGTGGCAATAAAATTACCAAAGCTTCCAAAAGCTTTATTATTAGCTTCAATAATTGAAGTTAAATCCATTGCGCGAGAAATATAAAAAATATCTAAATAGCCAAAAACGTAAAGGCAGCTAAGAGTTAAGACAGTATGAAGTAAGGTTAAAATACCACATAATGGCGCTGCTACTGTCAAAAAGCCTGCAAAAGTAGTCTTTTTTCTTAATAAATCAAAAACAAGACCAGCAATAAATCCAAATAATACTCTAGGTAAAATTGACACGAAAGGATTTAAGAAAAGATAATTAATGGTACCAGGATATTGTAGAGAAACTAATAATGAAAGGACCCCCATAAATAGTCCAAACACTGCTCCTGTCCATTTTCCAAAAAGTAAGGCTCCAACAAGTACTAAAATATGCATTGTAGTAAAGCTAATTGGGCCAACTGTAATGTAACCAATATAAGGTACATAAGAAAAAATAACAAATAATGCTAAAAATAAAGCATAAAATGATACGTAAAATATTGTTTTCCTATACATTTGAGCTCTCCTCATTCATCTTATAAATTTCGTAAAGTCCATCAAGTATAAGGTTTTCATCATAAATAAACTCATTTAAAACGTTGCGAATGATTTTTGAAAAGCCGCCAGTTAATATTCTTTTTAAGCGATAACCTAATTCATTTTCCATTTCTTTAGCAAACTCTTTAATCATAAAAGCTTGACCATATACAATGCCTGATTCAATACAATCTTTTGTATTTCTTCCAATTACTCTATTAGGAACAATAATTGGAGTTTCTAAAAGCTGGCTTGTAGATGAGACAAGAGTTTTAAGACTAATTTCCATGCCTGAAGTGATCGCTCCACCAATAAAAGCGCCATTTTTATCTACAATATAGATTTTTGTCGCAGTGCCTAAATCAGCTACCAAAGAACATTCTCCATATTTACTTTTTGCAGCAAGCGCTCCACTTAACATATCGGCTCCAAGTTCATTTGGATTATCAATTTTTAAAGGTAATTTAGTTTTAACCTTTTTCCCTAAAATTAATGCATCCACGTTAAAAACAAGTTCAATTGCTCGATGTAAAATTGGAGTTAGTAAAGGAACAACACTTGATATAATTGCTCCTTCAATTTTTACATCTTTTCCAATAATTGAAGCTAGAGAATAAGCATACTCATCACTGCTTTTTTCTCTAATCGTTCTTATTAAGTAAGTCTTGATAATCGTGCCTTTATCAATAAGAGCAAACTTAATAGATGTGTTTCCGCAATCTAAACACAAAATCATAAATTTGTTTCCTTTCTACAGTCTTAAAAAAGTACCGTGAACTTTACAGCCATTATTAAAACATTTTAAATATATTAAAGCAAATAAAAAATGAGATTTGCTTGTTGGTTTTTGGCCTTCTTTATTTCCAAAAACCTTGCAAATCTCAACTTTTTTATCTTTTAAATGATAATAATTATGTTTCTATAAGGTTTATTTAACTACAACTGAGACAATTTTGTTTTTTACGACAATTACTTTAACAATTGTTTTTCCGTTAGTGAAGTTTTGAACTTTCTCACTATTTAAAGCTTCTTTTGTTACGACTTCATCATCTTCCTCTTTATTAACTTCAATTGTATCTCTCAATTTTCCATTTACTTGAACTGCCATCTTAACTTTAGAAAGAACTGTTTTACTTTCATCATAAGTTGGCCATTTAGCAAAAGTAATCATTTCTTCATGACCTAAATATTTATGCCAAATTTCTTCACCAACAAATGGACAGATGCAATCAAACATTTTGACAAAGTTTTCAATGTAAGGTTTATAAATCGTATTAGCTTTATAAAGTTCGTTAACAAAAATCATCATTTGAGAAATTGCAGTATTAAATTGTAATGCCTCAAAATCACTAGTAACCTTCTTGACGGTAACATTATAAATATAGTCTAATGAACCATCATTTTTATCACTAAATTTTCCTCTAAAAGCATCATCTTCAAACATTCTATAAACTCTATCTATAAAACGTCTAGCCCCTTCAAGTCCACTATTTGACCAAGGAAGAGATGCTTCAAGTGGTCCCATAAACATTTCATAAAGTCTTAAGGTATCAGCGCCAAATTTATCTACAATCTCATCAGGATTTATTACATTTCCTCTAGATTTAGACATTTTTTCTCCATTTTCTCCTAAAATCATTCCTTGGTGGAAGAGTTTTTTAAATGGTTCTTTTGTAGAAACAACGCCTTGATCATAAAGGAATTTATGCCAGAAACGAGCATAAAGTAAATGCAAAACGGCATGCTCTTGACCACCAATATATAAATCAACAGGTAACCAGTGATCTAATAATTTTTTATCCGCGATACATTTATCATTATGTGGATCAATATATCTTAAATAATACCAACAGCTTCCAGCCCATTGAGGCATTGTATTAGTTTCTCTAGTGGCTTTTTTACCATCATATTCAATATGTACCCAATCTTTAGCATGAATAAGAGGTGATTCACCTGTTCCGCTAGGTTTATATTCGTCTAGTTCTGGTAAAACAAGAGGAAGTTCATCTTCTTTTAAGCTAATCATTTTCTCAGTTCCATCAAATTCAATAATTGGAATTGGTTCACCCCAATATCTTTGACGTGAGAAAAGCCAATCTCTTAATTTGTAATTAACTTTAAAATTACCAGCATTAAGTTCGATAAGTTTATTGGTGACTAATTCTTTACCTTCTTTAATATTCTTACCATTTATAAAATCACTATTAATATGAGGCGCATCTTTAGTCATCGCTTCTTTAGAAATATCACCTTCTAAAACTTGAATCATCTCAAGATTATATTTTTTTGCAAAAGTATAATCTCTTTCATCATGAGCTGGAACAGCCATAACTGCTCCGCTTCCATAACTTGCAAGAACATAATCAGCAATCCAAATAGGAACTTTTTTATTATTTATTGGATTAATGGCATATCTTCCAGTAAATACACCACTTTTATCTTTATTAAGTTCAGTTCTATCCATATCAGATTTATGTGAAACTACTTCGACATAATCTTCAACTGCTTTTCTTTGTTCATCACTTACTATTTCTTTAACAAGAGGGTGTTCTGGAGCAAGGCAACAATAAGTACAACCAAAAAGTGTATCTGCTCTAGTTGTAAAAACTTTAAATGTTTTATCGCTTCCTTCAATTTTAAAAACAACTTCAGTACCTAAAGATTTACCAATCCAGTTATGTTGAAGTTCAATAGTAGATTGAGGCCAATCAAGACCTTTTAAATCTTCATCAAGTCTATCGGCATAAGAAGTGATTTTAAGCATCCATTGTCTCATTGGCTTTCTAATAACTGGATAACCACCTCTTTCACTTTTTCCATCTATTACTTCTTCATTTGCTAAAACCGTTCCAAGTTCTGGACACCAGTTAACTGGCTTATAATCAACATAAGCAAGACCATTGTCATACATTTTTTTAAAAATCCATTGAGTCCACTTGTAATATTTTGGATCACAGGTCATGACTTCTCGATCATAATCATAAGAAAAACCGAGCATTTTAATTTGCCTACGGAAATTAGCAATGTTTTTTAAGGTAAACTTTTCTGGATGTTCGTTCATTTTCATAGCATATTGCTCAGCAGGAAGTCCAAAAGCATCCCATCCGATTGGATGAAGGACATTAAAACCTTGCATTCTTTTCATACGAGCAACAATATCGGTTGCAGTATATCCTTCAGGATGTCCGACATGTAAGCCTTGACCGCTTGGGTAAGGAAACATATCTAAAATGTAATATTTTGGTTTAGAAAAATCATAAGTATCGCACTTATATTCTTTTCTATCTTCCCAAACTTTGGCCCATTTTTGTTCTACTTCTTTATGGTTATACATGAATCAACCTCCATTAAATAAAAAAATCCTTAGAAACTCTAAGGACGCTATTGACGTGGTACCACCTTAGTTCGTGAATATTTCACGCACTCATTTAAATATTTCGTTACTTGATGTGAGATTTAAGGTTTTGTTACTGATTTTCACCATCCATCAGCTCTCTAAAAACAAATTAACTTAATTAGTCATCAGCAAAATTATAAAGATAAAAATAACAAACTGCAATAAATTAAAGACGTGGAAATTGGTTTCTTTGTGGTTATTCATTGAAAATGTCAGTAACGGTTATTCATTTAAAATGTCACTAT
>CAJJXG010000022.1 GCA_905197045.1 uncultured Caryophanales bacterium
CATAAAAAAGTACCCCTTTCCTAATGTCTAGGATTTGGGGTACCTCTCATTTGCGCGCTATTTTTATTTTTAGTGAGATTTTTTTGACAAAGATTAGACTTTTATTATATTTTATAAATATATTGGTTAAGGAAAAACCAATAATTTTTCTTTTTGTTTCGTATTTAAGGTATGAGGGTAGAGCGACTAGAGAACTATATAGTCCAGTTTAAGAAAGGGAATTTCGACTTGTTCGATGATTTTTATGAGCAAGTTAAAAGACCTTGTTTTTATAACATCTATTCTCTTGTCAAGAATCATGATCTAAGTGAGGATTTACTCCAAGAAACTTTTGTTCGATTCCTTAAAAGTATTAACTCAATCGATGAAAACGAAAATGTTCTTGGATATTTAATTCTAATCAGTCGAAACATTACTTTAGATTACATTAAAAAACACGGAAGAGTTCGAGAATTATATGAACATGAAGAAGTGGCATCTAAAGATGATAACGATATCGATAAAACGATTTTGTTAGACAAAGTTAGAGAGATTCTCAAAAAAGATCAACTTGAAATCTTTACGTTACATGTACTATCGGATTTAACTTTTGAAGAAATTGCAAAAATTTTAAAAAGACCGTTAGGAACTGTGTTGTGGAGCTATAACAGCGCCATTAAAAAGTTAAGAAAAGAGATAAAGTTATGATAAAAATTGACGACAGAAACATTATAGAAAAGTTTAACAAAACTAAAGAATACGAAATAAAGACTTCTTCTAAAGAAATTCTTAATCTTTTTAAAGCGGAAGAAAGTAAAGTCATAGAAGAAGCTACCAAAAAAACTACCAAGAGTAAAAACAAAAAAGTTCTATTTGGAGGAATTGGCGTTTCTCTTTTAGCAGTTGCTACTTGCTCGATTATTTTATTTGTTGTTTTAAATCCGGCTGATCAAGAAAACGTAGTTAATCCACCAATTCTTAAACCAATAACTTCAACAAATGTTTTAAGTAATGAACTTTTAACTTTATCAAGTTTTAAAACTTATGGAGAATCTACTAGCTCTAATCAAAATCTAAGATTTTTAAAGAAAAGAGCTTCTATATTAAAAGAGAGTGATTTTAAAAAAATAGTTAATGATTTTGATTCTATTCAATCAGGCGCAATGGATATTTTAAATAGAGAAAATGGCATAATGGTTGAAAGCGCAAAAGAAGTTGACTTTCTATATGAAAGCAAAACTTATAAATATTGTGATAATTACTATTCAATTAATGATGATTTTAAAGTTCCTTTTATGAGTTTTTATTATAACGAAATAGATGAAACTAGTATTAAAGAGGAATTTAATAGTGAGCATGAATATTTAATAATGCTTAATAATGAATATTATGATTGTTATATTGCAAAAGAAAGTGAAATTGAAGAAGACGAAAGAGAAGAAGAAATCAAAATTTTATGCATTAATGAAGTTAAAAATGAATATATCTTAATCGAAAAAGAAAATGAATATGAAGGAAAAGAGGTCGAAAACTCTTATTCAATTTCTTATTTTTCATCTTTAAATAATCTAATAGAGGAAGAGTTTGATTACACTTTAACTTATGATTTAGAAAGTGAAGGCGATAAAGAAGAATTAGAAATAAGTGTTGAAACTCCATTTACTCAAAGTGAATTTCAAAATATTTCTTTAGTATCAAAATCACCTTTAACTTATAGTTTTTTAGTTGAATATGAAAACGAAAAAGAAGATATCGAAGTTGAAAATCTTCGTGTTAATTTAACCTATGAAAATGAACAAAGAATTTATACAAACGATCAATATAATCTTTCGATAATAAAAAAATAAAAAAATCCCAATAATTTAAAAACCTCGTTCGTATTTACAGTAAATACTTAGGGAGGAAACAAAATTATGAGAAAAAATTTATTTACTATTAGTTTATTGTCAATCGTTACTTTAGGTGTAGGAGTTCTTACAAGTTGTTCAAACGATACACCTTCTACAAATTTAGGAGGAGTAGAAATTCCTTTATCTTCCAAAAAAGAAAATACTTTTCAAGCAACAACAAGTGTTAGCTTATTAAATTCAATAACAGAAAGTAGTGCTTTAAGTAGAGCTAATCAACTTAAATTAGGTAAAGATTTTAAAAATCAAGAAACTTCTACTAGTACTGATTTTAAAGAAATTTTGCCACAACTTGAGCTTATGATGAATAATGGTTTTGACATTAAATCTGAGATCGAAAGTGTTGAAACTACAATTGGTGACACTACTTATAGCGTCAAAGAAACAATTTCATATAAAGACTTTAATAATCAAGAAGTTACATATTCTTTAGTTTATAACGTTAAAGAGTATGAAGAAAAAGATGATGATGAAATTGAAAAATACACTTTAATGGATGGGTATGTTCTACTTGAAGAAAATGAATATTCTTTTAGAAGTTTAATGAAAAGCGAAGAAGAACATGATGAAAATGAAGTTGAACGCAATTTTAAAATTAATCTTGAAAACAATTCATACATCTTTGTTGAATCATCATTAGAAAATGAAGAGGATGAAACAGAAGAAGAATACGAATATACCTATGTAGAAAATGGCCGTAAGAAAATGGAATATTCAATTGAAATAGAAAAAGAAGGTTTTAAAGATTCAATTGAAATTGAAGAAAACGATAGAGAATATGAAGTTAAAAGAATAAGCAAAGATGGTAAAACTTATTTCCTAATTCAAATTAAAGAAGGTAAAAATTATAAAGACTATTTAAGTTATGAAAAAGTTTTAAATGATGATGGAAGTGTATCTTATATCGAGACTACATTTAGAAAATAATTAAGGATTTGCAGACTTTTTCAAAAAATGCAACAAAAAACTCGTAAGTTTAATCTTACGAGTTTTTAAGATTTAATCTTCCTTTTTATTACTTTTTGCTTAAAGCGATAAGTGTAATTATTAAATTATATAAACCATATAAAGCAAGAACTACACCAAAAGCAACCCAGCAATAAGAAGTCATTTCTGGAATTGCAACAAACAAAATGCCAAGAACAAGTAAAATTAAACCGATTATTAATTCAGTAATACCTGCATTATTTTTATGGAGCACGAATTTAACGACTGAGTCTAAAACAAGTAAACTTCCTAAAACAATTAATGCAACAAAAATAATGTTGGTTAATAAATTTACTAATGGCACATAATCACACATTGTGGCAATACCAACGCCTAATAAAATACCTCCAGCGACGCCAAAAGGCATAATGAATGATTTTGTGTCATAAACACTTCTAAATAAGAAGAATACGCCATAAACAACTAGTGCAAGACCGACAAGATATTTGATGATGTCTTGGCTAATTACTGAACAAGCAATTAAAATACCAACAACGATGAGTAAAACATTTTGAATAATTTTAAGTGCTCTTGCTTTTGAGATTTTTGAATTTGCCATACTATCTCTTCCTTTCATTAAAATTATAGATTCATCTTTATTTATACTCAACCAAATTAAGTAAGCAAAAACATATATAAATACGAGAATTATCATTATAATTTAAGTATGTATAAAAATTCTGTAGTAGAGGCAATTGGAGAAACTCCATTAATTAATTTAAAAAATATTACTAAGAAGTATGACCTTACTTTTAATCTTTTTGCTAAGTTAGAAAGAAATAATCCTAGCGGAAGCGTAAAAGATCGAGCAGCCTATTTTATTATTAAAGGCGCTATTGAATCTAAAAAGATAAATAAAGATAGTGTAATTATTGAAGCTACAAGTGGAAACATGGGTATATCTTTAGCAATGATTGCTGCTTCTTTTAATTTAAGATGCATAATTTGTATGCCAGAAAATGCTTCAAAAGAAAGAGTCTTAATGATGAAAGCTTATGGAGCAGAAGTCATTTTAACAAGTAAAAAAGAAGGAATGGCAGGGAGCGTTAAATTAGCTGAAGAGTTAGGAAGAAAGTATCAAAATTCCTTTTTAGCTCATCAATTTGAAAACGAAAGCAATGTAAAAGCTCATTATGAAACTACTTCTTGGGAAATTTTAAAAGATTTAGATGGAAAGCTTGATGTATTTATGGCAGGAGTTGGGACTAGTGGAACTTTAATAGGGAATGCAAAACGCTTTAAAGAAACTAATCCCAAAATAGAAATTATTGGAATAGAACCTAAAGCTTCGCCACTTTTAAATAAAGGAGTTAGCGGGCCTCATTTAATTCAAGGTCTTGGACCAAACTTCTTGCCAAAAATTTATCAAAAAGACTTAGTTGATAAAATTTTTGATATAGATAATGAAGAAGCTTATGAAGGAAGTAGAGTCCTTGCAAAATGTGAAGGATTATTATGTGGTATCTCTTCAGGCGCTGCTTTAATGGGAGCTTTAAAGCTTGATAAAGTGAAGTATAAAGATAAAAATGTTGTTATAATTTTACCAGACAATGGAGAAAGATATTTAAGTGTAGAAAACCTTTATGAATGAAAGAAGTATTGATGGTTTATATGAATCAATGATCAAGATAGAAAAGAAAAATGACTGGTTAAAACTTGATCGAGATGAATTAATTAAATTTTATAAAAACATTAGAACTGCAATGTTTTTAGATTTTTATACGGAAAAAATCAGTAAAAATGAAATTGATAAATATATAGATAAAAGTGTTTTAAATCTTAAACTAGCTTTTAAAGAAAACTATGATAAATATAAAGAACAACTTAAATCTTTTTATGAAAAATTACCTAGTTTAAGAGAGGCGCTTCTCCTTGATATTAAAGCAATTTATGATGGTGATCCAGCTTGTGATAGCTATATTGAAGTTGTAACTGCTTATCCTGGATTTATTGCAATAAGTGCTTATAGAATTGCTCATGAATTCTATCTTTTAGGTTTAAAATTCCCAGCTAGAGTTTTAACAGAATATGCTCATACTCGAACTGGCATTGATATAAATCCAGGTGCTAAAATTGGAAAATCATTTTTTATTGATCATGGAACTGGAATTGTAATTGGTGAAACAACCGAAATTGGAGATAATGTAAAAATCTATCAAGGTGTTACTTTAGGCGCACTTTCTTTAAAAGAAGGTCATAATTTAAATGGAGTAAAAAGACATCCAACAATAAAAGATAATGTAACTATTTATAGTGGAGCTTCTATTTTAGGAGGTAATACCATAATTGGTGAAAACTCAATTATTGGAAGTAATGTTTTTATTGTTAAATCAGTAGCAGCAAATACCACTTGTAAAAATAAATATACTGAAGAGTGCAATAAATAGAATTTGTAGTGTAAGAAGAAGGTCTGTTGATATTCGAGGTTAGTATTCACTAACCAAAACAGAGCGAAAAAAAATAGGACCGCGAATGTCCTACAAATATATCTAAACAAGCAGTGCTTGTAATTCTAGAAGTGGTGCCTTCTGTCGGACTCGGACCAACCACCTACTGATTACAAGTCAGTCGCTCTACCAGATGAGCTAAGAAGGCATTTATTTTTGGTGGGCGTTATTAGGATCGAACTAATGACCTTTTCCGTGTGAAGGAAACGCTCTCCCGCTGAGCTAAACACCCAACTAAATAACGCTCAATATTTACTTTTTGGTGGGCCTTAATAGACTTGAACTATCGACCTCACCCTTATCAGGGGTGCGCTCTAACCAACTGAGCTAAAGGCCCAAAAATCGCGCTTCTTTAGACGCTCAATTACTATACACTAAAAGGGGTAATTAAATCAAGAGAAAAATTTTAAAATAATTCTGATGATTTTTTCCTTTGTAAAGCTTTAAATTATTATTATTCTCTTTTTCTAAACTAACTTAATAAATTAGAACCCAAGAAACTTCCTCTTGATATTTAAAAACTTCGCTCCTATCATTATTAATCGGTTATTTGGTAGAAGTTATGTTAAGTATTTATATTATTGGTCTTTTAACTATTGTTTTAATGACTTTATCATTCTTTTTGTTTCCTAAAATTAAAATTGGAAAAAATTTTTCAATTGATACTTATTGGGTGGTTACTTTAATTGGAGCTTTATTAATCTTATTAATAAATTATTCAATTGCAGGAGATATTTTATCTTTATTTATTGAGAATAACTCAACTAATCCATTTAAAATAATTGTTTTATTTTTATCTTTAACCTTTATATCAAAATTTTTAGATAATGTTGGTTTATTTAATTATTTGGCGACAAGAGCGAGTCGAATTGGCAAAGGAAACCAATTAATAATCTTTACCGCATTTTATTTTTTAATTTCACTTTTAACAATATTAACCAATAACGATATCATAATTATTGTTACACCAATCATGATATATTTTGCTAAAGCAGCAAAAGTAAAACCGCTTCCATATCTTATAATGGTTTGTTTTGTTTTAAATACTTTATCAACAACTTTTTTAACAACTAATGTCTCTAATTTATATTTAGCTTCTTTTTTTGGAATAACTTATTTTGATTATTTTTTAAAACTGACACCAGTCTCTTTAATTCTAATGGTTGTTTTATATCTTTTATTAATAATTATTTTTATAAAGATTTAAAAGTTAAAATCGAAGTAGAAGTAGAAAAAGAAGCTATTAAAAACAAGTTCTTACTTGTTATTGGCTTATTTTCGTTAAGCGCAACAACAATACTTTTAATAGTTTCTAATCTTATTAATATAGAGATGTATTTAATTACTTTACTTTTTGCTTTATTTGATTTAATAATTGCGATTTCTTACTGCTTTATTAAAAAAGAAGATAAAGGATATTTTATTAAACCTATTAAAACTTTACCTTATGAATTTATTCCTTTTCTTGTTTCAATGTTTGTAATTATCTCTAGTTTAAATCAGACTCCATTATTAAAAGATATTGGTACACTAATTAATTCGATTGAATCGACTGAGCTTGAAACTTTAACTTATGGTTTAACAAGTGCTTTAAGTGCAAATTTAGTAAATAATGTTCCGATGGCTTTACTTTATGGAAACATTTTAAATAGCGGAAGCTTAACTAGTTTAGATAATGTTTACGCAGTTATTCTAGCAAGTAATCTTTGTGCTTTAATTACTCCTTGCGGCGCATTATCTTCTTTGATGTTTATGAGAATTTGTAAAGAAAATAGAGTGGAGATTACTTATTTAGATTATCTTAAATTTGCACCACTTGGAGTGATTCTTTTATTTATTGGTATTGGTTTAATTATTGTTTTATAAAAGAAAAAAGTTTATTTTTGCAAGGTTTTTTCTGTGTTTTGATTAGTTTCTTCTATTTCTTTTTCTTCGTTTTTAGCATTTTTTCTAATAGGTAAATAAATACAAATTACATAACCTGTACCTAAAATTAAACAAGCGACAAACCAAGCAAAAGGATCGGCCATACAGGTTAAAATATAACTACCTGGATTTGCATATAAATCAATTGAAGTAGAGATTACGTTTACAAAAATATAAGGTCCAAATAAACAAAGTAAGGTTCGAGCAAGAAGTTCTCCTATTCCAGCAAGAAAAGGAATAATAGGTTTTTCAACGCCTTGAATCGAGCATCTTAAAATAAATAAGATACCTAATAATGGGAAGAAAGGAACTGTAAATAGAATATTAAGGCGACCTAAATAAGATGTTTTTTCGCTAATACTTTCAGCAGCATAGAATATTTTTAAATAAGCATCATCAATTAGAAGAAGTAAAGCGATACTAAGTAAGAAAACATACATTATAAGCATCATGATAATAGCGGTAGAGATACCTTTTTTAACTCTTTTATATAACTTTGCACCAAAATTTTGTCCACAATATGAAAGCATAGCGGTTCCTAAGGCATTTAATGGCGTCATTAAGAATGTTTGAACTTTATTTGCAGCTCCATAAGCAAGTTGAGCAGGTCCATTATCAATAACTTCTCCAGCAAGAGTTGTATCAAATTTAATAATAGTAGATTGTAAAGTAATTAATCCGATTGCAAGAATTGAAAATTGAAGAGCTAAAGGAAGACCTAGTTTAAGGTGTTTCCAATATAATTTCCATTCAATATGGAGATCTTCTTTCTTAAATCTTAAAAAAGGATATTTAATAAATGTATAAATATAACATAAAAGAGCTGATATGCCTTGAGCCATAATGGTCGCAATTGCAGCTCCAGCTACGCCCATATGAAAGACAACAATGAATAATAAATCTAAGAAGATGTTTAAAATGGTGGATGCAATTAAAAATAAAAGTGGAGTAATAGAATCTCCAATTGAACGAAGTAATGAGCAAATTTGGTTATATGCAACCTGGCAAATTGTGCCTAAAAAGATAATGAAAATGTAAGTTTTAGCTGCTTCATAAGTTGCTCCACCTGTATTAGCATTAAGTCCAACAAGGGAAAGCAAAGGATCAATTAAAGAAATTGAGATAACTGTTAGAAAAATTGAGATGAAAAAAGAAAGAACAAGTTGAGCAAAAAAAGACTTTCGAACTCCTTCTAAATCATGTTCACCTTGACTTTCTGATGAGATAACACTAAATCCAGCAGCACAACCATAAGCAAACTGTAAAACAATATAAGTTAAAGAACCAACATCATTTACTCCATTTACTTCATTAGCCGATAAATTTTGACCAACAATTATAGCGTCTGTTAGAGTATAAATTTGTTGAAATATATAGGATAAGAAGATAGGCACCATAAAAAGTAATATAACTTTATATATTTTTCCTTGGGTCATATCAATTGGTGCAAAAAGTTTTTTAAGCATAAAAGTTCCCTCAAAAATTCCGCTAAATATTTAATCACAACCGCATTTAATTGTGAATTATTTTTTATATAAAAAATAAAAGTTAATTTTTAAAACTTTTTATACGATAAATAAAAAGCATCTAGCTGTTTTAAAAATTAACTTTTATCGGAAAAATACGTTAGTTTTGCAGGCTTTTTACTAAAAAAATAAAAAAGTCCTTTTACGAAGAAGCAAAAGGACAATAATCATTTTCATAAAAGAAATTCATTTGAATTTCTCCAACGAATAAGATTGCGTTTGGTGAACTAACCGCAGCCATTAAGAATTTATCTTAACCTGTGTCGTCTAAAACAATTAATTCACTTGATTATTACTATAATAGATATTTAAAAGAGTGCAAGTATGATGCTTAAAGTTTTACAAAGAATTTACAATTGAAAATTATGTAAAAAACTTATTTTAATTTCGAGTGTAAGAGGAAGAGCAAAATGTCGATTATTTTGCTAAAAATAGGTTGACATAATGTCAGCAAGCGTAATTTAATCTTATTTAGAAAGAGAAAATATTATGACTAAATTTCAATTACAACTCGTTAAAATTTGTTTAGCCGCTTTATTCTTATCATTAGGCTGGTTAATGCCATTTCTAACTGGTCAAATTCCAGAATTTGGAAATATGCTTCTTCCAATGCATATTCCTGTTATGATTTGCGGATTTATTTTAGGGCCAGTTTATGGAGCTTTAATTGGTTTTATTACCCCTTTAACTAGATCTTTAATTTTTGGAATGCCACCAATTATGCCAACTGCACTTGCCATGTGTTTTGAACTCATGAGTTATGGCTTTATTTGTGGAGCTATCTTTTATGTTTTAAATAAGTTTTTCAAAAAGATTCCTACAATTGCTTCAATTTACATTGCTTTAGTTTCAGCAATGATTATTGGACGTTTAATTTGGGGATTATTCTATTTCTTATTTAATTTTGCGGTTGCAGATGCTCAACCTTTTACAGGTATTTTCTTCTTAACACAAGCTTTTGCAAACGCTTGGCCTGGAATTATTGTTCAACTTGTTTTAATACCAGCATTAATTCAACTTTTATATTCTCAAAAAGTAATCACTAATTTATTACCAGATTATGCAAGAGTATTTAAAAAGAAAGAATCTCCAGAAAATAGTGGAGAAAATATTTAAAGTTTTAGAAAAGAACTATACTTGCGTTTTATCAATTGATGGCAACTCTGCAAGTGGAAAATCTACATTGGCTAATGAACTTAGCCAATTTTTTGATACAAGAATAATTCATTTAGATGATTTTTATTTACCAAGAGGTGTTAAAGATTTAAATACATCTTTTGATGGTAATATTGATTTAAAGCGTTTTAAAAAAGAAATCATTGATAAACTATTTGATGATTCTTTAACTTATAGGGCTTTTTCATGCAAAGAACAAAAAATAGTTTCTTCATCTAACCTTTCAAAAAAAGAGTTAACAATTGTTGAAGGAAGCTATTCTTTAAATCCATATTTTGGTAAATATTATGATCTTTCTATATTTATTAAAATATCTGAAGAAACACAATTAAAAAGATTAAAAGAAAGAAACAAAGATAATTATTTAGATTTTATAAATAAACGGGTAGTTTTAGAAAATAGATATAATTCACACTATGGAATTGAAAAAAGTGCCATGCTAGTAATTAATAATGATAATTAGTACTTTCATTTGAAAGTATTTTTGTTTATATATGAAAAAAATTTCTATAAAAATGTAAACTTTGTAAGTTTCGTATATTGCTTTATGAATTAATAGAATATATGATTTAAGTAAATGTAAGGGCTTTCACAGTGAAAAAAATTTACTTAAATTTAAAAAGATTTGATATACCACAAAGTTTCGGTGGTATAAATAAAGATAAAGAAAACGAAACTTACGGTGCAAAAATTGCTGGAGGAATTGAAAAAATGAATCTTTCTCTTCCAGTAACGATTTATTTTCAAGAGTCTAACCTCTTAAGTGCTTTAAGTGCGTCTAAAAATGTGAAGATTGGCTGCCAAAGCGTCCACTATCAAGATGTTAGTGTTGGTGGAAACTTTGGTGCTTTTACAACTTTTAGAACAGCTAAAGCAATGAAAGGTATTGGTGTTAGCGATACAATAATCGGCCACTGCGAAGAAAGAAATCATTTGAATTACTTATTTGGTTTAGCTGGTGGAAAAGGTGATATCAATAAGATTCTTAATGAAGAGATTAAAAGAGCTCAAGAAGCAGGTTTAGAAGTTCTTTATTGTATTGGTGAAAAAGCTGAAGAACAAGACCATAAATATGATGTTCTTAAACACCAACTTCTTGTAGGACTTGAAGGAATTGATTTATCAAAAGTAACAATTGCCTATGAACCTGTTTGGGCAATTGGTCCTGGTAAAGTACCTCCAGGAAGAGAATATATAGAAGATATTGCTAGATTTATTAAAAGTGTAGTTAATTGTCCAGTTGTCTATGGCGGCGGTCTTAAGATTGAAAATGCTGAAATGATTGCTTCTATTCCAGAAGTTGACGGAGGATTAATTGCATTAACTAAATTTGGTGCAGACTTTGGATTCACCTTAGAAGATTTTGAAAAAATTGTATTAACATACGAGAAAGGACTAAAAAAATGAAAGTAAAGTTAGAGTATGGAGATGGTCAATTAAACGTTGAAGTCCCAGAAGGTAGTGATGTATTTGAAACAGGAGTAACTGTTAAAGATCCAGAAGGAATTAAAGACGTTAAAAAAGCTACTCTCGATGCAATTTTACATCCATTTGATATGAAACCTATCAGTGAACAAGTTCACAAAGGAAGTAAAATTACAATCGTTTTCCCAGATAAGGTTAAAGGTGGATTCCAAGATGATTCACACCGTAAAACTTCAATTCCATTAATTATTGATGAATGTTTAAAAAATGGTGTTGAAGAAAAAGATATTCTTCTTATTTGTTCAAATGGATTACATAGAAAAAATAAACCTGAAGAAATTAGAAAGATTTTAGGTGATGAAATCTTTGATAGATTCTATCCAAAAGGACAAATCATTAATCATGATAGTGAAGATTGGGATCATTTAGTTGATTGTGGCAACGAACCAAAATATGGCGCAAAAGTTGTCATGAATAAATATGTATATGATAGTGATGTTTGTTTCTTAATTGGACATGCTCAAGGAAATCCTTATGGTGGATATAGTGGTGGATATAAACACTGTGCTACCGGAATTTCAAATTGGGAATGTATTTCTTCCCATCATTGTCCAGCAGTCATGCATCTTCCAGATTTTGTTCCAGTTTCATCTCATTCCTTAATGAGAAAGAAATTTGATGCAATTGGCGAATGGATGGAACACTGCATGGGTAAAAAATTCTTCTGTGTTGATGCTGTTTTAGATTCATTCTCACATCAAATCGCAGTTTATGCTGGTGAAGCTCATAGAGTTCAAGAAGAAAGCTGGAAAATTGCTGATAAGAGAACTTATGTTAAATGGGCAAAGAAAAAATATGACGTTATTATCTTTGGTTTACCAAACGATTTCCAATATGGTACAAGACAAGGTAGAAACCCAATTCTTGTTGAACAAGCTATATCTGCTCAAGTAATTAGACTTAAAAGAGTAATGTCAGAAAAACCTGTAATTATTGCTCTTGCTCAATGTGATGGTGATTTCGGTGATGAAGAATTCCCTGCAATGAAAGATGTTTATAACTATTTCCAAGAACATGGTAATACTCTTCCTGAAATCGAAAAATATTACGATTCAATGGATACAAAAAAATATATTGAACTTTATCGTCACAATTATGCATTCCATCCATATCATGCTTTCTCAATGATTTCTTGTGCGCATATTGCAGAAAGAGATTGTAAAGCAGTTTATATTGTTGGAGCCAAAGCTCCAGGCACTGCTCGTGAAATGGGTATGAAAACAAGAAGTACAGTTATGGAAGCATTTGAAGACGCTAAGAAATATGTTGGCGAAAATCCAAATGTACTTGTTCTCCCTATGACATTTAAGAGACCATCAGTACATCTTTGCATGGAGGATGAAAAGTAATGACAGAAGAAATCTTAAAAATTCATGGCGAAGATATCAAAAAAGGAAAAATTCCTGTTGATATCTATAAAGATAAAGAAGGTGCTTTTTCTGGAATGGCTGATATGATGGTTGAAGCCATTAAGGAAAACAATAAACTTGGCAAAAGAACTTTATTTATTTGCCCACTTGGTCCAATTGGACAATATAAATATTTTGCAAAAAGAGTCAATTCTGAAAGAATTTCACTTAAAAATGTTACTTTTATCAACATGGATGAGTACATGTTAGATGAAAAAACAATTTGTGGAACTGATTATAAATTGTCATTTAAAAAGACAATGTATGAACTTTGCTACAACAAGATTGACAAAGACTTGATTATGCCAGAGTCACAAAGAATCTTCCCAACACTTGATAATGCTGATTATATTGATCAAGTAATTGAAGATCATGGTGGAGTTGATGTTTGCTTTGGTGGAATTGGTATTACTGGTCATATGGCTTTCAATGAACCTCCAGAAGAAGACGAGAAAGTTAGTGAAGAAGAATTTGTAAATTCAAGAACTAGAGTGGTTAAGATTAGCAGAGAAACAAGAGTTGTTAACTCATTTGATGATTTCGATGGTGCTTATCCACTTGTTCCTAAATATGCTGTGACAATTGGATTAAAAGAAATCCTTGGAAGCAAAAAAGTGCGATTATTCTGCTTTAGACCATGGCATAAATATGTTGTAAGACGTGCAGCATTCGGAGATTATTCAATTGATTTCCCTGCTTCATTATTACAAAAACATCCAGACGCTAGGATAGGAATCAGCGAAGAACTCGCTGAGTAGGGAGATATATATGAAGGATAAATTTAACCTTGATGCTACCATGAAACGCCTCGGTGACAAGATTAAAGCTGGCTGGTCTTCATTTAAAACAAAAGCCACTCCTAAATTTGTTACTGAAGCTAAGGTAAAAAGGGAAGAAGAAATCAAAGCCGTTGATTTAACTGCATTGACTAAACCAATTAACGATGCCGCAACCAGTGGACCAAAGAAAATGAAAGACTTCTCTGCTTGGGCAGGTTGGAAAACATTCTGTGTTGGTTTAATTGGTGTTATTGCAGTTATTGGTATTTGGTGGGCTTATGCTGCCATAACCACATCATTAGGTGGAACAAGCTGGTTATCATCACCACCTGAAGTTTGGGGCAGATTTATTGCAACCGCTTCAAATGGTATCTTGTGGGAACACTTATGGGCTTCATTACAACGTATTTTAGTTGGTTATGCAATCGCTCTTGTAGTTTCAATTCCTGTAGGATTCATTATGGCTTGGTACAAACCATTTAGAGCATTCTTAGATCCATTTATTCAATTCTTAAGATGTATTCCACCAATTGCATATGTTCCAATTGTTGCAGCTGCTATGGGACCATATGAAAGTGCTAAATACTTTATTATTTTCTTAGCTTGCTTCTTAACAATGACAGTTACAATTTATCAAGGTGTTAAAAATGTTGATTTAACACTTGTTAAAGCTGCGTATACTTTTGGTGCAAGAGATAGAAACCTTTTCTTAGGCGTTATCGTTCCAAGCGCATTCCCATTCATCTTAACTGCTATGAGACTTGGTGTTGGTGTTGCTATGACTACACTTATTGCTGCTGAACTTACTGGAGCTACTGTTGGTCTGGGTTCATACATTAACTTACAAGCATCTAACTTAAGAATGGATAATGCTGTTATGGGTATTATTGTTCTCGGTGTATTTGGTATCCTCTTCGATAAGATTTTATTGGTTATCGAAAAGAGATTAACTAGATGGAAATAATGTGAGGTAAAAACTATGACAAACGAAAACGAAGTTGTTATTAAGATTGATAACGTTAAAAAGATTTACCCAGTTGAAAAAGGTGATGATGTTATCGCTTTAAATGGTGTTAACCTCGAAATTAAAAAGAATGAATTTATTTGTGTTGTTGGTCCATCTGGCTGTGGAAAAACAACCCTCTTAAACATTATTGCTGGCCTTGAACAACCAACAAGTGGAAGTGCAACAATTCATGGCAGACCTATTTTAGGACCTGGCCCTGATAGAGGCGTCATTTTCCAACAATACGCTTTATTCCCATGGTCAACTGTTAAAAAGAACGTCATGTATGCAACAAAATTTATAAAACATGAAGTTCCTGCTAAAGACAAAGATGGAAATGTCATTTATAAGGTTGATGAAAGCGGAAATAAAGTTCCAGTAATGAAAACAACAAAATATACAAAACTTGAAAGAGAAGCTATCGCTCGTAAATATATCGATATGGTTCAACTTAATGGTTTTGAGAATAAATATCCAAAAGAATTATCTGGTGGTATGAAACAAAGAGTTGCTATCGCTAGAGGATACGCTCTTAATTCCGAAGTTTTGCTTCTTGATGAACCATTTGGCGCCCTTGATGCTCAAACAAGATCTCAACTTCAAGAAGATTTATTAAAGACTTGGGAAAAAGAAAGAAAAACTTGTTTCTTTATTACCCACGATGTTGATGAATGTGTCTTACTTGCTTCAAGAGTCATTATTATGAGCGCAAGACCAGGTCAAGTTAAGGAAGTTATTGATATTGACTTACCTTATCCAAGAACACAAGCTACTAAACTTGATCCAAAATTCCAAGAATATAGAAATCATATTTGGGATGTTGTTTACAAGATGTATCTTAGTAGCGGAAGACATTAATTTAGTAATCACAAATCATTGATTTGTAAAAAAACATAAATAATAAAAGGAGAAAAAAATGAAAAGATTACACGTATTAGCAGCTTTAGCTGCAGTAGGAGTATTAGGCGTTACAAGCTGCGGTAATAGTGGTAGAGATATTAACGACGACAGCTTACCAACAGTCAAAGTTGGCTTACACCAAAACTTAGGAGCTGGTGCGGGCTATAGTGCTTATGCCCAAGGCTTCATGAAGAAAAATGGTGTTAATTTTGAAGCTGTTTTAGGTGAAGGTCCAAATTTAGCTACCCAAGTTATTCAAGGACAAATTGATATCTCTTTCATGGGAAATGGTGTTGCTTGGAATTACTTTGCTGAAAATTCAAAAATTAAACTTGTTGCTTTAGACAATTTAACAAACGACGATAGACTTTTTGTCAATACTGATAAGATTACAAATCTTAGTATCAATTCAACTTTAGAAGATATCGGAAATGCATTAAAAGGTAAACAAATTGCATTTGATCAAAAGGCAACTCCAGCTTCATTCTGGACAAGTTTAGTTGGTGCTTGTAATGCAAAATTAGATGATGCAGATAAGATTTGGTATCAAGATGGCGAAAAGAAATTACCTGCTGGATTAGAAGACTATCCTGAAGCCAACAAAGTCACATTAGTAAATGTTTCCAACGTTAACATTACAACTTCCGCACAAAGTGCCGATTGGGATTTCTTAATTACATTTGCCCCAGTCGCAACTAATCTTGAAAAAAGCGATAAATGGGATGTTGTCTGTACAACAAAAACTCATATGTCTGATTCTTACACACCATCAACATGGGCAGTTAACACTGATTGGTTAGCAAAGAATGAAGATTTATTTGATAAATTCATGGTTGCTTTAGTTGAAGGTATGAACTTTAGACGTGATAATGTTGAAGAAACAACAAAAGATATCGAATATGTTTCTAAAGAACAAATTTCTGCTGATTCATTAGCTACTGATATCGCTGTTTGGTTAGGCGATCAACAACAACTCGATCTTGATAAGAGTGGTGATATGATGAAATATGCTGAAAACATTTATAATAGCCAAAAGAATGGTGCCAATGGTTCCAAAGTTGTTAGATCACTCGAAGATTCAGTTGATTTCTCATATTTACTCGATGCTTGTAAAACAGTTTTAGGTAAATAATATAGCTTGAAAGCCCTTAAGAGGAGATGAAAATCTCCTCTTTTTATATGGGCATATATAAAACCCGAATGGATTCACGTAAAAAAAGAGACACGGAATCTATAAAATCTAACGGGGAGAAAGCAGCCTCATTTTTTCTAAATTTGTAAGATATTTTAAAACCTATATTAATAATAGAAGAACGGTGCTAATAAAAAAATCCTTGCGTTTTGCAAGGATTTTATACTTTTTAAATTATTTTATTTTAAGCTAAGGCAATAGAAGACATGACAATTAAATAAACATTGATGAGAATAATCGCAACCGTTGTTGCCATATAAACAATTTGAACACCTTTATTGTTCATCTTTTTATTAAACCATGTGCCAAGAAGAGAACCAATAATTGAAATAGGAACAAGAATTATTAAGAATATCCACCAGGATTGATCAGCAGCAGTTGGGAGTTGATCAATAGTAAATAAGGTAACAAATGTTCCATCAATTCCGGCCATTACAATTTTAGCCATTTGAGAGAAAATAATTGTAATAAGCGAGTTAATAGCGGCTTGTTTCATGCTCATTCCAAAGAATAAAAGTAAAACAGCGACATTAATTGGTCCGCCTCCAATTCCTAAAAATGTTGAACAAACACCTAAGAAAATACCAATAATTATAGTAACGATGAAGTTATTTATATGCAGTTGCTTACCTTTAGGAAGCATAAGTTGCATATAAATTAAAACAAAGATTAATAAGGCAATTAAGATAGATGATTGGATGATGATTAAAACATCACCATTTGAAGAATCTTTAACAAATTGGAATAAGAATTGACCAATAACTCCGCCAATTACAGCACCAATTCCAAGATAGACGGCTGTTTTCCAGTTTTCAATCTTACTTTTTGAAGCAACGTGTCGAATGATTGAAGTTGAAGTTCCAAAAACAACACACATTGTGGAAATCATATTTGTGATTTCAGGGGTAGAGAAATAACCAAAAGCGTCAAGTACAGGTCTAATAATAACCCCGCCACCTATACCTGCAATAGCCCCAATAATAGATGCAATAATTACTACAATTGGAAAAAGAAAATAGTAAATCATATATTCATATTGTAGAACAAACGAAAGCATTATTAAAGAATGTATTATTTATTAATAAATAATACATTGAATACCTACTTAACTTTTTGTGATTTTGCTTATAAAAGTTTCGTTTTAATTGTCAAAACGAAACTTTTATGGTAAAATCGTAATACGAGGACGTAAGAATGAAAATTAATAAAAGACAAGGAGAAATTGTTGAACTTGTAGATAGTGAAAAACAAGTTACAGTAAAAGAGTTATCTGAAAAATTAGGGGTTAGCGAAGTAACTATTAGAAAAGATCTTGATACTTTAAGTGAGTATGGAATTTTAATTCGTCATCATGGGTATGCACTTAAAAAGAACACGGCTGACATTACGAATCGACTTTCGATTAATTATGAAACAAAAAGCAAAATTGCCAGAAAAGCTAATACTTTAATTGGTTTTAATGAAACAATTTTAATTGGTAGTGGTTCAACTTGTGCATTACTTGCTGAAGAAATTGTTAAAACTAAACCAAGTGTAACAATTATTACTCATTCAATTTATATTGCTGAACATGCTTCAAAATTAGGCAATAATAAAATTATTTTACTTGGCGGAGAATATCAAGCTGATGCTCAAGTTATGGTTGGACCTCTTGTTCGTTCATCAGTTAGACAATATTACGTTGATAAAATCTTTTTAGGCACTGATGGGTTTATTAAAAATGTCGGATTTATGGGGAGTGACGTTTTAAGAACAGAAGCTGTCAAAAATATGGCTGAAAGTGCTAGAAATATTATCATTATCACCGATTCAAGTAAGTTTTCAAAAAGAGGGCTTCTTGTGCAATTTTCACAAAAAGATCCTGCGCGAATCATTACAGATAAAAAATTGCCTGAGGATTATCAAGAATTCTTCAAGGCAATTGGTGTTCCATTAACTTTAGTTGATTAATCACTAATTTTGTTTTCAAAAATAAGTTTATATGAGAATGAGGTTTCCTCATTCTTTTTTAATGTATTAATTGCTTCTCGTTTTGAAAGATCTTCCTTTTCATCAACATAATTTGAAATTCCCCACCATGGCTCAATACAAACAAATTCACCTTTATTTGGGTTTGACCAAATAGCAAAATAAGGGGCGTCAAATTCATAATTTACGACGAGATTATCTAGCCCTGTGAAAAGTTCTAATTTTTCTTTTGATCCTTTAAATACAAAAGTATCTCTTTTTTTGAAAGAATCCTTTTTTAAATTAACACAATTGAAATTTATATTATCAGTGTTATTTTTATCAATAAGTCCGCAAATCAAAGGTAAAAATTGATAATCTTTATCAAAAATAACTGAGCCTATATCGCTTTTTGCTCTTATACCAGTGTGTGATCCATAAGAAAAATACATTGTCTCTTCACCAGTATTTTTAACTTTTGTTGAAACGACTAAAGCATTTTTAGTTAACTCATAAGTGATATAAAAAGCGAAGTTAAAAGGATATTCTTCAAAGCTTTCTTTACTATTTTCTAGTTTAAAAATAATTTTACTATCTGATTTTTCAACGACTTTTAATTCCTCGTTTCTTAAAAAACCATGACGAGTTTTCATGGAGTATTCTTTATTTTGATAAACATAATGTCCAGCTCCAATTAAAGGGAAAATAACAACATCTTGAAAAGGCCAACTATCCTTTTCTTTTTGATATAAAACTTCTTCATTATTTTCTTTAAAAAAGATTGAAGTTAAGACGGCTCCAACTGGATTAATACTCACTTTTAAATAATTATTTTCAATAGTTTCCATATAAAACATTCCTTTGTTTCAAGCGAAAGATAAGAGAAACTTTCTTCTTATAATCAAAGATAAAAACATCCTATCTATGTTATAATTTTAGAAGAATAAAGGAGTTTTTTAAATAATATGAATAGAGAATTTAAAAACATTAAAACTCTTCTTGAAGATGGTTATCATTTTGTTGATGTAGTAGTTGAAAATGGTAAGTTTAAAAGTTTAAAGAAAAATAATAATGGTGAAAAAGATAATGCTAATAAAATAATGATCCCAGGTTTTATTGATGAACACACGCATGGTGGAGATGGCTATGATTTTTCAACATGTAAAAGTGTTGAAGAGATGGAAAAAATCTTAAAGTTTTATATAAAACATGGTGTAACTAGCGTTTTACCTACCTTACTTACAGAAAGAGATGAAGTTATTTTTAAACAACTTGAACTTTTATATGAGACAAGTTTAAAAAATCCGATTATTAAAGGTGTTCATCTTGAAGGACCATTCCTTTGTAAAGAATTTAAAGGGGCTCAACTTGAAAGTTGTTTACAAAAACCTACTATCGAAAAATGTAAAATGTTTATTGAAAAGTCACATGGTTTATTTAAACTTATGACAATTGCTCCTGAAAATGAAGGCAGTGAAGAAACGATTAAGTTTTTAAAAGAAAATGGAATTGCTGTTTCTTTAGGACATAGCGCAGCAAGTTTTGATGATTGTACAATGGCGTTAAAAAGTGGTGCAAAATGTATCACTCACATGTTTAATGCTATGAAAGGAATTCATCAACATCATCCTTCAATCGCTTCAGCTGCTTTATATTATGATGATTTTTATACTGAAGTAATTCTTGATGGAATTCATGTTCATAAGGAGATGGTTGAATTTATTAGAAAGATTAAAGGCAATGACAAAGTAATTGGTGTTACTGACTCTTTAATGGCGGCAGGTTTACCAGATGGCAATTATTTTATTGGAGAAACACCTATTACTGTAAAAAATCATGATTGCGTGATAAGTGAAACTGGAGTAAGAGCTGGCTCAACTCTTGATATGAAACGTGCCTTTGATAATGTAAAAGCCTTTTGTAATTTAGATGATTTAACAGCAAGTCATATTTGTTCATTAAACTGTGCAAAAATGCTAGGAATTGATGATAAGGTTGGCTCGATAAAAGAAGGAAAGAACGCTGACTTTTTAATTCTTAATGATAAATATGAAATTGAAGAAGTTTATATTAATGGAGAGAAAGTTTTATGAAAAATGTAATTATTGCTCATGGAGGAGCACCAACTGCTGTAATTAATGCTTCCTTATATGGAGCTATAAAAGAGTTAAAAGAAAGTGGCTTTTCTGGCAAAATTCTTGCCCCAAGATTTGGTAGCGATGGTTTATATAATGAAGATTTTATTGATCTAACAAATCTTAGTGACCACGAGCTCGAAGTATTAAAAAATACTCCTGGGAGTGCAATTGGATCATCTCGTTTTCCTCTTTATGAGAAAGAGTATCGCCATATCGTTGACGTTCTAGTTAAACATAATATTGGTTATGTTTTGTTTACTGGTGGTAATGGGACAATGGACACCATTGGTAACATTTATAAATATGCTAAAGAAGCAGGCGTAGAAGTTACTTGTGTTGGCATCCCTAAAACTATCGACAATGATATTGGAGTAACTGACCATGCTCCTGGGTTTGCAAGTTGTGCTAATTATATTGCTCAAACTGTTGCTGATTGTGCTCAAGATGTTAAAGGCTTACCAATACATGTTTCAGTTATTGAAGTAATGGGTAGAAATGCAGGTTGGCTTGCTGCAAGCAGCGCTTTAGCTAGAAAGAAAACCGGTGATGCTCCTCATTTAATTTATTTTCCAGAAATTCCTTTTGATGAAAATGAATTTATTGAAGACGTTAAAAAAGCTTGGGAAAAAAGACATGGTGTAGTTATTGTTGCAAGTGAAGGTTTAAAATACGCAGATGGAACACCAATTGTTAAACCTATTTTCAAAACAGAGAGAGCTACATATTTTGGAGATGTTTCAACTCACCTTGCCACACTTATTATTGAAAAATTAGGAATTAAGGCTAGAAGTGAAAAACCTGGTTTAATTTGTAGATGCGATCGTGCTTTAGCTTCTAAAGTTGATTTAGAAGAAGCAGTTTTAATGGGGAGAACTGCTATTAAAGCAGCCTTAAATAAAACTAACGGGGTTATGGCTGGTATAAAAAGAGTTTCCACAAAACCATATAAAATTCAGCCTATTTTAATCCCAATTGAAAAAGTCATGATGACTGAAGCAACTTTCCCTCTTAAATATATTAAAGATAAGCATGATGTTACTGATGAATTCATCGAGTGGCTTAGACCTTTAGTTGAAGAGACACCTGAAAGTATTTCCTTTTTAGATTGATAGGTTTTCGTAAGAAAAACCTTGCAAAACCTCGTTAAAAATTTAAAAACAGCGTGAAATATAGTCCTTTTAAATAGGGATTAAATGTCAGAATAGGTGCAATCGAAATGGTTGTGCCTTTTTCTTTTGCCTTTTGAGGTAAGATACATCTAGGAGGTGAGACCATGACAAAGACTAAGAATCCTAGAGTGTTTTTGAAGAGATACTATTTGATTAATAAACGTGCTTATCTAGGTTTTTCTCAATTAACAGTTGACAAGAGAATGGGAATGGCACTATGCACTTATAATCAAATTGAGAATGGTAAACTTGGAAATTTAATGAACGCCTATTGGTTGGAAAAATTAGCCGATGCTTTAAATACTCAAATTGGAGATATAGTTCGTTTAGAATCCGATTACTTTGTTAAGCACTTAAAAGTCAATAAAATCAATAGAGATTATTGAATCTAGGTAAAGAAAAAGAGTAGTCATTTGGTTTGTGTCTACTCAATTTTATTCTTAGTCAATTGATCCAACGAAATTATAAATAACTTTGATTTTTTCATTTTTATTGATTTGAGAAAATTTGAGATTTTAGTGAGACTTTATGTTTGTTTCAATAGACCTTTTATACAAAAAGTGATATAATTTCTGCATAAAACTGTGAGGAGGAACTCGCAATGAAATATGCAGATGCTATTAAATTATTAAGAAAGAAAATGTTGTTAACACAAGATGAATTCGCCAAATATCTTGGTGTTTCTTTTGGCACTGTTAATAGATGGGAAAACGGTCAGTATGATCCAACTATGAAATTAAAAAGAAAGTTGGCTCCAATGTTCAAAGAACACAACATCGAAGTGGAGGTAAAATAATATGCCAAATCCAAATGAAATATTATCTGAAGAAGATGTAAAAAGAATATATATAACTCCGTCAATCGAAAGAGCAGGTTGGACTAATTTTAGAATGGAATATTTTACGGATGGTAGAGTTCACGTTGCATCTAACGGCGTTATGACTAGAGGCAAAAGAAAATATGCTGATTATTTATTAAAACATTTAAATAATATAAATCTGTGGTTATTCATCTAAGTTGTCACTATTTTTACACAAAGTTATTCATTTAATT
>CAJJXG010000023.1 GCA_905197045.1 uncultured Caryophanales bacterium
TATTTCATAAAAAAGTACCCCTTTCCTAATGTCTAGGATTTGGGGTACCTCTCATGTTGAGGCGTTTTATTTATTATTTTTATTTTAAATTCTACTAAAACCTTGCAAATCTCAATTATTTTTATTTATGTGAAGCAAAGCAGTAAGTTCTTTATAATATTTGTCGCATCTTTCTTCAGCTTTAGTTAAAGATTTATCAACCACTTCAATATAGAATTTACATTTTGGTTCGGTGCCACTTGGTCTAACGCAAATTGAGCTACGATCTTCAAATATAAACTTAATTAAATCACCATTTGGTAAGTTTTCGATTTTTGTCGATTCTCTACTAGTTAAATCGTAGCGAGTTAAATTAAAATAGTTTTCGATAATCTTAACTTTATTGCCACATAATTCTTTTATTGGATTAGCTTCTAAACCTTTCATGATTTCTTGCATTTCTTCATGACCTCTACTGCCTTTAAAGTAGATATTATAAAGTTTAGATTTATGTTGACCATAGGTTTCACCAAGCTTTTGATAAGCTTCTTCTAAAGTTAAGCCATGTTGTTTATACCATAAAGCGGCTTCACAATATAAAAGAATTGCTTGAATACCATCTTTATCTCTAACAAAAGGTTTAATCAAGCAGCCATAACTTTCTTCATAGCCAAAAATAAATTGTGGACCACCATTAACTTCATAAAAATGAATACGATCGCCAATATATTTAAATCCAGTTAAGAAAGATTCACATCTTACACCATAATGAGCGCAAATTTCTCCACCAAGTGAAGAAGAAACTACAGTGTTATATACGACTGGATCTTTAGGCATTTCATCTTTTCTAATTCTTTCTTTAATAATGTAATCAAGAAGAATGGCTGCTCCTTCATTTCCGGTAATTAATGTATATTCACCTTTTCTATTTTTACAAGCAAGTCCAACTCTATCTCCATCAGGATCAGTCATAACAATAATATCGGCGTCAACTTCTTTAGCTAGTTTAATAGGTTCAATATAACTTCTTGGATCTTCAGGATTTGGAGAAAGTGTGCCACTAAAAGCAGGGTCAGGATTACATTGTGATAAGACAGGATAAATGTTATAGCCGCATTCATGGAAAACTCGCATAGCATTTACAAAACTAGTGCCATGATTTGGAGTATAAACAATCTTGAAATCCTTTTTGTCTAAATCTGGATTAATTTGAACTGATTTACAAAGATCAACATAATTATCATCTAAAGATTTAGGGAGAACAAAATTTTCTCCTTTTTTATCAGAATTTGGGACTTCTAAAAGAAGCTCATCACCAAGTGTTTTAATAATATCAATTAAATCTTTAATTTTACTTGGAACTAGTTGGCAGCCAAATTCATCATAAACTTTAAAACCATTATCTTCTTTAGGGTTATGACTGGCTGTAATCATAATTCCACCACTAGCTTTTTTAGCTCTTACAGCATAGCTTAATTCTGGTGTTGGTCTTAAAGAATCAAAAATAAAGGTATTAATACCCATCTTGTTTAAAATTTCTGCACATTCTAGGGTGAATTCTCTAGAGAAGAAACGGTTATCGTGAGAAATGACGCAACTTTGTGGGAATTTAAAATGCTTAAGCAAATAAAGTCCAAACCCAACGCATGCTTTTCTAATAGTATAAAAATTAATACGATTTGTTCCTGGACCTAATATACCTCTCATTCCAGCAGTTCCAAATTCAATATCTTGGAAAAAGGCATCATCAATATCCGCTGAAGACATTGCTTTTAACTTTTCTTTGTCTTCGTTAGAGACAACTGGACTATTAAGCCATCTTTGATAATTCTCTTGTGTCATATTCGCCATATTAAATACCTCAATTTCGGCTCTATAATATAATTTTTCTTGGTGTTTTAAAACACATTTATTTATTTTTGTTTAATTTATTTTAGAAAGTTAAATAAATTTTATTTATTTAAAGAAAAAGTAAAAACACTTCCTTCTTCTTCAAACTCTTCGTTAGATATCCAAGTTGCCTCTAAATTATCTAAATCGTAAAGAACTGACCAAACTGTAATGTTGTTGCTATCGCTTCCAACTGTTTGATTCCACTTTCTTCTTCCAAGGTCTTCGAGTAACTTTAAGGATTGTTCTTTACTAAAATGTCCTTCAGTATTTGATCCATCAGGATTTATTGTTTCCTTAATGTAATTATATCTATCAAGACCTTTCATATCTTCTTGAGTTTCATTAGCGTAATATCCTGGAGTCACAATAAAGTTAGTAATGTATTGGAAGTTATTTTGAGCTTCATCTTCTCCAAGCATTTTATCTTGGTCATTATAATAAACTTTTAAAACTCTTTTTGTACCATCAATATCTGTGCTATCAGTTGCATCCTCATTAACCCACTCTAAAATAGCACTTTTGCCACTTTTATCGGCAACCATATAATGGAATGAGCTGTTAGCTGAATCATGGAAATCATATTTTTTAACAAGTTCGACTGCTTCTTCTACATCATCTGCATAATCAAGAATCATTCTTAGCATTGTAGTTGATGTTAAATCAGGTTTTTCTGTTTGTTGATTTGTTGAATAAGAAAGATCGCCTGGACCTTGATAAGACATATAAATTCCACAGCTTACACCTGCATCATTCATTCCATCAAGTGGTGCATAAGCAGCAGCAATTGCTGTAAGATTGTCAATTAATCCATTAATTCCATCACCAAGACCTAAAAATTGGAGATCAACGCTAGAGATGGAGGCGTGTCGTCCATTTCCTGGATTTGTATGCAAAATAAGTGATGATGTGGATGCAAAATCGTAATTTCTTCCAAATAAATGATTTCCATTTTCATCAATTGTTGTAAAAGAAGAACATCCAACTTCTGGTGCCTCCATAGAAATAGGAATAATTCCTTTTGTAATATTATCAACGATGAACTGAATAAGGTCAGTATCATTACTTACTCCGCCTTGCTCAATAAATTCATCAAAATAATATCCTCCATCCATAGTCATTTCATAAACCTTGCCGGCTTTATTTTCTGGATGGGCTGGGATGATTTCTTTAATGGAAGAAATTGAATTTAATTCTTTCCCCCAAATACCATATAAAGTAGCAACACCAGCTGTAGCGATTGCTACAACGCCAACACCTACTCCAATTAAAATCTTGTATATTAATTTCATAAGCTCTCCTTTTCAAACTACAATAATTTATACTTAAACAAAGCAAAAAGCAAATATTTTAAACATCAAATTTAAAAAATAGTTGAGTTTTACAAGGTTTTTTAAAAAATAGTGCACTTTTAATTAAAATCAAAAACTCAACTATTTACGATTATCTTTATTATAAGAATTAAATATGTAATCTCTAAAATAACTTTTTTATAAAGCTTATAATACATTTAAAATTCAAAAGTTAGTAATTTTTAAATTAAGCTTTTTTAAAATCGATAATTCTTTTTCACTAATTGTAGCCTTAAAAACTCTATTAGAAAGATAGGAAAGTTCACCTGGAACATTTTTAAAAGTTAAAGAATAAGCTATTAAAAACTGAGTTCGATAATCAAATTCTTTTTCAAAAATTTTGTTTTTCTTAAAATCTCCATATTTTTCATCACCAACTATTGGGCAACCAATTGAAGCAAAATGTACTCTTAATTGATGAGTCCTTCCTGTTATTAAACTTGCTTTAATTAAAGAATATTCTTTGTTTGAATCTAAAACTTTATATATTGTTTTAGCTTCCTTTGCGCCGCTTTCTATCGTTCCAATTTTAACAAAGCCACTATTAGCATCTTTATAAAGTGGAGCATCAATTATTCCTTCTTTTTTTGAAGGGTTATTAAAAGTTAAAACTAAATATTCTTTAACAATCTCTTCGTGTTTAGCTAATAAATCTAGCATTATTTGAGAGGAGAATAGATTTTTAGCAAATATTACAAGACCAGAAGTATTTCGATCTAAACGATGCACAGGAGAAGGTTTATAAGATGTGCCATCATTTTTAAACTCGTTTTTATTATATAAATAAGATAAAACTAAATTTGATAGAGTAATTCTTTTTTCACTATTATCTCCATGAGCTAGTAAGCCTTTTGGCTTATTAACTATTAAAATATTTTTATCTTCATAAACTATATCAAGATTACTTTTTAAATTAACCTTACTCACATCAACAGGTTTATTGAATTCGTTAATTTGTTCATCACTAACATATATTCTCAATACATCGTTTTCTTTTAAGATATAATTTTCCTTAATCCACTTCCCGTTTACTTTCACATCTTTTTTTCTAAATGTTTTATAAATAAAAGATAAAGGAGCTTCATTTAAAAATTTACGAACAAACTTGTCTGCTCTTTGATTCGAGTTCTCTTTATTAATTAATATCTCTTTCATAATCTAAAAAATAATCAAATTTTTAATGACAAAACCAGCCTGATATTGTTAAAATACTTAATGCACGTAGTTTAATAAGTGCATGAAGCCGGAGAAATACCCAAGAGGCTGAAGGGGTGGGCTTGGAAAGCTCATAGTTCTGTAACAGGAAGCAGGGGTTCAAATCCCCTTTTCTCCGCCAGATGTCTATAACACGATAATTATCGTGTTTTTTTATTGCTTGAAATAAATTTAAAGTTAAAAATTAATAAAACACCTTCCAAACAAATACAATTTTACACGATATTTATCGCTCTAACTAGAGTTTTAAAAATAGGCATAAAGAAAATAATATCTCCACCGCTTTTTGCTTCAAATTCAAAGCGAAATAATAATTTTTATCTCCGTGTTTAAAGTGCGCATTTTTTTCACGTAAAAAATGCGCAAAAAAAGAGAGCCGCTAATGAGTTTTGCTCACAAACGACTCTCTATAATCTTACTTTTCTTCAGGTGGTAATGGTAAAGCAGTTTCTGAGGTTGAAACATTAAAGTTTGCAACAACTTTTTCACCATCCAAACTAGAAAATAATCGACGTTGTTTTCTTCTTGCAACTCTTTCTTGTTCTCTTTCTTGAGTTTTGGCAGAAAAAGATAAAGCTAACGAATAAATAATTGTTCCAAGAATAAAAGTAATAACACCAAACCATTTAAAATCAATGCCACCAAGTAATGTCTTCATTCCTTCATTTGGAGTTTCAAAAGGTGAGTAGGCAATTGGTGCATAATCATTGATTAAGCCAAGCACCAAAAAAATCAAAGCGTTAGCCGTAATTAAAACACCCAAAACAAACCAAAATAATTGTTTTGCGGTAAAAACTTTAACTCTTTCTTTTTTGTTTACTTGTTCAAAGTTTTTTTCTTTGCGCATTTAAACTATTTTTCTTCCTTGTTTTCTTCTGGTTTAGCTTGAGCTGCTGCTTCTCTAGCTTTTTGATTATCGCTAATTAATTCATTTAAAAGAGGTGTATAGTTTTCTCTCCAAGCAGCTTCGCTATCTCTAACAAAAGCAGCAATTTTAATATTTGCTTCGTTAAAGACATCAGTAAATGTTTTGCCTTTTGGTAAATCTCTTCTACCATTCATCATTTCAACACTGTGGAAAACAGCATCTAATGCGTCAGTATAGAGTTCATCTTTACAAGTAGCACCTTGTCTAACAGTAGCAAGGCATCTTACTAAAGTATTTAAATCATTTTGAACAAAGTTTGAAGCAGGTGTAGGTTGACCTTTTGATTCTCTCATTGCTTTATTAAATTCAGCAAATTGACGATCAATCTCGCCATTTAAGGATAATAAAGCAACTGCTCTATAGAATCTTTCATCAGCATCTACAAGTTTTGTAATCTTTTCTTCTAATTGATTGTTTTGTCTTGCATAGTTAACATGAAGTCTGATGACTTGAGTTAATTCTTCATGTAGTGGGATTGTTAATTCAAAAATTTTGATATTTTGTGCGTGATCAACTCTTAATCCATCACTAGCTTTTTTAATAACTGTTGAGTTATCGCTATAAAGTTCGTTTCCGTAGTCTTCAAGCTTCTTTCTTAATTGTTCACCTTTTTCACCATTTTGATCTAAAAATACTTTTAAAGGTGTGTTAAGTTTAATTTCATTAACAATTCCGTTTCTCTTGTAATCATAATATTTAACATCAAATCCGTTTGGTCTATTTAATGTGTATTCAAGAGTGTCTCTAAGAAGTGAATTGTAATAAACTAAAGAAACAATAACTCTACTAATAGTTTCCATATATATCTCCTTTTGTCTTAAATAATTTTACTATTTTTGTTAAATATATCTAGTAAATATTCTTTACTTTTCATAAATATACCTTGATAAGTCCTCAAATTTATCAATTGTATATTTTGCATATTTTTTAACTGCTTCTGGTGCATGCCCCATACAGAATGAATTTTTAGGGAAAGCTTTAAATAAAGATATGTCGTTTCCACTATCACCAACTACATAAATTTCTTTATCTAAATCATTTTTGCTTTCAAGTAATGTTTGAAGCGCTTTGGCTTTAGAACAATCCTTAGCAGTTATTTCAATAACGTTTTTACTCCAATTGCATTCAACATTATCATATGTATTTCTTAAAATAGAATTAGCTTGTTTAGCTTTATTTTGCATCCTTTTACCAAGTCCAAAATAAATCATGATTTTAAAGATATGGCCATTTTTTAATTCTTCTTCATAATCGCTTTCTTTAGGCAAAAGATTTTCAGCATAAATACCTTGAGTTTTATAATAAACTCCAAAACCCCATCTAATAATTTTGCTTTTATAAACTAAATGAATCGATAAGCCTTTTTCAGTCATTAAAAATACGCCATGATTATGAAAAGTTTTAAATATTTCATCGATAATATTAGCGGCTTCATCATTTTTAATAGTGTTTTGATAAATCATTTTTTCACCATCAAAGATACAAGCCCCATTATAAGAAATTGTGGCGCAAGGTCTACCAATTTTCTTGACTGTTTTTTGACAATATAAATGGCTTCTTCCGCTAATAAGAATTGTTTTTCCGCCATTATCTATAAAATTTTGCAAAAAGAAAAGATTAGGTTTAGAAATCATCTCCTTTGTATCTTTTGGATAAAATAAAGTACCATCTAAATCTGTTGCAATAATTTTTTTCATGCCATTTTATTTTACTATTTTTGAATAAAATTACAACCTAGTGTCATATCTAAGGAATTCTATTGAATTTCCAGAAAATACTGTGCAAAAATTCGTAATTTTCCAATTTTAAGAATTTTTTTAGATGTTTTGCTTTCACAACATTAAAATTAAAGATACAAAAAGGCCACTCAAGTGAGCAGCCTTCATTATCAAATCTTAGACAGCTTATAAATTAACCTTATTGTCGGCTTGAAGTAATCCATAACCGCCATCTTCTCTTTTATAAACAACGCTGATTTTTTCATCGTCAGTATCAAGATAAAGATAGAAATCATGTCCGATTGCTTCCATTTCAAGAACTGCTTCTTCAACGGAAATTGGTTTAAGCGATAAGACTTTTGTTCTAACTACTTTTGATTCTTCTTCTTGAACACTTTCATCTTGAATTTCTTCAAAAGCGATAGCTTTTCCAATACCATCATGGTCATAACGTCTTCTTAATTTAGTTTTAAGTTTTCTCATTTGACCTTGAAGTTTGTCAATTGCAAGATCAAAAGCCGCGTATAAATCGTTTGTCTTAACTTCGGCTCTAAAAGTTGTATCTTTTGTGAAGATAGTAATTTCAACTTTTGCTTCACCTTTTTTGTAGCTTCTAACTACAGCACGGCAACTTACTTCATCGTCATCTTTGAAGTATTTGTCCATTTTAGATAATTTTTTTGTTAATGCAGCAGAAATACCCTCTGTTACTTCGATATTTTTGCCTATAATTTGATACTTCATGTAAATTATCTCCTTTTATGTGTTCTTCTAATTTAATTATAATATGA
Source organism: uncultured Caryophanales bacterium (assembly GCA_905197045.1). Lineage (GTDB taxonomy): Bacteria > Bacillota_I > Bacilli_A > RFN20 > CAG-826 > Onthovivens. The sequence goes on from CAJJXG010000023.1 coordinate 7,874, forward strand.
AATTAATTTTTAAGTATAGAAGATTATAAAAAACTTAAAAATTATCGATAAACATCGAATTTAATAATGTTTTTTGTTTTCGATTTTTGAATATTGTTCATAAAGCTTTAAGCACTCATCTCTATCGAGTTCATTTAAAATTGTCTCTTTATGAAGAAAAGTTTCATAAAACTTTTTATCATCAAAACCGATTAATTCGGTATCCTTGATGTTTGAACCATAATAAACTTTTTCTATTTTTGCCCAAAGTATCGCTCCTAGACACATTGGACAAGGTTCGCCGGTAGTGTAAAGTTCACATCCGCTTAAATCAAAACTTTTAAACTTTTTCGATGCTTTTCTAATTGCCTCGATTTCACCATGGCAAGTAGCATCATTTTTCTTTAAAACCTGATTATGTGCGCGAGCAATTATTTTTCCATCCTTTACTATAACGCAACCAAAAGGTCCTCCTTCATTAGCATTAATGCCTTTAGTAGCTTCCTTTAAAGCTACTTTCATAAATTTATTCATATTTTTTCCTCTTTTAATATTCTACATAAAACAACTAAAAAAGACGACACATTTTTGCCGTCTTTAATAAAAATATTCAAGATTTGCAAGGTTATTTCTTTAAAAGAGCTTTTATCTCATCAACTTTATCAAGCTTTTCCCAAGGCAAATTTAAATCTGGTCTACCAAAATGTCCATAATTTGAAACATCGCGATATTTAAAGCTTGGTTCTTTTAAAGAAAAGTTTTTAATGATTGCACCTGGTCTACAATCAAACACTTTTCTAATAATATTTAAAATTAATTCGTCACCATAATGAGAAGTTTTAAAAGTTGAAACAGAAATGGAAAGAGGTTCAGCCTTACCAATTGCGTATGATAATTGAATTTCAAGACGATCTGCAACTCCTGCTGCAACAAGATTTTTTGCTATATATCTTGCTTGATAGGCCGCACTACGATCAACTTTTGAAGGATCTTTTCCACTAAATGATCCGCCTCCGTGTCTTGCGCTACCTCCATAAGTATCGACAATAATTTTTCTTCCTGTTAAACCAGTGTCACCAGCTGGTCCACCTAAAACAAAGCGGCCAGTTGGATTAATTAAAACTTCAAAATCTGTATTTAAATCAAATGAAGCAGCCACTTTTTTCATAATTTCTTCTTTAATGAAAGTTTTAAATTCGTTTTCATCATAATCTTCATCGTGCTGACAGCTCATTAAAATTGTCTTAATCTTAGGTTTTTTATCGCTATAATCTATTGTGACTTCTGACTTCATATCAGGACGAGCCCATTTGAACTTTCCTTCTTTACGAAGTTGAGTTGCAATACGTACAAGCTTATGCGCAATACAAATTGGAAGAGGCATATAGCCTTCGCTTTCATTAGAAGCATAACCAAACATAATACCTTGATCGCCAGCTCCATATAAAAGAGGATCTTCATTAAAAACACCTTGTCTAATATCAGGAGATTGAGTTTTAATCTTATTTAATATTTTTACAGTTTGATAATTAAAACCTAACTCATCTTTATCATATCCAATACTTTTAATAACATCACGAGCGATCTTTTCATAATCAACATTAGCTCTAGTTGTTATTTCTCCTCCGATTAATAAAAAATCTGTTGATGCAAAACATTCACAAGCAACAAAACTATCTTTGTCTTCTTTTAAAACAGCATCTAAGATTGCATCTGCTATTTGATCACAAACCTTGTCTGGATGACCTTCTGAAACACTTTCACTGGTAAATAAAATCTTTTCTTTCATATCGACCTCTTAAATTTATAGATAATAAAACTCCCACAATTTGTGGGAGTTTAAGTTAAATTTTCCCGCTTATCGTTCAAGGCTGTGGTCACCTTGCTATTAGGAAGCACTTACTCATATAAGAGAGTTGCTATCACACTTTTTCACCTAATATATTTGTGTGATTCTTGATAAGTGTTATTACTATATACTAATTGTTTTATAAGTTCAATTTATATAAAACTAAAAATGAAACTTAACAAAATATTCTTCATTAATGTCTTCTTTAAACTCGACTGATAAACTGTCAAAGATGTTAGAAGTTTTGCCAAAAGAAAGAGGCATTAATTTTGAATCCTTTTTATTGAATTTAAATTCTACTTCTTCTCCATTAATTGTGACTTTTTTAATGCTTTCAAAATTTGGTAATAAATTAAATCTTAAAATAATTTTTCTTTCATTAATATCGTTATTAAAATTACCAATTGCCTTAGAAATATGCACTGTTAAAGCATTTTCATTACGGTCAAAATAAGAATCTAAGTAAGTTTTTCTAAATTCACCTAATTTATAAGCGGTAGTTACATTATCATCTTCATATAAAACTTGGTGATCTTCATTATTAAATGAAGGGTAATAATCTAAAGTAAGTTTAGAATAATCAAGTTTTAAAGCTCTATTAGCTTCTTTAACAAGAGGAATAATTGATCCGCCTCTTATAAATAAAGGCATTTCTCTTAAATTAGTTTCATCTTTTTTGACAAGTGTTTCCTTTTCATAAACTTTTCCAGTAAATAAATCAACCCACTCATCACTTGGTAAATATGCCTTTTTAATTGCTTTAGTAGATGGGAAGGTTGCCAAATACATTTGAGCTCCACCAGTATATTGATAATAATCAATTCTAATATCGTGGACTTTGTTTTTAGAAATAATTCCTAAATCAGCAGGTGTGACAGCATGAGAAGAAGAATCTTCGTGAACTAATTTTCCATCAATATAAACAGTGGCTCCATCATCGCTTGCTACAAATAAATTTACATCCTTTTTAAAGGAGAGTTTAAATTCAAAACGAGCGGTATAGTTAAAAGGTCCAACTTCTTTACATGGTGCTTCACCCATATATGAGAAATTAACTTCATCAAGTGTTTTAGTTTTTACTGGTTTACCTTCAAATTTAAGATTATCAAAGTAGCTGACCTTAACTTTTCCAACATAATCGCTCTTTTTAATAATCTCTGGTTCAGGTAATGTAAATGGAGAAATTAAAATATCATTTGCAAGTAAATAATCACTATTATTTTTCTTTGCCTTTTCATCACCATAATTAAAAGCTAAAGCTTTAAATAATGGTTCACCAGTTTCATAGTTATCATGAGCTTTGGTATATAAAAGAGGTAATAAACGATATCTTAAATTAATATAATCACGAGAAATATTTAATGTTTCTTCATCATAATTCCATGGTTCACGGAAACGAGTTACGCAATTTGTGCAATGAACTCTAAAAATAGGAGAAAAGGCACCAAATTGCATCCAACGAATGTATTCATTCTTTGTTGGATTTCCAACATGTCCTCCAATATCACTATTTATATATGTAATTTCGTTTGCACAACCTCTAATTAAGCTTTGAACTTCTTTATTTAAAGCATTTAAACTTGATTGAATATCGCCAGTCCATTGAATTGAATAGCGGTGACTTGCACTATCTAAAATACCTTCATATTGTCCATTTAAAATATTATTAACATTAGACATAATTATAGGACGCTTATAGATTTCTTCATTTTTGGCTGCTTTTTGGAAATAATGCTTTGTAATATCACTAAAAAGATAATCGCCCATTGTTTCAGGTTTAATAAATGAATCAATTGAATTTAAATGTGTAGACCAGTTTCTATCGTACCACCAATAATCAAGGCCAAGTTTTAAAATTCCTTGAAGTTTTTCTTCTCTAAAAGCCACTTCCTTTTCATCAAAAACAGTTTTAGCACCTTGATATGGTTCTGGATGATCATTAAACATGATTTCAACATCATTTTTATGAGCAAAACTGAAAAAGCGTTTCATATTTGGGAATAAGTCAGTAGCAATATCGTAGCCAATTCCAATATCGTTAGCTTTACGCCAATCAGTATCAATAACCATATTATCAAGAGGAATATTGTGTTCTTTATGGTCTAAAATCATTTTTTTAGCAGTTTCTTCGGTGTATTTATAATATCTACTGTTCCAAAAACCGAGAGTCTTTAATCTAACAAATTCACTTCTACCAGTAAGTTTTACATAAAGTTCTCTTAATTTATCGGCCTGACCTTTTGCTAATAAAAGATAAAAATCAATAACATTATTCTCAACTTTTAATTCTTCTTTGTTTTTAAAAGAAGCCATTGAATATCCATGTTTTGGAAGAGTTACTCTTGGATCATCAAAGAGTGAAAAAATAGCAGGTGTTTTACTTGGATGAGGTAATTCACCACTGTTCATTTTCTTTTTATATTCATAGAGAATACTTCCATACTTATCATAAATCTTAAAATCTTTTAAGCCTTGCCCTTTAAATAAAACAGCAAAATACTCATTCATGAAAAGTGTGAAATAATCGCCATTATCTTGAACGAAAAATTCTGATTTATTTAACTTTGTTTTTTCGCTAATAAATAATGTGTTTTCACAAGAAAAACCTGCAGAAGTTGATTTTTCAATATGGATTATTTCTTCGTCAAGTAATTCAAATTTTAAATTATCAAAGATAAATTCTTTCATTTTAAATGCCCTTCTTTAATTTGTTAGAATTAATAAATTCCGATAATATTTTTATAGATGTAAATGTGCTTGTCAATAATAATCAAAAGTTAATTTTAAAGTATTCTTATTTAAATCTTTTACTTTCAATATAAACCATAATTTCTTCTTTTTTATATTTAACTTTCGCTTCTTTTGCTAGTTTAAAGCCATATATAAAATAAAAACTAAAATTACATTAACTATCTGAAGTTAAAAAGATGTTTTCGCATTCTAAACTTTCGATTTCTTTTAAACATTCTTTTAAAAGTATTTTCCCAAAGCCTCTTCCACGACAACTTTTTTTGTTAAGCTTATTATTTCTTTAAAATCATCAATAAACGAAATTTTATGAATTTTTATATTTTCTGCCATAAAGATCATTCGAGGTAAATATCAATAATAAAAAAGCACTATCTTTGTAAACATTGTTTTCAAAAATAGTGCATAATTCAAAAGTTAGTTCTTTAAAATTACTCTTTTACTTCTTCTAGTTTAGATTTTTCATCAAAAGTTTCATCTTTTGGGTTTAAAACTTTTAAAACGATTACACCAATAAGAATGAAAACTCCAAAAACTAAAACAACAATAGAATTAGTTAAGCTAACGCTTGTCGTATCTTGTGTTATTCCTGTAATTGTATTCATAAAATCAACATACCAAAGGTTGAAGTAAATCGCGATTGCTCCAAATAAAATTGCAGCAAGGCCAACAGTTAAACCATATGATAAAGTTTTCTTGGTGTTAACATGACCGTTTTCTCCAAAAAACTCTTTTACTAAAAGGACAAAGAAGATAGCAAAAATAATAATTAAGACTAAAAGTAATGATAAAAATACAATTGTTCCTGTATACATTTCATTTACTTGTGACCATCTTGTACTATCTTGTGACGTATATACACTTTGTGCCAAACTAAATAAAGAGCTAGCAACTCCTAAAACGCCTACACTAGTAGACATACTAGAAACTATTGAAGTTGTAGGATTATCAGCTACTAAAGTTAAAAGACCTTGACCGATAAAGGCAAAAACTACAATTCCAAAAATTGTAATTAAGCTACTAGAGATTGTTTTAATAAGATAATCCTTTAAATTTCCTTGAATGCCATTAATAAATGAATCGACAACAAGAGCAACTAATAAGAAAAGACCACTTAAAACAAGTCCAGCAATGGTTGCTTGATTTAAAACCAAAGATACTGATATTCCAGTAATGTCACTACTACTAAAAATATTAAAGTAGAAAAGCATACTACTAGCTAAGTATACAAAAAAGAAAATTGCCGCATATTTAGTAAATGAGATTGTTCCTTTTTTATAATCTTTATAAAAGGAAACACCTGAATAAACAATTGTTGCAATTACTCCAAGTAAAATGAAAACAACTGAAGCTAGCCCAAAATAAGAGCCAAAAACACCATATCTTACTAATGCATCATTTATAGAGTCATATTGCTTTAATAAATCACCAAAGTAGGAATAAAGATTGTAATCAATAATATTTTGCCCAATACTAGCACCACCCGAAGATATTTGAGAAGTAACCCCAATCAAAAAGACAAAAATTAAAGAATATAAAAAGCTAAGACCGCCAGCTGCAAGAGAAGTAAATCTTAAAACCTTTCCTATTGTACCAGCATTAAATTTTGATACATGTTTCTCGTGTTTTTTTACTTCATGCAAATCATCGTTTTCTGTTTTACTTGCAAAAAAACGTGTTTGCTTTGCTTCTTTAGACGTTTCTTCAACGCTTTTTGCAGGAAGATCGATAACTCTAGAGTCTCGATTTGCCCCACAATTAATACAAAATTGACCATCAACCGGCGTTAACTTGCCACAATGTTGACAAACACTCATATTATCAAGTCTATGTCCGCAATGTTTACAAAATACAGCATTTGATGGATTTTCAGTTCCACATAAATCGCATTTCATAATGTTCTCCTCACCTAAGAATATTTTATACTTTCTCTTTCTCTTCTTATAGTATGAGTTATATCTAGATTCGCAAAATCACGAAAATACCTAAGAGTTGCAAGGTTTTTGAAAATTTGTTTGAGTAAGTAAAGGAAAAAGCATTTCAAAAATAATTTTTAAGTGTCTATTTTTACCATATTTTTTATTATCACCTGAATTAATAAATACAAAAAAAGATTAATTAAAATAAGAAAAAGTAAATCACTATAATTAATAAAATCTTATTATAGAAATTTTCGATACTTTAATTTGAAGAGCGTAAGAATGCCAAAAAAGTGAAAAATTAAAAGCCAATAACTATTTACATTTAAACTTATCTTTGATAAGATTAAATGCACGCGCGAATGGCGGAACTGGTAGACGCGTACGTTTGAGGGGCGTATAGGATTTCCTGTGTGAGTTCGATTCTCATTTCGCGCACCAAATCACTACTAATGATACCGATAATATCGGTACTTTTTTTATGAAAAAATGATAAAATAAAGTGCGCATGAGGAGGATATATATTTTATGGATAAGATTTTAGTCGAAACTAGCGCAAGACATGTACATGTAACAAGAGAGGCTTTGGATTATTTATTCGGTCCAGATTATCAATTAACAGCTAAAAAAATGTTATCACAACCTGGACAATATGCTTCAAACACTAAACTTGAAATTATTGGACCTAAAGGATCTATGATAGCTTCAATTTTAGGACCTGAAAGAAAAGCTAATCAAGTCGAAATTAGTGCTACTGAAGCAAGAACACTTGGAATTAAAGCTCCAATTAGAGAAAGCGGCGATATTGCTGGTAGTGCCCCTATCACTATTAAAAATCCTGAAAATGGTAAAGAACTTCAATTAGCAGAAGGTTGTATAATTGCAAAACGTCATATTCATATGACACCAGAAGATGCTAAAAACTATAACGTCAATAATGGCGACATCGTTTGGGTTAAAGTCATGACAAATGGTAGAAGCATTGTCTTTGGAGATACAGTAATTAGAGTTTCACCTAAATATAAACTTGCTATGCACATTGATACAGATGAATGTAATGCTGGAAATTGTGCTGGTGAAGTCTATGGGGAGATTATTAAACTTTAATGCTTAAATCTTATACTCACAAAAATTTTGGAACCTGCTCAAAAAGCGTCACAATTGTTTTTGATGATTCAACTCATATCATTGATTCAGTCAAATTTGAATTTGGCTGTCCAGGAAATACAACTGGCGTTGCTAAACTTTGCGCAGGTAGAAAACTTGAAGAGGTCTATGAACTTTTAAAAGGTGTGCAATGTGGTAATAGATCAACAAGTTGTCCTGATCAATTAGCGCTTGCTATTAAAGACGTATTAAATCAATAAGATTATTATTAAAAGCAGGATTTCAATTAACTCCTGCTTTTTATTTATTAAATAATTTAAGTTTCTTAAAGAAAATGAGTTGCGATTTTCACAACTCATTTTCTTTTATTTGTTTTCAAATTTCTTTTCAAATTCATTAAGTATTTTAATTTGAGGTTTGATTACTTTAATTACATTTCCATCAATAAATGGATTTCTTAAATGATCTCTTTCAACAAGGGTAAGGAAAGGATATTTTCCACCCATCTTTAATAACTTAATGTATTTCTTCCATGCTCTTTCTCTATTGCGATCCATTTCACATTTAAATTGAAGAGATAAGACTTGAGCCAAAGTATAGTCGATATAATAGAATGGCGTTGTGAAAATATGGCTTTGTCTAATCCACATTTTGCCTTTTTCAAGATAATCAAATCCTTCAAAGTTCATCCATGGACGATAAATTTTTTCAAGTTCAGCCCACTTTGCACATCTTTCTTCATGGCTTAATTGAGGATTTTCATAAACAAAATGTTGGAATTCATCAACTTCACTACCATAAGGAAGGAAAGAAATAGCGCCATCAAGATGAGCAAAGCGATATTTATCTGCTCCTTCTTTAAAGAAAAGCTCCATCCATGGATATGCGAAAAATTCCATTGACATAGAATCAATCTCGCAAGCTTCTAAAGTTGGCATTTGATAGCTTGGCACTTTAATGTTGCGGCATAAATAACCTTGAAAAGCATGTCCAACTTCATGAGTTAAAGTATCAACATCGCTACTTGAACCGTTTGAATTTGCAAAAATGAATGGTGCTTTATATTTTGGGATAAAAGTCATGTATCCACCACCGGTTTTACCAGCTCTAGCATCTAAATCCATTAAATGATTTTCAACCATATAATCAAAGAATTCGCCACTTTCAGTACCCATATCGTGATACATTTTACTAGCGCATTCTACAAGATAAGCGGTATTTCCAGCTGGTTTAGCATTTCCATCCTCGAAGAAAACGTTAAAATCTAAAAATATTGGATTTTTATAACCAAGTCTTTTTGCTTGATTCTTTCTTAACTTATAAACAACTGGAACAACATCGCGTTTAATTTGCTCGCGATAACCTTTTACCATTTCCGCATTATAATCAACTCTGCCAAGTCTTAAATAGCCAAGCTCAATATAATTTTTAAAGCCTAGTTCCTTAGCCATTTGGTCTCTTAATTTGACAAGTTTATCATAAATAGCACCAAATTCTTCATCATGATCTGCTAAAAATTGATAATAAAGTTTTGCAGATTCAATTCTTACATCTCTATCTTTATCACTCATGTATTTTCCAATTTGTGATAAATTTAAAGTTTCGCCTTTATATTCAATTTTTGCACTAGCCATTAAAGCTTGATAATCACTGACAAGTTTATTTTCTTCTTGAAGAAGAGGAATTATTTTTTCATCAAAACATTTAAAGCCATTTTCAATTTGAGTAAAAAGTAAAGTTCCAAATTTCTTTTCAAGTTCAGCTCTATACTTTGATTTAACAAGAGCTAATTCAAATTTCTTAAAATAATTGTCTAATAAAGGCAATGTATCATTAATTTTGTCGTTTAACTTTTTATAAGTTTCATCTTGAGTATTTAAAGTAAAACGAATATTAATAAGCGTTGCAGCGGTTTGCACATCGTTTTGAATCTTAAAATATCTTTTAAGAGCTTTTATGGCTTCTTTCCCATCTTTAGCATTTTCTAAATAATCAGTTAAAATTCTAATTTTTGCCTCAATTCGACTTACGCTAGGAAAAGAGACTGCCATTTTTTCAAATAACATAAATATATTTCCTCCTTATTTAATAGTTTCAATAGTTTTTAAGAATAATATTTTTTTAATCCAACGAGTAGTTGACAAATTACACCAATAATTATATGCCACAACCGAGGTGTTATATAACTGAACTGCTTGGAAATATTTTTCATTTAGTTCAGCAATTGCTAAAAATATTTCTTCAACTTTACGTTTATCTTCATCATTTAAATTAAAATTAATATAAATTTTTTGCGCGTTTTGCAGGATTTTTTCTGAATAAACATAGAATTCTTCAAATTCTTGAGCATCAAGTTTTTGATATTTTTTTAACTCTTCATTTTCTCCCATAATCTTTAAAGGCTCATTATCTTTAAGAAAAGGTTTCATAATTTCGCTTAAGCGAGAAAGCAAAGTTAATTTTTGGTATAAAGTAACATTTATAAAATCTTTTCTTCTATTAATATCTTTTTTAAAGTTATGCATAAAAGAAAAACTAACAATAATAATGATTAGATAAACTAGTAAAATTAGCCCCAAGATAATTAAAATAATTACTAGTATTACATTTTTATCAAATGAGAATAAATTTATAGGAAAAACCTTAAACATATCGATAAAATACCACCTTTTTTGACTAAAATCTACCTATTTGTTAGAATAAAGCCGAGGTGATAGTATGTCAAAACCAATTATAGCTTTAATGTATGACTTTGATCGAACACTTGCTCTTGAAGACATGCAAAATTTTTCATTTATACCTAAACTTGGCTATACACCTAAAGAATTCTGGAAAAAAACTGAAGATTTTTGTAAGAAATATGACATGGATAAGATACTCGGTTATCTTTATATGATGATTAAATGTTGTAAAGAAAAAAATATAAAGTTAGATCGAACGTTTTTACAAGAGTGTGGAAAACCTATTAAGTTTTTTGAAGGAGTTACTACTTGGTTTAATAGAATTAATGAATACGCAAATCAAAAAGGTCTTCAATGCGAACATTATTTAATTACAAGCGGTAATAAAGAAATTGTTGAAGGTTGCCCAGTATTTAAAGAATTTAAACAAGTTTTTGGTTCTGAATATCTTTATGATGAAGATGGAAACGCTTTTTGGCCACGCACTACTGTCAATTACACCTTAAAAACCCAATATATTTTTAGAATTTCAAAAGGTGTTATTAACACAAATGATGACAAAGAAATCAACGAAAAAACACCACATAGAAGAATCATCTATCAAAATATGATTTACATGGGCGATGGTTTAACTGATGTTCCATGTATGATTCTTGTTAAAGAAAATGGCGGATATTCAATTGCAGTATACCCAAAAGGCTCACAAGAAAAGGTCGCTCACTTATTTGAAGATGGCCGAGTAAACTATATTTGTAAAGCAGATTATTCATCAAATTCAGAACTAGAAAAAGTTGTTAAACTTATTATTGACAGTATTTCTATTCGCGAAACACTTGAATTAAAACGTGAAAAAACTGAAAAACAACTTTAATTATGAACTATGTTTTTTTACTTCTAGCAGGTAAATCGCTCCGCTTTGGAGGAGAAACGCCCAAACAATTTCTAAAAATTAAAAATAAATATATCTTTGAATATTCATTAGATACTTTTGATTCTTTAAATGAAATTGATGAAATCTTTTTAGTGGCTGATCAAGAACATCAATTATTTTTAAATGAATTCTTGAAAACGAAAAAGTTCGCTCATAAAATTACAACAATTTTAGGTGGTTCTACAAGACAAGAAAGTGTCTTTAATGGTTTAAAAACCTTGCAAAACCTTGCTAATTTTGATGATAACGTCCTTTTTCATGATGCTTGCAGGCCTTTTATTAGAAGACATGAAATTCTAGATTTATTAAACGCTTTAAATAACTATAAAGCTGCAAGCATTGCTACTCCTCTATTTGATTCTTTGTGTAAAGAAAAAAATGGAATTATTGATAAATCAATAAAAAGAGAAAATTTAATGAAACTACAAACCCCACAAGGCTTTAAATTTGATATAATCTATAAGGCTCATAAATTAGCAAAAGAAAGTAATCAATTAACTTATACAGACGATACTTCTCTTCTTGCTAGTCAAGGGGTGCAAGTAAAACTCGTAAAAGGTAGTATTTTCAATTTTAAAATCACTACTAAAGACGACTTAATATTATTTGAAAAATTATTGGAGGAATTTGACTTTGGTTGATAATCCATATGTAGAAGGCGATATTATCAAAGGAATTATAACAAGCATCAAAAAGTATGGTGCTTTTCTTTCTTTTGAAAATGGCTACATTGGTTTATTACATATCAGTGAAATTTCATCAAACTTTGTAAATAACATTCATTCTTTTTTTAGTGTCGGGGATGAAGTTACAGTTGCAGTAAAACGAATTGATCGAGAAACAAAATTTCTTAACGTTTCAATTAAAGATTTACCAAGCGACTTAAACCCATATAAAGAAATCCTTCCATCTAAAAAAATTACAAGTTATTTAAAAGAAATTGATTTTTCTAAACTCGAAAAGTCTCTTCCAAAAATGATAGCTGAAGAATTAGAAAGGGAAAATAAAAATGAGCATTAAGGTTGGTTTCGACTATTGTAAAAACGAAGATCTTTACACTCCTACTATTTGGAAAGATCGTATTAGAGAAATACATAAAATTATTGTTGATAAAACTGGAGCCGGCGGAGATTTCCTTGGTTGGCTTGATTATCCAGAAAGATTACCAAAAGAAGAAATTGAACGAATTATTAAAAAAGCAAATTTCTTTAGAGAAAATTATGAAGTTTTAGTAGTTTGTGGAATTGGTGGTTCTTATCTTGGTCCAAGAGCTGTTATTGAAGCAATTAATGGCTTATATTCCAATGATAAGATGAAAATTGTTTATTTAGGAAACACACTTGATCCAAATTATACAAATGAAGTTTTAAATTTTATTAAAGATAAAAACTTCTGTATTTGTGTTATTTCAAAGTCAGGTACAACAACTGAAACAAGTATTAGTTTCCGTATTTTAAAGGAACTTGCTGAACAAAAATATGGCAAAGATAAAGCTAAAGATGCAATTGTTGCAGTAACCGATAAAGAAAAAGGTGCATTAAGACAATTAAGTGACACAGAAGGATATGAAACTTTTGAACTTCCAGGAGATATTGGTGGAAGATTCTCAGTTATGACTCCTGTTGGACTTTTCCCAATTGCTTGTGCTGGAATTGATATTAAAGAATTCATCAAAGGTCTTAAAGATGGCATGAAAAACTATGCTAGCGAAAATTTAGACCAAAACGAAGCTTATAAATATGCTCTTGAAAGACACGCTCTTTATTTAAGAGGTTGTAAAGTTGAAATGGTAACCGCTTATGAACCACGACTTGAATGTTTCAATGGTTGGATTAAACAACTTTATGATGAATCAGAAGGAAAAGAAGGCAAATCACTTCTTGTTACAAGTTGTGTCTTCACTACTGACCTCCACTCACTTGGTCAATTCATTCAAGAAGGTAGTAAAATTCTTTTTGAAACAGTTACTTATTTTGAAGAACCAAATCTCGATGTTGTAATTCCTTATGACAAAGACAACTTAGATAATTTAAATTACATTGCAGGTAAAAAATTATCTTATGTAAATAAAAAAGCTTATGAAGGTACTTTACAAGCCCATTCAGGCGTTGGAAATGTTCCTAACATTACAATTACAGTAGATAAATTAACACCAAGATCTCTTGGTGAACTTCTTTACTTCCATATGAAGGCTTGTGCAATGAGCGCTTACCTTAATGGTTTAAACCCATTCAACCAACCAGGTGTTGAAGTATATAAAAAGAATATGTTCCACCTTCTTGGTAAACCAGGATTTTAATTTAATTTCATAATCAGCTCACGTCTAACGCCGAAAAAATTGACAAAAAATATCAAAAAATATTGACATAAGTCGGCTTCCTTTGATATATTATTTGAGCGCGTTAAACGTGAGCTGGATGTTTAGCTCAGTTGGGAGAGCATCGCCTTTACACGGCGGAGGTCATAGGTTCAAGCCCTGTAACATCCACCAACGAGTCGAAACTTCTGGGAGGGTAGCGAAGTGGCTAAACGCGGTTGACTGTAAATCAATTCCTTCGGGTTCGGCAGTTCGAATCTGCCCCCTCCCACCAGATAGGTCTTGGGGTGTAGCCAAGAGGTAAGGCAACAGACTTTGACTCTGTCATTTCGCTGGTTCGAGTCCAGCCACCCCAGCCATTATTAACATATGATCCACTAGCTCAGTCGGTAGAGCACTTGACTTTTAATCAAGGGGTCTGGAGTTCGAATCTCCAGTGGATCACCAAAAAGTGCCCAGGTGGCGGAATAGGTAGACGCGCAGGACTTAAAATCCTGTGGTAGCAATACCATACCGGTTCGATTCCGGTCCCGGGCACCAAAGTTTAAATAAACTACAACAGTAGTTATTCCTAAAGTAAACAGAATGTTTACACCGTAATTGAAGATTTGCAAAAATCTTCTTTTTGGTCAATTTTCAAACTAAATTAACTTTCGACTTTATTTAACTTTTTTGCTTAAA
>CAJJXG010000024.1 GCA_905197045.1 uncultured Caryophanales bacterium
ATTTCATAAAAAAGTACCCCTTTCCTAATGTCTAGGATTTGGGGTACCTCTCAAACCCCGTTTTTTTTAATTTTTGCTTATTTATATTTAACCTTTAATTAAGAAAGTCTTATAAGCAAGATAAGCTTCATAAACATCTATCTTACTAACAATTTCCATAGGTGCATGCATATTCAAGACAGCAACACCAGCATCGATTACATCCATATTTAAATTAGCAAGAATATAAGCGATTGTTCCACCGCCACCTTGATCAACCTTACCAAGTTCAGATGTTTGATAATAAACATTGTCTTCATCCATAATTTTTCTTAAATGAGCAATAAATTTAGGTGAAGCATCGTTACATCCGCCCTTTCCTCTGCTTCCTGTATATTTATTAAAGACGATACCTTTATTTAAATATGCACTATTTTTAAGTTCATTAACTCCAAGGAAAAGTGGATCAACTCCAGCTGAAACATCACTAGAAAGCATTCTAGAATTTGTTAAGGCTCTTCTTAAAGCAAGCTCATTATATTCGCCTTTAAGGTTCATCACTTCAGCAATTAAGTTTTCAAAATAACGAGATTGAGCGCCAGTTGCTCCAACTGAGCCGATTTCTTCTTTATCAACCAAGATGCAGCAAGAAGTTCTTTGAGGTTTTTCAACTTCTAAAATCGCTCTTAAAGAAGTATAAGCGCAAACTTTATCATCATGTCCATAACCAGCAATCATACTTCTATCAAGGCCATATTCTCTAGCCTTTCCAGCTGGTACAATTTCAAGTTCAGCACTTGCTAAATCTTCTTCTTCAATATCGTATTTTTCTTTTAAGAGTTTTAAAACGTTAGCTTTAATTGAATCTTTTTCACCATCTTTAACTGGTAAAGAGCCAACTGTTAAATCTAAATTTTCGCCTTCTATAAATGTAGCAGCGCTTTTTTGCATTTGATCACTAGATAAATGAATTAAAAGATCGCTAATTCCAAAAACTGGGTCATTAGCATCATCACCAATTGCAATTTCAACTTCACTTCCATCTTTTTTATAAACAGTTCCATAAATTGCTAAAGGAATGGTCACCCATTGATATTTTTTGACTCCCCCATAATAGTGAGTGTCAAGTAAAGCAAATCCTGTTGATTCATAAAGTGGATTTTGTTTTACATCAAGACGAGGAGAATCAATGTGAGCGCCTAAAATATTAATACCTTTTTCAATATCCTCTTTTCCAATTACAAAAAGAGCAATGTTTTTTCCTCTATTAATTGAGTAAATCTTATCTCCTGCTTTTAAAGATTTAACGCTATTAATATCTTTAAAACCAAATTTTTCTGCAAGTTCAGTTGCATTTTTAGTGAATACTCTTTCAGTTTTACTTCTTGATAAAAAATCAATGTAATCGTGAGCAAATTTATCAAGAGCTACTTTATTTTCACCTTCATATTTTGCATAAGCATATTTGTTATACATACTCTAACTTACCTCCGAGTAAAATTATATCTAATTTATTAATTTTGTCTTTAAAAATGATTTATAAGTAAATTTAACTACTCTTACTTTTTTCACCAATGCTTAAAGAGATTTATTACTTTTTCTATTTTCAAAAAGAATAATTTTGTCGTTATCTATTTTAAAAGCAGTTTCAAAAAAAGCAGACATTAACATTAACATTGAATAAGTATCTTCGCTTCCGATTGTTTCAAAAGAAGAATGCATTGCTAATTGAGGAAGTCCAATATCGCAAGTTAAAATGCTTTCTTGAGAAATTGAAATATTGCCTAAAGTTGAACCGCCCCTTACATCACTTCGATTGAAGAAAACTTGATAAGGAATCTTATTTTCCCTACATAAAGTTTTAATTAAAGATGAAGTAAAGGCATCGCTTGTATATGCCATGTTAGAATTAAATTTAATAAGTAAACCTTTATTGATCATACAAATGTTTTTATCATCACTCATTTCTGGATGATTTGGGTGAATCGCATGTCCATTATCAGCACTTAAAACAAAAGATCTTTTAATAGCAGCTAAATAATCTTCTTCTTTTATATTAAAAGAAAGAGCAATTCTTCTTAAAGTTGATTTAAGAAAATCGCTATCTGCTCCTGAAAATGATAATGATCCTGTCTCTTCATTGTTAAAGAAAGCCGCTATTTTTACTCCACTATCAATAGAGTTATTCTTTTCATTAATCAAAGCTTTAAGAGAAAGGAAAGCACTAGTTAAATCATCTTCTTTTTGACCGGAAATAAAATCATCATTAACGCCAACATATTGTGCCTTATCAAAATTATATAAATATAAATCATAAGAAATGATTTCTTCATCGTTTTTTAAAAATGAATGTAGTAAATCATCAAAATAATGAGCATTATCTCCGCTACCAACTATTGGCAATAAGTCAACTTGAGGATTATAAGAAAAGCCAGAATTAATTTGTCGATTTTGATGAATAGCGACATTAGGAATAATTGCTACAGCTTTTTTTGTATCAACAAGACGAGTATAAATCTCACTACCTTTTTTAACAATTATTCTCCCACTTAATCCTAAAGGACGATCAACATAACTTGAATTAATTAATCCTCCATATACTTCAACTTTCCATTTTTCATAAAAATTTGTGGAAACTGCAGGGTTTTCTTTTAATTTTAGAGAAGGCGAATCTAAATGTGAGGATATAATCTTATAATAAAAATCACTTGATTTAAAAATTGATGGAGTAATAAAAGCAATTAAAGAATTTGAATTACGCATTAAAAAATACTTTTGGTTTGCTTTTAAGTTCCACACTTCATTTTCTTTTAACTCTAAAAAAGAATTATCTAGCAATAAACTTCTTATTTTATCTGCTGCTAAGTATTCATTATGACTCTCGTTTAAAAAATCAATAAGTTCATCATTTAATAAAGACTTCATTTTAAGACCTCGCTTTTTAAATTTAATACTAGGCAAAAGTAACTACTTAATAATTACTAAAAACCTATTAAATTATATAATAAAGTCGCAAAATTTTCATTTTTAATGCGATAAAACAACAAATTTGCTAGCAAAAACTCCTACTACTACAAAAATTGTTGCAACAATAAACACTAATAAAATTAATAATATAATGTTAGCGATAAAGATTTGCTTTTCGTTAAGATAAACTTTTCCACTAAACCTATTAATGATTAAAGCGGAGGCTAGTAATAAACCAATAATAGCTAATACAAAAGAAATAATAACAAGTGGATTATTATCTTCCATTAATAAAGAATTAAAGCTATAAACTATTAAAGTACCGTCTTTTGTATAGGCGTTTAAAGCTGGTAAAAAAGCAACAATAGCATAAAATAAAGAAACAACTACATTTAAAAACCAAAAAACGAGATTATTTAAAGATAGTAACGCATCATATTTTGTTGTGTCTCTTCTCGTCTCTTCATTAATTATTTCTTTTTCCTCGACTTCAAAAACATCACAAAGTTTTTGAACTTCCTCTCGAGATGGAATATAACTATTTTTTTCGATTCGCTTAAGTTTTTTAGCATTAATTTGGCTATCTTTACTCACTTCTTCAATAGATAATTCTCTATTTTCTCTTAATAATTTTATCTTTTCTCCAACCGTCATATCTTTACCTTACTTGCTGAAATTATTTTAATTAAACGTGCGTTTAAAAGATAGAGGAAAATTGAATTGTTGGGGCCTCTTAAAACTTTTTATTTACTAAATTAATACTAATTAAATACTATAGACTGTAATTTTTACTCAAAAAACCTGCAAATCTAATGTTTTTTTCTATTTATAGATGTTCAACTACACCAGAAAACAAAACATTGTTGTAATGGTCGCTTATAATATAACCAAAGCTCTTATCAACTATAAAATCCGATTTAATAACCTCGTTTTCTTGTCTATCCGCACTTAAATCCGAAGTAATAGTTACAGCCGCTCCTTCCATGCCTTTTCGATCTACTTTAAGTTTAGCGATGTGTCTTATCGAAATACTGTCAGGTGAAAAAGAATTAAATAATGGCGATAAATCAGGAGTTGAGCTAAAAAGGTCCTTAATGCCAAAATCAATAGTCAACATATTGTTAATAATGCTATCAAATTTTGCTTCAAAGCCAGGAAAAATACATCTAGTAAGATAAATCTTTTCATTTTCTTGTTCACTTTCTTCTTTCATATAAGAAGTAGAGTCTAAGGCTTTTAAAATATTTTCACTAATAAAAATATCGTCTATTGATTTATTATTTTCAGGAAGCATAAATGTTAATTTATAACCATTTAAAGTTTTTGCATAAAAAGAAGAGAAACTATCAGATACATAGCTTTGACCTTCTAAATAATTACCTACATAAAATTCTCTATCATTTGCAAAACTTCCATCACTATTTTTAAAACTAACTTCCTTATCGTATAAAGCTAAATCTTTAGCTTCTAATTGCCAAACATCTTTTAAATACAGAGTATTAAGGATAACGAATTTAGTAAAAGGATTAAAATCTAAATCAAGATCTAAAAATCCATTTGTCTTTTCTTTAATAAAATAGGCAATCTCTTTGCTAGCTTCTTCTGGATTATTAGTAAAATCAGTTTTATATGAATAGCAATAATATGCTTTAGCAAGTTCGCTTAACAATTCTTCATTAAAACTTAAATCATCGTTTAGCCAAATTGAATTTGTAGTACTCACTATTCCTTCATCAAAAGAATCATTTAAAGAGCGATACAAAGAAGCATAATTTTCATTTAAATTATCAAAATCCATATTTAAAGCATTTAAAATTTCTTGTTGTGTTTCTCCACTTGAAATTTTCGCAGCAAGACCAAGGCTTAAAAAAATTGATGAAGGCGAAAAAACGACATTATTGTTGCTTTTAAACTTTTTATACATCGCTTCACTAATTTTTGAAGAAAATTCTCTCGCTTTTAAATTTATATCGCGATAGTTTTCATTAATAGATTCACTATAAGAAAAACTGCCAACTGTATTTGCAGCATAAATTTGAGTTAAATTCTCTCCACACGATGTTACCGAAGCAAATAGTGGAATAAATGTTAATAACTTTAAAATACTTTTATTTTTCATACATATATTATAACTCTAAAAAAAATTGTAACTTTAAATTCGTCGCAATTTATAATTTCTTTTAAACCATCAGGATTTGATACTTTGCCATTTCTTGAATAAAAATAATTAGTTTGAAGGCTTCCGTAAAAAATCGCTAAACATGATGAAGCAAATAGCATAATATCGCCTGTTTCGATATTATGAGACTGATATAAATTTGTAGGCAAATCTTGATCAAGATAATAATAAATTTCATTACCATTTAACTCGTTCATCTCAATTTCTAGAGGTAAAAAAGAAAAATCGAATAAAAAAGATTTAAAAAACTTGCTGCTTCTTCTTTCTAGATAGATGCTTAAGTCAAATGAATTAAATGGATGGTTATATTGGTAGTTATAATTTAATAAATAATGCTGCCTTGCTTTTAAGCAAAAGCCCAATTTATATAATTACAATTGATAAATTATTAAATGATGATCGAGAAATTATATTTAAAAAATTCGAATCAGAACTTAAGTCCAATATTTATTTTGCATTGAAAAATACCAAGTTTTTTCAAAAGCTGGACAATTATTTTTAGATAGATTAACTAAAATTATTGGTTAAATAATAAATCGAAACTTCAAATAAAAAGCCTCACTTTTTGTAATTTATATGATTTATCTGATACACTTTCGAAAAAATTTTGAAAGTGTTGTATCACATTTTTTTGAAAAATAAGGATATCTTGATCATTACGTGTTAAAAATAGACAATAAATTACCTTAAAAGCTCCATTTACTCTACTTAAGGTTAAACTTCTGTTAATGAATATAAGAGATATAGCGAAAAATCTGATACACTTTCGAAAAAATTTTCAAAGTGTATCAGAATTTTTACAAAATTTGTGTTAACATAAAGAAGAGGTATTTAAATGTTAATTAAAAGGACAAATTATTTAGAGCATATAAGAAAGTTTTACGATTCAAATTTAATCAAGGTTTTAACTGGAATTCGCCGTTGTGGTAAAAGCGTGCTACTAGAGCAAATCAAGCAAGAAATCAAAGAAGTTTATAACATTGATGAAGATCACATAATCTCGATTAATTTTGAAGACGTAAGTTTTGCAGGTGTAAAAAACTTCCTTAAATTGAATAACTATATAATTAAGAAAATTAAGGATGAAAAGAAATACTATCTCTTTTTAGATGAAATACAAAACGTCAGAAATTTTGAAAAAACACTTGCTTCTTTAAAAGCTACACAAAATGTTTCAATTTTTGTTACTGGAAGTAACTCAAAACTCTTATCTGGACGACTTTCTTCACTCTTAGTTGGCAGGTGCAAAGAATTTAAAATACTACCATTTTCTTATTCAGAATTTTTAGAATACTACAAAGAAAATAACATTCCTCTTCCGCCACAACCCTTAAATAACTACATTCGTTTTGGTGGAATGCCACAAAGATTTGATTATCAGGATGAAGATGACATCAAAGAATATTTGACAACATTATTTAATGGGATTATTGATAAAGACATCTGTAATAAACACTCTAATATTGATAAGGAAAGTTTTACTACATTGGCAAAATACGTAATAAGTAACGCTACCAAAGAGTTTTCCGCTTCTTCGATATCAGATTATTTCAATAAAGCTAATAATGAGAATATATTACGTTCAAATCTTTATCGTTATTTAGAAAAACTTGAACAGGCTTGCTTGATATCTAGAGTAAAACGTTTTGATATAGCAAGTAAAAGAACGCTTAAACTAATAGAAAAACATTTTGTTGTCGATAATGGTTTTTTATTAGCATGTAGTCAATCAAATAGTATTTTAGTTAGCCACGCATTAGAAAACTTACTTTATAACGAATTAATTTATCGAGGGTATGAGATTAAAATAGGTAAAACATATAAAGGCGAGATTGATTTTGTTGTCATAAAAAATAACAAAAAATGTTTTATTCAAGTTGCTTATTTGCTTTCTGATGAAGCAATAATTGAAAGGGAATTTTCTGCCTTTTCTTCCATAAAAGATTCAGCTCCAAAATATGTTTTTAGTCTCGACCAATTTGATATGTCAAAAGATGGAATCAAACACATAAATATCGAAGATTTCCTTCTTAATAAAGTTGATATAGTTTTATTTTAAATTTATATTTCAAGTAAAAAAGCTAACTTTTACAAGTTTATTTCTAGATTTAGCAAGTTTAATTCAACTATTTTATAAACCTATAAATAAAAGAATTAATTATATTTAATGAAAAACTCCTGAACAAACCAGGAGTTTTTCAAGAAAGAATATATGTAGAAAATAATTACTACTAGTTTCCCATAGAAGCTTTATCAGCTGCAATTAATTCGTCAATTCCATCAATTACAGTTGTTCCAATATCTCTTATTTCTATATTCATTTCATAATCATAAGTAGCTCCAGAAACGATATTAACTCCTTCAAAGATAAAGGAACCATTAAAGCCACTATCATCATAAACTATAGAACCAGTTGCCGTTAAATCATAACCATAATCAAAAAATTGTAAAGCGTAAAAAGAATCTGCAATACCCCAAAGAGTAATAGGAATCGAATAGTCCTCGTTATACTCACTCTTATCAGTAATATTATTTTGATCTTTACTAGCATCATAAAGAAGTTTGGATTTGTCCTCACTTAAGCTTAAATTTGAATCTTCAACTTTAAATTCATCCCTCATGAAATAACTTAAATCAGAACTATAGATTAATTTATAATCACCAAGATGCAACCAACCATCAAAATAATCAGGGCTACCTTGAACGGCTTTCCCATCGACTATGTTATAATCCCAAACACTTCCTCCATTTAATGGTGAATTATATGAGCCGCCTTCATATTCGTTTCCATATCCATCAATACCATATTTCCAATAAAAAGCATCTTGAGTATATTTTACTAAATTGCCTTTTATGGCCATATCTTCGTAAACATAGATAGCATCATCTTCAACGCCACCATTGTCTTTTAAGGCTTGTTCTCTAGTAATCTCATTTCCTGTATCATCTAAAAAACGTCCAGTCCATTCAATCGTATAATTATAGCCTTCTGCCCAAGAATAGAGTTTACTGCCCAATTCTTTTGCAGACATAGTGTGAATTTTAAATTCTTTTTGAACAGCAATTGTTTTGTTAGTTTTGCTTTCAGCTTTAACAATAAAGCTACCATCTTTTTCACCAGCTGTTAAAGTCCCATCTTCACTTATTGTCGCAAGGTCATTATTAACCGACCAATTTACATTTTCTGGACCAGTGAGTTTTATAACTTGCTTTGGATATAAAGTTATAGTGTCTGCTACAATTTCAGCAAGGTCAACAAATTCAAGAACTTCTCCATCACCTAAATCCTTTACTGGAGGAAGATTTTCTGGATTTTCGCTTTGTTGTTCTCCACAACTACTAAGTGAGGCGCCAAGCAATAAAACTAAAGCAGGTAATGCAAATAATTTAATCTTTCTCATATCAGTTAAATCTCCCCTTTAATAGTAATAACCAGAGCCTTCATAGGTTATTGTTACAACTCCATCCTTTAGAGTATAGTCCATCGAAGAAGGAGGATTGCCGGTTGAAGTATCCCCACTTTTTCTTACAAAGTTTGAAAAATTAATTGTACTAACACCAATTGAAACATCCGCAGTAAAGGTCGCTTCTGACTCTCCAGAATACCAATCCGAAACCTTATATATTATAGTAGCTGTTAATTTTCCATCATTCTCTTCAAAAGTAATTTCAGCCGATCCTGAATCAGTAAAGCCTGACCATTCAACTGTATATGTATTTCCTGAAATAATAGGAGTAATATCGACAAATTCTGATAAATCGTACTCGCCTTCTGAAGTTGAAATAACTAATTTATCAAAAGTGTTTTCAGATGTATAAACAATCTTAAGAGAACTTGGAACTTCGCTTGTGTCAATTTCAGATTCGCCTATTGGTGTTAATTCTGTTAAAACAACATTTACACCATTTTGAGTAACTTTTGCGGAGAATTTACCTGAAATAGCCTCACTATTTCCTTCTTTAACAGAATATTCAATTTCAGCAGTTAAGTTTTCTAAATTATCACCAAATTTAATCTTAAAGTTGTAATAGGTCGTTGTATAAAAACCTTCTTCATAACTTGCTGCATATGTTTTGCCAACTAAATCGGCTAAGACGTTTGGGGCTTCAGTTACTGAGATAGTTTTTTCATCAAAAACAGTTTCATCTCCTAAAGCAGTTACCCTTATTTTGATTTCCCCAGCGTTTGGCCCAGCGATTAAATATTGATCAATGCCATAGCCATGACTGCCTTCTCTTTCTTCTAATTTTGCTTTGTCAGTTGAATCACTTATAATTGTGTATTTAACCTCATCAGTTGAAATACCTTCGTCAGGAGTTAATGTTGAATCAAGTTTAATAGATTCGCCAGCCATGATGCTTTCTGGAACGCTATCATCAAAAGTAATCGATTCTATTTTTTTGAAGCTAGCTTTAAATTTAAGCTCTTTTGTTACATTTTTACTCTTCAAATTAATAGTAAATTCGCCATCAGTATAAACATAGAAGTAGAAAATTCCATTTGAAGAAGAAACGCGTTGCTCTATCTCTTTATTATCTGAAGTTAAGGTGACTTCATCAATATCTTGTAATGCACTTTCTGGTAAAACATTGTTTAAAGCAATATAAACCGTATCGCTAACATCAACATTATAAATTCCACCTTCAGCGATGACTTTACTCTCATCATTTAAATCTCTTGATAAATAAACTTCAGGAGTAAAATCTTTAAAGAAATAATCATTCATATTGAAATAATTATTCTCATCGCTTCCTTTTTCATCGTAAGTTAAATCAATCGTATATTTTAATAAATCATAAGGAGTTGAATCAGTAATTTCTTGGTCAACGCTTTCAATGCCATCATAATCTTTTCTTTCAAAAACAGCGCTTTGAACTTTTCCAAAGAAATCAAACTCAAAATACATGTGAACATCAAAAGCATAAGCTCCTGTCGTGCTATCTGCTCTAATTTTTGTAACAAGATCTGTTTCAGTAAGACTATTTATAATAGTTGTATTTTCAAAAACATCGTATTGACCATAAGAATTCGATGGATTATATATTGATCTATTTCCAAAGACATTTTGATAGAAATAATCAATAACGCCACTATAAGATGCGCTATAGTCAAATTCTATTGCACCAAAAGTATTTAATTTGGTTTCGTATTCTTCCTTATTTTCACTTGTGATTGCTGTTGTATCGCCATTATAAGGAACGCTGGTTCCGCTTGCATCTCTAAATAGTGAATAGAAAGTATTATCTAAAATTGTTCGATAATAATGAGACGTAATTCCTTTTTCATCGGTTACTGTTGTAATTGAGTGATTGTCGTTAAATGTTTCAAAATCATAGGTGGTCTTACTGCTTGTCCCATCGGTATTTGTTTCTTCTACAACAAGCTTAGTTTTATTCGCACCTTCTTTTTCATAATCAATTGCAGTCTCAAGCTCATCCTTCAAAGTCTCTACACCTAAATGAGTAGATGAAACAACTCTTAACCATAATGTATCACTAATTGAAGGATTGCTCTTAAGAGAAACTTTGACACTAACATTACTAGTATAAGTCTCTTTAGCAGTTAAAAGGCCAGTTTCACTAACTTCAATATAAGGTTTATCATAATCTGAAACTTCAAAAACTAAATCGTCAAAACTTCCTTCAGGAGTAAATGTCGTTTCAAGTTGGTAAGATTCGCCTTTAACTATGTAATAAGCGTCATTATATAAGTCATCTGCAATTAGCCAATCTTCTGGAACAACAAATTTAACCCCTTCAGCAGTTGAAGTAACGTTAATTTCAATTAAATTTAAACCTTCCTGAACTTTAAAAGTAAAAACATTTTCCACATCGGTTTCACTAACTATAGTCTTATTGACAGTAACTTCTTTAACACTGTAATTAGCTTTAGGAGTAACTTGAATTGTAACAACTTCTCCGACTTCATAATATTCATTAACCTTGTCAATTGTTACATCAGCATACTCAACTTCTTGTACAAATTTTACTAATCCTTGGCCAGGATGAATTAAACCAAAGCTAGCACTAATAAAGTTTTTGCCTTCCTTAACAGTAAATGAATATTTGCCATCACTTGGAGTTAAAACTTCATCATTTAATTTAATCTCTTTAATTTCGTAACATTCATCTTGAGGTGCTAAATCAAGTAAAATCGTTGTTCCAACAGGTTGACGATGGTTTTCTTCACTAATTTCAGTTCCATCTTCAAGCTTAGCAACAACATTACCATTAATAACTTTACTAGTATCTACCACAACACTTCCATAAACTGTTTCAGGAGTTTGTTCTTTAAAAGTCACATTAACAACATGCTCCTTTTTGCTTACGACAAAAGTATTAGAAGATAATTCGCTATCATCAAGATAATATTTATCAACTTCATAGCCATTATCTGGAGTAGCAATTATAGTTACGCTTTCTCCGATTTTAACCTCACCAAGGCGCGACAAAGTTACACTGCCATGACTTATTCCATCTTTTATTCTTATAATAGCAGTTTCAACAGCGGCTACTTTATCTTTTAAGGTAATTGAGATCTCGACATCTTCATTTCCTATCTCAAAAGCATAAGAGCCATCACTTTTTGGAGTAAGTTTTACATCTTTTGCATAAACTTCATCAACGACTTTTGTAGAATCAGTGACCGAAATTGTAAATGTTACAGTATCGCCTGCAGCATAATCATCTTCACTAATTCCATTTACACTTACTCCACTTATTTCTTTGACAGTGACTTTATGTCTATTTTCTAAGCCCCCCCCGAAGAAATATCGGTTGAAGAACATCCGCTAAGTGAGGTAAGAGCGCCTACGCCCAAAAGAGCAGCTAGGCTTAAAGCAAAAATTATTTTCCTTTTCATATCCTTCCCCTATATGTACCAACTCTTCTATTTTATTTTATGTTTTGAAAAAGAAAAAGGTTTTGAATGAAAAGACAAACTTTTCTTAATGAAATCTTAATACTTGCTTCAAAAGAAAAAACACATGAAAAACATCGACAAAATCGACATTTCCCGTACTTAAAAATTTCTTTAAAAAGAAATCAAAATTATAATATAGCGAAATTAGTTTAGGTTAATTTATTGTTGTTTGTGTTTTGCTTCAACAAGTAAAAAGCTTTTTGTTTTAGCGGAATACTTTAGTTCATAACGAGTATTTTCTTTGATGAATTCCTTTATATCTTTAATATAACGGAAGCAAGTTCTTTTTGAACATCCAGTGATCTTAACTAAATCGTTAGCATTAAATTTTTCTTTTTTAATTACCATCTTAAAGATAGTCAAAACTGCAATATTTGTCTTCATACATATAAAGACAACATTGGTGTGTAAAATATTTCACATTATTTTATTTTTTTAAATTTCTTTTAGTAAGCAATATTTATAAGATTTAGCGACTATATTGCAAGTAAATAAAACTAGAAAATAGTTACTTTAAATTTGGAATCCTTTAAAGGAACTTCTCCACTATCACCATTCATCGAATAATAAT
Organism: uncultured Caryophanales bacterium; assembly: GCA_905197045.1. Taxonomy (GTDB): domain Bacteria; phylum Bacillota_I; class Bacilli_A; order RFN20; family CAG-826; genus Onthovivens. The sequence goes on from CAJJXG010000024.1 coordinate 12,619, forward strand.
AAGCAGTAATGGTATAAAAATGCTCTCCATTAGTATCAACAGGATCTAATATAACTTGATATTCTCCTCCCACCGAACTTGTTTTTGTAGTCTCATATTTTATATCGTTAATTACAAAATGAGTTATATTTATGTTGCTTAAATTATTTACTGCAATTCTAATTTTAATTGGCGAACCAACTTGAAGATTAGTATCAACTACAACATCTCTAATCGAAACATCACTTAACCCACTATTAAATTCTTCAGAAGCAAAAATAGTTTGTGGTCCATTACCATCTTTTAAATCATAAGTATAATAAACTCTTAATTCATAATCGCTTGCAACTTCTAAATCAGTAAACATAGTAGCAGGAGCATTAGCTTCACGGTCTAAAATTCCATTTAAATAAAGTTCAATTTTTGAAAATTCTCCTAATGAATTAGGATCATTTGCTTCGTAATCAAAATCAACTGTTCTTCCAGTAACTTCAAGATAAGTGATTTCAATTTGAGGTGCTTCATAACTTAAAGTTTTAAATTCTTTAATCTCTTTGTATATATGTTCTCCATTTTCACTAAAGGTAAACTCAAGCTTATAATTCTTATTTGTTAAAAGATTACTCACATTAAAACTATCTTCTTGTTTACCAAGTTTACTAATTTCTTGATCTTCACTATCAAGAAGTCTAACTTCATCTAAACTTGCTTCATTTATTTTATTTTTAATTTCAACTTCTACATTTTCAAAAGAAGGCGTTAAAGTAATTTCATCAAAATATTTTTTGGTGTTAAATTCATTTTCAAAAAGTAAAACCTCGCTTGTAGTGACTCCTTCTTTTTTTACATCACTCTTAATTTCATAGCGATAAGATGAATCATAATTTAAATTAGAAAAAGTAACTTCAAGACTTGTAGTTTTTTCTAAATTTAAACTCTCTACTACATTATTATCTTTATATAATGTAGCTTTTAAATTGGAAAGCATGTTATATTCATCACTAATTTGAAACAAAAAGCTTGCAGAATCGCTATAAATTTCAGAATTTTCAAATGTAAATTCATAAGTTTCTTCAATTACTGGAGGTTCAACAGGAGCTGGAAGAATTGTTAAGGATGAATCTCCTTTAATTCCAACAGATTTTTCAACTCCAGAATCAAGATAAGTAATTGAGTTAACATTTAAGTTAATTTCTTCATCGCTCATCGTTCCAGCATTTACATAAATATGAGTAAAATTACTACCCTCTAAATAATCGGCTGTTGTAAAGAAAAGAGTTTCGGCTCCACTTTGACTAACTTTAAACGAATTAATTTCAAATTCATCAGGATTTTCAAAGGATAGATCCAAAACAATAACTGAGTCTTTTTCAAGAATAGGATCAGAATTATTTTCGTTATTCTCGCTAAAATTAATAAGGTTTAATTCATTAATTTCACTAACTGGAACTTCTTTTAAACTCACTCCTAAAAAAAGTGGAGGGAATTTAGCATTATCATCTGGATTAGATGGTTCACCAAACATTTTAGGAAGAAGAATTCCTAAAGTAATTCCACTAATTAAAACAAAAGCTCCGGAAGTTGCTAAACCATATTTAAAAGCTTTTGAAGAAAAAAGATTATTTAAGCGCTCAAAAATTGTCGGTTTACTTTCAAGCATTATTATATGTTTTTCTTCAATTTCTTTTTTAATTTCTAGATAGCGGTTTTCAATTTTAGGATTGGAAAGAAGATCATCTTTAAATTTCTTTTCATCAAACTGCATCTAAAGAGCCTCCTTTCTCGATAAAATAATTTTGAAGTTTCTTTATTATACGATTATATTTTGTAATTATTGTATTTAAATTTGCACTATAAATAGAAGCAATCTCATTAAAAGAGTAACCTTGAATAATATGAAGCAAAAGAATATCACAATCTTCTTCTTTAACTTTGATTTCATTTAAGAGAACAGCAAAAATAATGTTTACATCGACCTTATGTTCATGATTGTCACCACTATAATTTAATGAATCATCATATTCTAAATCTTCTTTTTTAGATTTGATGTAATTTAAGGCAATATTTCGAGCAATTGTAAAAAGAAAAGTTAAACAAGATTTATCTTCTCTCACTCTTTTGGCGTTTTTATAAAATTCAATATAAACGTCTTGGGATAAATCATTGGCATAATCAGGATTTTTAACATAAGAGAGTAATTTATAATAAACACTTTTATATGTTTTTAAGTAAAAAAGATTAAAAGCTTTTTCGTTTCCATCTTTTAAAGACTTAAAAATATCGACAATGTTGTTATCTAATGTCAAAAATGAAGTTTCTGAACTTGCATTTGTTTCAAAACTTGTCGAAGCTAAACTCAAGTCTTGATAAAACTTAATTTTTGAATTTTCGTGATTTAATAAATTCTCGATTTTATCGATATAATCTTGATTTTTAATTTTGATAGCCCCAAACATCATAACAATATTAATTAAAGAAAGAAGAAAAAACAATGACACATATATGTCATAGTGAATAATTTAATTTGAACAATTTCTTCAATTATTAACTTAATTTTTATCACTTTATGTGCAAGAAATAAAGAAAATTCACCTTTTTATATCACTTTTAGCACATTTTATTGATTACACTTATAAATTTAATAAATGCTAATCATTTTCAATTGTAAAGAAACGTTTACAAAGAATTTTTAGGCCTATTAAAATTAATAGCATAAAATTTGAAAGTTTATTAAAAAATTAAGTATTTATGTATGATGTAAATTTCAATTAATCAACTCGACGCGGCAAACGTGCCCAACGGATAGTACTTCCAGGATATCTTGCTTCAATTAATTTTTTAGCGCTTGTTGTATCATTTGCGGAAACGCTTTCTTTTGTTCTTATATTATTTACATAAATTTCGGCTTCATAAGTATGTAGCATATTCACTTCCTCCTCTAACTTAAATTTTCTTCTAAGTTTCATTTTATGCAAGTTATTATGGCAATAAGATAATATTTTGACACTACTTATTTTTTTCCATTATTTCATCTCACTTTGGGGTGATTTTATTATTGAAATTTTACCAATTTTCACCCCAAAAGTGTATTGATAAAATAAACCAAATTGTCTTTATAAAAAATTTCAACATCTTAAAATTAAAAATTTGCAAACTCGGTTACAATAATAATCCACTTATAAATCATTTATATTTTAAAAGTTTTAACTTTATAAACTGCACCAAAATGAAGTTGAAAATGAACTTTTTCTCTAACTTCTTTAATTGCTTTTCCAAATGGCTTATATACTTTGTGATTTCCAGCACCTACATCAAAGAAATTGATGCCACTATTTATTGCTTCTTTAATAATAACTTTAATTTCTTCTTCGCTTACTAATCTTAGCGAACAGCTTCCTGAGCCAATAACACTTAACTTTTCTTCACCTCTTGGTAATTTTCTATGTTCCGTCCTAATTCTCCTTAAAGATAATCTAGAACGCAAACTTTTAAGGTTACTCAAAAAGGAAAAAATGTCAGTTATATCAAAAATTATGTCTATGAAACAATTAATAACTCAGTCGTTTTTTAACTCTGTCTTATAGCCATTTTCAGCATACTTTAGAATGTTAGATGAGGTTTTGCAGGGTTTTTCAAAATTATGCAACAAAAAAATGAAACTCTTACTGTTAAAATTTGCTTTAAAGCGTCAATACAAAAAGTAAAAGGATTCTTTAATATTTAGCAATAAGTTGTATCTCTTCAATTACTTTATGAAGAGGATTTAAAAACAAAGAACTATCAGTAAAGGCAGAAGATAATAGTAAGTTTAAATTCTTTCTAAAGCTAAGGTTTCCACTTCATATAACTTCTTAAACTCTTCAACTAATTCTTCAAAAAACATAAATAATTGCTTTAAAAATTAAAATTGAAAACTTTACATGATTAATAAGTTTTATGTTTTATGCTTTGATAATTCTTAATTTTCAGTGAGTGAAGCTCAAACTCAAAGGTAAAAAAATTTATATATAATCTTTATTTTAAATTGTTAACTTTATCAATAATAAACTCTTTTACTTCTTCAAGTGTTAACTCCACTTTAGAATTATCATTACGATTTTTAAGTTCAACAATATTTTCCGAAGCTCTTCTACCTACAACAACAATATAGGGTATACCTATAAGTTCCCAATCTTTCATTTTGAAACCAATTTTCATCTTTCGATCATCTAAAACAGTCTCAACTTTAAAATTAAGCATCTCGTATAACTTGTCGCTTACCTTACGTTGTGCTTCATCATCATAGTTAACTGGAACGATAACAATATGGTATGGAGCAGTTTCTAAAGGGAAAACGATTCCATATTCATCATGATGTTGTTCAATAATAGCTTGGAAAGTTCTAGTTACCCCAATTCCATAGCACCCCATTACCATAGGTAAAGTTTTTCCTTGTTCATTAAGGAATGTACAGTTCATTGGTAAAGAATATTTAGTACCTAATTTAAATACCTGACCAACTTCAATTCCACGTTCACTTTTTAATGGTTTACCACAAATTGGACAGAGATCACCTTCTTTAGCTTTTTTATAATCGCCTATAGTTCCATCAAAATCTTTTTTGTAATTAACATTAACTAGGTGATAGTCTTTTTTATTGGCTCCAACTACAAAATTCGACATTTTTGTTACTTCTTCATCAATAAAAATTTGGCATTTAGAGAAGTTTACAGGGCCGATAAATCCAGCTATAGAACCTAGAGCAGATATTTCTTCATCACTAGCCAAACGAATAAATACTTCAGAAGAATTTAATGCATTAGCAACTTTGATTTCGTTAACTTCGTAATCTCCTCTAACAATAAACATGCCATATTGCTTACTATCTTCTGCATAATAAATCATACTTTTAGCAATTTTATAAAAAGGTAAATTTAAAAATTCACTCACTTCTTCAATAGAATGTTTATTGACGGTTAAGACTTCTTCTCTATCTTTTAATTCTTCTTTTTCTAAAGTTGGTGCGTGAGAATAAGCTTTTTCTTCATCTGCCGCATAAGAACAATTTTCGCAATAAATAATATTTGATTCACCAATATCACTTAAAGCCATAAACTGATGAGAAGCATTGCCACCAATTGCACCGGTATCAGCAAGAACTACTTTAAAATTCAAACCCAATCGAGTAAAGATTCTAGAATAAGTTTCATACATGATTTTATATGACTCATCTAATCCTTTTTCATCAATATCAAAAGAATAAGCATCTTTCATGATGAATTCTCTACCTCTCATAAGACCAAATCTAGGTCTCATCTCATCACGATACTTAGTTTGGATTTGATAGATGTTTAATGGTAATTGTTTATAAGATTTAACAGTATTTCTAATTAAATCAGTAAATATTTCTTCATGAGTTGGGCCAAGGCAATAGTCTCGATCATGACGATCCTTAAATCTAAATAATTCTGGTCCGTATTTATTCCATCTTCCTGATTCTTCCCATAATTCTTTTGGTTGCATTGCAGAAGATAAAATTTCTAAAGCTCCTGAGCGGTCCATTTCTTCTTTTATAATCTTTTCTACTTTATGCAAAGAACGGAGGCCTAAAGGTAAGTAATTATAGACTCCAGAAACTAATTTTCTAATTAGTCCTGCTCGTAACATCAAAATATGAGAGTCAATAATTGCTTCTTGTGGTGCTTCTTTTAACGTTGGTATAATCATCTTACTAGCTTTCATAGGTATTTCTCTTTTCCTAATAATGATAGATAAATGAGAGCAAAAAATAAAGGTTAAGCATTTTTAAAATGTATAAAATTATGTTTAATTGCTCTTGCTTTGGTTTATAAAATCTAATTTTAAAATAAATAGAAATTTAAAAAACGTACCTTATTATATATAAGTAATAGCTATAGGTGAATATATCGCTAGATAAGCAGCAAATGGTAATAAAAATAGTTGCCTTCTTTTCTAAATTAGCATCTTATAGTAATGAAATTTAGAAAATTTTCTTTCCTAAGAATGGGGAATTTTGAGTATAAATAGCTTGCTCTTTAGTTAAATATTTCATTTTGCAAGTTCTTGGTAAGCTTTTTTATTCTCATCAAGATATTTATTTGAAATCTTCTCCACTTCCATACTTGTTGCGGCCACGGCTCGATCTTGATGAAGTGTGATATCAAAAGGGATCCTTTGTTCGCGGATGGCTTGCTTAGCAAAAATCGTGACGGCGGTTGTAAAGGACATGCCTAATTCATGAAAGAGATTATCTGCTTCTTTCTTTAATTCCTTATCAATGCGTATGGTTATATTAATATTTGCCATTGATACAAACCTCCTTTACATAAATTGTGTTTTAAATTATTTAATTTATAATTAAAATTAAGTATTTTTCAATATTCTAATGTATCTATATACTCTATAACTTTATTTATATCTTCCATAGAATATAATGTCCCGCCGCTTGCTGCAAAATGCCCGCCACCATTAAACTTTTTAGCTATTGATTGAACATTTCTTGTTCCATCACTTCGATATTCACATCTTACACTTTTACCATCTTCATTTTCGATAAAAAAGCACCAGTAATGATAGCCGTTTAAATTAGCTAATAATGCTATTTCATGACTAATATCATTTTGCTTTAATCCTAAGTCAAGATAAGCTTCTTTAGGAATTATTAAATAACATGCATTTTTTGAGAATTTATAGTGTGTATAAACAAATACTTTAAATTTAATTATTGCTTCGCTAGTTTTATCAACTTCTTTATAGATTTTTTTAGTATCAATAGGAAATTTAACAAGTTCTTCAGCCATCTTAAATGTTTCAACATCTGAATCGTGTAAAAACCTTTGAGTATCAGTTACTAAACCAATATATAGATAATAAGCAATTTCTTCATTTAACTCTAATCTTAAATCTTTCATGAACTTGTAGATTACAAAAGTAGCACTTGGAGCATCTACTATCTTGTAATATAAAGGACAATTTATAATTTCTTCGTTTAACATATGATGATCAATGTAAGCTAATTCTTTAGCTTTCTTATACATCTTGTCTTCGACTCTTTTACCTTCATTTAAATCTAAAAGTATTCCTAAGAATTCCTTATTTTCAAGTTCGCTTAAATCATCACTTTTACAACATAAGTTAACTAGGTTAAATGGAACACTCCCACT
>CAJJXG010000025.1 GCA_905197045.1 uncultured Caryophanales bacterium
AGGTTAATTTAATTTAGGAAAAATAAATCAAGTTAAATAAGAAAAATAATTTAGGCTCATAAAAAAATGTCAGTTTAAACGTTAAAAAATATAATTTCTTAGTTTATAAGTGTAAAATATAAAAATAACAGGGGGGAATTTTATGAAAAAATATTTTTATTATCTCTTTTAACTATTAGTTTAGCTAGTTGCTCAAATAGTGGAGTAATTGATTGCTATTCTATTGAAGTAAATGGCTTTTTTACAAAAACATATAAGGAATCGACTTCTAATGTATATCAATATTCTTCAATGAATGGTGAAAAGATATATACTAATGAACATTTTTTAACTTCAGAATATGATCCAGATACTGGATTAACTGTTGAAAAAGATTTGACTTTAAGAGTATTTCCAACAAGATTTTCTGATTATTTTACTGAATATACTTATTCGCGAAAAGTTGGAGAACTTGTAGTAGAAGAGAATTATTATTTTAATACGAATAGTCGCATCATTGATCAAGAAACTAGATGGATTGAAAATAAATATCCTCAAAATTATAATGCTTCTAGTGAAGATGAAGTTGAATATTATGATAATGAGATGGCTTTTGAATGTGCTCAAGAAGGATATTTTCAAGATTTTGCCCAAGGTTATGATGAAGAAACAGAAACATATTATAAGACCTTATATTTAGATATGGTCGATTCATCACTTGAAAGACATACCTATATTCAGCTTGGCGAAGATAGCGTTGTTACCTATGTTGAAAAATGGTTTTAATATAGTTATTTAACTTTATAAAAAAACATTATTATTTTTATTGAAAGCCTTGCAAATCTTAAATATTTTTATTTTAAGAAGTTAAGATGCCCCAACATGTAATTGTAAAAGATTATAACTTTGATTATCCAAAAATGTATCAAGAAGAAGAGAAAAAGATTAAAAAGATTTTAAAAGATAATCTTGCTTTTATTGAACATATTGGCTCAACATCAATTCCAAATTTAAAGTCTAAACCAATTATTGATATTTTAATAAGCGTGATTTCATTAGAAGACGTTGATTTAAAGAAAAATGAATTTGAACAAATCGGCTATGAATATATGGGAGAATTTGGAATTAAAAATAGACGATATTTAAGAAAAGGTGGAGATGAGAGGACTCATCAAATTCATATTTTTCATAAAGACGACGAGTTTAATTTAAATCGACATTTAGCTTTTAAAAAATATTTATCAAGTCATCCTGATGTATGCAAAGAATATGGAGATTTAAAAGAAAAACTAGCTTTAAAATTTCCATATGATATTGATGGATATTGTGATGGAAAAGAAAAATTTATTAAAAAACATGAAGCTTTGGCACTCAAAGAATTTCCTGTTCTAAAGTAAAAAGACTTTTTTTCTGAAGCTTTTCTTACTTTAGCAAGAAATAAATTGAAGCTTTCTAGCCTTAAACTTATAATCTAATTGAAGAAGGTGAATGCATGAAAGTACTTTTAATTAACGGAAGTCCTAACCAATTTGGATGTACCTATACAGCTTTAAAAGAAGTTAGCGATACCTTAACTAAAGAAGGTGTTGAAAGCGATATTTTATGGATTGGAAATAAAGCAATACATGGTTGCATTGCTTGTAGAAAATGTAAGAGTTCTAAACGCTGTGTTTTTAATGATGATTTAGTAAATGAAATTATTGAAAAGCTTGATACAATCGATGGAATTATTGTTGGTTCACCAGTTTACTATAGTGGCCCAAGTGGACAACTTTGTGCTTTTTTAGATCGTTTATTTTATGCTGGAGGCGATTTTTCAGGAAAACTTGGAGCTTCTGTTGTTTCTTGTAGAAGAGGTGGCGCTACCGCAAGTTTTGATCGCTTAAATAAATATTTTACTATTACAAATATGCCAGTTGTTTCTTCTCAATATTGGAACATGGTACATGGAAATACACCAGAAGAAGTTAAACAAGATTTAGAAGGTCTTCAAACGATGAGAACGTTAGCTAAAAATATGGCTTGGTTATTAAAATGTATTGAAGCAGGCAAAGAAAAGGGGATCAATAAGCCTCAATATGAAAAGAAAGAATTTACTAATTTTATAAGGTAGGATTATGAAAAAAATCGTAAGAGTTTTTATTTATTTATCGATAGCTATTTCTATTATTTTATTTGTTTTTTGCGTAATCGGAATTACTTCTGCGGCAATAGGGATTATGAGTAATCCATCTGTATATTCTATTCAGATTGGTTTTTTAATTTTCTTATTATTTTTATCTATACTTATTCCAATTGTTCCAATTGTCGTTGGTAATATCACCCTTAATAAGCTAAAGAATGCAAAAACAAAAGATGAAATGGTTTTACCTGCAATTTTTTGTTTAATTTTTTGTAGTTTAGTTTCTGGTATTGTTTTACTAGTGATGAGTGATGAAGATTATAATGATGGAGCCAAAATAATAAAGGGCGAAGAAAAAGAAGAAGTTTCTGATCTAGAAAAAAGAATCAATAAATTAAAAGAAATGAAAGAGAAAAAAATAATTAGCGAAGAAGAGTATGAATCACTAAGAAAGAAAGCTATTTTTGAAGAATTAGATTGATATGAAAAAGCCTAAATTAAATTACAAACTTTATTATGTTTTAGGCATAATAATTACATTCGTGTTTCTTTTTTTATTTGCCTTATTTGTTTCTTTGCCTCTAGCTATAAAAGATTTTCCTGAATATTTAGGATGGGTAGCAATTGTTGTTTGCATGGTTTCTTTTGTTGGTATTATATTTGGAGTATATCTTATGAAAAAAGCTAATTTTTTAAAGCTAAATCAAAGGAGTAACGAAGAAGAAAAAGCTATTAAAGAAAAGATTAAAAACTCATATAGCAAGGCTCATCATTATGATGAATCTGATGATTAAATATTAAAAAGCCTGCAAATCTAAGATATTTTTAAAATAGGGGCTTAAGTTAATGGTAAACTGCCAATCTCCGAAGTTGGTCATAGCAGTTCGATTCTGCTAGCCCCTGCCATAATCGTATATATACTTTGATACAAAGTAGAATATGCGAAAAAAACGCAAAAATGCTCAGAAATGTACTACTTTGAAGAGTTGGAAAAATTATTGGAAGACCTAAAAGAAGAGCAAAACCGCTGTGTTGTTGAGGACTTTACTGAAGAAGAACTTGAAATCTATGATTTACTTTTAGTAAAGGGAAAGAATCTCACCAAAGAAGAAATTCAAAGAGTTAAACTTGCGGCTAAGAATCTCTATAAGAAACTCGTTGAAAACAGAGACTCCCTTTTAGTCGTGGATTGGTATAAAGATGAGAACACCACATTTAAGCTTAAAAAGCAATGGAAGATTCTCTTGATGAAGATTTACCTGTTAGCTATGACAAGGAGAATTTCCAGTCAAAAGCTAATTTATTATTGTCCTTATTTATTGATAAGGCTGTTCAAGGAATGAGAGTTGCATAAAGGAAATAGAAATGGCTCGCACCTTATATAAATATACTAGTGCAAAATTTATCGATTCAGTTTTAAGTGATGGAGGAATGCTTAAATTATCAAGTCCATCATCTTTTAACGATCCAAATGATTGTTATTTTGGCATTTCTGATGAGAATCTCAAAAGATCTTATAGGATGCTAATGAATGTTGCTTTTATTTGTGAATGTAAAAATGATCCTAGATATGCGAAAAGCAAAAGTTTTAAAACGGCATATGAATTAACTAGAAAAAGTGTATACGTTTCACAAGTCTATGATGAAAATCCTGTAATTAATATAATAATCAAACAATACCTTAAGACCAGAAAGCAATTATCTGACTACTTCAATAGATATAAGAACCAATTTGATGAAACATACACCAAAATAATTGAAACATTAAGAGAGCGTAGCTTAATTGGTTCTCTAACAAAAGATAATCTTAATATGCTTATGTGGTCCCATTATGCGGACAAGCACGGAGGAATATGCGTTGAGTATGAATTTGAAGACGAAAATGGGCTATTAGATGTTGTTTATTCTGATGACACAAACACTTTCGATCTATATACCGTTCTAAGATACATTATTCCAGCTCAATATTTTGGAGTAAAAACCACAAATGAAGTGGATCAAGAATGTTTAGATGCTTGCTATTTGCCATTTCTTAGAAAAACCAAAGAATGGTCTTATGAGCACGAAGTGAGAATGATATTTGATTTAAATAACAACTCAAAAATCATTAATAAAAACGGAATTTGGTTTTATCCAAATGCGAAAGTAAAGTCAATCTATTTAGGGTGTAAAGTAATTAAAGAAAATAAAGAGCTGATTGAGAATAAATGCAAAATTCTTAATATTCCGGTTCATCATATTTCAATTAAAAAAGGAAACAATAAATTGCATCTTGATGACTAATTTGCTTGAGTCTACAAAAAACGAATTATATGCGAAAAAATGTACACAAAATCGTTTGAGTGTACGCATTGTATCAAATATGGCAAACCATTCCAGTTTTTTAAGTAAGATTTATGAAAGGAGATAATTATGGAAACAGTTAATTCATTCGATATCTTGGTAGTGTTGATCAAAGCTTGTCAAAGCAACGATGAATATTCTCATGTTGATGGCCCAAATGGTTATGAAGGAGCAATTGGATCGCCGAAGTATTTATTAGGTCAAAGTATTAGGCAACTGTGGAATAGAAAAGGGCACAGGTGTGTAAGTAAAATTGCATTAGAACTTTGGAATAAGTTAAAAGTAGGTGATTCAATTTTTAATTATTGGTATCAAAAACCTATTTATTATAAAAACGAAGAACCTGTTTCTATTAAAAAATATGTCGGAGCAAGCAGTACCCCATACTGGGAAGGAGATATTAAATTCACCAAAGAAGGGGACTGTTTTAGATTTAGACAAGTTTTTCATATTGAGCATATTGTTCCAATAAACGTCATATTAGAAGAGCTTTTGAAAATTGATTTATCGAAGGATAAAGATGAAGTTTATAAAAAACTAGATGAAATTCTTAACAAAATTTATGTGTGTTATATAACTAAGGAAGAAGACAAAAACTTAAACAAAATAGCAAAAACAAAACGCTCTGACAACTATCTTGAAGTAATCAATAAAGATTATAAAGATGCAGGAATTGAAATTGCTGAGTGGAGCGAAGATTAAAAATAGTTTTTAAAGTTCTATCACTAGCGATGCGATGAGGAACGCTAACTTAGATACGATGACGATACTTCCCGATATGAGGTCCTATTTTTTGGTTTTGAAAAGATGGTAAAACGGCAAGAGGTGCAAGTGCTAAAACTAAATTATTACCAACATAAGCTTTTGTAAACATAATAAAACCAACGACTTTTTTATCTATTTTTGCGACAAGTGTTAATTCGTTAATATACGATTTAGATTGTCTTAATTTCTTAACAAGTATGTTTTCTTGATGATCACTATTTATATCATCTTTAAATGCTTCTATGAGAAGATGATCAATTTCCTCAAAGTCTTTTTTGAGCATATTTTTCAATTTGAATTTTATTTATATTCATAAATTTATATTTCTTAAAAAAGTGGAGATTTAAAGGATTTTTATTTAAATTACATTTATTCTGGAGATGATTTTTGCTAATTCTTCTGGTGTTTCTTCAAAGCCATTTTGCATCCGAATTTTAACAATTGCAAAAATCCCATCAATAAAAAAACGCGAAGTATAAAAAATCATTTTATAATCATTACCATATTTTGCTTTGGCTTTAGGCAAAAGAACTTTATTAAATAATTGCTCAAAATCTTTATCAGCGCCTAATGCAGAGGCGTTTTTAAAATAGGCTTTAAATAATACGGCATGGTTTTTGACAAAATATAAATAATTCACAAAAATTTGATTGCGAAGATTATTTCTATCCTTATCTTCATGCTTATTTTCTTCTTCAAATTCTTTAATGGCTTGATTTTTAGCATCTTCAAGAAGCTCAAGAAGATTTGAATAATAAGCGTAAAATGTTGTGCGATGGATTTTTGCAATTTGACAAACCTCGCTTACATTAATATCAACAAAATCTTTTACAGCTAATAATTTGTACAAAGCTTCTATCATTTTTTCTTTGGCGTTCATATTTTTAAATCCTACACATTTTGTAAATCTTGTCGTTTTAATAACTTAGTAGATGTCTTTTAATTTTGTTAGTAAATCAAGGTTGGCCAAATTATAACACGACACGTGTAGGATTTACAAAGTGGAAGGAGAAATGAAAGATGAAAGAATTTGAAGAAGAAAAATTAAGAGAAGAATACCAAATTAATGCTAAAAAAACTAATTTAGAAGAAGCTAAAAGACTAGATAGAAAATGTAAGTTACCTGTCTACATTTTTACATATACATTTGGAATTTTAGGAGCTTTGATTTTAGGAATTGGAATGTGTCTAGCTATGGGTGTAATTGGAGGAGGCACAGCAACAATGATTACATTAGGAATTATTATAGGAGTCTTAGGAATTGCTATGGTTTCTATAAATTATCCTATTTTTGTTTATTTTTTACGAAAGAGAAAAGAAAAATTTTCTAGCGCCATTTTAATTGCTCTTAATGAAAAAGAAGAATAATTTATAAAATTTGTTCTTGATTAAAGAAGTGGACAGGCTTTAAAAATAGATACTATTTTCATATCTTATGATAAGATATTTACATATAAGGAAGGCAATCAAAATGAAAAAAAATTCTATTTAGAAGTTTAGCTGCATGTTTACTTCTTTTTGGCGTTGCAGGTTGTGGTGAGCCTGAAGTTCCTAACATTGATGATACCGAAAATAATGACAATCCAGGGAATGATAATCAAGATAATGAAAATCCAGGAAATGAGGATGAAGAAAATCCTGAAGCTGAAGAGTTTATAGTTCAAACAGAAGATAATGGACTTTCTGTTAGTGCTGATAGCTTTGAATTAGCAAAAGCTAATCCAGAGGATAGTTATATTCCTGAATTTTCAATTGTTGCAAATACTGATAGTAGTTGGCATTGGGTAACTGCATTGAACGAAAGAGAAACAAAACTTGTTAGCGAAAATCAAGATGTTATTCCAGATTCTGCTTTAACCATGAAATTTGTCAAAAATTCGGATATTGTTGGTTCAAGTGGAAGTAATGAAATTGAGAAAATTAAAATTGTAATCGATAGAAAAGCCATTAATCCAGGTGAAACCAAGATTAAACTAGTTGTTAAACCATATAATGGTTCAAGTTCTGTTATGAAGTTAACTACCATATGCGTTAATGTAAAAGTTTACGCCTATGGAGAAATTCCAATTGACACTTATAATCTTGATTTTGATTTAGATTTAACAGGTTTAGAAGAGATATTAAATAAAGGTGTTGATTTAGAATATGCTCAATTTTCAATAAGCGATTTAAAAGGAAGCGATTATTATGGTTTTGCATATGATGATATTTATAGGCAAGAAATTCCATTAGATAATATTCCTGAAAAAATTTCGTTTACTGATTTTAAATTTGCTAAAGATCATGAATATAATGTTCAAATCTTTGTCGAAGCAAAAAAAGCTAAGGATAGAATGTGGATCCAAGTTGAAGAAGCTTCTTCTGGAACTAACTATGAAATCACTAATACTGAGAGAAGTTCAACTATAAAATTAACAGGCGATGCTTCTGTTAAAGCAAAAATTGGTGATATTTATCAAATTTAGTTAATTAATAAATGTTTTAAAAATTAATTTTTGAGGTTAGATTAAAATATCTAGCCTTTTATAATGTTTATAAGGTTATGTCTAGTTTAAAAAAGAAAAACGAAATGCTTATTGTCTTTGGTGGCTCCTTTAATCCTTTTTCAAAGGCGCATGGAACTTTAATCAATTTATTAAAAAGAAGATTTAAAGAGGCGCAAATTATACTTTTGCCTTCTAGTGATGAATTTATGATTGAGAAAAAACATTTTCAAAAAGCAGATATCTTGCCTTTAAAAGCGAGACTAAATATTCTTAAAATTTTTGAAAAAAGAAATAAAAGAGTAATTATTGATTTAGTAGAAATTAATAATCCTACTTTTAAAACATATGATTCATTAACATATTTAAAAAAGAAATATCAAGATAAAGAAATATTTTTTGCTTTGGGTAGTGAAAAACTAGCTAATTTAGAGAAGTGGTATAAAATTGATGAATTATTAAAGAATTTTAAATTTATTGTTTTAAAACGAGGTGATGAGGATTTTTTGACTTTTAACACATCAAGCGATATCTATTTAAAATATTCTAACTCTTTTGTTTTCTTTAATTATCATGCAAAGTTAAAAAACATTTCATCTACTAAAATTAGAGAATTAATTAATAAAGATGATTATAAAGATTTAAATGAACTGACTTATCAATATGTAATTAAAGAGCTTTTAAAAATTAAGAAGCTTTAAAATATTTATCATGAAGTGTATTTATTTTTAAAATAACTTTTGGAAATAATTTAAAGAATTTTGTTTTATGAGTTTTAAGAAAATCTCCTTTTAATGAAGGATCTTTTTCAATACGAGATAAATCGTATTTTCCGTTTACTTTCCATTTTTGAAGCATTCCAATATTTATTGCATCTTTTGGACAAAAGAAGGAGCAGCGCATGCACATTAAGCAATGATGGTGGAAGATAATTTTCTTTTTATTATTATCAAAAGTAATATTATTAATCGGACATTCATTAATACATTTTTGACATAATATGCATTTAGTATAATCTACCTTATAAAAATAAGAATTTACTGGGCCACCAAGTCTTTGTATTTTAAAAATGAAAGAATTAAAAGCTAATAAAGGATTATATTTAACTTTTCTTACAATATTATTTTTAAGTTCATAAACTAAAATATCTAATAGTTTCTCATTATAAATAAATAACTCTTTTATAAAGTCGTCTTCATAACGAAAATGAATATTGTAAGGCATTAAAAAGTGGTATTCATTTAGAAGCTTTGCTTTATCTTTCCTTATCTTTCTAATTAAAGAGTAGGAAGAAGAATTATTTAAAATAATTGGTTCCCCGCTTTGTTTAGCAATAATAACTTTTTGATTTTTGTTTAACTTTATTCTTTTGATGAATCTATCAAAAATAATTGGCGTGTTAAAAGCATAGATCGGATAAGAAAAAATTATTAAATCATAACTATTTAAAGAAGAAGATGAAGTAGTGCCATCAATTGATAAAAATTCAACTTCACCTAAGTTTTCCTTTGTGAAGCGTTCTTTAATTTTTTCTACTAAGTATTTAGTATTATATGTACCTGTAAAATAAATAATGAGGGTTTTCATTTTGAATTAATTTTGTTAGTTAAGTTAAAAATTTTTGAATTTTCATTAAGATTTAAAAGGTTTTTTCTTAAATTATAGATTTTTGGATAACCCCATGAATGAAAAAGCCCGCGTGGTCCAACCCGTTTTGCTAAAGGAGTATAATCGCAATCTATTCCTTTTAAAATTGATAAAGAAGCTTTAGCGCTATCCATGAAAATAAGTTTCATAATAGAAGGAACAAATATATAAAAGAGCTTATTATAGGCTTTATTTTTCTTATCAAAAAGTTTTGTAACAGCAATTCCTGGATGAGTTAAAGTAATGTTTATATTTTGACTCTCTTTTAAAAAGAGCAAATAACTTGTTAAAAGGTGTTTAGAAAGGGCGTAGCGTTTAGTTTTATTCTTCACATTGTTTAAGTAAGAGATTAAATCGTTTTCACTATTTAAAAGATTATTTTTATTTTTGAGTTTAACCGAAGAAGTTAAACTACTAACAACAATTATTTTACATTGTGGTTTTATCATTAATAATTCTTTAATGAAAAAAGAAGGTCTAAAATAGTTTACTAAATAAGTTTTTTCAACACCTTCAATTAATTGATAAGCTTGATGATAAATTCCACTTACATTTATAAAATAATCAAGATTTGCATTGTTTTTTACAAATTCAAGCGTATTTAAAAGAGATTTTTCGTCAAGATAATCAAAATAAATTACCTCAATTTTATTATGGAATCTTTTTTCAAGTTTTTCTTTTAAAATATTTCCTTCTTTTAAATTTCTCACTAATAGATATAAATCATTTTTTAAATAAGATAAGTAAGTTATTAAAGAAGAGCCAATTCCTCCAGTTGCTCCATTTATTAAAATAGTCTTATTTGTAACGTTTATTATATTTTGATTTACCCAATTAAAATATTTCTCTTCTTTTTCCATATCCACTAAATTCTAATTAAAAATGGATAAATAATAAACTTTTAATTTTGTAATGCTTAAGTGACAAGGTACAATATTTTTGAGCTCAGATTTATGGAATTTATTAAAATAAAAGTTTCTTGGAAAGATTATCCAGAAAATTTATATCGTATAATTCTTGTAAAAAAGGATATCACTTTAGAAGAATTAAGTTATTCGCTTTGTTTACTTTTAAAAACAAGATTTGAACATCTTTCATTATTTAGATGTGGAGAAGATATTTATATTGACGAAGATAGTGCTGAAGAATATGAGTGGATCTCTTTTAATAATGTCAAATTAACTGATATGTTAGATAAATATAAGCAAATAAGCTTTGAATATGATACTGGCGAAGGCTATTCATTTTTAGTAAAAAGATGCTCCAAATATTTTTATGAATATCCATTTAAAACCGATGCAATTCTTGTTGAAGCAAAAGGTGATGGAATTTTTGAAGATAATATTTCTGGTTTATATAGCATTATGGAAAATGAAGAATTTGATGAAAATGAAGAAAGGATTGGTACTTTTGGCGAGCCACTACCTAAAGATTATAATTTCTTCCAAGAATTTGATTATGACTATATAAATAGTGCTTTAATTCAAGGCATTCCATATTTCATTTCTTGGCAAGATGATGGTCAAAATGATGTGTTATTTGAAGGCAATTTCGATTAATATCCATTTTCTTTTAGCCTTTAAAAGATTGTTTAGAACCGATATAAATTAAATATAATTTAGATCCTAGTTTAAAAAATCTTTATTTAGTAGAGTAAAACCACCATTTAATAAACTAGCTTTTTTTCTTTTTGCGAGTTTTAGCTACTATCTATCCTTTTCCTAGAAAACTAAAAAAGATTCTTTCTTATCAAAAAATAAATGTCAAAGAATGTGAGGACAAATATAAAGTTTATATTTTTCATAAACTTAAAAAAGATATTAATTCTTTAACTCCAATTTTTTATCTTCATGGAGGAGCTTTTGCTTATAAAGGATCAAGTTGTCATTTTAAAAATATAATGGATTATGCATTAAATAATGATGTTGTTATTTATTATTTAGATTATGATACAAAACTTATTCATCCGAAATTAGAAGAACAAGTAGAAAAAGCTTTTTTAAAACTAAAACTAAATCCTGAGGAAACAATTTTAGCTGTTGATTCAGCAGGAGGTTATCTTGCTCTTTCTTTGCTCGAGAAGTTAAGAAAAGTAAAAGCCTTAATGTTATTTTATCCAGTTGTTACAAATTCCAATAACTTTGAATCAAAAAGGATTTTTTATGATACGCCAATGTGGAACGCAAAATTAAACGAGTTAATGTGGAAAAGGTTTTTAAATAGTCAGACAATCGATAACTTTTTAAGTGTCTCATTCGATTATCTGCCTAAAACTTACGTTGAAATTTGTGAATTTGATTGCTTAAAAGATGAAGGAGTGGCAATTGCTAATAAATTTAACGCTATTTATTATGAAATTCCTAAAGCAATGCATGGATTTGATATAGTAAGAAATTCACCAATTACAATAAATGCTTTAATTAATGGGAATAATTTTATTAGAAAAGTTATTGAAACGGATAATCGTTATTGAATTGAATCATTGGCTTAACTCAAAATTCCAGTGATCGATCTTACTTTTTGCAAAATATTGTAATCAATAATCAATTTTTTCTTTTAATAAGTCAGTATTATTTTGATATAATAATTTTCGCGGCTCCTTGTTGGAATTGGCAGACAAGGTAGACTCAAAATCTACTGGTAGTGATACCGTATCGGTTCGACCCCGATAGGAGCCACCAAAATCTTAAAAATGCACGATAGTTATCGTGTTTTTTTATGTTTTTAGAAGATGCAAAATTGAACTGACTCGAGCCATTGGACTATTTTTAAGGGCTCTCCGATTTTTTGCGGGGTATTTACGGGGTTTTGTATAAGTTCTCCTTTTTTTGTAGCAAAACTGACCCCGTAAAAAATTGCACAAAATAAAATACTCAAAATAATCTTCCGAATTATTTATTGAAGCGAATTTTTTGTCCGAATTGTTTTAGGTAGATGCTTTACAGATCGATATATAAAAATAAAAATTGATGGCAAAACGATTAATAAGTCAATTTAAGAAGAATTAATAGTAAAATAAAAGTATTAAAAAACATTTCATTCGGTATCTCAAACTGCAGTCATTTGGGGAAGAGGATCTTTCTAATATATAAAGATTTTAATCCCTTAGGTAAAGATTTAGGTGATACCGTTAAGTAGTGCCCAGTAAAAAATAGAAGCTTTTTAAATTTTTAACACCCCGTAAAAAAAGGAGACCCAAATTTAGCATTTATTTAACATAAATTGAGCATAAGCGACTTAACATCCTAACCTCTGCTGTAGTGGTATGTTAAATAAGGTAAAGGAGAATCTAAAAGATGAGTAAGAACGTTATCATAAAACAAATCCAAGTCAAAGACGTAATGACAAAATCCAATGCTCCTATAGGAGGATATTGCGTCAACCCCTATGTCGGATGCACCCATGGCTGCAGATACTGTTATGCCTCATTCATGAAAAGATTCACAGGCCACACGGAAGAATGGGGAACGTTTTTGGATGTCAAGAACTGGCAACCAATTAAGAATCTAGGTAAATTCAAAGGCGAACATATCATCGTTGGGACTGTGACCGATGGTTATCTGCCAGAAGAGGCCAAATACAAGAACACTAGAAAACTATTGGAACAATTGGTGGGCGTTGACGCAGAACTATTGATATGCACGAAATCCGATTTAGTAGTTAGGGATTTGGATTTGTTAAAGAAATTCGACAAAGTTACGGTTTCTTGGTCAATTAACACCTTAGACGAAGGCTTCAGAAGCGATATGGACAATTCCGTGTCCATAGAAAGAAAACTAAAGGCAATGAAAGAAGTGTATGATGCTGGGATTAGAACGGTATGCTTCATCTCGCCAGTATTCCCAGGCATCACGGACTTCAAGAAGATATTCGAATTGGTTAAAAATCAATGCGATTTGGTATGGCTTGAAAACCTTAACCTTAGAGGTGGATTCAAAGGGAAAATAATGGATTATATCAAAGAAAAACATCCTGATTTGTATCCTTTATACGAAGATATATATAAGAAAAAAAACAAGAGCTATTTTGAAGAATTAGAAAAAGAGGCTGAGCAATTAGCCAAAGATAACGATTGTCCATTCGTGGATAACGAAACACCATATGGAAGAGCCAAAAAAGGTCATCCAGTAATCGTTGACTACTTCTATCACGAAGAGGTTAGAGGTTCAAACAACACAGGGAAAAGAAATAGGAAGTAGGCTGAGATTCATGTAAGGACCACCGCCACATAATAGATAATAGGATTGGCAACAATAATATCAGTCCTTTTTTCGTTTTATAAGGCTGTTTCACTTATTTTTTGGCCTTCGGCAGTGATGCTGGTGGTCTTTTTTTATACCTAGAAATGTTTTTTACTTTTTTTAATTTATACCCACATCAAAATGTTCCTTAAAGCCTCTAACGAGATGATTAGGAGTAAAGACCTTCTTATTACTAATCTTATATAAGCAGTAAGCAAAGCTCTTGATGCATCATCTTTGGATATGCAAATAGAAGCATTATCTAATGAACTCAATGATATGAATAAAGAGTTTGAACTATTGGTTAAAATGAATACGACCACGCAGCAAAATCAAACGATTTGGCGAAAAAAGTATGCAGAACTTGAAGAAAAATACAAAAACAAAGAATGCGAATATAAAAATTTGATTAGTCAAAAAGAAGAAAGAAAACTAAAAGAAAGCAATATTAATTCATTCATCGAAACTTTAAAAAAGGTGACATATTGCTTGAACGGGATGATGGAATATTTAATTTTACATTAGAAAAAGCAGTAGTTCATAGGGATAAATCGATAACCTTTAAGTTTTATTCAGGGTTTAAAACTACATTAAAGGCTGAGGAGTAGTGCAAAATTATCATATTTTGTCAAGACCTAATTTCTAAAATCATTGAAAATGTGTCTTCGGGATTGTAAACTATAATTACTAGTTAATAATACCTTGCCTCTCTCGAAAGTCTCTCGGGGGAGGGTAATATTATATGTCTAATAAATGTTATATCCTTCTAGGATCTAGGTGAAAGAAACTAGGTCTGTTTTTTGCTATAAGGATTATCCATTATGTGACGTTTATGGAACGCCATATAACGATTATGAAGATAAAAAGAATTCTTACCATCCTGGATTCTCCTTCCTAATTTTTGAAATATAGTTATTGAGGTAATTTTATATGAAAAATGGTAGATATATCAAAAAACTTGTTAGTGGTCTACTAGCACTCGTTATTATATTTTCTACATTAATTGGCTGTTCTCCATCAGGAAGTAGTGCTCATGAACATACGTTTGCTAGTTTTTGGGTAACAACTGATGAATATCACTGGCATCCTTCGACTTGTGGTCATGATGTAAAAGGTGATGAGGGAAGACATGAGTTTACTAGTGAAACAAATGAAAATGGCGACACAGTTTATACTTGTTCAATATGTCATTATTCATATTCTGATGGGAATAATGATGATAAGGATACTTATACTGTAACTTGGAAAAACTATGATGGCACAATATTAGAAGTAGATAATGATGTAGAGTCAGGTACTATGCCATCTTATGATGGAGAAGAACCTATTAAAGAAAGTGATGATAGATATGACTATACATTTGCTGGTTGGACACCAGAGTTAAGACCTGTTACTGAAGATATAACTTATACAGCAGTTTTTACTAGTGAAGAAATAACATACACTGTTACTTGGAAAAATTATGATGGCACAATATTAGAAATAGATAATGATGTTCCTTATGGCGCGACACCTACTTATGATGGTGCTACCCCTATTAAAGAAAGTGATAATAGATATGACTATACATTTGCTGGTTAGACACCAGAGTTAAGACCTGTTACTGAAGATATAACTTATACAGCAGTTTTTACTAGTGAAGAAATAACATACACTGTTACTTGGAAAAATTATGATGGCACAATATTAGAAATAGATAATGATGTAGAGTCAGGCACTATGCCATCTTATGATGGAGAAGAACCTATTAAAGAAAGTGATGGTGGATATAATTATACTTTTGCTGGTTGGACTCCTGAGTTAGAGCCAGTTACAAAAGATATAACTTATACAGCAGTTTTTACTAATGAAGAAATAACATACACTGTTACTTGGAAAAATTATGATGGCACAATATTAGAAATAGATAATGAAGTTTCTTATGGCACGACACCTACTTATGATGGTGTTACTCCTGTTAAAGAAAGAGATGATAGATATGACTATACATTTGCTGGTTGGACACCTGAAGTAGAACCAGTTACCAAAGATATAACTTATACAGCAGTTTTTACTAGTGAAGAAATAACATACACTGTTACTTGGAAAAATTATGACGGCACAATATTAGAAATAGATAATGATGTTTCTTATGGCACGACACCTACTTATGATGGTGTTACTCCTGTTAAAGAAAGAGATGATAGATATGACTATACATTTGCTGGTTGGACACCTGAAGTAGAACCAGTTACAAAAGATATAACTTATACAGCAGTTTTTACTAATGAAGAAATAACATACACTGTTACTTGGAAAAATTATGATGGCACAATATTAGAAATAGATAATGAAGTTTCTTATGGCACGACACCTACTTATGATGGTGTTACTCCTGTTAAAGAAAGAGATGATAGATATGACTATACATTTGCTGGTTGGACACCTGAAGTAGAACCAGTTACCAAAGATATAACTTATACAGCAGTTTTTACTAGTGAAGAAATAACATACACTGTTACTTGGAAAAATTATGACGGCACAATATTAGAAATAGATAATGATGTAGAGTCAGGCACTATGCCATCTTATGATGGAGAAGAACCTATTAAAGAAAGTGATGGTGGATATAATTATACTTTTGCTGGTTGGACTCCTGAATTAGAACCAGTTACCAAAGATATAACTTATACAGCAGTTTTTACTAATGAAGAAATAACATACACGATTACATGGAAAAATTATGATGGCACAATATTAGAAATAGATAATGAAGTTTCTTATGGCACGACACCTACTTATGATGGTGTTACTCCTGTTAAAGAAAGAGATGATAGATATGACTATACATTTGCTGGTTGGACACCTGAAGTAGAACCAGTTACCAAAGATATAACTTATACAGCAGTTTTTACTAATGAAGAAATAACATACACGATTACATGGAAAAATTATGATGGCACAATATTAGAAATAGATAATGAAGTAGAGTCAGGCACTATGCCATCTTATGATGGAGAAGAACCTATTAAAGAAAGTGATGGTGGATATAATTATACTTTTGCTGGTTGGACTCCTGAATTAGAACCAGTTACCAAAGATATAACTTATACAGCAGTTTTTACTAATGAAGAAATAACTTATACAATAGATTTTGATTTAAATGGAGGAACTTCATCTTCTTATAAAGGAGCAATTGAAGTTACTTCATTTAGTAAAGATATACTTTTCTTTGATTGTGTTAAAGAAGATTGGCAATTTAGAGGTTGGGAATATAATGGAGAAAAAATCTTTGATGAAAAAGGTAATCAACTTAAAAGTGTTACTTTAGTTGATAATATGATCTTTAGAGCTATTTATTCTCAAACTGTTAAACTAAATATTACTACAAATATGCCTGAAGCTGGAACAATAACTGGTGAAGGTGAATATCCTTACAATACCTATGTTGATGTATCAGTTACACCTAATCAAGGTTATAAATTTGTTGGATGGTATTATCAAAACACATTACTTTCTAATGCAGAAAATTATAAATACATGATGTGGGATATAGATATCACACTAGAAGCTAGGTTTGAAAAAGATGATTTTAATTTAAGAATTTATACAAATAATGAAGATTATGGCTTAGTACTTTTAAAATCTAATATACCAGTAGATGATTATTTACCTGAATATACTAGTCTTAAAGAATATGGTTCTGAAGTAACAATTGCTGCTTATTCTAAAAGCGATGTTAGATTCTTAGGTTGGTATGATGAAAATAATAATTTAGTAACTACAAATGCAGTTTATACATTTGTT
Source organism: uncultured Caryophanales bacterium (assembly GCA_905197045.1). Lineage (GTDB taxonomy): Bacteria > Bacillota_I > Bacilli_A > RFN20 > CAG-826 > Onthovivens. The sequence continues at coordinate 17,367 of CAJJXG010000025.1, forward strand.
ATGCCTAATTATGATTACACTTTAGAGGCTAAATGGAATTATTTTACTATCGATTATGATCTTAATGGTGGTGTAAATAATCCAAATAATCCAAATTATTATACGACCGATGATGGCAATATTCATTTACAAGATCCAACTAAGGAAGGATATGAATTTGTTGCATGGAAATATAATGATGAAATTATAGATACAATTGATGTGAATCTTATGCAAGATATCGCCTTAGAAGCCATTTGGAGTGATTATGAATACGAAATAAGAGAAGATGATAATGGAAAATACGCTGTTATTATTGGATATGATGATTCGATTACTGATGTAGTTATTCCAGAAAATATAACATTAAATGGAGAAGAAATACCTGTTAAAGAAATAAGCCAAACAGCGTTTAAAGATAATCAAAAAGTCAAATCAATTACAGTTTCTAATAAAGTTACAACTATTGATGAATATGCATTTGCTGGTTGTACTTCATTAGAGTCTATTTATCTCCCTATTAGTGTTACTACAATAGGAGACTCTGTTTTCTCTGGTTGCTCTAATCTAACAATTTATTGTGAAGTATCTTCTAAACCTAGTGGTTGGGCTTCAGATTGGAATAATTCTTATCGACCAGTAGTTTGGTCTTCTAATGGACAATATGGGGAATATAGTAACTTTACTTATGGTGTATCTATAGATAGTGAAGGTAATCCATATATTACTATTACTGGATATAATGGATCCGATACTGATGTAGTTATTCCTGATTATATTGAAGTAAATGGAGAGCAAATTGTCGTTAAAGCAATAGCTGATAATGCTTTCTATAAAAATGATACAATTACATCAGTTACTATCCCTGATAGCGTTGCTATAATAGGCTCTTATACTTTTTCTCATTGCACTAATTTAACAATTTATTGTGAGACATCATCTAAACCTAGTGCTTGGAATTCATATTGGAATGCTTCTGATCGACCAGTAGTGTGGTCTTCTAATGGACAATATGGGGAATATAGTAACCTTACTTATGGTGTATCTATAGATAGTGAAGGTAATCCATATATTACTATTACTGGATATAATGGATCCGATACTGATGTAGTTATTCCTGATTATATTGAAGTAAATGGAGAGCAAATTGTCGTTAAAGCAATAGCTGATAATGCTTTCTATAAAAATGATACAATTACATCAGTTACTATCCCTGATAGCGTTGCTATAATAGGCTCTTATGCTTTTTCTCATTGCACTAAATTAACAATTTATTGTGAAACATCATCTAAACCTAGTGGTTGGAATTCATATTGGAATGCTTCTGAACGACCAGTAGTGTGGTCTTCTTATAAGGGAATAAATGGTAACTCAAATGGGTTAGAATATATTGCTTATCGTGATATTGAAGGTAATCCTTATATTG
>CAJJXG010000026.1 GCA_905197045.1 uncultured Caryophanales bacterium
TAAATTACATTGACGTTTCTTGTTTGTACATCTATTTAGTTTTCAAAGATCTCTTGCACCTATCGGTTCTACCAATCTTAATGCGAAATTAATATTTTCGCGAGGTGCTTAATAATAATATCAAAGCAATATTATCATGTCAACAAGTTTTTTAAGAATTTTTTTACCATTTTTATAGAATATAATTCTATAAACCTGGATAAATTTCATCTCGCGTAAAACTCGCGACAACTTCAATATGATATACCTATGCCCTATATCGTTTCAAGCGTTTTTTCGCTTTTTATCTGAGATTTTTTATGTAAGCGCTTTACTGAAAGAATTAGCAATCTTTAAAGAAATTTTTATCGCATTCTTCTTTATAGGTGCAAATTTTACAAGGTTTTATACCCAGTAAATTATCTTTAATAATCCTTTTATATTGATAAATTTCCATTAATTGTTTTTGCTCAAATTCAATATGAGAAGAAAATATCTTTTTAAATATTGTCCGTTTCTTTTTAAAAATAGGATCGTTGCTTTTTTCACTTAAAAGAATTAAATCATAAATCCTTTGATTGTCCTCTTTGATTGCATCAATAGGAGTTACTACTATTATTGAATTTAAAAATAATCCATGTCTTAAAAAGAGTCTATGAATAGAAATATATAATAAAGATAATAGCTTGCGATTTTTAATTCTATTTAAATAAATCACTGGAATCGCTTCTTTTTTGATGCGGAAATAATAAATCTTATTTAAGTTAACTATTGCTGGTTGAGCTATAAGTAAATCACTAACCCCTTCATAGTCACTAAATGAAGCAAAAAAGTATTTAATAAGTTGTATGTCTTTAAATAAAAAGAAGTCATCTTCATTCATTGGAGAAACAAAATTATGTAAAATCTCTTTAAATTGCAGAGATTTTGTACAATATAAAGAGTTGTGAAAACTGCTTTCTAAATGTTCATAGTAAGGACAAGAGTTTTTAAATCCTTTAAATAATAAGGATTCAATTATTTGAAAAGCCTCGTAGCTTGGATTGCTAACTTCCATTTTTTATCTATCTCTTTTCTATTTGCTTCATCCATTTTTGGCGTATATTCCTTTTTATATTTATGAATGTTTTTAATTTCTTCAATGCTTAAGAAATATCCACTATTAAGACCAGCTAAATAACAAGCACCTAAAGCTGTTGTTTCAAGACAATTTGGAAGCATTAATTTTGAATTTAAAATGTCGCTTTGATATTGCATCAAATAATCATTAGCTGTTGCGCCGCCATCCACTTTTAAAATCTCGATTTTTCTATTTGCTTCTTTTTCCATAACTGTTATGACATCTTTTGTTTGAAGAGCTATAGAATTTAAAGTTGCATTTATAAAATGTTCTTTTGAGGTGCCTCTTGTTAAACCAAAAACAGCTCCCCTACAATCATCATCCCGATAAGGAGCGCCTAATCCTACAAAAGCCGGAACAACATATACTCCATCTGAATCAGGTACTCTTTTTGCGTATTTTTCACTTTCGGCTGCAGTTTTTATCATTCTCATTTCATCTCTCAGCCATTGTACACAAGCTCCACCAATAAAGACGCTTCCTTCAAGAGCGTACGTTCTTTTTTCATCATAGGAACACGCTATTGTTGTTATTAACCCATTTTCACTAAATACCGGTTTGTTTCCTGTGTTCATTAACATAAAGCAACCAGTTCCGTATGTATTTTTACTCTCACCTTCTTCAAAACAATTTTGCCCAAACAGTGCAGCTTGTTGATCGCCTGCCACTGCTCTAATTCTTAAATTATCATCTAAAGCACTCGCGTTCCCGTAAAAATATGATGATGGGCAAACTTCTGGTAACATACATCTAGGAATCGAAAACAGTTTTAAAAGTTCATCGTCATAATCAAAAGTATTAATATTAAAAAACATAGTTCGACTAGCATTTGTAAAATCAGTTTTAAAGATATTCCCTTTTGAAAGTTTATACATTAACCACGTATCTACAGTTCCAAACATTAATTCGCCATTTTCTGCTCTTTTTTGGCCGTCTTTTATGTTATCTAATATAAATCTAATTTTAGAGGCACTGAAATAAGGATTAATTATCAATCCTGTTTTTTTATGGACAATATCTTGGTATTTTTTCCATTCATCACAAATTTTTGCGCTTTGTCTAGATTGCCAAACAATCGCATTATAAACAGGCATTCCAGTTTTCTTGTCCCAAATTATTGTCGTTTCCCTTTGATTAGTAATTCCTAAACAATCTATATCTTCATAAGTTAAATTAGTTTTCAAGAGCAAGTCATTAATAACATTTAAAACACTTAAATAAATATCAAGAGCGTTCTGCTCAACCCATCCATCATAAGGAAATTGGCAAGAAATTTCTTGTTGAGATTTATAGACGATTTCTTCACGATGATTAAACAATATCGCTCTTGATGAAGTTGTACCTTGATCGACAACCAAAATAAATTTTTCTCTCATACTATTCTGCCTTTTCACCATTACATTTATAATCTTTTGAATGAAGTAAAACTGTAAAAAATGTTTTCACTAAATCTCGACTTAGTAATTTAAGTCTATCTTTAGTGTCCTGATCATAATTTGCAATTTTATCTAAATATACTTTTCTAGCTTTAATAATATCTAATTTTAAAGCAAACAAATCCCTCATTTGATTGCACGTAGCGATAGCAAGAATAAAATCTATTAATTCTTGTGCTTCTCCTTTTGATAATTTATTTAACCAAATATTAAGCGTAATCTGGAAAGCCCTCGCAGTTAAAGTTAGTGATTTTTTACGCTCAAGTAATTTATATTCGCTCTTTTTTGAAAAATTCCATGTCAATAAGTCGTGAGAATTTATTCCTCTTTTTTTGGTCGAAATAGGAATAAATAAATCTGTATCCTCAAACACTAGTCCTATAACGTCATCGTAAGGTACGAACTTAAACAATTTTTTATTAAATTCAGAATAATCGTATTTCTCTTTAAAGAAGCTTGGTCCATCAAAATTATAAACAGCAACTACTCTATCTTTAACATACTTTGGACTATTGAAATAAGCATAATATGCTAAATTCCCTCCTTTAGAGTGTCCAGCAATAATTATTGGTCTTTTATTTAATTGTGATATCTCTTTGACATATTTTTTTGCTGCTGTTTGAGAAGGAATTTTATCTTCAAGTAGCATGTTAAAATTTTCTTTCCGTCCTAATATAGAAACATCAGTCCCTCTAAAAAAGATAACATTGTAGTTTTTAGTAAAAATTGTAAAAGTAAAAACTGCATTGTTTGTTTTTCTGAGAAAAAGTTCTTTATGTAGCCAATTTGTAGATTTCTATATCTTTTATAAGATAAGATTGGTTGTAAAAATTTTTTAAAATCATTAGGATTTAGATAGTTTTCACTCATTATATCGAGTGTTTTTTCTTTATTAAACACTGAGGCTCGGCATGTACGGTCCTTTAAAGAATGCTTTTCAAACTCCTTTGTTTTTTCAAATGAAGCGTAAGAAAAAAGAGAGCCAACAACAATATCCGCTTCACAAAGAGGAACTTCCTCAAATGTTTTATCTTTAAAATTTTCTACAAATTTTAGAACATTAGCCACAACCTACTTAATCTCCTTGGTAGTAATAATATCAACTCCTAAATTCAAAACATTTTTTATAACTATTTGATGAAGAAAAATAGGCTTATCTAATTCTTGTTTATTAATTTCTTTCATGACATTAAAAATTTCTTCTTTAGGTATAGGTAAAGACGTCTTAACCGGACAAACTTCATCTACTCCTGAAATTCTAACTGTAGATGTAATTGTTCTTTTAGGTGCTAAAAGTTCATTTTTTGCATATTCAAGACCTCTTTTACAGGTATACCCTCGAATATTATCCCCATCAATCTCAATTTCACAACCATTTGGACAAACAATACAAGTAATTTTTTTAATCATCTTCAATTACCTCTAAAGTTAAATCTTTATAACCAGTTAATTCTAAATCTTTGACCTGAATCTTAATCATTTCAGCCGGCAAAAGATTTCTTTTTACAAGAGAATACAGGACTTTTGTATGGTTTTTTAAAATAATTTTACCTTTTTTAACAGCATGGCGAACTCTAAAAGAGAAGATAATGTCTTCTTTTTCTTTTCTTGGGCGAATTAAAGAAGGAATAACATAACTAATGTTAGTTGAATGGATCAAGGAAATTTCGTTAATTATTTTTCCCCTTTTATTAAGGATATATTGAGCAGCATTTTTACCTGCCCTTTCACTTTCTTCACTAACAAAATCAACTAAATCATGGACATGAAGAACGTTTCCTGTAGAAAAAATACCTTCGATACTAGTTTCTAGATTTTGATCAACAAGGCTACCCTTGCTTTCTTTATTTACCTTACATCCAGCATCCTTAAGTAAGCTATTAAAAGGATATAGTCCTACACTTAATAACAAAGTATCACAAGGAATATATTGTTCACTACCTTTAATCACTTTTAAATTTTCATCAACATCACTGATTTCAATTCCTTCAAGTCTATCATGTCCAAAAATTTTTGTTACAGTATTAGATAATTTTAAAGGAATATTGAAATCTTCTAGACACTGGGCAATATTTCTTTTTAATCCGTTAGAATAAGGCATAATTTCGCTTACTCCGATTACTTTAGCTCCTTCAAGAGTCATTCTTCTGGCCATAATAAGCCCAATATCTCCACTACCTAGAATATAAACATTTTTACCAACAAGGCGACCTTCAATATTAAGATATCTTTGAGCAAGTCCGGCTGTATAAACTCCTTTAGGCCTAAATCCAGGAGTAGAAATTTGCCCTCTTGTCCTTTCATTACACCCTGCCGCAAAAATAATTGCTTTTGCCTGAATTGATTTTAGTCCTTGGCAGTTTACATAAGTTATAACTTTATCTTTACTAATAGATAAAACTTGAGTATTTAAAAGGTAATCAATCTTCCTTTTATTCACCTCATCGATATATTTTTTAGCATATTCAGGTCCTGTAAGTTCTTCATTAAATCGATGTAGCCCAAATCCAGGATGAATGCATTGATTTAAAATTCCACCAAGTTCTTTGTTTCTTTCAATTATTAAAATATCTTTTACGCCAGCATCAAAAGAAGAAACTGCACTAGCCAGCCCCGCGCTGCCTCCACCAATAATTACTAAATCTTTATTTTCCACTTTCTTGTCCTTTAAATGATTTTAAAACTACATTAGTTCCTAATTCGCTATAACAAATATCAGATAAATCAACATTTAATTCGCGGGCTAAAATCTTAACGACTTCTGATTCACAAAATGTTCCTTGGCATTTACCAAAACCTGGTCTTAAACGTTTTTTAACACCTTTAACGGTTTTAGCACCACAATTTCGATGTATTGAATCAATAATTTCAGCTTCGCTTACCTTTTCACAACGACAAACCATATGGCCATAAAGTGGATTTTCTTTAACTAAATTATTAAATTCATTGCTTGTCGTATTTTTAAGTGAATAATGTTTTCTAACATAAGGGTTATAAAGAGTATTCATTTCTAAATTTAATTTTTCTTTTACTAAATTTGAAACATACTCTCCTATTGCTAAAGAGGATGCTAAACCTGGTGACATAATTCCACCGACAATAAAAAACCCAGGATTTTTTTCGCTTTCTTTAATTATAAAATCATTAACATTTGAATTAGGCCTAATGCCACTAAATTGACGAATGTTTTCATTAAATGGAATAGTTGGACAAATTTTTAAAGCTACTGATTTTATATCACTTAAAGTCATTTCATCCGTAGAAACATCATCAATTAATGAAGGATCATTACTAGGCCCAATTAAATAATTCCCACTTGTAGTTTGAGAAATCAATACACCTTTGCCAACTTTTGTTGGGCACATAAAAATAGTGTGTTTTATAAAATTAGGATCGAAATGATCTAAAACAAAATATTCTCCTTTACGAGGTGTAATTTTAAAAGAGCTTTCTTCGATGAATTCCTCAATTTTATCACTATATAAACCAGCTGCATTTATTATTGTTTTTGCTTCAAAAACACTACCATCTTTAGCAAAAACCCTATAATTTGCGCCTATTTTTTCTATTTTAAAAACTTCTTTATTTAATAAAAGCTCCGCTCCATTATCAAGGGCATTTTCCATTAATTTGACAGTTAACTCAAATGGTGAAACGATTCCTGCACTTTCAGCAAGTAAAGCTCCGCATATTTCTTTTGATAAATTTGGTTCTAAAGATAAGGTTTCTTCTTTTGACAAAATCTTAGTCTTAACACCATTTTTCTCGCCTCTTTCCTTTAACTTTAAAAGAGTCTGATTTTCTTCTTCAGAAAAAGAAATTGTAAGCGAGCCTATTTTTTTATAAGGAACATCTAATTCTTTACAAACTTGCTCCATCATTTTAGCACCCAATACATTAAACTTAGCCTTATTTGTATCAGGTAAAGGATCATAACCACTATGAACGATACCACTATTTGCCCCGCTTGCTTCATCACCAACATCATTATGTTTTTCAAGAATAAGCAGCCTTAACTTATAGCGCATCAAATAACGAGCTATTGCCGAGCCAATTACACCGGCTCCAATAATAATGGCATCATATTGGTTATTTAAATTCATAATTATTTATTCTTTACGATTAATGCTATCCTCTTTGTGGAATTTTTCTCCATGATATCTTTTATGAAGTTTATCTAGATTATATTGAGCCACTTCTTCAAGAGTAATGCCAAGACCACTTGCTGTTTCTGCAAGATACCATAAAACATCCCCTAGCTCATCTTTTAAATGATTTTTATCAAGTTCATGTCCTTGATATTTATACTTTTTAACAATATCGCAGCATTCTCCACTTTCTCCAGCTAAACCAAGAACTCCATTAGTGATCATGTCTTTCTTTCCTTCTTCACTAATCAAGTTATATGCGTGCTTTTGATATTCGTTAAAAGACAATTTTTCTTCTTTTTCTCTCATTTTTGCGACCTATTTTAACTTTTCAAAATCATCTGCGCCATGTTTACAAATTGGACAAATAAAGTCTTTTGGTAAAACTTCTCCTTCGTATACATAGCCACAAATCTTACAAATCCAGCCAACCTTTTTTGTAGATTTTGGTGGAATTGGTTTAATGTTATTCATGTAATATTCGTAAGTTAAACTTGTATCATTATTTAAAGTTTTGCTTTCGCCTATTGTGCAAATAAACCCATAATGAGTGCCTAAATCTAGTGTTTCAACAACGTTTAAAGAAATGAAAGCATTAGAATATCTTGTTAAATAAGAAACACCATTCTTTGCAATCTTCACATCTTCAAAACCTTGGAATTTATCAACTGTTGCACCACTTTGGAAACCAAAACGTTTAAAAAGTGAAAATGGAGTATGTTTAGTTAAAACGCTGATATTGCATTTTTTGGTTTGATTAATGACACTTGCAGTATAGTTTTGCTTATTAACACAAATCATTAATCTATCTGGATTGTTAGCAACTTGATTAACAGTATTTATAATACAAGCATTTTGTTTTTTACCATCAAAAGTTGTAAGAGCAAATAAACCATAAGTGATGTTAAATAGAGGGTTACCATCTGCCTCTCTTTGTGGAATCGTATCATAAATTTGTTTTGATAAATCAACTAACTTCTTAGCATCATCAGTTTTTACACTGCTCTTGAAAGTAATCTTATCGCCAATTTGTTCCCAATCTTTAAGATCGCTTAAAATCTTAACAATTAAAGAACCGCTATTTGGTGCCCAGCTACCATTTTCAACAACAGCAAACTTTCTATTTTGTAAGTTATGATATTTTAAATCGAGTAAGAATTCTTCAACTGGTGTAAAAATACCCATATTGTAAGTTGATGCACAAACAATAAGATGAGAATATTTAAAAGCTTCAGCAACAAGGTAAGATTTGTCGGTTTTACTTGCATCATAAAGAGCAATTTCTTTTAATCCAAGTTCTGATAATGTATCAGCGATAATGTTTGCAGCAACTTCACTATGTCCATAAACACTACCATAAACAATTAAAGCGCCATTAACTTCAGGTTCATATCTAGACCATTTATCATATAAACCAATTAAATAATTTAAATCTTGTCTCCAAATTGGTCCATGAAGTGGACAAATTGTTTCAATTTCAATAGTAGAAGCTTTCTTTAAGATTGCTTGAACTTGAGTGCCATATTTACCAACAATATTTGTGTAATATCTTCTAGCCTCATCTTCAAATTCTTTTTCAAACTTAACTCTATCTGCAAATAAATTTCCACTTAATGCCCCAAATGTACCAAATGCATCTGCACTAAATAAAGTCTTTGTATAAGCATCATAAGTTACCATAACTTCTGGCCAATGAACCATAGGTGCAAAAACAAAAACAAGATTATGTTTACCAAGTGAAAGAGTGTCCATTTCTTGAACTATTTTGACATTTTTAACTTCGACGCCTTCATTAAAGTTTTGGAACATTTCCCATGTTTTACTGTTTAATACAACAGTTAAATCAGGATAAACAGCAATTAAATCTTTTAAGCAACAAGCATGGTCTGGTTCCATATGTTGAATAACAAGATAATCAAGTTTTCTCCCATTTAATGCAGCTTTGACTTTATCAATATAAATATCTCTTACACTATGATCTACACCATCTAAAACACAGGTCTTTTCATCTAAAATAATGTAAGAATTATAACTTGCCCCATTGGTTAAAGGATAAATATTTTCAAAAAGAGCAAGACGACGATCGCTAGCTCCAACATAATATGTGTCTTTACAAACTTCTCTATTTTTATATATCATAACTTCCAACCTTTCAAAGAAAATTATAGCAAAATATTACTTAGTTTTAAAAACTAAATGCCACAAATAAAACTATCGCTTACTTTTATTTATCAGCTTGTAAATATTTAATTTATTATCTTCTCTTTTAATCTTTTTCTTAAAAGTTTCAATTTATCTTTTTCTTCTTTATTAACTCGATAAGAATCGCAAATTTTTCTTATTGCAATATTCTTAATTTCATAATCTAACGAGGAGTTTAAAAGATAATTATACGTTTCTTCATTACTATAAATATAAAGAGAAGATAAGACCCATCCTTCGACCATCTTTACATAGAAATATGAACTATTTTTAAATAGTGAAAAAATTCTCTCTAGATTATCTTTATCTCTTACATAATTAAATAAGAATAAATATCCATAGCGAATTAAAAACTCATCATTAGTATTGATAAATTTTTGAATTACAGGTAAAGCTTCTCCAAAGTCTTTTAATTTAAAATATCTAAAAGTAGAATCAGTTATACCCCACGAAACAATGTGTTTAGAATTTTCAAAAACAAAATCGATTTGTTCTTTTAAAGTTTTCTTTTTCTTTAGACCGATTGCAATATATAAAAAATTTAATTCGTAGTAAACATCTAAATGAAAGTCATTAATATCAATATCTTTATACTTTTTAATTAACTCTTTGATATCTTTCGAATAAATACCTTTTATAGCTATATTAGTATTAAGAATAGGTTTTGAAAATTCCACCAATTTTTCATTTTTAGATTTTTCAATATCATTCAATAAATCTTGATAGGTTAACATGTTTTAATGGTAGCATATTAGTGGTAAAAAAATCTAAATAACCTACAATATATATACAAAGGAGAAATTAAGAAATGGAAGAAATTAAATTATTCATTTGCAAACACTGTGGAAAAATCATTGAAAAATTCCCTGGTACACACGGTTGCCCAACAAAATGCTGTGGCGAAGATATGAGCGAACTTAAAGCTAATACAACTGATGCTGCTTTTGAAAAACACGTTCCTGCAGTTACAGTTGACGGAAATAAAATTCACGTTCAAGTCGGTAGTATCCCTCATCCTATGACTGAAGCTCACTATATCGGCTTTGTAATTCTTGTTAGTGATAAAGAAGTTAGAAGACACGATTTCGCTCATACTGATGCACCAGAATATACATTCACCATCGGTGAAAACGAGAAACCATTAAAAGTTTACGAATTCTGTAACCTTCATGGTTTATGGGTTAAAGAGCTTTAAATTAAGCTCTTATCATTAATACAAAATAGCCAACTAATTCGTTGGCTATTTTTTGTTTTAATTTAATTTTTGCAGGTTTTTTCTATAAATTCTTATACATAATGATAAGAATTGTTTTACATATATCACGACATTTGTCAGTGACATATTCAAAATAAGAATAAACTCTTTCTCCTAATCGAATATAATCATAATCTTTGTTTTCAATATAAAGCTTATGGACATTATATTCATAAATCTTATCAACACCTTCTTCAATTGTTAAAACTTTATTAATTAAAGGATCCATTACTTCTTTATTGTTAATTTGATCAAAATTCTTTAATACTTCATAAACCGCTTCAACTGCTTCTTTTGAGCGATCTACAAAAAGCATAGTCTTGCTAGGAAGTTCTTTATAGTTTCTAATATAAAGTTTAAAAGATATTTCTTCAATTGCGTCACATAAATCATCAATGTTATCTAATAAAACAAAAATATCTTCTCTATCAATAGGGGTGATAAATTCTTTAGCAAGTTTTTCTTCAATTTCTTTTTTCTTTTTGTCGGCTTCATGCTCTATTTTATGAACATTGTTTTTTAAATCTACTAAAGAGTCGTTGCTAAAGTTTTCAAGTCCTTCTTTCAATACATTAATTTCTTTTAAAGCAAAAAGACAAAGATTTTCAAACGATTCATAAAAATAATTATTTTTCTTTTTACCAAACATAACCTTTTACCACCTATCTAAAAATACTTATAAAAATTAAAGTAATAACATATCCTATTATTCCACATCCAGGGAACGTACAAAGCCAAGTTAGAACCATTTCTTTGGCAATTGACCATTTAACTCTTTTAATACCTCGAGTTGCACCTACTCCTAAAATCGAGACAGTTTTTACTTGAGTAGTTGAAACTGGAAGACCAAATAAAGTCGAAAGTAAAATACCAATGGCGCTCGTTGTATCGGTTACAAAGCCTTGATATGGTTCAAGATTAGCCATTCCCATACCAACTTTTTTAATAATTTTATAACCACCAATTGAAGTGCCGAGTCCCATAATTAAAGCAACCACAATCGCTAACCACCATAAACTAGAATCATTAGATAAAGCAATGGTACTAGTAGGATCTTTTGCTTTTGCAGCTAACTCAATTGCTAAAAATAAAACACCTATAAACTTCAAGCCATCTTGTGCCCCATGAACATAAGCCATTGCCGCTCCACTTACTACTTCAGCTCTTTTAAAAAATGGTCTAGCTTTATTTCTATTTAACTTTTTACAGCAAACTTCAATAAGTTTAGTTAAGCCAAAACCAACAAAAAAGCCAAAGAAACAACTTAAAATTAATCCATATATAGTTAAAGCCCAGCTTGATAAAGGACCAAATTCAATTGTTGCATCAAGCCCCATTGTCATGGCCGCTAAACCAGCTCCAGTAATTCCAGCAATTAAAGCGTGAGATTCACTACTTGGAATACCAAACCACCAGGCTAAAACACCCCAGGCAATAACTCCAACCATACCAGCACACAAAGCATCTAAAGCAACAGCATAATTTGTTCCAAAATCAACCATATCTGAAATCGTTTGAGCTGTTTGCTTCGAGATGAAAAACATCGTAAGAACACCTAAAAAATTAAAAAAAGCTGCCATTAAAATTGCAGCCTTAGGTTTAATACAACGTGTAGATATACATGTAGCAATTGCATTTGGGGCATCAGTCCATCCATTGATGAAAATAACTCCTAAAACTAAAATTGATGCTACAACAAGCATTGGGAATTCAGCATATAAGGATAAAATCTGGCCTAAATCCATGCCAAGATTATAAATAATTCACTTTATAAATGTAAAGAAAATGTAAAGATTTTTAATGACAGTTTAAAGCGAAAATTTACATTCTTAAAGTCTAAAAACTTAAAAAAGCTAATTTTTGCAGGCTTTTTAAAAAAAATAAGGGGCTGTTGAATAACTAAGATTTACAAGGTTATCAACAGCCTCTTTCATTTT
>CAJJXG010000027.1 GCA_905197045.1 uncultured Caryophanales bacterium
TAAAAAAAGCTGTTGAATCAGCCTCTTTTAATTAGAGGTTTTTCAACAGCCCCTTATTAGTTAATTATAATTCCTTCTTCTTTTTTGTAGTCAACGATATACTTCTTTCCGGTTTTGATGCTTTGATTAATTATATCGCGAGCAAGGATTGTCTCTATATTATGTTGAATAAATCTTTTTAAAGGACGTGCTCCAAATTCAGGAGAATAAGCACTATCCAAAACATACTTTTTGACATTATCAGTAAAATCGACAACATAATATTCATTAAGTAGTCTTGTTTTTAAATCATTCAACATCTTTTCGACAACTTTATATTGAACTTCTTTTGATAAACTATTGAAATAAACGGTTTCATCTATTCTATTTAAAAATTCAGGTTTAAATGTTCGATGAAGAATTTTTTCAACATTTTCTGGATGACCTTCAAGAATCTCTTCGCTTCCAATATTACTAGTCATAATAATTACTGTATTTTTAAAATCGCAAAGTCGACCTTGCGCATCAGTAAGTCTACCATCGTCCATAATTTGTAATAAAAGATTTAAAACATCTGGTGCAGCTTTTTCAATTTCATCGAATAGAACAATTGAATAAGGATTATGTCTTACTGGTTCAGTTAATTGTCCGCCTTCTTCATAACCAATATATCCTGGTGCGGCGCCAATTAATCTTGAAACACTATATTTTTCCATGTATTCGCTCATATCAATTCTGATGATATGCTCTTCACTATCAAATAAAGCTTCAGCAAGAGCCTTTGCAACCTCGGTTTTACCAACACCTGTTGGTCCTAAAAAGAGAAAAGATCCAATTGGTCTATGAGGATCATTTATTCCAGCTCTTTGTCTAATTATTGCATCGCTTATTAATTTGATCGCTTTGTCTTGACCAATAACTCGTTTTTCAAGAATCTTATCAAGATTTAAAACTCTCTCTTTTTCACCTTGCGTAATTCTACTAACTGGAATATTAGTCATTTTTGAAACAATTGAGGCAATATTTTCTTCTGTAATAACATCCGATAAGATTTTATGATCTCTCTCACTTTTTTCTAATGCATCAATACGATTTTTTACACTTTGGATTTCTTTATATTGAATTTCGCTAGCTCTTTTATAATCACCATTATTAAAAGCATTTTGAAGTTTAAAATTTAAATCATCTAATTGTGCTTTTAACTCTTTGACTTCTTTAATCTCAGCTTTTTCTTTTTGCCACTCTTTGGTTAAATTAGCCGCTTCATCATTAAGTTTATTTAACTCGCTATCTAGCTTTTCTAATCTAACTTTAGATTGTTCATCTTTTTCTTGAGATAAAGCAAGCCTTTCAATTTCAAGTTGTCTAATTTTACGTGATACATCATCAAGTTCACTTGGCATTGATTCGATTTCAACTCTTGTTTCAGCACAAGCTTCATCAACTAAATCAATCGCTTTATCAGGTAAAAAACGATTAGTAACATATCGCGTAGAATAATTTACTGCTGCTACAAGAGCATTATCAGTAATGTGTACACCATGGTGAGATTCAAAACGGGCTTTTAAGCCTCTTAAAATCGAAAGAGTATCCTCTTTAGAAGGTTCTTGAACCATCACAGGTTGAAATCTTCTTTCTAAAGCTCTATCTTTTTCGATATATTCTTGATATTCCTTTAATGTAGTTGCACCAATACAATCAATATCGCCTCTAGCAAGCATTGGCTTAAGCATATTAGAAGCATCAAGAGCGCCTTGATTTCGTCCAGCACCAACAATAAGATGAATTTCATCAATAAACATAATTATTTTATGTTCACTTTCCTTAATCTTATTTAAAACGGCTTTTAGACGCTCCTCGAATTCGCCTTGATATTTTGCTCCAGCAACAAGTGCTCCCATATCAAGTTCGAAAATCTCTTTATCTTTCAATGTTTGTGGAACATCGTTTTTAACAATTCTTTGGGCAAGCCCTTCAATTATTGCTGTTTTACCAACTCCTGGTTCACCAAGCAAAATAACGTTGTTTTTCGTTTTTCTTGCAAGTATTGTGATAATCTTTCTTATTTCATCATCTCTTCCAATTACAGGATCAATTTTATTACTTTTAACAAGCTCAGTAATATTACGTCCAAATTTAGAAAGAATGTTTTCGTCTTTGCTATAATCTTCTGGTCCTTGGTATTGATTCATATTTAATACCTCCTTTTTAGCACTCTTGCTCTATGAGTGCTAATATTATTATATTGGAATTCCTAGCACTGTCAATAAGAGATTGCTAAAAATTACTTATTTTCTATTTGACACTACTGCACCTTAAAATGTATAATTTACTAGCATTTGGCGAAATTGGAGAAGTGGTTAACTCACTTGGCTGTGAACCAAGCATGCACCGGTTCGATCCCGGTATTTCGCCCCAGACTGAAAATAACACGATGATTATCGTGTTTTTTTATACTTTATAATTCTCAAATTTAAAAATTGCACATTAAAAAAGTTTTGAACCTTTGAACTTATTTTCGTAGTTTATTGAGAAATAATCAATTATTAGAATTTGCAATTTTTCTATTTCATTACATAAACAAAAAATAAAATTATTTGATAGTTAAATTTTCTTCATTATTGCTTAAATTTATTTTAAAAGCAGATTGAAAATCTCGTTTTTCTCAGAAGTTTCCAAATAATAGTAGCAAATTTAGTCAATCTGACATTTTTTCGATTAGAATGAGTCTTTTTTAAAATACATATAAATCTTTTCATTTGAAACTCGTTTAATTTTAAATGAAATCAATTTTCTCATTATCTTCCTCAAAAGCTAAATTTTGATAGATAATCGCCATTTATTATTAGATAATAGGCTTACAGGAGGCCTAAAGATGCCATACATAAAATCAAAAGATATTTTAAGATATGCCCGTGATCATAAATTCGCTCACGGTGCTTTCAACGTTAACGCTCTTTGCCAAGCAAAAGCAATAATCGAAGCTTGTGAAGAGTTACGCTGTGCCGCAATCATTCAAGTTGCCGAACCAGGACTTGCTTACATCGGTGGTAATCCAGATTTCATCCATGGAACTATGGAAGAAAAGAAACTTGGCGCAAAACGTATTGCTAGCTATGTTAAAAAATTAGCTGAAAAAACATTTATACCTGTTTCTCTTCATTTAGATCATGGAAGAAGTTTTGAAACATGTAAAATTTGTATTCAAGCTGGCTTTAATAGTGTCATGATTGATGGAAGTGCCCTTGAATATGATGAAAACGTTGCTTTAACTAAAAAAGTTGTCCAATTTGCACATAAACATGATGTATCAGTTGAAGCTGAACTTGGAGTATTAGCTGGAGTTGAAGACCACGTTTTTGCTGAAACTTCAACTTACACCAATCCACTCACTGCAATCGACTTCTTAAAGAAAACTGGTGTTGATTTACTCGCTATTTCATATGGTACAAAACATGGTGCAGTTAAAGGCGATAACGTTAAATTAAGAAAAGAAATCGCAATTGCAACCATGGAAAACATGCTCCATGAAAAAATTGATGCTGTATTAGTTTCACACGGCTCAAGCCTTGTTCCACAATACATTGTTAATGAGATTAACGCATTAGGTGGAAATGTACATGGTCATGGTATTCCAATTGAACAATTAAAAGAAGTTATCCCATCAGGTATTTCTAAAATTAACATGGATACCGATATTAGACTTGCTACAACCCGTAACATTCTTGAATGGTTTGAAACTCATCCAGAAAAGAAAGAAGGCAGCAAAATCTATCCTCTCCTTGTTGAAAAGAGAGAATCATTTGAATACCGTTATTATTTAAAAGAATATATTAACGAACTTGAAACTAATAAAGGCATTACTGGTGAACTTAAAGATATTATTCCTTTAATGGAAAAAGCTGTTAAAGAAATCGTTCTTACCGCTAATGTAGAATTTGGTTCAATCGGAGATGCTTATTATATCTATAAAAAATAAGGCTTTCATTTTCTCCTAATAAAAAGGTGGCTCAAGTCGCCTTTTATTTTACTTAAATCCAATTAAAAAACAGCGCATAAGGGCAGTTTAATTAGGGATTTAACTAATTAGCCCTTTAGAGGAAAAGAAAAAACCATACTAAAGAGTATCAACTCAAGGGTATGGTCTTTTTTTACAATCCTGATAGTTTTGCAGTTATTAGCGATGCAGTGACCGCAGCACCAGTATTGATAAGAAAATCTTTCATGCCCGCCAGCATTGTTCTTACAAAACTTTTCTTTTTATTTTGTTTTATAGATTCATTGATATCTTTCAATATTTCGAATGCTTCTGCTTTTGATTGTTCATCTATTTTTTCCTTTTCCAAAGAATTTTTAATTTCATTTATTAATTCACTAAAATCATTAGAAGCAAATTCGTTATTGTTATTATCGCCTGTTGATATCTGAGTTCCACTAACATTGCCATTAATAACTGGTCCATAATAATTTATTTGCTGAGAAACATTTTTGGCTTTTTCAATTTCGGTATCATTAAATTCAAAATTTTCTCCAAGAATACCATCTTTTTCAAGTTTCAAACACCACTCAAGAATTTTATCTTTTACATTATCAATAATTCTTAATAAATTGTGTGCACCAAAAATGAAATAACACGGAAAATTTACACCTGTGTTTTGACATAAAATATCAGATACTTCAGTTGGCAAGTTCACGACTATATGTTCGTTTGTTTCAGACAAATTTTGTATTTCCGATATAGATTGGTACAATTTTCTTGTGCTCAATTCACTAGCTAATGAAGAAGGCATCATTACTGGAATTAAACCATAATATGGATTCTTAGCTTTTATTTCACCAACAACAGTTCTATAATCGGGTATCTCGCTATATTCATTATAACCATTCAATTCTTTTTCAATCCAATTGTTAAACTCTGTTAAATTTAATTTTGAAGAGATTAATTTAGCCTTTCTAAGAATAGATACAACATCCAAATTATTATCTATTATGTTCTTTTGTAATTCAATTACTACTTTACTCATTATTTAATTCTCCTTTAAAACGATTTCTTTATAAATCCATCTAGATTTTGTTTTATCCAGCTGTCTTTGATAGACTTTTAAATTTTGTACTTTTGCAATTTCTATCAATCTATTTTTCCATTCATCTTCAATGTTCTCACCAAGATATAGAGTTTTAGCAAAATTGAATGGAATTGCATTTTCTTTTGCTTGTTCTATTGGAATAGTAAATCTCCATTCTTGCTCACCAACCCATTCAGGTGCCTTAGTATGTAATGCCACATATAGAACCTCAGTCTCTTGATTTATCAAATCTGAAATTTCTTCTTTTCTAGCAATGTACTCTAAAATTTCGTCTAACATTTTAGATATCAATAAATCTTCTTTCTTACCATAATAAATTGGCAGTAGATTAGGAATCATACCGGTCTCTTCCTTATTCTTCGGTATTATTTCATATCCTATGCAAAACCCTTTACCCCCATCTGCATAAATAGCCCATTGATGATTGTTTTCATATGTTTCAGACAGAGAATACATATACATTCTATTTCTAATGTCATTGAAACCAAGAAATTGTTTAAACCCATTTAGTATTTTGTTTTTAAACTTAGGTTTTTCAACCATCATAAATGCCTCTTGAGTCTTAGCTGCTATTTGTCTAGCTGGTTTCCATCCAACAACAGGTTCTAAATAATTTACAATTCTATCGAAATTAATAGACTCATCACCTTTAAACGCTTTGTAATATACATCTCTAACTTGTTCTTTAGTAACAAACTTTTTCTGGTCACAAAATGATTCGATGTATTGATTTATAAAAGCAAATGCAAACTTATAAACATATTTGTCAAAGTTCTTTTCTAATTCATCGACATCTTTATCCAAATCATAACTAACAGTTACATCTATTTGGTCATTCCAAGTAGAAGGGCAAGAAAACCATGCTGTTTTATTTCTTAACATCCTCAAATTATCTTCATTACAAGCACGATACTTATATAAATGAGTTGGAATAATACTAAGCAATGTTTTTACCCATTCTTCATAAAATTCGAGTTTTTCGTTTCCTTGTAATAATTCCCAACATCTTGAAGATTTATAATTTGCTTTTATAAAATCTAATTTTTCTTCATTAGTCATAAGGTATTTACTAAACTAGTGAGTGAGTTCACTTTATCAATAATTAATTCAATCTCATCAACTGGGGGTAATGGAATTAACATATTTGGAAACGACTCTAGATTAAGTTTATATGTATGTGTTCCTCCGCCCACTCTATTGTCTAAAATCCATTGTTTTCCATATGATGAATTTATAAAAATTTTAACAAAATCTACGATTCGAGAATCAACGAATCTTATCAAACCTAAACTAACGAAAATGCTAAACTCAGGATCAAAATCTATTTTAATAGCTTTCCCTAGCGTCCCAATTCTGCAAATAAGCAAGTCGTTCTTTATAGGCTTAACTCTTTTGCAAAGCATTTCATGTTCTTCATTTGTAATAAATTTGACATTATTTAAATCAAAATAGCCTGAAGATATATTTTGTACAGAAATAAATTTAATTCCACTAGAAACATATTTCGGAGTTTTATGTGTACCATCAGTTATTAGTTCGACAATTGATCCTAAGCGAGTCCAAACCCAGTTTTTAGGTATTTCAAAAGGTAATTCATCTTTATTTATTGGTGCTATATTTTTAATTGGTTTTATTAGCTTTTTAGAAATAAGCAATTTTTGCTTTTTTGTAATATCGTTCAGTAAAATAATGGCACTACTAGATGTATGACTTTTAACTAGTTTCCCTTCAACCGCTAAATCCAATATTTTATTATTTGTCTTTGCCTTTAAATCAACTAAATTTTTCTGATTATTTTCTAATATTTCTAATAATTTGAACACATTGTCGAGTTTTTCCACAATTCGTTCTTGCTCTTCAATAGGTGGTATTGGAACGGGCAGCTTTTTTACTTTTGATATTGAAACACCCCCGATAATACCTTGCATCTTATCCAAAAATTTGTTTCTAAATTTTCTTGATTGCAAATAATAATAAATAAACTTTCTATTTATTTCCTTTATATGAAAACAGCACAGTTTGTTAACAAAACAAACATCTCGATCAATAAAAGCAATCTTATTTCCGGCATTGGCTCCTTCAATGCACAAAAGAATGGAATTAGTTTTTGCAATCCTAAATTTTTTTTCACTTTTTGGGATATACATTCCATTTTCGTAGTCTACTTTACCACTCATAGAAATATCTTTTGTAGATATATACTCATATGAGTTTTCTATTTTTCTAGAAAATCGATTTTTTTCGTCATCAGATGTGCTGTTGCCAGTATAGATGTCAGCTAAAGAACCAAAAGATACAACAGACCAAGATTTAGGATAGTTTGATAACTCGTCAAGAAGTGGCTTTGCTTTTAATTTATTTAATAAACATTCTACTGGCTCATCTGTAGATAGAGTTTCAGAAAAATTACCATTTAAAGCTAAATCTAATATTTTAAGTTTTAATTCCTGGATGTTCATTCGATGATATCCTTAGTTAATTCTTTTAATTGAGCCAATATTTGATTATTTTGTTCATTGTTTTCATTTATCATTTCTAATAGTTCTTTTAGAGAATAGTCGATAGATTTTTCAATGGTATTAGGATTTTTGAAATCAATGTTATAATTATTTTCGATAATCTGTGTTTGAGAGATATGATAGGAATTTATATCTCCATTATCTCTATCATTCCACCATTTACGACAAGATTGTAAATGTTCTTTTTTAAATGGTTTTGTTTTACTAAAACTTTTATATCCTTCTGGAAGAGGAATTTGATAATACCATATTCCGTTAGTTTTTTTGCCTTTTTCAAAAAACAATATATTAGTAGTTATATTCGCATAAAATAAACCTTTTGGTAGTTTTACAATTGTATGGAGATTACATTCATTCATTAACTTCTTTTTTAATTCTACATATGCAGGCTGATCATTAGTAAATAAAAATCCATCAGGCAAAACAATACCCACTCTGCCTTTTTGTTTCAAACGATATAATACTAATGCAACAAATAAATTTGCTGTTTCCGATGTTCTAAGAGATTCAGGAAAATTTTTATCCTCACCAGGAGCAATTTCGCCACCAAAGGGTGGATTCATTAAAACTACATCAACCTTATCTTCATCAGTATATTCTGAATAATTTCTAGAAAGAGAAGAGCCATATCTAATATTAGATCCATCAGTCCCGTTTAATAACATATTAGTAACACACAATAAATATGGTAGAGGTTTACATTCACATCCAATTATATTGTCTTGCAAACTATCTAAGGTTGCTTGTGAATTGTTTTTCTTAAGCATGTGATTTATTGCTGAAACAAGAAATCCTCCTGTTCCACATGCAAAATCAGCAATCTTTTCTCCTGGTTTAGGATCCAATACTTCTGCCATGAAATCAGTAATTGGTCTTGGAGTGTAAAATTCTCCTGAACTACCTGCATTTTGTAATTCTTGTAAAATTGATTCATAGATATCGTTAAAAACATGTCTATCTTCATACTCATCAAAATTGATTGCATTTAATTCATTAATTACTTGTCTGATTAACGTACCATTGATCATATAATTATGCAATCTTGAGAAAACATATTTAACTATTGATGAACGCTTAGGCGTAGATTCATCGACAGGTAAATCTCTTAGCGTTGGAAATAAACCATTATTAATGAAATCAACTAAGTCATCACCAGTTAAGGTGTCTGGCAAAACTGCTCCGTTTTCATCTTTCTTTTCTACCGCCCAATTACGCCATCTATACTTTTCAGGAATAATTGATTGATAATTATCAATTTCTATTTCATACTCATTGCTTTCCTTAAGTTCGTCATAAACTTTTAGAAACAACATCCAAACAAGTTGATTGATTCGTTGAGCATCTCCATCAACTCCATTGTCTTTACGCATTATTTTTCTAACACGTTTTACTAAACCATTTAAATCACTCATATTAAACCCTCGCTACTCCAAATAAATTATTCTTAATTAAACTAATTGCAGCTAAATATTCAGTTCTTCCTCCGAATACATCATTTACAATATGTTTAGGTGTTCCAAATTCTTGAAAATCATCTAATTTTAGAATTGCTACATCATCAATATCATCTATGCCTTCATCACAATACTTCTCAAGTAATCTATCAAGAACATCTCTGGCAACACCTGTATATTTATCTAGCAATGAGCTCTTTTTAATGTTTTTTGCTCTTTCACTTCTTGTTAGAGGCTTTAAACCATAAGCAACATGACATATTAAGTCAAAATCATCCATATCAAAAATTCCTAATTCTTCACGAAGTTGTTCCAATAATACTCCGTGTTCAGCTAACTCATCAACAATTGCTTTATGTTTTTTAGTTTCAGTCCATTTTTGGATGAAATCGTCTAAAGTTGCATATTGATTTAAAATGTTAGTTTTTGTGAAATTAATTAATGATTGCGTTGTTAAATGCCCATTTGGATCAATGATTTGGACTTCTTCGCCCATCACTTTTACCTTACACCCATCGATGTGATAAACAGGTATATCATCGACATGCCCGCCACCCGTTCCTCCATGATGTTCGGTAGGTTCTATATATTCTATTGGTCCATCCCAATTAGGATCAGCAAATAATCTCGTAACTTGTCTAAAATCTATAATTAAGAATTCATATTTTCCTTCAGCTACTCTTAATCTAGTACCTCTACCTATTATTTGCTTAAACATTGTCATTGAATTAATGACTTTATCTAAAACAATTAATTTTGCAGTTTTACAGTCTACACCAGTAGTCATTAGATCTGAAGAAACGACAACACAAGGATCTAAATCTTTGTTAAATTCTACCTTTGTAAAATCTTCTAAATCAGCAGAAGCAGTTGCTAAATCACTAGTTATTCTACAAATATATCTTGGATTGGTTCTGCAAATGTCTAGGTTTTGATTCCACAATTCTTGCCTTAGTCTCTCTGCATGATTGATATTGCAGCAGAAGACAATAGTTTTTTGAAATCTATCAGTGTCTTTTAGATATTTTGTTATTGTTTTAGCCACCTCTTGAGTTCTTGTATCAACAATAAGCTTTTTATCAAAATCATTGACTGTATATATTCTATCTTCTAATAAGTTTCCATTTATATCAACTTCCCCGTCATGTGGTCTATAACCAGAAACATCGATGTTTAAGAATTCCTTCATTACTTTGTAAGGAGCTAAAAAGCCATCATCAATTCCTTGCTTTAGCGAATAAATATAAACGGGTTCACCAAAATATGTTTTAGCCAAATCAATTTCTAGTTCATCTTCATCATCTTCAATTTTATTTTTCGTATATACTTTAGGAGTAGCAGTCATTCCGACTTGTATAGCTGTGTCAAAATATTCTAATATTTCACGCCAATGTGAATCTTCCTTTGCACTTCCTCGATGGCATTCATCAACAATGATTAAATCAAAGAAATTTTTAGAAACTTGTTTAAAAGTCTCGAGATTCGAAGTACCGTGACCATTATCTAATTGCTGATACAATCCAAAATAAATTTCATATGCTGTATCTATTTTTCCTTTTTTAATTAGCGTCCTACTATTTCCAAAAGGAGCAAATTCCTCATTGTATGGTTTTTCAATTAAAATATTTCTATCTGCTAAATATAAAACTTTCTTTATTCTTCTCATTTGCTTTAATTTCCAAACAATTTGGAAAGCAGTATAGGTTTTGCCTGTTCCAGTAGCTAGAACAACTAGGCATCTTTTTTTGCCATTAGCAATAGCCTCTAAAGTTTTATCAACAGATGCTTTTTGGTAATAACGAGGAATGAAATCTGAAGATACATAAAAAGGATATTCTATTAAATCTAATTGATCTTTACTTAGATTTTTTTCTGTCACATATCTTTCTCTTAAGACCTCAGGAGAAGGAAATTCAGTCATTGTTAAACTTCTTTCGATTCCAGTAATCATGTCATGTTCAACAAATCCATGACCATTTGAACTATAGGCAAATGGAACATTTAACAATCTTGCATATTCAACTGCTTGTAATAAACCTTGACCAGGAGTATGAGTTTCGTCCTTAGCCTCAACAATAGCAAGATTTATATTATTTAAATGTTTTAATAAATTGTGGTTATTCATTGAAAATGTCAGTAACGGTTATTCATTTAAAATGTCACTA
>CAJJXG010000028.1 GCA_905197045.1 uncultured Caryophanales bacterium
ATAAATAAATTTTTATAATTTTTTACAAAAATTATTTATCATTTATTAGCCCAGGAATTTGTAGCCATATCTATATTTCCAACTTCCATTAATTTTGGAAGCATACTCATATCTCCGTTGGTAAACTCCATAATTAATCCCCAATATTCTCCCACTATCTTTTGACTTTCTTCGCTTTCTGGAGAAACTTTTTCTTTATGAAGCCTAACAATTTCATCACTTAAATGATTAAATCTAGCCATAAAATCTAAACCACTTTCTTTATCAAATTTGTTACGTATATGGTCAAGTGTATTATCGTCAAATCGTTTGATGAGTGGATAAAACTCATTTTTCATTTTTAAATTAACAATTATATCTGCATATTTCTTGAAATTGACAGTATTCATTTGCAATACTTCTTCTTTTAATTGCTCAATTGCTGTTAAAGAATCTTGAAGATTTTTGATTTTACTTCGAATATCTTCAGCCTGCACGCTAAGAGCATTAGCCACATCTTTTGGTGTTTCTAATTTAATCAATCTTTCTTTTATATCATCTAAAGTGAAACCTAAAGATTTTAAAGATAAAATTTGATGAAGCGTAATTAAATCTTTGCTTGAATAAAGTCTTCGACCACCTTCACTCTGTGTAGATGGTGAAAGCAAACCTTCTTTATCATAATATTGTAGAGTGCGAACAGTAACTCCCATTTTCTTTGCTACTTCTCCAATTGTCATAAAGTTATTAGGAATCGCTCTATATTTACTCATGATTATTACCTCCTTATTCGTATTTAAAACCATTACGCTACGTCACAATCAAGCCTTATTTTAATCTATTTTTAAAATTTATTTACTTTTATTATTAAATGAGATTTTAAAACTGTTTAAAAAGAAAATTCATATATAGTCATTTATATTAAAGTGTTAATAACTGTCAATGTTTACACTAAAACTATCGAATCATTATTATCTTATTCAGTTGAAATGAGTAATAAATTTTATAATAAATTATAAGGGCTGAAATATATCAAATGTCGAACTTTTACGAACTTTTTTGAAAGCCATTATCAACAAGAAGAGTCTTAAAAACGCTAACTTGCCAAAATATTCACGTTTACACTGAAACTAAAATTCCATAGGTTCGACCTAATTTATAAATTGTGTTAGCCTAGGTTAACCATTGCTCAAATAAAAACAGCACTACTAAGTGCTGATATGTTAGATTGTCTTTCTTTCACCGAAATAATACCACTTCCGACGAAACAAATTACTCTTTTTCACCAAAATAATACCAGTTTTTATCGATTTTTGATAATTTTTTACAATTTGTTGCCGTCTACCCATAGCAGCCATTTTTTAACAGTGCTAGCTCTTCTATTGCAAACTTCAACATTATCGATTCCGTAAATATCGCTAATCATCTGAGAGATATAATTTGTATCCACAACTTCTTTATATAAATATTGCATGAAAAATATCTCGCCAAAAACAGGAAGAGAAACGATCCTTTGACATAATTTAAGTACTCTTGATTCGTAGATCGAATCTCTTAATTCATTACCAAAAATCGTAAATCTTCTACTTTTATCAATGATTCCCAAAAACTCCGCAGCGCTAACATAATAAGAAATTTGACGTTGAGTTCCTAATTCAAGGTAGTCTAACAAAAAACCAGTGTCTAAAAGTTTATCTTCATCGTCAATTTCGATGATCTTAATGATCTTATTAAAATCATTTGCTTGTGGAAATGGTACCTTATTTTGCTTTTCTTCCATAAATTAACACCTCATCTACCTTAGCGCGTCTTGAACCTTTGCTATTAATATTTCTGTTTGCCTTAATTATTTTTGTAGAATAAATGATTTCATATTTATCTGCTTCAAATGTTTTGCGTACAAATTTCGTATCGTTGTTTGAGATAAGCACATTACACCCCTTTTCAATCAAGTTATCGCACAGTTGTCTTAACCTCAATAAGTCGTCATGTGAAAAGCCTTCTTTGCTATAGCCAACAAAGCCGGTATCCTCGTAATCATATGGAGGATCAAAATATATCCAATCTCCCTTTTTGGCTTCACTTACTGATTCAACAAAATCACAGCTAAGAAATTTGATCCCCTCGTTTTTAAGATATTTAGATGCATCTCTAATAGTCTCTTCGTCGCAAACTAAAGGATCTACATATCTTCCAATTGGCGTATTAAACTGTCCTTTTTTATTAACTCTATAAAGACCATTAAAACAAGTTTTGTTTAAATAAATTGTTCTCGCTGCTTTTTCAATATTAGTGAGTTTTTTATAGGCTTTTTCATCCCTATCTAGACTTCTAATCTTGTAGAAATAATCTTTATTATGATTCTTCTTGTGCTTTTTTAATGCAGAAATTAATTCTTCAGGGTTATCACGAACAATCTTGTAACAATTTATAAGTTCTTCATTCAAATCATTAACAATGCATTTCTTGTATCCAATATTAAAAAATACAGAACCACCGCCTAAAAATGGCTCAAAATAAGTTTTCCCTTTTAAAGAAACTTTATTTATATACTCTTGAATATATGGCAGCAATTGTCTTTTTCCACCTGCCCACTTTAAGAATGGTTTCATTTTATTTATACCCATAAACTGTATCGTCGCCAAAGGCAAAGTTCCCGTTTTCAATAGATCTTTGCATCAAATAGTTTTTCTTTTGCAAAGCATCATAGATATCTTTGTCCTTTGATTTTTTCATATCGTCATCATAAAAATTAAAATACAAATAGTAATTAGTTTTATCAGTATCTTTTAAGCCTAAACGATGAATACGGTCTCGTGACTGCAAGTACTGATATAAGTTGTAATTAAGTTCAATATAGTGAGCATCATGACATGATTTATGAATAGACACTGATTCAGCTAATGTTGCTGGATTAGTTACTAAAATATCTAGCAAGTTGGAATAATTGAACTCATCTATAATTTTCTCTCTTTCATCTTGCGGCGTCCCACCGTATATCGCTTTAGCTTTGAATCCGTTTTGATTCATGATTGCTGTAACAAGATTAATCGTATCGACAAAATTACACCAAATGACGCACTTTCTGTTATTTTCCTTAACGACATTTAAAAGCTTATATAATTTACTTGTCATATATGGCTTGACATCAATCGACGAAAAATCAATCGTATTATCTTCGAATTTATCGATGCTTTGGTCACATTTGAAAGGAACACATCCAATCTCAACAAGCTTGATCGTACTCTCAAATGAATTTGATTCGTTTTTGATTATTTTTCTGTATAAATCTTTTTCACGATTATTTGTTTGGACATAAATTAAATGATCCGGTTCTGCTAATGGCACTTTCAAATCTTTCTTGGTAATTCGAATATAAAATGGCTCAAGCAATTTATTTAATTCGTCATTTTGTAATCCGGTTTTTCTAAATCTAGTATCATCAGAGCGAAGTGAAGATTCGAACATTCCAAAATATGAGCCTGCATAATCATCATGGAGCAACCTGATCATATTTAACAAGTCCACATAACCATTAGGTAAAGGTGTACCTGTTAAAGCCACTCTGTACCTTGTGTTAAAAACAATATCTTTCAGTGCTTCAAATTTGGCACTATCAGTTTTTTTAATTCTATGAATTTCGTCGAAAACAACCATGACTTTCGAGTCAACAAGTTGTAACAATTCATTTTTAATTTTCGGAACCAATTCGTAGTTAACTATAATGACTCTAGAAGTATCAAAATCATGAAGCAGAACATCCATCTTTTCAAACAACGTATCATCGTCGTTAATCAAGCAAAGAGGGGAATGCTTCCTCGATTCTGGCGAAACAATCGAATATTCATCTTTCCAAGATTTTGAGCAGTTTTTTGGACCAACTATTAATAATTTATCAACATGTCGTTTGTCCGAAATTGACAAGTTCGCCAAATATTCAAACGCCCCAAGTATAGTCGCGGTTTTACCACTCCCAGGAACAGAAAAATTAAGAGATTTTTCCATTTCAATGATGTGTGAAGCTGCAACAATTTGCATATCCTTTAAAGGTCTAAGCAGGTAACCATTTATCGTATCCGAATAGAAATCGAATCCCTCGCTATCTCTAAAATATGGGGATTTAATCTCTGTTCCCTTCAATGCTAGTTCGTCATAATTCCTATAATGCAAATCAAAGTAATCGCTCGCTCTTTTAGTTAGATAAAAACTGAGATTGTTTTGCTTGCAAACATTATTCATTATAGTTTTAAAATTGTAAATCTCGGTCGTTCGATCTAGACCATGAATTCTAAAATCTTTGCCATTATTTCTTAAAAAAGATATATATTCGCCGATATTTCTATAAACCATTAAATTACTAATATTTATATTAGAGGTTAAAATAATTTCTTTGTCATCGTTTATATCAAACCTTATAAAATCTGGATTTTTCTTAATTGATTTAATTTCTTCATAATCGATTTTATTAATCATTTCTTCCACTACAGGATCGGGCATATCAATTGTAATAACACCATCTTTTTTATTCCCCCACATATCGTCGAATAATCTATTAACATCGGTTATTGTTTTTATTTCTCTTTTGCTTGGTGATTCCCAATCAATTGTAACGGTGAAAAGTTCATCGTTATTTCTAACTCCATTTTCAGAAAAATTATTAGATCCAACGTATACAAGCCCATGTACGCCGTCCGATATGCATCCAAATTTATCATGGACTATGCCTTTCATTTTACATGCAATTTTAATATCTAATTTTCCGACAGCAATCAGATACGCAAAAAGGCTGGCATTATCCTCGTTACTAAGAGATTGGATTGTTTCTATAATCTCTTTTTTTGATAATAATGCATTCTTTTGATCTTGTTTGAGCCTATAGCCTTTATTAATCTCATCAATTGTTTCTTTATCAATTTCAGTTGATAAAATCAACTGCATATAACCATCATTATTAATAAAGTCTGGAAGGCCTTTCTTAAGATAATTAAAAATTCCAAATGAAAAGTAAGCCGAAACCCTCTTGTACACTCTGGCCTGCCTAAGGGCCTTAGAATAAAAATCTGCTACTTCTGCCGGTTCGGAATATATTGTTTTAAATTGCAACTTAGTTAAATTACAGTACATCCTTATTTATTTCCATTTGCAAAGTTTTTACCTTTTTGGCTATTTTGTCTAGTTCATCATTGATTTCAGTTAGTTTCTTTTGAGCAATGACATTCGATGCATCAATTAATGGCTTAAGATTAACATTATTCAAGGATTTCAAAGCAGCTTGGCACTCTTTTAGAGGTACATCTAATTGCTTGTTTGCAACTTGTTTGTTCACTTTCTTTTCATAGTGTTCTTGATCTTCGCTAGCCTCGTCTGATTCTTTTAGTTCATTTATCGATGAGACAAACTCTTCGGGTGTCTTAGAGGCATCAATCACATCTTGGATTTTATTGCCAATGGTTTTTTTATGTTCTTCAATAAGTTCTTTTGTCTCGTTTGCGTCTTTAAACACTTTTTTAATAAGACCATCTCTTAGGTTTTGGGTTATTAAAGCAACTTTTAAAGTTAAAAGATAATCAAAGACAAGATGCTTTCTTTCAATTTTCTCAAGTGGTGTAAGATTTCTGCCTTCGTTATCAAAGTAAGTTACTAATGGTTCAAGCGGCCAATAAATTTTCATTTCTTCAGCAATTGCATATTCACCTGGCTTTTTGATGTAATCAAGAAATTCGTCAACCAACGCACATGTTTTACATATTTTGCTAATTTCGCCGGGAGTTTTATTGACCAATTCCGCAACAGTAGTATAGTCAAAATCCTTTGTATCGCTTTTTTCTATGAGCTCATAAATGCTCATGTTCATATTAATGACGTTATAACCAACTTTTTCATCTGCACCAAATTGAACACGTAACTCGTATTCCTTAAGTATTTTATTAGTGATTTTTTTGCCATCAACTTTAACGATTGCTGCTAAGAAATATGAATATTTTGGATTGTCAGGATGTTCCCTATGGAGTCTACGCAAACAAGTGAATCTTCTATTTCCGTCAATAACAGTTCCATCATCTAAAACAACGCCTGGTTCAATTTGCCCAAATTTCTCAATATCTCGTTTAGTAAAAACATTTCTTTCCTCATTAGTGTTCCAGATCAGATTTTCAACTTCGTCATTAAAATGTTTTGGATCGTTTTCCTTGAGTTGTTCTAACGTTATAGACTCTTCACTCTCAAACTTTTTTGCCTCCATAAACATTCTTCCGTTTTTGGAGTTATAGACCAATATGTCGATAGGGATACGATAAACATCATATTCGACTGATTCGTTTTTCCATACGATTACTTTTTGCTTAGCCGTTCTTTCTATTCCCCAATCAACCAAATTTTCATTTCTGTTTAAATCAAGAATTTCCATTTAATACTTCCTCCATTTCAAGACTGTAATAATCAATATTTAAATAAACTTTTTCCGAAGAAGCAGGACAATAAAAGCCCATATCTGCTAATTCTTTGTTAGAAAAATTCTTTTCTATACCATATTCATCATAAAGTATTTCGTGTAAATCCCCTAACAGTAGAATCTCGTTCGAATTCATAATCTTTTGAATAATAAGTTTTAAAGACAACTCTGATTTTGAAAAAATAAAGGCATTCTTAGAATCAATATAATTAAACTTTCTTTCAGTTGAAATAATGCTTTTTAACAATTGACGAGTGTCAAAAGCAAACAGCAATTCTTTGAATTCATCATCAATTTCTAATAAATCTTTAAAAGCTTGTTCTTCAATAAAATTATCCAACGAATAAAATTCATTATCATCACAAGCGTTTATTAAAGCAGTTTTTATTTTCTTCACCAATTCACTTTGACCTCTCGCAATAAGATTCAAATATTTCCCTTCAGATATTTTTAAGACAAGGCATTCTTCGGAAGCATCAAAAAAGCGATAATAAAAATACTCAATATTTGCAATTTTATACAATTCGATTTCAGACACGATCATTGAACATTCTTGAAGACAATCAACAACAGCGGATATCCTATTAGGATATATGCCTTTATAAATGCAAGTGTCTGTTTTGGAATAACCAATTTTCTTCAAAATATTTCCATTTAGGAAAATCTGTGTTTTATCTCCGTAGCGAATTTCTAAAAGTTCTTTGATGTAATTAAATCCTACGCATTTTCTGTCGCCAAGAACGGATTTGAGTGCTTCCGTTTCTTCTTCTGTTAAATCATCTTCAAGAGAGAGTAAACCATCGCAATTTTTAAACTGGTTAATCATGTTATTAAAGTTTGCTAAAACCGAAGACTGCTTAAGGCCAGTTACTTTATGCACATAATCTAAATAATCAGCAACTGTGCAAGGCAATTCCATATCTAGTATTAAGTTTTCTAAATATCTTTCTTTATCAATGCCATTACGCATTAAAGTCGGATTTCTAATAAATTCGATTTTTTTATCATATTCCTTTGCAAACACTTTTTTCAAAAGTGCAAATAATTCATTCTCATCATTTATGTGATTTGCTAAGCAAAGATCTTTATTATTTTCAAAGAAAAGTCCAGCAGACCCATATCCTTCAAACTCATCTAAAAATTGTCTTGCTTGCTGAAGGAAGTCATATGAGATTTCTCCCGGTCTATAAACAAGAAATTTATGGCCATTAACATTTATGAAATCACTAGAATTAAGAAGCTTTCTACTTTTTAGAACAAAGTCGTTGTCTCCGCTAAAAAATAAAGAGTCCTCTGTAATAAATTGATCATTTAAAAATTTATTAAAACATGGCCAAATCTCTTCTAAATCAAAACTATAAATTTCATTCTCGGTTGTAAACAAATAAAACAATTCAGAAAACGAACCTCTGCTTAATTGCAAAAGATTGCCTTTAACAAAAACCATATTATTCGCACTTAATATTTCTTTGCCTTGATTCGTGTTGAACAGCTTAAAATCGATTACATAATCTATCCCCGTTTTTTTAGGTTTAATTTTATACCTCAACTTGATAAATTCAGCTAAGTCAACATCAAGCTTTAAAATATTGAGTTCTTCATTGCTTAATTTGTATATGCTCAGTATTTTTGCTAATGATTCTTCACCACTGAATACAGGCAACTTAGATAATCTATTTTCTATAATCTGTTGAACTCGTTGTCTAGTAATACCAAGGTCGTTTTTTATCTCATTTAGAGTCATGCCTCTAATCTTTTTAAGAATCATCGCGTCTTGTTTGTTTTCGGATGACTCAAGGTATCCAATTAAATCATTCTTCTTTATTTTAAAACCGCTCGTAGACAAATTAATTTTCTTAATCCTTAAGAGATAATCGACTAGTCCATCATATTCTGAGGTGTCGATTTCCATATGCTTGTTCAAGATGTACTCTTTCAAAGCATTGTTTGGGCAAGGTTCGTGCTTACTGATATACCAAACTATTTCATCCTCAATTGGCTCATCAAAATTAAATTCTGCATTAGGCAATAAATCTAATGCTTTTAAAGAAGCGTAAATTGAATTATAAATAGTCGCTCTCAGGTTCAAGCTATCCAGCAATGATATATTTTTCCCAATATGATCTAGTGTTAGAAAATGATTTTTTAAATTTTCTATGGTGATGAAGTTTAGACCAAAATAGAGAAGACAGTTTAAAGAAAAATAAGAACGATCTAATTCATCAAAAGCATCTAAAATCTTTTGGCAAATTCTCAAGTTATCTCTAAAAAATAATTCAATTTCAATAACGCCAATTTCTCTGTTGCTATATTTATGGATAAGTGCCAAAACATCATGATAAGGGATTTTTTTATCCACCATGTTTAAGAGTTGGATGTTCTTTCGCAATATTGTGTCACTCATACTATTTTTTCTCATTATCAAAGAGGCGTTGAAGTCTTCTTTTTACTTTCATAGTTGGTTCAAAATGAGATTGTTCCCATCTAGAAACACAAACTGTACTAACGCCCAAAATTTTAGCTAGTTCTTTTTGCGTGATCAAATTTCTTTGTCGATAAGAATATATTTTGTTTCCCCAGTTTTGGTCAGACATATCATTATCTTATCACTTTTCTAACTTTAGATATATTAAATAGTTTGGGTCTCCGTTTTTTTACGGGGTGTTAAAAATTTAAAAAGCTTCTTTTTTTACGGGGCACTACTTAACGATATCACCTAAATCTTTACCTAAGGGATTAAAACCTTTATATATTAGAAAGATCCTTTTCCTCAAATGACTGCAGTTTGAGATACCGAATGAAATGTTTTTTAATGCTTTTATTTTACTATTAATTCTTCCTAAATTGCCTTATTAATCGTTTTGCCATCAATTTTTGTTTTTATATATCGATCTGTAAAGCATCTACCTAAAACAATTCGGACAAAAAATTC
>CAJJXG010000029.1 GCA_905197045.1 uncultured Caryophanales bacterium
ATTTCATAAAAAAGTACCCCTTTCCTAATGTCTAGGATTTGGGGTACCTCTCAAATTGCAGGTATTTTTTAGATTTGGTGGACCATACCGGGCTCGAACCGGTGACCTTTACAATGCCATTGTAACGCTCTCCCAGCTGCGCTAATGGCCCATCAGCCTTGTTATCTTACCATAAAGAGGTAATTTATATCAAGAGTTATTTCTACTTGGAATTTTTATCAAGATTTCTTTTTTCCTTATCATTTTTGTTTATGTTTTTACTTAAAAGTATAGAATATTTTTGATAGTGATTTAACTTAACTAACTTATGTTAATATTCCACTATCTTAACTTCAAGAACATTAAATTGCGGAGGTAAGTTTATGAATAAAAGAAACATCTTAGATGATTTAAATAAGTTTATTGATAGTGATTATAATATTATTCTTCTCGATGGTCCTTGGGGTAGTGGAAAAACTTATCTTTTAAATGAATATGTTAAAGCTAATGATTCAAAAGGGGTACGTTTTTATTATGTTTCGCTTCATGGAATGAAAAATATTGATGAAATCAATACTAATCTTTTTATGAAAGTACATCCTGATGCAAAAAATATCAATGATATTGTCCCTAATGTTATAAACCCATTTGAAGAGGAAGTTGATACTGAAAAAACACTTGCCTATCTTCTTAAAATAAACAAATTAAAACCAAATAAGGTTGTTATACTTGATGATCTTGAACGATATGCCTCTAGTGATTATGATGCTTTTTTAAGTTATCTTACAAATCTAATTGCAACAGGATGCAAGGTCATTGTCGTTTCTAATTTACTCGATTTTGGAACTAGTGAACTTTATTTATTTAATACTTATAAAGAAAAGATTTTTGATCGAATTTATAAGGCAGAACTTTTTGATAAAAATGTTTTAAATGAAAAGTTTGGGAATTATGAAAAATATGTTGATGAAACAATGGTTGATTTAAGCAAGCAAAATTACCGTTTAATTGAAAAAATCGTTTTGTTTATGAATGAAATCACCGCAAAAATCAAATTAAATGATCAAAAATTAACTGAAAAAGGTAGTAGAGATCTTCTCTATTATGCAACGATGTTTATTTCAACATATTATGAAAGTAGGAGAGCTTATTTAAATAAAGTTTGTGATCGTTTATCAGTTGACCAAGAAAGAGATTTAAAAGAAAAATCAGATAGTGAAGCATCATTTTTAGATGTTAATTTAATTTGTATTGAACACATTAACTATAAACTTAAAAAACCACATTACGATGATGAATATTTATGTTTTTTAGGTCTTTACAAAGCCTATATGTATTCTGAATATGAGATACTTTTAAACTTTTTAAACAAACACTCTCTTATAAAACAGTAATTTAACTTGTTATTTACTTTTAATAGTCTATTATAAATCTAATGACTTTTAATTTTTTAGCACAGATTATTGAAATAAATCCAGACGGTGCATTTGGAACTTTTTTAGAATTTTTATATGTCTTTATAATAGGAAGTTTTTTAGGCTATATTGCTGAAGTTTTATTTCGTCGTTTTGTTTCAATGAAAAAATGGATTAACCCAGGTTTTTTACGTGGCCCATGTCTTCCTTTATATGGATTTGGACTTGGAACGCTTCATTTAATTTGCCTATATACCTTTAAATATTTATGTGATCCAGCTACAGTGCCAGCTTACTATTCTTCTTTAGCTGCAGGAAATGGACCACTTCCATTTTGGGCAGTTTGTTTAATTTCAATTGCTTTAATTGGAGTAGGTATGACGCTTATTGAATATATTGCTGGTTTAATTTTTGTAAAAGGTCTTCATATTAAACTTTGGGACTATTCAAAGTTAAAAGGCAATATTCAAGGAATTATTTGTCCACTTTTTAGTTTCATTTGGTTAGTTGCTGGAACCATTTATTTATTTGGCATTTCGCCAGCTTTAAGTGATGCTATAGATTTTATGATTTCTAGATTATGGGGAATGACTTTCTTACTAGGTGGATATTTCTCATTATTCTGCGTTGATTTTATAAATTCACTAATTCTTTCGCTTAAATTAAGTGGTAAAGCAAGAAAGCTTAACTTGACAGTTGATTTTGAAAAATTTAAGATTTTACAGGTTAAAACTTCTAAAAATACTCGCTTAGCGTTAATGGCTGAAAATATTAAAAAGAGTGCTCAACCATTAAGTGATAAAATTAATAAGTTTAATACCGAATTTAAAAAACATTTATATATTGGAAACGAGATACCAGAAAAAGCAGGTGGAGAAAGTGATGAAACACCAAGAACTAAAATGGCAAGTAAGGATGATGAAATAAAAAGTTAATTTTAACTTTTTATTTTTTTATATAGGAGAAAAGGAAATATGTTACATATCATTGATAACCCATTAATTGCAGTAAAACTTAATTACATGAGAGATGAAAGAACAAATTCTAAAGATTTTAGAACTTTACTTGATGAAATCTCTTCATTAATGACTCTTGAAGTTTTTAAAGATTTAAAGGCTGTTCCAACAGGAGATAAAATTAAAACTCCAACTGGTTCTGAAATTGATAAACTTAAACTTAATTACAATATTATTGTTGTTCCAATTTTAAGAGCTGGAATTGGAATGAGTAATGGCGTCATTAATATGTTACCAACTGCTAGAATTGGTCATATTGGTTTATATCGTGATGAAAAGACTTTAAAACCAGTTGAATATTTTTGTAAATTACCTCATGTAAGTGATCCACTCGTTTTAATTTGTGATCCAATGCTTGCAACTGGAGGAAGTGCTTGTGATGCAATTACAATGATTAAAAAAAGAGGATACCATAATATTCGTCTTTTAAATTTAGTTGGTGCACCAGAAGGCGTAAAAAAAGTAGAAGAAATGCATCCTGATGTTGATATTTATATTGCTTCTCTTGATGAAAAACTAAATGAAAAAGGTTACATTCTTCCTGGCCTTGGTGATGCTGGCGATAGAATATTTGGAACTTTATAAAGAATGTTAAAAATAAAATATCTCTCCTGTGAGAGATATTTTATTATCTACTTATTCTAATTCAGCTTTTCCTTCATAAAGAGCATAATATTTGCCCTTTAATTTTAATAGTTCATCGTTTGAACCGCGTTCAACTATTTTTCCATTTTCTAGATATAAAATCGCATCACTATTTTTAACAGTTGAAAGACGATGAGCAATAACTAAAACTGTACGATTTTGCATTAAAACATCCATTGATTTTTGAACGAGTTTTTCACTACGTGTATCAATATTACTAGTGGCTTCATCAAGAATTAAAATAGGTGGCATACTTAAGGCGGCACGTGCTAAAGCAAGAAGCTGACGTTGGCCTTCTGATAAATTGTGCCCATCATCATAAAGCATAGTATCATAGCCATTTGGTAACATTCTAATAAATGAATCACAGTTTGCGATTTTAGCGGCAGTAATAACTTCTTCATCACTAGAATGCATTCTGGAATATTTAATATTTTCTTTTATCGTTCCAGTAAATAGGTGAGTATCTTGAGTAACCATTGAAATTGAGCGTCTTAAACCTTCAAGTTTCATATCTTTTACGTCAATTCCATCATATAAAATTTGCCCTTTTTGAATATTATAAAATCTTGTAATTAAGGAGATAATCGTAGTTTTTCCAGCACCAGTTGAGCCAACAAAAGCGATTTTTTGACCATCTTTTGCATAAAAACTAATATCTTTTAAAACTTCTTTATTAGGAACATAACCAAATGTTACGTTTTTAAAAACAATTTCGCCTTTTAATGGAACAAGTTTTACGCTTCCATCTTCTTGTGGTACGCTCCAAGCATAACGAGATTTATAATCGTGAAGTTTAGTAGCATCTCCTAGTTTAACTAATTCAACTTTTCCATTATCTTCCTCTTCTTTTTGATCTAAAAAGCGGAATATTCTTTCACTACCAGCTAAAGCAGTGAGAATATTGTTAATATGTTGGGTGAAAAAGTTAAATGGTTGAGCGCTTTGTCTAACATTAACTAAATAGGTAGTTAAAGCACCGATTCCAACAATCCATCCATTTACTAAAAAGAAACTACCAACAACACAAGCAACTGCAAATTCAATATAAGATAAAGAAACGATTACAGGGACATTAAGTTGAGTATGGAAGAAAGATTTAGTTGAAGCATTTAGCCAATTTTTATTAACCTTATCAAAACTTTCAAAACTATTTTCTTCATGATTAAAGGCTTTAATTACTCTTACACCATTTATATCTTCTTCAACTTTAGAATTGATGTTTGCGATTTCACTTTGTTGCATTGTGAAATATTTACGGCATTTTTTCGTATTAAAGTAAATAAATAAAGCAATACCTAGCATGAAAACATAGACAATAAGTGCTAGATAAACATTAATTACAAGAAGAACAACAATTGTTCCAACGATATTACAAAATGAAAGGACAATATTTGCGAAGCTATCATTTAAAGCGTTTACTAAAGTATCGACATCGTTAGTAAAATAGCTCATTATTTCACCATGATTATGTTCGTCAAAATAAGATAATGGTAAATTTTGATTATGAATTGATAATTCTTTTCTTAAATTATAAAGTACGCTTTGTGATAAACGAACCATGATTTGGGTATAAGATAAATCACAAATTACTCCAGCTCCATAAACTCCAATTAAAGTTAAAGTTGAATAAAGTAAAGCTTCATTATCTTCATTTTTTATTGCAGTATCGATTACTCTTCCTAACATATAAGAGCCGTAAATATTAGCAAAAGAAGTGTAGATAACCAAAATTACTACAAGTATTAAAAGATATTTTTTCTTTCCAAAATACTTAAATAAGCGTAATAAAGTTTTAAAAACATTTGTTGGGCGAGCATACTTTTGAGGAGTGCTATTAATTTTAGGCATTATCACTACCTCCTATTTTTTGTAAGTTATCAATATCTTTATAGATTTCATCTTTTGCAAGAAGCTCTTCGTGAGTTCCAATATTAGAGATTGAACCATTATCTAAAACGATGATTTTATCAGCATCTTTAATGGCGCTAATTTTTTGAGAAATAACTATTTTTGTTAAGTTAGGTAAATCTTTTCTTAAATTTTCCTTTACCTTGGCTTCAGTGATTTTATCAAGAGCAGAAAAAGAATCATCTAAGATTAAAATTTTTGGGTTTTTGAGGATTGCACGAGCAATACAAAGTCTTTGTCTTTGCCCTCCAGAAACCGAAGTTCCGCCTTGCGAAATCATAGTGTTAAATCCATCACTTAATTGTTTAGTAATAAAATCATAACATTCAGCAATCTTACAGGCTCTTTCAATTTCTTCCATCGAGGCATCTTTATTGCCCCATCTTAAGTTTTCTAAAACTGTTCCTTTAAAAAGAAGTGGAGATTGAAATGAAATAGAAACGCCTTCTCTTAAAGCGTGTAATGAATAATCTTTAATGTTTTTATCTCCAATTAAAATAGTACCTTCACTAGCATCATAAAAACGATCAATTAAAGAAATAAGAGTGGATTTAGATGAGCCTGTTTGACCAATAATCCCCACAAAATCCCCATTTTTTATTGAAAAGTTTATATTTTTTAAGACATATTCTTGAGCATCATTTTTATATTTAAAGAAAACGTTTTTAAATTCAACGTCTCCATTTTCAACAAGAAGTTTCGATTCTTGTTTATCAGCAATTTCACTACTTGCATCAAGGACTTCGTTAACTCTATAAAATGAGGCGGTAGCTCTATTAATTGACATTAAAACATTAGATAGCATCATAATAGTTGCTAAAAGTTGCATGACATAAGTTAAAAATGTTTGTATATCTTCAAGAGCAATAGCATGTCCTGGTTGCATATATAAGATTCCACCAAAATAAATGATTGCAATCATAGTTCCATAATTTGCAAGTTGACCGGCTGGCATTGCAAGGGCATTAATTGAAAGTGTTTTTCTTGCTGTTCCAGTTAATTCTTTATTGGCTTTATCAAATTTTTCAATTTCAAAATCTTTTTTGTAATAAGCTTTGATTGTTTTAATAGCGATTATCGATTCTTGAGTAACTCTATTAATATTATCAAGAAGCTTTTGAATCTTTAAAAAGCGAGGTTTAACAATATGAACTATTGAAAAAATCATAGCTCCTAAAAAGACTAAAGCTACAAAGAAAACAACTGATAAAGTTGGAGAGATTAAAAGAGCAAAAGTTAAAGAGAAAATAAGCATAAATGGAGCTCTTAAAGCAGGGCGCATTGAAATACATAAAGTATCGCTTAAAATTTGAACATCATTAGTTAATCTAGTTATTAAAGATGAAGCTCTAAATTCATCTAAATTCTTAAATGAATAACTTTGAATTTTTTGATATTCGGCTTTTCTTATCTCATAGCCAAATCCACGGCAGGCGATAGCGCTAAATTTTGCACTTCCTACACCTAAAAAGAAAGAAAGCAAGGATATCACAATCATTACCCCGCCTATCATAAGTACATAATTTATATCCATCGTATAAGTTGTGTTATCTGTGGTATGAATTCCATTTTTTATGAGTACATTCATTAAAAATGGTAAAAATACCTCACAACAACTTTCTAAAACTATGCATAATATAGCGGCGATAAATTGAAGCCTATAAGGCTTCATAAATTTTGCGAATTTTCTAATCATAGGCCTTTATTTTATTCTCATTTTTTCAATAGTCAATATTGCTTTTGTATATAGAATTATTCTAACAAAAATATTAAAATATGTGTTGTAAAAAAGGAGATATTTATGTCAAAAAAATATGAATTAGTTCTTATTAGACATGGTGAGTCCGAATGGAATAAATTAAATTTATTTACTGGATGGACTGATGTTGAATTAAGTGAAAAAGGCGTTGAAGAAGCTAAACTTGGCGGAAAATTATTAAAAGAAGAAGGATTCCATTTCGATGTTGCTTATACATCTTATTTAAAAAGAGCAATTCACACTTTAAATTTTGTTTTAGGCGAAATGGGTGAAGAATTCATTCCAGTTCATAAAACTTGGAGATTAAACGAAAGACATTATGGTGCTTTACAAGGCTTAAATAAATCTGAAACTGCTGAAAAATATGGTGAAGATCAAGTTAAGATTTGGAGAAGAAGTTATGATGTTCAACCTCCAGCATTAAAAGTTGATGATCCAAGAAATCCTGCAAATCAAGAAACATATAGAAGCGTTAGTGTTGATGATTTACCATTAACTGAATGCTTAAAAGATACAGTTGCTAGAGTTTTACCATATTGGGATTGCGAAATTAAACCAGCAATTGTTAGCGGTAAAAGAGTAATCATTGCAGCTCATGGTAATAGCTTAAGAGCACTTGTTAAATATCTTGAAAAGATTAGTGATGATGATATTGTTGGCGTTAATATTCCAACTGGTGTCCCACTAGTTTATGAATTTGATGAACACTTTAACGTTTTAAGTAAGAGATATCTTGGCGACCAAGCAAAAGTTGCTGCTGCAATGAATGCTGTTGCTAACCAAGGAAAAGCTAAATAATTAATTATCTTTTATGTCCATAAACGATATTGTAATTATCGCTCTTATAATTTTAAGTACAATTTCGGGGCTTGTTTCAGGCTTTGCTAAAAAAACTAGCAAAATAGTTTCTTTAGCTGGGGCCGGATTAATTTGTTTCTATCTTGGTGGAACAATTTCAAAAGTATTAATTGATTCAGTGGATTCTATTTCTTCATGGGTTGAAACTAATCCTTGGGGATCTGGATTAGTTCTTGCAGGAGCTTATGTTGTAACATTTCTTCTTAGCTATATCATTTTAAGAATTGTTATGAAATTAATTGGTGGCATTTTAAATAACACTGGTTTTATTGGAAGATTCTTAGATAAAACCCTTGGCCTTGTTGCAGGAATTTGTATCGGATTTGTTTTAGCTGATGTTTATGTTTGGGTATTATTTGGGTTAAGTGGAATTTCAAGTGATATTGCTACTTGGGTTATAAATGATGCCAAACTTGCACTTGATAGTGTAAATTCACTTACAGGCGCAATAATGAATTTCAACCTTAATACAATTGGGGCAACTTTCCCTGGACTTGTCTAGAATTTAAAATCTACAAAATAAAAAGGAGAAGCTATTTTGAGAGGTACCCCAAATCCTAGACATTAGGAAAGGGGTACTTTTTTATGAA
>CAJJXG010000030.1 GCA_905197045.1 uncultured Caryophanales bacterium
TAACTGCACATTTTGAGGGCGATGCAAACAATTACAAACCTATTCCTGATATGACTGCGACTTTAACCATTGAAAAAGCAAGATATGATATGTCTAATGTTAGATTTATAGGCAGATCATTTGTCTATGATGGTAACGAACATAGATTAGAAGTTACTGGCGAGCTTCCAAAAGGTGTCACTGTTTCTTATGTTAATAATGGTTTAACAGATGTTGGAAGCGTAGAAGTAACAGCTATATTCAAGGGTGATACACATAACTACGAGCCAATTAAAGAATTATCTGCAACTTTAACAGTCGTAAAAGGTGAATACGACATGTCAAATATTAAATTTGAAGATAAAACCGTTACTTATGATGGCACTTTTCACTCATTAGAAATCACTGGCACCTTACCTGAAGGCGTCACAGTTACATATGTAAATAATCGCAAAGCATTCGCTGGCACTTATGAAGTAACAGCACATTTTAAAGGTGATGGATTAAACTATAATCCTATTCCTGATATGACTGCGATTTTAACCATTGAAAAAGCAACATACGACATGAGTGGAGTCACATTTAAAGATAAAACATTCACTTACGATGGCGAAGCTCATACTTGTGTTGTTGAAGGTGAGTTACCTGAAGGCGTCACAGTTTATTATGAGGGCAATTACAACAAATTTGAAGTTGGTGTTT
Source organism: uncultured Caryophanales bacterium (assembly GCA_905197045.1). Lineage (GTDB taxonomy): Bacteria > Bacillota_I > Bacilli_A > RFN20 > CAG-826 > Onthovivens. The sequence goes on from CAJJXG010000030.1 coordinate 682, forward strand.
ATGAAATAATCGCACACTTTAAAGGTGATGAAAAGAACTATAATCCTATTCCTGACATGAAGGCCACTTTAAGAATCACTGAATATGAATATAATGCTGGTCTTTATACAATTGATAATGTTCATTATCAAAAGGTTGATGATCATCTTACGGTAAAAGGCAGTAAAATTGATATAAGCGGCAATATCGTCCTTAAAAATGAAATTGATGGTTTTAAGGTAACAGAAATTCAGGCTAATGCTTTTGCGCTTAGAGATAATTTAAGAAGCATTACTATTCCAAGCAACATTACTGCCATTGGTGCAAATGCATTCCTCAAATGTACAAATTTAGCTTCAGTAGTGTTTGAAGAAGGCGTTACTACACTTGCAAAAGATACTTTCAAAGGATGTATAAATTTAACTGATATCACACTACCTAATACAGTTGAAAGTGTAGGTGATAATGCATTTGCTGATTGTACAAAACTTCCTACCATTGAATTTGGATCAGAGACCAAAACTTTTGGAAAATCAGTTTTAGCAGGTTGCACAAGTTTAACTAAGTTAACAATACCTTATTTACCTAATGGCTATATAGGAAGTATATTTGGCGCTACTCAATCTAGCAATAACAATATTACTCCAACATCATTAAAAGAGGTTCATCTAACTAATACTACAGAACTTGCAGATAACGCATTCTATAATGCACAACATATAACTAATGTTACTCTTCCAGAAAATCTAGAAACAATTGGAGAAAACGCATTCTATTATTGTTTAGATTTAACTGAAATAGTGATACCTGAAAGCGTTACTTCAATTGTCAAATATGCCTTTAGTGATTGCCAAAACTTAACAAGTGTAGTTATTAATGGAAATATAACAACTATTGAAAAAGGGTTATTCAATAATTGTTCTAAATTAAAACAAGTCACCCTTCCTGTTACAATTACCGCTATAGAAGAAAAAGCTTTCTTTAATTGTAATGCATTAACAGATGTTAATTATCTCGGCACTTCATCCGATTGGGAAAAGATTACAATTGCAGCCGGTAATGATGCATTATTAGATGCAATAAATATTATTTGATTCTTTTATCATCAATTTATAGCGAAAAGCAGGGGAGTCATATGACAAACCTGCTTTTATACTTTAAATGCATTTATTGACAATCAAATATTTAAAGGTAATATTTTAGAATGTATTGAAAAAGCATACAGATATATAATCGAAAATACACGATGGCAGGCAGTAATTAGAGGTTTGGAAAGGGTTGAAAAACCAGAAATACCTTTAGAAGCTATAAGAGAAATTATAGTTAATAGCTTTGCACATATGAGAGTTAAAAACAGTTCTTTTAGCGAAATTTATATTACACCTACTAAGATTCATGTGTACAATCCTGGATTTTTAGTAAAAGGAAAAACTCCAGAAGATTTTGCAGATGGTTCAAATGGACCAATCGCAAGAAATCCACTAATAAATACTGTTTTGTATCTTAATAAGACTATTGATTCTTTTGGAACTGGTTTTGGTAGAGTATTTAGCATTTGTAAAAAAGAAAATATCAATTATAAATATGGAAATAATGAATTTGGATTCTATTTCGACTTTATTAGAACATCGATTGATAACATTAATGTTACAAGAAATGTTACAATAAAATTATCAAGCGTTGAAAGAGATGTTTTATCATTGATTGATTCGAAAAAAGGTATTAAAAGAAGTGAACTTGCACAAGAATTAGATAAAACAGAAATGAATATTCATAGAGCTATAAAAAAGTTGATTGAATTCAATATGATAAGAAGAGTTGGGTCAAATAAAACAGGCTACTGGGAAGTCATTAAGTAAATTGGAATTTGTAGATGAAATATGAAAAAAGCAGAGTTTAAGGATAAATGGCTTAATACATTTGGAAAAGAATTATTACAAGAATATAAAGATTATAATTATTTATGTCTTGGAGGTATTTTTATTATCGATTGATATAGAGTCCGAAGTAGCAATTAGACCAAGCGGCTCTTGCTTTATAGCGATAACTTTCAATAAATTTCATGGACATTAAGATGGATTTATTTAATATAAGTAAAAATCTTCAGTATGGTTTTTTGTTGAAGTTGAAACTGATTTTAAGCACGTAAAAAGTCAATTATCTGAATGTCTTAATCGGGATTCTAAAATATACCTATTTTATGTATCGTTTAAAACAGGCTAACAAAAGTTATTCAAATATTTAGCTTTTCCAATTCAAAAAGTTTCGCTTCAAGATTTCACAATTGATGCTTTTATCAATTTTAAAAGTAATATTTTATATAGTTTTGGCAAAGAATAAATTTCCAGCAATACTCAAATGAAGTTTTTGCTTTTTGAGATTTAAAAGGATTGTGATTGTCTTTCTTTAGTTTATTCCCTTGAGTAAGTTAATTGTTTTCCATTTACCATTTCGCCAGCGAATATAAAAGCCAATTCCACGTACACATTCGTCGAGGCAAGCACCAATAAAAGCACCATAAATACCTAATTTGAAGACGGTACATAGAAGTGCTGAAGCTCCGACTGTAAACACCCATGATGTGATGATAGAACTTATTACTGGAAATGCAATATCTCCGGCCGTCTCTAATCCTTTAACATAAACTAAATTAGTTGCTCTACCTTGTTCTAACACAACGTTAATACAAAGGCAAAAAACTGCCGTTAATCCACAGTACATAAAATCCACATTATTGATATTGATTGCTGGGTTGTTAATTGCTGGAGTCATTAGTGCTCCAAAAAGAGGATAAGCAATTCCTAAAACGATTAGTGACATGACAAAAGACACAATTTGTGCCATTTTACCTGTATCACGAACAAGTTTATAAACTTCTTCCTTGTTTTGATTGCCCAAAAGATTACCTTCGATGACTTGCATAGCTATTCCGCTTCCACTTGCAAACAAGTAAATAATGGAAGTGATAGTCATAATGAATGTTCTTAAATTTTGATCTAAAACATTGCAAGAAAAGTTGACAATAATTGCTAAAACAAATTGTGATAAATTATATGATAAAGTTTCCCCAGCTGTTGGTAATCCAATCTTTAGTTGTTTTTTAAGCAACGTAGACGGAAATGGACGAAGAGATCTAAATGAAATTTTTGATTTAACTGTCACTTTAAAGAAAATATACGAAATAAGACAAGAGATAAAACGAGAAATTAATGTAGCTAATCCCACACCAATCAATTGATCTTCAATGTCAAGATTTGGAATTCCCCATAGCACAATTGCACAAATGACAATATTGATAATGTTAGTGGCAAAAGAAATAATAGTTGGCTGAACCATTTTTTTATTCGCTCGTAAAAAACTTGAAAAAGCTTGATTTAAAGAATAAAAAACAAGAGAAGGTGCTGTGATATATAAGTAGAGTTTAGCCAGTGGAATAATTTGTGCATCGACTTGCATCCAATCAAAAATAAAGGGCGAAATTGCTAAAAGAATTCCACAGACTATTATTCCGATAAATAAATTCAAAAATAGTGTAAGTGGATAAATCTTTTTAATTTCTTCTTCATTATCCAACCCTTTTAATTGCGTGATGAGAATAAGAGAAGATGTTGATAGCACGCTAAACGCGACAATAAAAATATTGCTTATTTGATTTACTTGTCCTATAGCGTTGGTGGCTTGAGGTACATCAGCAAACATAAATTGATTAACATAGCCAATACCGACGCCTAAAATCAGTTCAATAAAAACTGGAACAGCCAATTTGATGACTTCTTTATTGCGGGAGAATAAACTAAATAGAGGAAACTTTTGTTTTTTCATAAGTAATAATTCTATATTCCAAAACTAGAATAACAAGAGTTTTTTTATTTTGTTTGCAAATTGTATTTTGTCATTTAATAAGTTGAGAAATATTTATAAAATATTAAATATTTAAGCAAGCTATCTAATTGCAAGTGATGCGAAAAATAATCGTTTAATTAGCTTTTCTTACCAATTATATCCTTTTGCATTTCTTTGCTGGCTTTTAAAAAGCCTTCTAAAACATCTTTATAATATTTTTTAAATTCATCGTCTTTAATTTTTTCTAGATTTTTTTCTAGCATTATTTTTTCTCTATTTTGATCTAAAACTGGTAAATCATTTTCTATCTTAAATTTGGTTATTTCTTTAACAATTTCCATTCTTTTAACATATAATTCGATAATTTGATTATCAATAGAATCAATTAAATCTCTGCAAATCTCAAGTTTTTCCATTTAATTTACCTCCTAAAATATTAATAAGCCAATTGGATAAGAAATTAATAAAGCAGTTAAAATAGAAAGAAACATAACAAGAATTCCATAAATAAATACTTCTTTTGTTGAAAGAGTTTCGCTAGAAGAAATTATGGCAATATGAGGCATTGAAGGAGGTGTAGCAAAGGCAAAACTAGAAAGCATACCGATAATACAAATTGTTGCTTCTAAATTTAATGATGAAGTAGTTGAAAGAAGAATAGTACTAGCTACAGTACCTACTAAAGTAGCAGTAACCATATTTGATGAAAGGTTAGTTTGGATGGCAGCCCATAAAGCAAATATTATTAATAAAGCAAGCGGAGGAAGATATATTAAAGAATTTCCTAAATTTGTTTGTAAGAAAGTAATTAAGCCAATATCTTGACTTTTGATTGCTTCGCCAAGTGCTAAAGTTGCTGCGCACATTATTAAGCTTCCCCAAGGCGCCCCGTTTTTAAAAGCGTCGCCAACTTCAATTAAAGGTTTTTGATCAACTCTAATTATACAAAGAAGAAGCGTTCCAAGAAGTGGAGGCATTATCGTTCCATACTTATTAAAGAATTCATAAATTGGATAATAGATAAATTCAAAAATAGAAGGAACAATCCATAAAACTAAAACAGTAATAAAAATGATAAGAGTAAAAATGTCTTTTTTATCTAATTTTTGCAGGCTTTTCTTTAAATCTATTACGTTTTCAAAGTTTAATCCATTTTTTTTAGGTCTAATAAAAAGAAGTAAAAGTAAAAACATTAATAAAAACAAAACAAGACCAGCCGGAAAAGCAAGAGCGATATATTCAAAAGTCGAGACTTCAATATTAGCTGCATTAATAGCAAGAATTGGGAAAACATGAGCAATAGGAGTCATTCCACTACTAATAGAAACAGTAAATCCTAAGCCAAGCATTAAAACTTTGGCGATTTTGTCTTTTTTATCTATTTTTAATAAGTCGATAATTTCATTTAAAATAGGTAGCAAAATAACAAATAAAACGCTTGGAGAGATAAATAAGCCTAGAATTAAAGTTGCAAGCAAAAAGAAAAAGATAAAAAAGTAAGAGTTCTTTTGAGCAATTTTAAAATTGACAAATGTTAATGCAATTCTTTTAATAAGTGAAGTTTTTGAAAGAGCATAAGTACAAACAAAAGTAAAAAGTAAAAAAGCAAAGGTTGAGTTACCAAAACTTGTTGTTAATACTTTGTTAAAACCAAATTTATCTATAAATCCTAATGCAAATAAGCATAAAAGACTTGGCCAATCAATTCCTATTGTTAACCATAAAATTAAAACTCCAGCAAAAATAAAAATGACACCAAAGGCTTCGCTTGATAATCCATTAATTGGAGGAATTAATTGTCCAATAAAACATAGAATTATAGAAATAGGTATGATTATTGCTCTAAAAATTAAATTATCTTTAAGTTTAGTTTTCATATTTCTTTTTTACGAAGAATATCGTATTTATTTAGTTTATATGGACATTTGATATAGACATGTTGTTTGATTTTTTTAACTTCTTTTAAGTGATTGTTTTCACAATCTATGATATCTTCAACAATAAATTTTTTATTAAAGTTTTCACCACTAGAAAGAATTTCTAATTCATCTCCAAGCAAAAATTTATTACGATGTTCAACTAAAATATAACCATTATCGAGAGATTCTAAAACAACTGCGATATATTTATGTGTTTCGCTTTGTTTAGATGTATTTAAATTTTCTTTTGAATTATTTTCAAAATAAAAACCGGTTGTAAAATCACGATTTGAAGTTTTTCTAACTTCTTCCAAATAGTTAAATGAAGGTTTTAAATTTTTGTAATATTCATCGATTGCTCTTCGATAAGCGTTAATTACAGTAGCGACATAATAATTAGTTTTCATTCTTCCTTCAACTTTTAAACTAGTTACACCAGCTTGAGCTAATTCTTTTATGTGTTCAATCATGCATATATCTTTACTATTTAATATATATGTACCTTTGCCATCTTCTAAAATAGGGAAGTAATTAGTCTCTTCTATATCATTTTTGATGCCAAGAGCATATTGCCAGCGGCAAGGTTGAGCACATTCACCTTTATTAGAGTCGCGACCTGTTAAATAATTTGACAACAAGCAACGTCCGCTATAAGAAATACACATCGCTCCATGGCCAAAGCATTCTAAATCAATATTTTCACCAACTTCGTTTTTGATTTCTTTAATTTCTTGTAGGGATAATTCTCGAGCAAGAACTAATCTTTTAGCTCCAAGTTTGACCCACATTTTTGCACTATGGATGTTTGTGATATTAGCGTTTGTTGAAACATGGAGCTCTAAGTTTGTATTGTCTTTTACTAAACTAGCGATTCCAATATCACTTACTATAACTCCATCTGCGCCTTCTTTATCTAAGAATTTCAAATAATCTATTAAACCAACAAAGTCTTCATTATGAGCTAATATGTTAACTGTAATATAAACCTTGACGTTTCTTTCGTGAGCATATTTAATTGCTTTAATTATTTCTTCTTCATCAAAGTTACTCGCAAAAGCTCTAAGTCCAAATTTTTTACCAGCAAAATAAACAGCGTCAGCTCCAAAATGTATTGCAGTAACTAAACGTTCAAAATCTCCAGCAGGAGCAAGTAGTTCAATTTTTTTCATATGCATATCTTACTTTAAAGTAAGATATTTTTAAATCTTTCTTTGAATGATTTTAAAGATAATAATAAAATCCACTCTCATAAAAAAATGGTCAATTTTCAAACTAAATTAACTTTCGACTTTATTTAACTTTTTTGCTTAA
>CAJJXG010000031.1 GCA_905197045.1 uncultured Caryophanales bacterium
AAACCCTATGTAGAGGGTCCTAAATTTTGCCCATTTGTAAAATATTTACGTTTACGGTGCTAACTATTATTTTCGCGAGAACTTAGTTAATAAAGAAAAAAAGTAGTAATTTTTCGGAATCTATTCCAAAAAAATAATAAATGTAATAAATTTTTGGAATTAATTCCGAAAACTTGACCAAAAGTAGTAAACAATATATACTGAAAAAGAGGAAAAGATAATGTATATAATTCGAGAAGAATATTTAAAAAAGCTATTTGAACTCAAAGACTCGGACTTAATTAAGGTTGTTACTGGTGTTAGAAGATGTGGGAAATCTACTTTGTTTGTACAGTTTCAAGATTATTTAATAAAAAGAGGAATTTTAAAAGAGCAAATAATTTATATAAATTTTGAAGACTACGACAATGAAAAATATCTAGAGCCTAAAGCACTATACGAGCATATCAAAAGCCTTATTAAACCTGGTAGAAAAAATTATATATTTTTAGATGAAATACAAAATGTAAAAGATTTTCAAAAAGTTGTTGATAGTCTTTATATTAAGAAAGAAGTTGATCTTTATATTACAGGTTCTAACGCTTATTTTCTTTCAAGCGATTTAGCTACTCTTCTATCTGGTAGATATATTGAAATTAAAATGCTTCCTCTATCGTTTAAGGAATATGTATTAAATAGTGGAAGTAAAGACAACTTAGAAACAAAATATCGTGATTATATTTTAAACGGTTCTTTCCCTTATACTTTAGAATTAAAAAACAACGAAAGAGTTGCAAAAGATTATCTTGAAGGTTTACTAAATACCATTGTTATCAAGGATATTATCCAAAGAAATAACTTTAATGATGTAATTCTTTTTCAAAGTGTTTTGAAGTACCTTTTTGACAATATTGGTAATTTAGTCTCTTCAAAGAAAATCGCCGATAGTTTAACTTCAAATGGAAGAAAGGTTGATTCTAAAACCATTGAAAGATATTTAAACGCGCTTATCGTAAGTTTTGTAATTTATCGTGCAAGTAGATTTAATATTAAAGGCAAAGAATACTTAAAATCTTTAGAAAAGTATTATGTTGTTGATATTGGTTTACGCCATGCTTTATTAGGACAATCCAATATTGATGTAGGGCATATGCTAGAAAACATTGTCTATTTAGAACTTATTAGAAGAGGCTATGATGTTTATGTTGGAAAATATAATGATTTAGAAATAGATTTTGTAGCTAAAGATGATAAAAATATTTCTTATTTTCAAGTTGCAGCAACAGTAAGAGATGAGAACGTTTTAAAAAGAGAGTTAGCTCCTTTAAGAAGCATTAAAGATCAATACCCAAAATTTTTATTAACACTTGATAATGATCCAGATACTGACTTTAATGGTATAAAAAAATTAAACGTTTTAGAGTGGTTGATTAATTAAACTTTGCTTTAAAGTTTAATTTTATCCACTAGTAATAAATGAGATAATTAAAGCATGAGTATAAATTGGAAAAGCAGAATTAAAGATATAATTCTTTATCGTGGTGAAGATTACTATCTAGATGGAAAAGTTAAAGATATCAAGCGAGATGGTGATGTTTATTCAGCTCACGTTGAGGGCACTGAAACATATGATACAAGTGTGGAAGTTAAAAATGGAGAACTCTTATATTGGTCATGTGATTGTCCTTATGATCGAGGCATTTGTAAGCATGTTGCCGCTTTGCTTTTTGCTATAGAAAATGAAATTGAAGATGATAAAAACTCTTTAAATGAACAAAAAACCTTGCAAAATAAAGATAAAAGTGAAGAAAAATCTATTAAATATATTCAAACTTCGCTGAATAAATTAAGCCATGAAGCTTTATTAGAATTTACTAATAAGTTTATTGAATTACATCCATTAGATAAAGTTTATAAAATGGAAAGTTTTATTAGAGATTCTCTAGGTGAGAAAGCTTCCTTTGATGAAGAAACGTATTCTTATTATCTTTCTTACTTAGATGAACTTGTGGAAGGCGATTTATATATTGAACTTGAAGACTATGATGATTGGTATTATTCTTCTGCACCAATATCTGATGATCATGGTATAACAAAGGAACTTAAAAATATTATTTTGTTTACTGAGAAACTTTTCGACAATTCCTTTTTTAAGGAAGCTCAAACATTGATATTTAAACTTCTAACAATTGAAGTAAGTCAAGTTTATGATTATGGAGATGGTGTTTCTGAACATATTTCGGCAATTGCTGACAGTTTTAATGCCGAGAAATTTTTTAAAATGTATTTAAAATGTTATGAAGAAACAAAAACTGATTCTATTAAAGAACTGGCTGAAGTCATATGTGAGTCGATTACTTATTTTAAGGATGAAAAAATTCTTTCTAGTGTGCCTAACGTTAAAGAAGTCATAAATTATATTGTTTTCGATTTAAATAATGGCGAGACAATCAAGTGGCGTTTTAAATTCTTTGCTCCTGTGTTCCATGAAGATTATGCTTTTTTCAAGAGTTTGCTTATTAAAGAAATCTCAATGGATAAAGACGATTTGCTTATAACTTGTTTTGACAAATTCTTAGAGAGTTTTGATAAAGATGAATTAATAGATGTTGTAGAATACTTCAAAGATATACTTAGTAGTTATCCAAAATATGAAGGAAGTATATACCTTAAAATCTATTCACTTTATAAAAACTTTGGCTTTGATTATATTCATTTTCTTTTTAAAAGTTTTGAACTTGGGCCAAGTTTTGATAAGTTTTTAACTATTTATGAAGATAACAAGACACTTCCTCAATATAGGAAGGAAATAGAAGAAGTTTCTCTTTCTTTAAATAACGACATTGTTGAATTTTTCTTTGATAGGTCAAGCTTTACTGATTTAGTTAATAAAATTAGCGGATTAGGAAGTTATGAAAAATACAATTATTTTAAATTTCTATCAATTGCTTTACTTAGGAATGTAGATGCTAATGAACTAGTTAAATATCCAGAGATAAATAATTTTATGCGATCTTTAGTAAATGGAGATTTTTGCAAAGAGGGTTACTTAAAAGAGTTCACTAATTTAATAAATAACTTTAATTCTTATACAACAATTGATGAGTATTTAACTATTGAAGAGATATATTCTGCTTTAGCTGATGTAGTAGAAGAAAGCATCGTTTCTTGCTTTAATGGCGATCGTTTACTTCGTGGAACGTGGCCTAAAGTTTTAAGAATTATGGATTCACTAGCTATGCTTTTAAAACTAAACTCTCGTGATTTATGGCTTAAGTATAGGTTAATTTATAAGAGGTTTAAGGAGTTTAGGTAGGGATATAATTTAGTAATCTCGATATGGGGTGAGGCGTTAAATATGACAAAGTATATAGCTATATCACTTGAAATAATTGTTCAAAAAGTTACTGGTCACTCAGTAGACTTCTTTAATCTTGATGATATAAGCAAAGTTAGAGTTTTAAGATATATTGACAGTTATAAAATTGGCTTAAAAATATTTGAAGCTAAATGGTATGATGTAATAACAAAAAAATTTTATGCGAAAGAATATATTCTAGATTCTGCAAACAGAAATAATTTTTGTTTCAAGGTTAGTGATTTTGATTCCTTCGGTCAATTTTACGTTTATGTAGCGGGAAAAATTTACGACCGTTGTTGTTTGTTTGGATTTGATATCCCAACTGAATATGTTGAAAAATATTCTATCGATCTTACGAAAATAAATTTTGTATCGTTTCAACAAGAGACTATTGATGATTATTCGGTAAAAGCACAAAATGAAAAGAATAAAATAGAATCTAATATTAAAGTTCAAAGAATTAAACGTTTAAAAAGATTTATTGATAATAATGATTTGTTTAGTTCGTTTGAATGCTTCAACAAAGTAATAAAAAAATTTGTAAAGGAATTTGGGACTTTTTTCAAGTTAGACATTTTTCTTTCTTTGATTATTGGAAAATATAAGGATAAGATTAAAGATTTTGTTTTAGAATATGCATGTTCTGACTCATCAATTGGATACCAGTTACTTAATGAAATTCTTTTAAATTATGGAGAAAATGCTGCGGAATATTTAATAAACAATTATCATGGGAAAAGCAATGTTTCTCACAATTATGATTGTAAAGGTGATTTGAAAGACTATCTATCAGTATTAAAGGAATATGAAAGATGTAATAAACGAGTTTATTTTAATAGGGATTTGTGGCTTTATTGTATTGAATATTATTACGGAAACGAATTTATAAGGATTTCTCCTATTAAGTACATTTTTGAATTCGATGAATTACTAACAATTTTAGACAACGATTTATCTGATGTTGATTTAACTTTTGCACCATTAACGAGCGAAAATATAAATAATGCACGAATATGTAAGTCAACAACGCTACCAATCTCTAATGAAGTTTATAAAGTTGTAGCCGAAAAGGGATACGATTATTGTAAGCTTATGTTTAGTACTGTTAAGCGTTTTTATGTAAATATAAAAGCATTTAATCATAATGGGAATTTATTAACTTATTATAGAAAAGAATTCGATTATTTCTTTGATTTTCTGCATTTCTTAAAAGGGGATTTATCAAATGCAGATTTTTTACTTTTGGATGACGCAGCAAATATTCTTAGCTTGACCGATTTGGATTTAAATAATATTAAAATAAGAAGTAAGTTTGAAGATAAGGCGACATTAGATTTATCTAATTGTAGTAAAGATTTTTTCACCAAAACGTTTGAAAAAACTCATAAAATGGAGGTTTCAACAAAATCTAATTTGATAAATATGGCTCATTTTGATGATGATGAATATAAGGTGAAATTGTCATATATAACTGACATCCACTTAATTCATAAATTAATAGATTACAATTGTAAAAACGAAAATGATGTCGATTATGCTATCAAGATTATTGCAAAAAATCTTGTAGAAACATCAACAAAAATAAATTTAATAGGCGGAGATACATCGAGCGATTTCTTCTATTTTGAAAAATTTGTGAAAACTTTAAATAATTATTCGTCCAATGAAAATTATTTTTTTGTACTCGGTAATCACGAATTATGGGATACCACAAGTAACAGTTTTGAGAAAGTTGTTGAAAGATACTCAAAAAAATTAAAAGAAATTGATGGAAACCACCTGCATCTTGTTCAAAACAATATTTTTTATTTAGTTGAAAATTTTCGGCAAGAAATTAGCGAAAAAGAGTTAAATACTATTGAAGATGAAGAGCTTAGAAAAAAGCTAAGAAAGACAAAAATGGTTATTTTTGGAGGGGTAGGATTTTCTGGAAGAAACAATGATTTTAACGCGAATAATGGGATTTATTTAAAATTAATAGATAGAAACCACGAAATAATGGAAAGTCAAAAATTTTTAAAATTATATGAAAAGGTAATAAGAGTCTTACACGATAAGAATTTAGTCATCCTTACACATATGCCTTTAAAAGATTGGGGTGGGGATGATTTAGAACCACAAGATGAAGTTATTTATATTAACGGACATACACACAACAATTATTATTTTGATAATGGTACTAAGAGAGTATATTCGGATAATCAAATAGGCTATCATAACAAGGAAATTGCTTTTAAGAGTATCGGTATAGATAATGATTATGACTGGTTTGCTGATTATGATGATGGAATTTTTAAAATAGATAAAGCTGATTATATTAGATTTTGCCGTGGAATTTCTTCATTTATAAGATTTCGACGTGAATATAAGAATATTTATATGGTAAAGCGCAATAAGTATTACGTTTTTTTAGCAGAAAATAGCAAGAAAGAGCTACTTATTCTTAATGGCGGGAAAACAAAAAATTTAGGTAGGCGCTCGCTTGATTACTTCTATGAAAATTTACCAATTTTTGCTCAATGTATAAATACTATAATGACTAAATATACTTCAGCACAAAAAGAAATAGCCAAGCTTATTAAATATATTGGTGGCCAGGGCCGTATACATGGATGCATTATAGATATTGATTTTTATAATCATGTCTTTTTAAATCCGCTTGATGGGAAAATAACCGCATATTATGCCACCTCAATGACAGACAAAAAAGTTTATAGAAATATTGCGAGTTTATTGAAATTTAAATGTAATAAATTGTTTGTTAACTTAGAGAAAATGAATAAAAACGAAGTTAAATTCTCTAATGTTTTCCATTTGTTAAAACTTGACGATATTTCTATTTCAGATGAGTATTTTCAAGTAAATGAGACAGACATTTATTCAATTTCGAGAATTATTAAGTCTTTGCAATATATTACTAAAAATAATGTTGTGCGACTTTGGAATGATGAATTTTTAAAGGGACTTACTACAAATAAAAATGTTTTATTAATGTTACTTGGTGAAGAAAGCTCAAATGATGATTAATTGTTTAAATAATTTATCCTGGGGAGATATTTCGGGTTTTAAAAAGCAGCAACATCAACTTTACATCAATTAAATACTTTTTCACATTTTTTCAAAGAAAAATTAATAATATAGATGAAAACATATATAATTCTAAATAAGGAGTTAAAAAATGAAAAAAGTTATAGTTATTACTGGCGGTGGTAGCGGAATGGGTCTAGCCACAATCAAAGAGCTAGGGAAGGATAATATAATTGTTATAACTGGTAGAACTTTAGCAAAACTTGAAAAGGTTAGCGAAGAATTTAACAAAGATGGTTATGAAATTTATCCTTTTGCTTGTGATGTTTCAAAAAAAGACGAAGTTTTAAAACTTGCAGAATTTGCAAAAGAAAAGGGTAAAATTGTGGCGGTTATTCACGCAGCAGGTGTATCGCCTCATATGGGTGATGGTGAAACAATAATTAGAATTAACTCTTTAGGAACACATTATGTGGACCAAGCCTTTAAAAATGTAATGAGTGAAGGCGGAGTTATATTAAATGTTTCATCAATGGCTGCTTATATGCTTCCTAATATGATGTTGCCTCTTAAATATTATAAAGATATATTTACTGACGAAAATAAATTTGTTTCTAAATTATTAAAGAAATCTAGACTATTTGGAAAAAAGATGGAAACAAGTTTGTCTTATCCTATTTCTAAAAACTTTGTAGTTTGGTATACAAAAAGAAATGCCAAAGACATGTATAAAAAAGGTATTAGAATTATTTCAGTTTCTCCAGGAAACTTTGAGACACCAATGGGAGAGCTTGAAAGTAAACAAGGTAAAGACTTCCTAAAAAACGGAGCTATCCAAAGGTTTGGAAAAGTCGAAGAAATCGCTTTATTATTTAAATATTTGATTGATCCACGTCTTGGCTATTTAACTGGTGAAGATATTATATGTGATGGTGGCTGCATTGGCTCAATTAAATCTTTTTCTCGAAAAGAGCAAAAAGAATTTTAAATATTATTTTTAGGAAAAAATTTTATAGTTCATAATTTATTTAACTTAACTTTTCATTAAGTTTTAGTTGCTTTCATATTTTATAAAATACTTAATTGTTTTTTTGAAAAGTCAAAATGAAAAGCATATAAAGAATAAACAGTGTATAAATTCTTTTTTATATAATTTATT
>CAJJXG010000032.1 GCA_905197045.1 uncultured Caryophanales bacterium
TGATATAATCCAGTTAACAAACATTTAATGTCTAGGAAACTGGGTACCTCTCAACGCTCAGTTTTTCTTTTCTTCTTTTTCTTTTAATAAATCTTTGATTTCAAGTAAGACGTCAAGTTCAGTTGGTTTTGGAAGAGGCGATTCTTCAACAACTGGTTTTGGTCTTGCTTCTGGATTTTTCTCGTAATATTCTTCGATTAATTTAGCTTTAACTTCAGCTCTTTTTCTTTGAAGTGTGTTATAAACTTTTAAAATAATGAATAAAGTTAAAGCGACGATTAAGAAACTGATAATTGCGTTAATAAAGGCACCCCAATCTATTGTAGAAGCGCCATTATAAACATAATTTGATCCATAAAGTGTATACTTAGATAAAATTTCGGTTTTCATTTGTTGAACGACACTATCAGCAACATCAGCTCCATATAAGCTACTTGCATAATTTTCTGCTAATTGTTGTAAAGCGTCAGCACTAAATACTTGCCCTAATCCTAAAGAAACATCCATACCTGCTTGAGCACTATTTGCTGCTGGTAAAACCGTAACAAGTCCTTTTAAGCCTCCTGGAACAGCCCAAGTGCAAACACTTAAGAAAATTTTAACAAGTGCATTTACTATTGCACTGAAGGCACCGCCAATAACAACGCCAACGGCCATATCAACGACGTTTCCTCTTGAAATGAACGCTTTAAATTCGTTCCAGAGTTTAAACTCTCTTTTTTTCTTTTCTTTCATGATATAATCCCTTTCTAGTTTTTTGCGTATGTAAATAATATTAAATTTTTAAAAGAATATAAAGAATATAAATTTCTAATGAAATTATATTTTCAATAAAAGCGAACAAATTGGTAAAATAATAAAGAAAGAAGGGAGCGAGTATGCCAAATAAAGTTATAATTATTGCGGACTCAACTATTGATTTAAATAAAAAATATATTGAAGAAAACGACATTAAAATAATTCCACTTCATGTTTCTTTTCAAGGCGATGAAACAGATTATTTAGATGGCGTAAATCTTGATGCTGAAACAGTTTATAAAAAAGTTAATGAAAGCGGATTTACACCAAAAACTGGAGCAGCTAACGTTAACCAATTTATTGATTTTGTTAAGCCTTATATTGATGAAGGATACGATGTAATTATCACTGGTATCGGAAGTACACTTTCTTCAAGTTATCAAAATGCCGTATTAGCATCACAAGAATTTCCTGAAGGAAGAGTAGAAGTTGTTGACTCTCAAAATTTATCTACAGGAACTGGTCTTTTAGTTTGTAAGATGGTTGATTTTAGAAACGCAGGAATGGATGTTCATGAGATTGCAAGAAGAGTACGAGAACTTGTACCTTTAGTTAGTGCAAAATTCTGCATTGATCGTTTAGATTACTTACATAAAGGCGGAAGATGTAGCGGCATGACAAAATTACTTGCTCATTTCTTAAACTTACATCCAATCGCTAAAGTCATAGATGGAAAACTTACTGTTTATAAAACACCTAGAGGTAAATATAGAAAAGCGGTTGATGCACAAATTGAAGAGTTTATTCATGATTTACCTAACATGGATACAACTAGAGTTTTCGTTACTGATAGCGGACATATGGATGGCGAAAACGATTATGTGATTGAGCAATTATCAAAATACATTGATAAATCAAAAATTATTCATACAGTTGCTGGTTGTGTTATTTCTTCACATTGTGGGCCAAAAACAATTGGTATTTTGTATATTTTAAAAGAGAAGAAAGACTAATTGAGAAACTAAATTACAAGAATTAAGTGAGCGAAAACGCGCACTTTTTAAATAGAAAAATGACGCTAATTATAGCGTCATTTTAATAAAATCCATGCAATTCTCAACTATTTTATTCAGAAGAGACTTTTAAGTTTTTAAATGCGATTGAAGGAGTAGTAAATGAAGAAAGTAGTAATTCACTATCTTTACCAACCGCGATTATATCGTTAAATAAATCAAACAAGTTGCCACTTAAAGTAAACAGTGTAATTGGTTTATCCTTTTTACCATCTACAATATGGAAACCTTCAGCTTGTAAAGAGAAGTCTCCGCTTGTTGGATTTAATCCAGCATGTAAGCCATTGATTTCTGTAACATAAATGCCGTTTTTGATCTTTTTAAAGAGATCTTCTTTAGAAAGTCTTCCTGGTTTTACAACAATGTTACTGAACGAAATAGACATTTTGCTTCCGCTTCTTGCTGCATTACCTGTTGATTCAACACCATCTTTTTTAGCAGTGACAAGATTATAGAAATAAGTTTTTAAAACGCCTTTATCAAAAATTGTTTTATCTTGAGTTGGAACACCTTCATCATCAAAATAGGAGAAGAAAATATTCTTTAAGTGTGGTTTTTCATAAATTGTTAATTTATCACTTAAGACTTTTTGGTTTAGTTTTCCTTCTAATTTTGAGGAGTGTTTTTGAACTTCTTCGCTTGATACGTGTGATAATAATGCGCCTAAAAGCGAAGCAACACAACTTTTATCGATAACAGCTTTATATTTACCTACTTTAATGGATTGAGCATGTAATTTTTCTAATCCTTTTTCTACAATTTCATCGCAGAATTTATTAAGGTCGAAAGCGTCTTGATCGGTATTGAAGAAAATTTTATCGTTGGTTTTAATTTCTTCGCCATCTTTAATGACGATAGTTGCATAAATAAAGAAGTAATTGGATTTGTCTTTAAGTCTTAAACCATAAGAGTTAGAGAAAATTCTTTCTCCATCATTACTTTGAAATTCTACCTCTACATCGCTAATTCTAGGATCAGCGGCTTTTAATTTTTCTTCAATTTTATGACAAAGCGCTAGCTTATCATCAACTGTCCATTCATTTAATTTTTTAGAATAAACATTTCTTTTAAAATATTTGTCAGCACCTTTAAAAATAATTGGTTCATCTTCGGATTCGTTTAAAGAAGCGGTTTCGCTAATTGCATTAACTAAGAATTTTACTGCAGAGTTATCATTGCTTTCAGTTGAACCAAATCCGATTTTGCCATTATAAATTCCACGGGCACTGACTCTTGTAGAAGAATCTACAGAATAAGAAGTAAGTTCTCCTTTAAATAAAGTGAAAGAAAAAGAAGTAGATTTACTAGAACTTAGCTCACTAGCGCTTATGCCTTTTTCTCTTGCTTCATCAAAAAATTTATTAGAATTCATCAATAGATCCTCCTCTTCCACCAACAACAATTTCATCGACTCTGATTGTTGGTTGACCAACGTTAACTGGAACGTTTCCACTAACTGATCCACACATTCCTTGTCCGAAAGCTAAATTATTTCCAACCATATCAATGTGTTTTAAAATGTCGCGAGCATTACCAACTAAAGTAGCGCCTCTAACTGGTTCGGTGATTTTTCCATCTTTAATAATGTAAGCTTCTGAACATCCAAAGTTAAAATCACCTGTAGCTGGATTTACTGAACCACCGTTGAAAGAAACAGCATATAGACCAAGCTTTGTAGCTTTAATAATTTCTTCTTCACTATATTTTCCTGGAGCAATATATGTGTTACTCATTCTAGAAGTAGGTTCAAATTTATATGATTGTCTTCTACAAGCTCCGTTTCCAGCTTCACCCATTCTTCTACCATTGAACGAATCAACTAAGTAACCAGTTAATATACCATCTTTAATAAGTTCATTCTTTTGAGGGACATTTCCTTCATCATCAAGATTATTGGAGCCCCATTCATTAGGAATTGAACCATCATCATAAGCACTGACACAGGTATTGGCAATTTGTTGACCTTTCATACCAGAAAAGACTGATAAACCTTTTGCAACAGAAGTAGCTTCAAGTTGGTGTCCACAAGCTTCATGGAAAATAACGCCACCCCAACCATTTCCAATAACAACAGGGAATTTTCCACTAGGACATTCTTTAGCTTGGAGCATTAAAATAACTTTTTCAGCGTTATTTTTAGCAATTTCTTCGACGTTTAACTCTTTTGTAAAATAGTCCCATCCGCCTTGAGCACCTGGACCATCAAATCTAGTTTCAATTTTATCGTTTTCACTAGCAATAGATTGAATAGCTAAACGACCATACTCTTTATAATCTGTCCAATGTTTACCTTCTGAATTAAAGATTTCAATTTTTGAGAAAGTCATACCAAAAGAGGAAATTGCTCTTACTATTCTTTTATCAAAATCTAGTACAATTTTACTTACCTTTTTTAATAAAGATATGATTTCTGCAGGGTTAACAGTGGAAAGAGGTGTACTTTTCTTATGAATTTTCTTAACTTTAATTTCTTTAAAAGAGACAAGTTCAGGCAAAACTCTATCGCCGTCAAATGATTTAGAAAGGGTTGAAGCAAGTTCAAGCAATGCTTTCTTTGATTTATCACTAGTGGAGCCATAAACACTTCTAGTACCTTTTAATAATCTTAATCCGATACCGCTTGTTGTAGTAACGGTTGTGGCGTCAACTTTTAAGCCTTCTAACATGTAGCTTTTGCGAATTGTGTCTTCGTTAAATATTTCAACAAAGTCAGCGCCGGTAGATGAAGCAAGATTTATAACTTCACGTGCTAAGCTTTTATTAAGCATATATTTTCGTCCTCCAATGCTTACTATTTTAATATAGACATAAAAAATAGCAACAAAGTTGGAATAATGATTTGTTTTTTAAAAAAATCGACTTTGTTTATCTATATATGATAAAAGGTTAAATAAACTCTTTTGTTGCATTTTAAAAGAAAAGACACCAAAATTTATTTATGAATAAATTAAAAATAAATATGTATGCCGGCGGACTAAATATAGAGGGTCAAGGAGTCGGTGCAAACTTTTTTGAGCAAGCTGATTTAGTTAAAAGAATTGAAAGTTTAGATGTATCAATTAACGGGAGAAATCCAAAAAAATACGACATTAATCATTTTCATACTGTAAATCCAAATCTTTATTTTAAGTTTAGAAAAAAGAAAATTAATGTTTGCTATGTGCATTTTATCCCTGATAAAGACGATGGAAGTTTAAAAATGCCAGGATGGATGTTTGGTCCGTATAAATGGTATGTTTTGAAGTTTTATCGAAAAGCTGATGAAGTAATTGTTGTTAATCCTTATTTTATTAAAGATTTATTAAAAATAGGTATCCCTAAAGAGAAAATTACTTATATTCCAAATTATGTAAGTAGTGAGAAATTTCACCCTTTAGATACAGAAACAATCGATAAAATTAAAGACGAATTTAAGATTCCAAAAGATAAATTTATTGTTTTAGGCGTAGGTCAAACACAAACTAGAAAAGGCGTAATTGATTTTGCAAAAGTTGCTAAGGATAATCCTAACATCTATTTTGTGTGGGCTGGCGGATTTTCTTTTGGAAAAATCACTTCAGGCTATGAAGAAATTAAAGCTATCATGGATAATCCTCCAGAAAATCTTAAATTTTTAGGTATTATTCCTAGAAAGAGAATGAATGAGATTTTTAATGTTTGTGATATGCTCTTTTTACCTTCTTATCAAGAATTATTTCCAATGACTTTACTTGAATGTATCAATGTCGAAAAACCATTTTTAGTTAGAGATTTAGATTTATATAAAGATATATTCTTGTCTCCTTATTTAGTTGGCCATGATAATGAAGAATTTTCGCGTTTAATTAATAAGATTAAAGATGATCCTAATTTTAAAAAGGAAGTAATTAAATATTCAATTGATATTAAAAATTTCTATTCTGAAGAACACGTAAAAAAACTTTGGGAAGAATACTATTATCGAATTTATAACAAATATCCTAGTAAGCATTAATTTTAGAAAATAGAGAAGAAGATTTAAAAACTGATTTTTTGTGGTTATTCATCTAAGTTGTCACTATTTTTACACAAAGTTATTCATTTAATTT
>CAJJXG010000033.1 GCA_905197045.1 uncultured Caryophanales bacterium
TATATTCTAGGGGTAGGAAAAAGCGAAAAAGCAACCCTTTGGTTTAAGACCGTTTTCGCTTATTTTGGCTTTTCTTAAAAAAAGACACTTCCTTAATTAAATTTGTTAAAGACCGTAAAGGACATGATGAAAGATATGCTCTTAATACCGATAAATTATATAAAGAAATAGGTGTACATTTTGCTGATAAAAATTTTTTAATTGATCTATCTAGTTATATTCAAGACTTTAAATAATATTTAAATTTTTTAATTTTTCTTAAGTAAACTCCTTCATATTAATAAAGGAGTTTTATTATGGAAAAATTAAGTATTAAAAAATTATTATCATTATTTGATAAAAAGTTTTTAAAAGATGTTTTTGAAATTGATTTAAAAAATGAAGAAGTAGTTATCTCAGCAATGAAACTATGCACTAAATTAAACATTCTTTCTTTAAATGATTTAATAAGTGAAGATGAATTTATTAAATGTAAGGTACTTGGTAAAAAAGAAATAGTTGGTAAAGAGCTTATCTTAAAAAACGCCTGGATTGCTTTAGCGTTAAACTTAGCAAGAAACGTAAAATGTAAGGAATTTAATGAAAAAGCCCTCAAATCTTCACTTAATTTATTAAAAGAAGAATCAAGAAGTCGCGAGTTTCATATCATAGATCGCTTAAAAAAGATATTAAGTGAGTGTGGCGTTAAACTAATTGTTTTACCTTATCTTGCTAAATCTCATATTCGAGGATTTACAAAATACGATAAAGAGAAAAATTATTATATAGTAGCGATTAATGATTGTGGAAAAGCACTCGATAAATTTTTCTTCACTCTTTTCCATGAATTAAGTCATATCTTATATGGAAGAGAAGTTGAGATGAATGTCACTTCAAATAAAAAAAGATTTATTAATGAAGAAAAATTTATCGACTATAAAGCTCAAAATCTTTTAATTAAAGATGAAGAGTTTAATAAATTTATTCTCAAAAATAATTTATCAATTAACGCTATTTATTTTTTCGCTAATAAAGTGCGAGTAGATGCTTCGCTTGTTATTGGGCGACTTCAAAATGAAGGATATATCTCTTATTCGACCTATACAAAATATAAAAGAAGGATTGATTGTTTATAATATCTGACTTTTTCTCTATATAAGAAAGAATGCGATTATTTTACATTAAAAATAGTCAAAAATTTAAATTTACTAGTGTAAAATATTAGCGATGAACGAGAAACTTCAAGAATTAGCTACATATCTAGATAAGCTTAGTAAATATGAACTTCCTAGTTATGAATCAATACCTGATGGCATTAAGATGGAAGAAAGCATTAATTATATAAATTCCGTTTTATCTTCTTTAAGTATGAAAGATGAAGGTAAAGTAACTAATTACATGATTAATAATTATGTAAAAGCTAAAATCATTTCTTCACCAAGAGATAAAACTTATTCTCGCGAACAAATTGCTTATACGCTTTTTATAAGTCTTGTTAAAAATTGTGCTTCTTTAAGAAATATTGCTTCTTTAATTGCTCTTGATAAAGATTTTATTAAAGATAAAAATGAACTTTATAATTTTTATTGTCACTTACAAGAAAATGCTAATAAAGAGGTTTCAAAAGAAGCTAAGAAAATTTCAAGTCATGCTTTAGTAATGGATGATTCTAAACAAGTTTCATTGCGTCTTGCTTATACCGCTTTGAAGTTATACGTTAAAAGTAATAGTGAAAAGCTTGTTGCTGATTCAATTATGGATTTAATTAGTGATTCAATTTTGCCTTCTAATAGCTTAAAAGAAGACAAAAAAGAAAAAGTATTAGAGAAAAAGATACTTGATAATGAAGCCAAGTTATTAAGTAAAAGATAGATGGAGGGATAGAAAATTTATGAAAGTTTTAGTTACTGGTGGATTAGGGTTTATTGGAAGTCATACTGTCGTATCTTTAATTGAAAATGGATATGATGTTGTAATTGTTGATAACCTTTATAACGCAAAAATGGAGGCTCTTGATGGAATTGAAAAAATCACCGGAAAAAGACCAAAATTTTATAAGCTAGATTGCGCTAGTGTTAGCGATATGGATAAACTTTTTAAAGAAGAAAAGTTTGACTCAATTATTAATTTTGCAGGTTATAAAGCAGTTGGAGAAAGCGTTAAAAAGCCTTTAATGTATTATCAAAATAACCTTGATATTTGTTTTGCTTTATTTAAAGCAATGGAAAAATATGATGTTAGAAATTTTGTTTTTTCATCTAGCGCCACAGTTTATGGTTTACCAGATAAGGTACCTCTAACCGAAGATGCTCCAGTAAAAAGTGCAACTTCTCCTTATGGAGAAACAAAAGTAATGATTGAAAGAATTTTAGAAGATATGGCTTTTGTTCATAAAGAGTGGAATATTGCAATTTTAAGATATTTTAATCCAATTGGTGCTCATAAATCAGGATTACTCGGAGAAGATCCAAATGGTATCCCAAATAATTTACTTCCATACATTAATAAAGTGGCAGTTGGTGTATTAAAAGAACTTAGTGTTTATGGAAATGATTATGAAACAGTTGACGGGACAGGAGTTAGAGATTATATCCATGTTTGTGATTTAGCAAGAGGACATGTCTTGGCTTTAAGAAAACTTGAAAGTAATCCAGGTCTTGTTATATATAATTTAGGAACTGGTAAGGGGACTTCAGTTTTAGAGATTATTTCAGCTTATGAAAGAGCAACCGGAGTAAAAATTCCTTATAAATTTGCTCCTAGAAGAGAAGGAGACGTACCAATTAACTTTGCTGCAACTGATAAGGCTGAAAAAGAACTCGGCTTTAAATGTGAATTTGATGTTGAAGATGCTTGTCGAGATGGTTATAACTTCCAAAAAGCGGAATTAAAAAGACAAAAAGATAAAGAAATTAAAGAAAAAGGCACAGTAAAAACTTTATAAGAGAAAAACAAAAGACCACTTAAATTTATTAATTATAAGTTTAAGTGGTCTTTTTAAAAATCCTCCGAAATTTATGAAATTTATTCAAACTTTTTCTGGTAATTGTTTCGCTTTTTGGTAACAATTTAATCTTATAGAAGTGCTAAGTTTGTATTGGATATGTTAAGAAATATTGGCAATATGCTTCACTTTTAATACAATGCAGAGCCTTAGAAGTTTTACACGGCGTTAAAATTAGATGCAGAAAGTGCCGATTTTATAGATGATTTCCAAAGTACTTTTCTTCACCTGCTAATCTTGTCTATAATCCCTGACTTTTACACCTTTTCAAAAGGAAAAGAAATTAAATTTTACACTTTTTTCAAAGGAAAATAATATCAATTTTACACCTTTTTCAAGGGAAATTATTGTTGGTTTTGCACCTTTTTCAATGGAAAACCATCCAAAGTTTGTAGCGATTGTTTGCTTTAAATGAAAGAAAGCTAAAAGTTTTGAACAAAGTCAATTTGGTCCAAAATCTTAAAATCCGTTGGTTCGAACCAATTTATATCTACTAGAAAAACGCAACATAATAAAAATGCCCGATTTCTCGGACAAATATCGTTAATTTTGACAACATACTTTGTATTAAAATGTTAATTATAAGATGGCTGCCCTAGCTGGACTCGAACCAGCAAAAACCATGTTTCAGAGACATGTGACTTTACCATTTGTCTATAGGGCAATGCCTTAATTATTTTATCTAATGTATAAGTTTTAGGCTAGTTATCTTTTTTAATTGACTATTTTTAAAAAGTAGTAAAGAATAAATCGTAAAGACGAGGAGGGAGAAGTATGAGAACTATAATTAAAGTCTTTTTGTATTTACCAATCATTGGTTGTGGAATTGGTTTACTATCTATATTAATTTCTTCATTTGTTTATATTCCAGAAAGTTTAGTAACTTTAATTGCTGTACCTTTTGTTTGTGTCCCAATAGTAGTTGATGCAATTGCTCTTAAAAAATTAGATAATGCTGAATCAAAAGAGGAACTAACTGGTATCTCAATTGCTGTTTTAATTCTTGGAGGTGTTATTCCTGGAATTTTAATGCTTTGTGCTTCTGAAGATGAACTTATTCTTGGTGGAAGTAAAAAAGAGAAAGAAAGCGATAAAAGAAGTGAAGAAAAAGAAGAAAATAAGGTTAGTGATTTAGAAAACGAATTAGAGAAATTAAAACGAATTAGAGATAATGGCGATATGAGTGAAGAAGAATATGACGAAGCTCGTAAAAAAGCTATTGATCGCTATATGAAGTAATTTTCATAACTAAATTTTAAGAATAAACTTAGATTTGCAAGGTTTTTGATTAAATAGCTTTGTTTTGAGAGGTACCCAGTTTCCTAGACATTAAATGTTTGTTAACTGGATTATATC
>CAJJXG010000034.1 GCA_905197045.1 uncultured Caryophanales bacterium
AAGATTGTGCAGTGCCATCATAAACTACTGTTTTATTTTCGAATTTAATATCTGACATGTCGTATTCACCTTTTACGACTGTTAAAGTTGCCTTCATGTCAGGGATTTTATTATATTTTACATAATCACCTTTAAATGAAGCGGTAACTTGTAAGGTTCCTACTTCAGTTAATTTGTTATTAGTGTAAGTAACACTGACACCGGTTGGTAATGAACCAGTAATTTCTAACGTGTGTTCGTTACCATCATAAACAAATGTTTTGTCTTCAAATTTGACATTAGACATATCATAGTCTAATTTCACAGTTTCTGTTTCAGTAGTTGTTGTAGGTGTAGTATTGCCATTATCACAAGATCCTAACACTAACGGAAAAAAGATAACAGCAGTAAGTGCAAATAACTTACTAATTTTTTTCATTTATTAATCCTCCTTAAATACTCGATTTTATAGTATAAAGTTTTGCTAAGAAATCTATTTGTAACCTAACTTAAATTATTTTTATCTATATAAATTGTATATGAGCGAAACGGATTCGTTGATTGACGTTTTATTTGGAATAATACAAATCAAATCGAAGTTATGAACATATTTTAAGGGGAATTCAATTTGTAATTTGCATTATCCAAATAAAATTAGTTTTGAATCTCATTACATCTATTATCTATTGAAAGATTCATGAACTGTGTACAATAATTAACTTAAAATCACGCTTCAAATTATCAACACCACCTACTTTCTAAACATTTTTAAAATCCAAAAAGGACCATTAATTTTCTAACGACCTTAACATTTAGACTATTTTTCTATGGTCATATTTTAACATATGAAAAAAGTCATTTAAGTACCCAAACAGGTACTTTTGATGACTTAATTTCAATTAAACAAAAGCAAAGTAAATCATTGACACTATTAATATCGTAAACTAAATATCATCATCGCTTCTTTCTAATATTACAAGTCCACTTTCTCTTGCTCTTACTGCAAGTTCAGTTCTAGAACGTAAGCATGTTTTTGCTAACATATTTGATATATGTTTTTTAATAGCATTTAAAGAAACACCTAATTTATCTGCAATTTCTTGATTGCTATATCCACCTGTCATCAAGCGAAGAACAATTAATTCTTTTTTTGTAAATTCATCGCTTTTTGCAATCCCAACATTAACTAGATGTAGACTATCAGGATATACAATCTTTCCATCCATGACTTTATCCATAACAGAAATTAGACTTTCTTTTCCACTTTCTTTATACCAAAAGCCTTCAGCGCCAAGTTTTTTTGCGCGCTCTATATAAGAAAATTCTGGCATGCTTGTCACAATTATAATTTTTATATTAGGATATTTCTTTTTTATTTTTTCTGCTGCAATTAAGCCATTAGCGCCATCAGAAGTTATCACATCCATTAAAATAAGATCTATACTCCCCATCATGCAATATATTTCTGCAAACGTAGCGCATTCAATGCTCTTTTCTAAAACATATTTATCAGATAAATTTATAAAATGTTCGAATAATTGAGTTGGAATCATTTGATCTTCAACAATTAATACTCCATATTTTCCGTCTTTCATTTTGTTTCTCCATTGGCATAATTATTTTAAGTTTGAAGGTAGGAATGATTTCGATAGTCATCTTTCCTCCTTCTCTTTCAACAAGGACACGAAGTGAAGAAAGTCCTCCGCCTTCTATTATTTTTTCTTTTGGAGGTTCTCCATTATTTGAAACTGTCATTTCTAAAAATGGACCATTGTTCACAAACTCAACATAAACAGCATTCCCTTTTGCGTGCTTAACAGTATTAGTAATACATTCAACTATAGCAGTTATAGCAATATTTTTAAGTTTTTTATCTTTAGGCTTTTCACCTACTATATCAACACTAACGCCTATCGCCTTCGCGGCCATATATAAACCATTATATGTGTCAGAATTCTTTTTTTCTTTTGCCCCATTAAGATTTATTAAACCATTTTTCCACAAATCTAAAAGTTTTTTCTTTTTTTCATTATTTAAAGTTTCATCTAAAATTTTTTTGGTAGTTAATAATAAAGCTCCTAATTCATCGTGAATATGAATTTTTGCGTTTAATATCTCTTTTTTAGCAATTAGTTCATCGATATTTGCTCCATATTCTAACATGCGAGTGTTAAGCACTTCCAATTCTTGATTTTTATTGCTTAAGTCAGTTGATAAATTATATTTAGTTGTAATATCGACGGCAATAATTTCATAGATGTATGATTCATCTATTAAATGCTCAATGCGTTTAAATGAATAAACACTTCCATCTTTAAGTTGTATTACTGGTTGATTACCTATATTAATTTTTTTGCATGATGAAATTTCTTTATCAAGGCTAATAGCCTCCCAAAAATCCTCTCCATTTAATAATAATCGATTAGTAATTTTAAAACAAAGGTCGTTTATTTTAATATTTGCAAGGCGCAATAAACCATTTTTTTCATAAAAACAGATGCCACATGGAAGATAATTAAAACCTTCGATAATGCTATTATTTGAGATTTGTTTTTTATTCATTTTTAACCCAAATATAAATAAGGAAATAGATGAACTAAAACATATAAATTCAACAATAATAATTAACCAAAGCGGTAAATTAATAACATAAATAGATATGGCAGGTGTCTCTTCAAGACTATCTGATTTATTAAAAGCTAAAAGCGCGACTAAAAGAAAACTTGATACAATAAATATTAAACCTTCAATAATCAAACAAACGTAGAATTTAGATTTTCTTTTAAAGCATAATAGTAAGTCAAAAACAGTGATAATAACTATTAAAATATTTATAATAAGAATAATTTTTTGGAATGGATATGGGGCGGTTAGAAAACTCATTTATCTTCACCCCCATATTTTAAAGTTAGAGTTTCATATAGACCCTCTGCATCTTTTAATATATTAATTTTCCCATTAAATTTTTTTATGTCATCATTTTTAAAGTCGATGAATGAATGTGTAGCCTTATTCATTAAAATAGATATACTAATATAATCATCCAGTGATATTAATTGAACATGAATATTGCTCATGTTAGATAAGTTAAATTTGACGCACATTTGGAAAAATTCATATAGCAATATACATATATTCGAATCAAATTTACCCATTGTCTTATTTGTTAAAGAAGTTTTAATCCCTAAATCAGATACATAAATTAAAGATTCATTTATTGATAAAATAATTTCATTAATATCGATAGTTTTATTTCCATTTGATATAACTTCAAGATTGCTTCTTCTTTTAATATAAGCTAAATAAACGCAAGCAATCTTTAAATTTTGCTTATACTTTTTTGAATTTTTATCTATCTCATCTAAAAGATTATTTATTGAATCAATGCTATCAGATATAACACAAAACATCTTTGAATAAAGTTGATTTTTTTGTTCAAGAGAAGCAGTCTTTTCTTTTAGTTCATTTTCATAAATGATCATTTCACTTTCTTCTAATAATTCTTCATTAATAGAAGATAATTTATTTAGGAGCTTATTAATTTGCGATAAATCTTCAAGATAAAATACATATCCTCCTGATATTGTTTTACAAGAAAGTCTAAAATTTTCATTTAAAAATACACTGCCATTTATTTTAGCTTCTTCACATTGTTTTTTTGTGGCCAATAAAAAATTAGCAGAATGATAAATAGGCTTAATATTCTCGTTTGTAATTATGGAAGATACATCCGATATTGCAAAGTATTTTTCATAGTTTTCATTAGAAGGTATTAGGCCGATAAATATACAGCTTTCTAAAATAAGTATGAATGAAAAAGAAATTAATTCTGGTATTTTATAAGATCTTGTTGCAAATAAAAAACATAAAAACGATGTAAGACCACATATAAGAAATACACAAATAGGTATCCATATTCTTTTTTTGCATGCTGATATACTACATTTAAAAAATAAAACTGCTATAAATGATATAATCGATAAAATAATCCATCCCATCGTCATATAATAAATTATTCCATGACGATAATCAGATGCAAAATTTTCAAAATTATTCCTAAATGAAAAAGCTAATTGATGTAAATCGTTAGTTAAGATTAAACTAGTAAAAACAAAAGCAGGAATAAAAATAAGATATAGCCACTTTGAGAGGTACCCCAAATCCTAGACATTAGGAAAGGGGTACTTTTTTATGAA
>CAJJXG010000035.1 GCA_905197045.1 uncultured Caryophanales bacterium
TTAATATATTTATTATTTTTAATGAATATTTCTTTTTGAAAATAATAAGAAAGAAATGCAGAATGATGTATTAAGAAAATATTAAGATTATAAGTTTAAATCTCTCTATAAAATTAGAAAAAATATTAAACTTATAATCACTTAAGGGGAGAAATATATTTAAGGGGGACATCAAGAAATTTGATGTAAACTGAATTGCTAGTTAGAGAGTTAGCTTAATTAAAAAAGAATTTAAAGAACTACTTTTAAAAACTCGTCAGCTAGTTTTAGATTAATCTAATTGACTAGCTAGCAATAAAGTTGATCAACAAAAAAGGAGGTGGTGCTATAGATACTAGTGAATATTTAGGACATAGTCGTAGCCTTCTTTGTGTGAGTTTAAGAATTTAATCTTAAATGCTAGCAAACTAGGCTAAATAACGACTCATAAAAAGAGAGTCTTCGGCAAAAAATATTAACTTTGTTGAAGACTTTTTATTTATTAAAATTGTTTTATAATAAAATCGTTTTTGAGGGCAAAATAATGAGGAAAAATAAAACTAAACTTTTGGTATTTTCACTTTTATCGTTAACGCTTACTGGATGTGGAGCTAGTATTGACGATATTGAAGATGAGTCAATAGGTCAAACAGAAGTACATGCTGAAAGTCTTAAAGTTAAAGAAGATAGTATCACTTTATATGCTGGAGAAACTTATCAAATAGAATATGAAATTACTCCTACTGATGCAATCGAAGATGAAGTAGTTTATTCAGTAAGTTTAGCTGATGTATGTAGTGTAAGTGAGACTGGATTAATTAAAGCTAATCAATATAGTGGTTCGACAACTGTTCGTGTAGCTATAAAAGATCGTCCAGGAGTTTATGATGAAATAAAAGTTACAACAAAAAGAAGAGTACTTGTTAATGAAATTACTTGTTCTGTTTCAAGCTTTGATTTTTATGCTCTTAATCAAACAATAGATTTTACTTATTCTGTTTTCCCATTAAATGCTAAAGATAAGGATGTCGAAATTTATGTTGAAGATCCTAGCATTGCTTCTTTAAGCGAAGATAAAACAAATGTTACTTCCTTAAAAAATGGAGAAACTAATCTTGTTATTAAAGCGCTAGAAAGCGGTTCAAGCGTTGAAACGAAAGTCCCAATTATAGTTAATGATGATTATGGGGAAGAAGTTAGTGCTGATCCAAGTTTAAATCCAACTCAATATTTAACATATAAAGAATTAATGTCAACCGATGGGCAAGACATGTTAACTTCAACTGCAACAAGAGAAGATCCTGCAAATGTTTTAGTTATTCCTGTTGAGTTTTCTGATGTAACATTTGATGATGCTTATAATAGTAGTGATGGTGAAACAAAAATAAAGGATGAACTTGAAATTGCTTTTAATGGGACTAGTGAAGAAACAAATTATTGGGAAAGCGTTGCTAGTTATTTTGAAAAATCTAGTTTTGGAAATTTATATTTAAACTTTGATATTGGAGAAGTTGTCACTCTTTCTTACGCTACTAGTGATTTATTAGAGGATAATGTTGGTATAGCAAGCGTTATTAATAGTGCTTTTAATACATACAAAAGAGAAAATGAAGATATTGATTATACTAGATATGATTATGATAAAGATGGAATCATTGATTCTGTTTGGTTAATTTATAGCGCTCCTGATTATATCACAGACCCATCTTATGAAGACCAGGATGGAGATTTTTGGGCTTTTGTTACTAGCTTTACAAATCCTGTTAGTAACCTTTCTTCACCTGGAATTGGAACTTTTGGCTGGGCAAGTTATGATTTTATGTATCAAAAAGAAGATGGTCAAATTGATGCCCATACTTACATTCACGAAACAGGCCATTTAATGGGTTTAAACGATTATTATGATTACACCTATATGAGTGAGCCTTTAGGAATGTATGATATGCAAGATTGTAATGTAGGAGATCATAACGTCTGGACTAAGGCTGCTTTAGGGTGGATTAACCCTATAATTATCGATACTTCAAAAAATATCCCTGCAAAAGTCCACTTAAATCCACGTGAAGATGGTGGAGCAATCTTTATAACAAATGGTTATTCCAAGACGGCTTTTGATGAATTTTTAGTTCTTGAACTCTACACACCAAATGGTTTAAATGAACTTGATTCAACTTATGAATATAGTGATGGTTATGGTTTAATGCCTAAAGAAAGCGGAGTTAAAATGTATCACGTTGACGCCCGATTAATTTCAGGCTATCAAGCAGGTCGGCAATATTATTATGATTTAGATTCTCTTTCTGAAGGTGTAAGTGAGGATACGACATTATTAATTGGAGCATCAAATACCTCTTCTAGCGATCGAAATTATACTGTTGAACTATTTAATCAAATAGAATTAATCTCTGCAAATAAAAGCGGACAAAGATATCAAAGCACGGTTGCCCCATATACAAGCGAAGATTTTTTCCAAACAGGTGATAGTTTTGATATGGAATCTTATCGATATTTTACTTATCGTAGAAGTGGTTTATTTAATAATTGTGATAACTTAAATATTAAAATCAGTTTTTTAAATGTCAGTGAAGATGGAGCTGATATAGTTATTGACTATTTAGAGAAATAAATCTTCCTTATTTTAATATTAAGTTCTTTAAAAATTCAAAAACCTCGCAAATCTCAATTAAAAGTTAATAGATTATAATTTAATTCATCAAAAATTTGCGAGGTTTTTGGTTTTATAGGAATTAATATAACTGGATTTAAAAGATAGAAAATAAAGGAACTAAAAAATATCTGCTTTGAGAGGTACCCCAAATCCTAGACATTAGGAAAGGGGTACTTTTTTATGAAA